>NZ_JBIVOX010000020.1:0-130760 GCF_044754345.1 Streptomyces sp. NPDC093094 | reverse complement strand
TGGCTCCGCCACATGACCCTCCGCGCCGCACACCGATCGCACGCACCGAACGCCGCTCCTTCTCCCACGGAGATCCGCCAGAAGGGCCCTAGTCGTCCGGCAGGATGACCTTCCTCGGTCTGCACGGCTCGGCCACGCCGGTGGTCTCGTAGAACTCGACGGCGCGCGGCCGGGAGTCCCCTCTGGTGTTCTCGAAGGCCAGCACGTTGCCCCGGCGCAGGGTGACGTCCCAGCGCGCCTCCATGGGGACGACGGGGACCCGGTGCCCCCGTCCGTCGATCGCCACGAGGGCGGAGGTGACGTCGCTGCGCCCGCAGACGTAGCCGGGAGCGAGGACGTCGACGGTCACGTGGATGCCCCACGCGCTCACTTTCGCCGCGAGTTCGCGCTGGTCCGCGACGCTGATGTCCTGGTCCCTGACGGTGAGCCGGACGCTGCCGTCGCTGTGGCGCTCCACCGCGTACGCCTTCGCTTCCGCGGGTGAGCCGGGCAGGGCCGGCGCGGCCAGCCAGGCCGCCGCGCAGGCCGCCGCGACGACGGCGAGCCGTGGCGGGGTGAGGATCCCGGACCGCGGGGACCGGCCGCGTGCGTCGGCCCTCGTACGGGCTCCGTCCGGGGCGACGGCCTCGCCGGTCCGGGCCTCCCGCAGTTCGATCTCCCTGTTCAGCGCGTCCAGCAGCCGGTCCTCGAACCGCGTCCCCGTGCTCATGCTTCTCCCCTCGTGACACGCAGCAGTGAGGCGCCCGGCGCCCCCGGGCCCGCCGAACGCGGCGGTACGGCGACGGGGTTCGGTTCCGTGGCCCCGCCGGGCCTCGCCTCCGTGGCCGCCTCGGCCTCCGTCTCCGCGCGCAGGGCCTTGCGGGCCCGGTGCAGCCGGACCCGGGCGGTGACCGTGCGGATGCCCAGCGCGGCCGCCGCCTCCGTGACCGTGAGCTGGTCCACCGCGACCAGTTCCAGGACCGCTCGCTCGCCGCCGGGCAGCCGCGCCAGTGCGGCCAGGGCGCGCCGCCCGGGGCTCTCCGCGTCGATCCGGTCCTCGATACGGGCGATGTCGTCGGCGTCGAGCAGCCGTCGCCCGCGGATGCGCAGATCGCGCCGGGTCTCCTGGGCGACGCGGCGGCGCTCCGCCGACACGACGTTGCGGGCGATGCCGTACAGCCAGGCCGTCTCGCTGCCGAGGCGCGGCCGGTAGGTGTGGGCGGAGTCGAGCACGGCGAGGAAGATCTCGGCCGTCAGGTCGGCCGCGGTGTGCGGGTCCTCGACCCGTCGGGCGGCGAAACGCATCACCCCGTCCACGTGACGCCGGTAGAACTCCTCGAAGAGCTTCGGGTCGCGCGCCGCCGCGGCGAGCCCGCCCTGTAGCCGTTCCCCGTCGTGCACATGCGTCTCCTTCTCGTCGGCGGTCCGCCGGTCCTCGTCGCCGGAACGTGGTGAGTCCTTCGCGGTCTCACCTGTACTTGGCACGAGGTGCGAAGAGCGTTACGGAGGGACCGCCGCGAGAGTGGAGGGGTCTGTCAGGCGTCCCACCGGGCGAAGGGACGCGGCGGGGCGTGACGTGCGGCGGACCGCGGCGGCAGGGCCCGCCCGGGCGTGCGCCCTCGGCCGGCGGCAGGACGGGGGTCCACCGTCGCGCAGAACTCCTCAGGGGCGGCCGGCCCCGCTTCCCGGCCCCCGCTTCCCGGCCCCCGGTTCCGCCGGGGCGGCGCGCTCCGCCCGGGCGGCGTACGGCCACGGGCACTCCGCCGACGGCCCGTCCGGCGGAGCTCACCGCCCTCCGGCCCGCCGGGCGGCGTCCGGGTCAGCCGGCGAGGCGTGCCGGGAATCCGCCGACCGCGACCGGGCCCCAGCGGCGCGGGGTGATCCGGATGAGGGACTTGCCCTGCTCGACCATCGCGGTGCGGTACTCGTCCCAGTCCGGGTGCTCTCCGGCGATGTTGCGGTAGTACTCGACGAGCGGCTCGACCGAGTCCGGGACGTCGAGCACCTCGGCCTCCCCGTCGATCTGCACCCAGGGCCCGTTCCAGTCGTCCGACAGGACGACGATGCTCACCGAGGCGTCCCGGCGCGCGTTGCGGGTCTTGGCCCGTTCCGGGTAGGTGGAGACGACCAGGCGACCGGAGTCGTCCACTCCGCAGGTCAGCGGGGAAGCCTGCGGAGACCCGTCGCCGCGGCGGGTGAGGAGCAGGGCGCGGTGGCGGGGGCGGACGAAGTCGAGGAGACCGGCGAGGTCGACCCGGGTGTTCGAGGCGATCGAGCGAGGCATGGCGGGATGTCGGCTCTCTGTCGTAGGAGCGGCACCGGCGCGTCGGACGGGCCGTGTGGGTCCGGGCCGGCGGCCGGGGCGGGGCCGCCGGCCCGCGGGGCGTCGGCGGCGGCCGTGTCGCGGCCCCACCGGGACGCCCCGACAGGCAGAGCCCCTGGGGGACGCCCGGTCAGCGTGTCTCGACGACGACCTCTTCGATGACGACGTCCTTCAGCGGGCGGTCGTTGCGGGGGTTGGTCTCCGTCCTGACGATGGCGTCGACGACCTTCTTGCCGGCCTCGTCGGCGACTTCGCCGAAGATGGTGTGCTTGCCGGTGAGCCAGGCGGTCGGCGAGACGGTGATGAAGAACTGGGAGCCGTTGGTGCCCGGTCCGGCATTGGCCATGGCCAGCAGATAGGGCTGGGTGAACGCCAGGTCCGGGTGGAACTCGTCGGCGAACTTGTACCCGGGCCCGCCGGTTCCGTTGCCGAGGGGGTCGCCGCCCTGGATCATGAAGCCCTCGATGACCCGGTGGAAGACCGTGCCGTTGTACAGCGGTTCCGAGCTCGGCTGCCCCGTGTTCGGATCGACCCACTGCCGTTCGCCCTTGGCGAGTTCCACGAAGTTCCGGACCGTCTTGGGCGCGTGGTCCGGCAGCAGCCGGATCACGATGTCGCCCTGGTTGGTCTTCAGCGTCGCGTACAGCTCTTCCGTCATCATGATCCTTCGCTACGTCTGCGTCCCACGTGTTCCGGCCAGTCTCCCGGCCGGACGGAGGGACCCCGGGCGACGACACGGCAACACACCCGCACGGGTGGCGGACCGGAGCCCGGGGTGACGAGAAAAAGGGGCCCGGCTGACGCCGGGCCCCTCGTTCACGTGGCGGGGATCAGCCGCGCACGATGTTCTCGGCCTGGGGGCCCTTCTGGCCCTGGGTCACGTCGAAGGTGACCTGCTCGCCCTCCACCAGCTCCCGGTAGCCGTTGCCGCTGATGTTGGAGTAGTGGGCGAAGACGTCCGGGCCGCCGCCGTCCTGGGCGATGAAACCGAAGCCCTTTTCGGCGTTGAACCACTTCACGGTGCCGCTGGCCATGCTGCTTGTCCTTCGATATCGCCGAGAGGTCCCGGCTGGTCTGTGGGTGAGGCCGTCCGTCTCCGGAAAGCCCCGGCGTCCGTTCTACCCTGTCGGAGCCCAGTTATCCGACTCATTTTTGTACATGCCTGGGAACTCCGTGAAGTCGGGGTGGGCCGTCGGCCGGTCAGACACCGGGGACAGACGGGTGAAAACGGGCGGACTGCAGCAATCCGGCGGCGCCACGGACGGCCGCGGTGTGCGGGGCGGGGACCACCCGCAGCGGCGCCGGCAGCAGGGCGGTGAGCCGTCCGGTGAGGCCGGGACGCAGGGCGCCTCCGCCGGCCAGGAGGACGCCGCGACCCAGGGCCTCCTCGGTGAGACCGGTGTGGTCCTGGCGGAGCATCTCGGCCGGCATTCCGGCCACAACGTCGGCCATCTGCACCGGTTCGACCGTTTCATCCAGGTCGACGGTGCCCAGTGCGACGCGACGGGCGTCGGCGACGGCGCCGTCGCTCAGCAGCACCACCTCCGTGACATGTGCTCCCAGGTCCACCACCAGCAGGGGGCGGGAGAGGTCCGCGCCCGCGGCCAGGGCGACGCTCCGGGCACCGGGCACGGTCAGGACACTGCGCGGTTCCAGCACCTCCAGGGCCGCGCGGACCCGGGCGTGACAGGCCGGCCCGTCAAGGACGTGAACTGTGACAATGATCATGGGGCGGGCGAGGCGGGGCAGCCGGTCGGCGAGCAGGTGCCGGAGCATCCGGGCGCAGCCCTGGATGTCGACGACGGTGCCCCGCCGGACGGGGTGGACCACGCCGGTGCCGGAGTGCGTCACGGTGGGCACGTCGACGACGACACCACGTCCGGCGATCCAGGCGCGGGTACGGGCGCTGCCGATGTCCAGGGCGACGCCGCAGCACCACCGGCACATCGGCCGGGGCCGGTACCGGGAAGGGGCAGCGTACGGACGACGGTGTGCGTCGGTCACGGGAGGGCCTCCCCGACCTGCTGGCAGGGGGCGCAGCGGCGGACCTGCGGCACGATCATCAGCCGTTCCCGGTCGATGGGGCACCGGCACACATGGCAGGCGCCGTACGAGCCGTCGTCCATCCGCGCCAGGGCCGCCTCGACGTCGGTGAGGACCATGCGGGCGGAGGCGGCGAGCTTGACGCGGACCTCCGTCTGCCCGGCGGCCCGCCGTGCCTGCCGGTCCTCCGCGCGGGATCCGGCGGCCGCGGCGAGCCTGCGCAGTTGCTCCTGGCGGAACAGGAGCTGCTCCCGCAGGTTCTCGCGCAGCACGGCAAGGTCTTCGGCGGACAGGTGGGGCGTGCTCTCTCCGATGGTCCGTCGGTTCACCACGTCGCCCCTCCTCATGGCAGCGCGCAGCATCGGTTCGGGCGGCGGTCAGACGGTGCTGCGCTGGCAGGAGACGCAGCACCGGGTGTAGGGCAGGATCTCCAGCCGCTCCGCGGGAACGGGCCTGGCGCAGCCCAGGCAGGTTCCGTAGGTGCCGTCCTCGACCCGGACGAGGGCTTCCTCGATCTCCTTCAGCACCCGCTGCGCCGCGGCCTTCTGCTCGGACAGCAGATGGGCGTCCACGCTGGGGCCGGTCTCACGAAGGGCCTCCAGCTGTGCCAGCCGGGAGGTGCGGGCGTGCTCCAGGCGCTGCCGCACGTCGTCCCGGTGGGGGTCGGCCTGGGTGGAAGGGAGCGACATGGTGATGTCCTTTCTGGGCGGCACCCCTCACGCCGTCGCCGGACGGGTCCGGAAGGCGGGCGGCCCGGCAGCGTGTCCGGGCCGCCCGCCGGAGGGGTGGTGTCTCCACCCTGGCCGGACGGGCAGGGCGCCGGCCATCGGGCGCGGACCCCATTCGGGGCGGGGCGCGGACCCCATGCGCGGACGTCATGGGTGGCGCTGCCCGGGCGAAATGGGGTCCGGGTCCCATCGACGGGGAGAGACGGACCGGGAGAGGCTGTCGCAGGCTCTCCCGACGCCCGACGCCCGACGCCCGACGCCCGACGCCCGGCCACGCGGCACGCGGCACGCGGCACGCGGCACGCGGCACGCGGCACGCGGCACCGTGGATGCCCGGGACGGTCGCGCGGTGGCCGACAGTGGAGGTGAACGGTCGGAGCGAGGAAAGAGGGAGGCGCGAGCCGGTGTCGTTGTTCTGGCGGATCTTCGCCCTGAACGCCGTGGTGCTGGGCTCGGCCACGGCGCTGCTGCTGTGGGCGCCGGTGACCGTCTCGGTGCCGGTGGTGCTCACGGAGGCGGTGATCCTGGTCGGCGGCCTGGTGGTCATGCTGTTCGCCAACGCCGCGCTGCTGCGGCTCGGTCTGGCCCCGCTGGACCGTCTGACACGGCTGATGGCCACCGTGGACCTGCTGCGTCCCGGCCAGCGCCTGCCCGCTCAGGGAGGCGGCGAGGTCGCGGAGGTCATCCGTACGTTCAACGCGATGCTCGAACGGCTGGAACAGGAGCGGGTCGCCAGCAGCGCCCGGGTGCTGCTGGCCCAGGAGGCCGAACGCCGCCGTATCGCGCAGGAGCTGCACGACGAGGTCGGCCAGAGCATGACCGCGATCCTGCTGGGGCTGAAGCGGGCCGCGGACAGCGCGCCCGGCCCGCTGGGCGAGGAACTGCTGGAGATCCAGGAGATCACCCGGGACAGCCTGGACGAGGTGCGCCGCCTGGTGCGCCGGCTGCGGCCCGGTGTGCTGGACGATCTGGGACTGGTCAGCGCGCTGACCTCGCTCACCGAGGACTTCGCCACCCACACGGGGCTGAAGGTCGCCCGTCGTTTCGATGCCGAACTGCCCGCCCTGGATCCGGAGACGGAGCTGGTCCTCTACCGCGTCGCCCAGGAGTCGCTGACCAACGCCGCCCGCCACGCGGACGCCGGACAGGTCACCGTGGCGCTGCGGCTCGCCCGTGACAGAGTGGTGCTGACCGTCACCGACGACGGCCGCGGCATCACCGCTCCGCGCGAGGGCGCCGGGATCCGGGGCATGCGCGAGCGGGCCCTTTTCATCGGGGGCGGCCTGGAGGTCGCCCCGGCCCCCCGCACCGACGCCGACGCCGACGCCGACGCCGAAGACGACGCCGGGGCCACGGTCACCGGCACCGGCACCGGCACCGGCACCCAGGTCACGCTCACCGCGCCCGTCTCCCGAAAGCAGCTCTGACGACATGCCCGACACCCCCACGAGCCCCGGCCCGGACACGGGGACGATCCGGATCCTGCTCGCCGACGACCACGCTCTCGTCCGCCGGGGTGTGCGTCTGATCCTCGACCGGGAGCCGGACCTCGAAGTGGTCGCCGAGGCCGGGGACGGTGCCGAGGCCGTCGAACTGGCCCGCACCCACGACGTCGACCTGGCCGTGCTCGACATCGCCATGCCGCGTCTGACCGGGTTGCAGGCCGCCCGGGAACTGGCCGCGCTCAAACCGGGCCTGCGGGTCCTGATGCTCACCATGCACGACAACGAGCAGTACTTCTTCCAGGCCCTCAAGGCCGGGGCCAGCGGGTACGTGCTGAAGTCCGTCGCCGACCAGGACCTGGTGGCCGCGTGCCGGGCCGCGATGCGCAACGAGCCCTTCCTGTACCCCGGCGCGGTCACCGCACTGATCCGCAACTACCTCGACCGCGTCCGCCACGGCGAGGAGACCCCCGACCAGATCCTGACCCCCCGCGAGGAGGAGGTCCTCAAGCTGGTCGCCGAGGGCCACTCCTCCAAGGAGATCGCCGATCTGCTGTTCATCAGCATCAAGACCGTCCAGCGGCACCGTGCCAACCTGCTGCACAAGCTGGGCCTGCGCGACCGCCTCGAACTCACCCGCTACGCCATCCGCGCCGGCCTGATCGAACCCTGACCGCATGCACGACCCGGCTCGCACCGCCCCCCGCCGCCGCAGAGGCACCTCGCTCGTCCTCGCGATGCTCGCGGCGCTCGTCCTGGTGCTGTCGGCCGCGCCGGCCACATCGGCCGTCGCGGGCCAGGCAGCTCAGGCAGCTCAGACGGGTCAGGCGGGCGGACCGGCACCGATCCGGGCGGCACAGACCGGCGCCCCTGACCACGGCGCCCCTCACCACGGCCCCCCTCGTCACGGCGCCCCTCACCACGACCCCACTCGTCACGACACACCGCGCGCCGACGCACCGCGCGCCGACGACGAGTCCGCGGCCACCCGCACGGTCCTCGCGGCCGCCCGTGACGCGCGCGGCGACCACCCGGCGCCGCGCGGCCACGTCACCCCCTGCTCCGAGGACGGACCCGTCCCTCCGTGGCGGGCGGCGCCGCGCCGGGCGACGACCGGACCTGTTCACCCCTGCGAGCCCCGCCAGAACCCCGACCGCGGGCGGGCACCCCCCGCGGCCTCCGGCACCTGACCTCACCTTCCCCTCTCCTCATCACGCCCGCCGCACCACCTCACGTGGCCGCGGCGTGCCCGCCGGAGGCTTCCCGTGACCCGCTCACACCGTCTGAGGGCACTGCTCGCCCTCGCCGTCATCGCCCTGTCGCTGTACATCGCCGTCACCGTGCCGGTCCGCCTCGGCCTCGACCTGCGCGGCGGCACCCAGATCGTGCTCCAGACCCGCCCCACCGCCCCCTCCGACACCGGCCGCGAGGCCACCGACCGCGCCCTGGAGGTGCTGCGCGGCCGGATCGACGCGCTCGGCGTCGCCGAACCCACCCTCGTCCGCTCCGGCGACGACCGGATCATCGTCGAACTGCCCGGTGTGCAGGACCCGCAGAAGGCCGCCGACATCCTCGGCCGCACCGCGCAGCTCACCTTCCACCCGGTCCTGGGCACCGCCGGTCACGGCACCCCGGGGGCCTTGCCGGAACGGCCCGGCGAAAGGGTTCTGCCGGACGAGTCCCGCACACCGCTGCGGCTCGGGGCCGCGGCCCTGAACGGCGGACACGTCGAGAAGGCGGCCGCCCGGTTCGACCAGCAGACCGGCGCCGGCTGGCACGTCACGGTCGACTTCGAGGGCGCCGGCCGGGACGGCTGGGCCCGGCTCACCGGCGAGGCCGCCTGCCGGCCGCCCGGCGACCCGGCCCGCCGCGTCGCCATCGTCCTCGACGACAAGGTCGTCTCCTCCCCGCAGGTCGACCCCTCCGTCGTCTGCGGCACCGGCATCCGCGACGGCGCCACCCGGATCACGGGCTCCTTCGGCCCGGACGAAGCCCGCGAGCTGGCCCTGCTCGTCAACGGCGGCGTGCTGCCCGTGCCCGTCGAGACGGTCGAGCAGCGCACCGTCGGCCCGGCCCTGGGCGCGCAGGCGATCACCGCCAGTGCCTGGGCCGCGGCCGTCGGCACCGCGGTCACCGTGCTGTTCATCGTCGTCGTCTACCGGCTGATGGGTCTCATGGCCGCGATCGGCCTGGTCTGCTACGGCCTCGTCTCCTACGCCGCCCTCGCCGCGATCGGCGCCACGCTGAGCCTGCCGGGTCTGGCGGGCTTCGTGCTGGCGATCGGCATGGCCGTGGACGCGAACGTGCTGGTCTTCGAACGGGCCCGTGAGGAGTACGCGGCCCGCCGCCGTCCCAGCGCCCGCTCGGCGCTGGCGGCCGGCTTCCGCAACGCCCTGAGCGCCATCGCCGACTCCGGCGTCACCACGCTGATCGCCGCCGCTCTGCTGTTCTTCCTCGCCTCCGGTCCCGTGCGCGGCTTCGGTGTCACCCTCGGCATCGGCGTACTCGCCTCCCTGTTCAGCGCGCTGGTGGTCAGCCGGGTGCTCGCGGAGTACGCGGCGAGCCGTCCCCGGCTGCGGCGCCGTCCCGGTCTCACCGGGATCGCCGGCACGGGCGCGCTCCGCGCGCACCTCGCACGCCGCGACCCTCAGCTGATGCGCCGTCCGCGCCGCCGGCTGGCCACGGCGGCCGTGGTGCTCGTCCTGGCCGGCTCGGGCATCGCGGTGCGCGGCCTCGACCTCGGCGTGGAGTTCACCGGAGGCCGTCTCGTCGAGTACACCACCGCCACCCGGGTCGACCCCGACCGGGTGCGTGCCGCCCTCGCCGACGCCGGGCATCCCCGGGCCGTCGTCCAGTCCTCCGGCGACAGCGGTCTGACCGTGCGCACCGGGACACTGACCCATGCCGAGGAGGCCGAGGTCACCCGCACCGTGCGCGGCCTCGCCCGGGGTGCGGACAAGGTCCGCGACGAGCAGATCGGCCCCAGTCTCGGCGCCGAGCTGCGCCGGGGCGCCCTCATCGCCCTGGCCACGGCGCTCGGGGCCCAGCTCGTGTATCTCGCGGCGCGTTTCCGCTGGGTGTTCGGCACCGCGGCGGTCGCGGCCCTCGCCCATGACGTGGTCATCCTCGTCGGCGTCTTCGCCTGGCTCGGCAAGCCCGTCGACGGTGTCTTCCTGGCGGCCCTGCTCACCGTCATCGGCTACTCGGTCAACGACTCCGTCGTCCTGTTCGACCGTGTCCGGGAACTGGCCCGGCGCTTCCCCGCGGCACCCCTGTCCGGCATCGCGAACAAGGCGATCCTGCAGACTCTGCCCCGCACGGTGAACACCGGCATGGGCGCCGTGTTCATCCTGACCGCCCTCGCGGTGCTCGGCGGTTCCTCGCTCACCGACTTCGCCCTGGCCCTGCTCGTCGGGGTGACCGTCGGCACGTACTCCTCCGTCCTGACGGCGGCCCCCGTCGCCGTCGAACTCCACCGGCGGTGCGCGGCCCGGCGCACGCCGCGCACCGCCTGACACGAGAGGACGACGGCGCCCGTACGCGCGCCGTCGTCCTCTGCCGGGCGGGCAGACCCGGGGATCCCTCCGGTTTTCGCCGCCGCGGGCGCTAGGCTTCGCGCGGCACGGACATGACGGGGGCTGAGTGCATGAAGTCCGAGGAGATTCCGCGGTGGGCGTCCGCCCTGGACGCGGTCGTGGTGTATGCGCAGGGTGCGATGTGCAGCCGTCTGGCGCGGGGCGCCGTGCCGCCGCAGGGGCGGGTACGGGTCACCGGGCTGCCCCGCTCGATGGACCCGGGCTCCCTGCGCGCCCGTGTGGTCGGCGGCGCCGGGGCGCGGGTCACCGAGGTCCGGGTGGAGGTGGACGCCGAGCCTGCCGGCACCGGCTCCTCCGACGCTCTGCGGGAGGAGAAGGAACGGCTGCACGACGCCCACGCCGCGGTGCAGGGACAGCGCGACCGGCTGCTCGCCCGGATCAAGGAGATCACCGATCTGCGCCCGGTCCCGCCACAGCGCAGACGTGAGGACCCGCACCGCCGCACCCCCGTCGAGGCGTGGCTGACGCTCGCCGGCTTCGTCGACGAACGGCTGACGGCCCTGCACCACCGCCTCGCCGAACTGGAGGAGGAACTGCGCCGCGCCGAGCACGAGCTCGACGTCGCCACCGACCGCTGGAGCCGGGCCTCCACCGACGTGCCGTCCGCCCACGTCGAGACCACCGTCTGTGCCGTCCTGACCCTCGACGGGGCCGGGGACGTCGAACTGGAGCTGGAGTACGGCGTCCCGGGCGCGGTCTGGGTCCCGGCCTACCGGCTGACCCATCGTCAGGGCGCGGACTCGGGCAGTCTCGTGCTGCGGGCCTCGGTCGCCCAGCGCACCGGGGAGGACTGGACCGGGGTACGCATCGCCCTCGCCACCGCGGATCTGCGGCGCCGCACCGACCTGCCGAAGCTGCGCTCGCTGCGGATCGGCCGCCGTCAGCCCGCCCCCGCGCCGACCGGCTGGCGGGAGCCCCCGACGGGGCTGTCCGACCTGTTCACCGGGTACGACTCGGCGGGCCCGCGGCCTCAGGCACAACCGCAGCCGCAGGCACAACCGCAGCCGGACATGAGTTCCACGATCGTCGGGGCCGCCCTCGTGCCCCCCGCCTTCACCGGCGGTCCACCCGTGCCCGCTCCCGTGGCCCCTCCCGTCCCCATGCCCCCGGCGGCGGCGCTGTACGGCGCGGCGCCCGCGAGGCCCGCCGACCCGGGCGGTCTGCCGCGCGCCCAGGCGGCGCCCGACCTCGCGCGGGCGAGGCGGTCCCAGCCCGGCCGCCCGCAGGGAGGCGGGGCGTCGTTCGCCGCTCCCGCCGTGCCACCGGCTCCCTCCGGCCCGGTCGCCCCGCCGCCACCGGCGCCCCCTGTCCCGGTGACCGGTCCGCCGCAGCCCACCGGTGACGAACTCGACTACGCCGCTCTCGTCCTCAGCGGCCCCGGCGAGACCGCGGACCGCAGAGGACGCCTGTTCCCGGACACGCCCTTCGACCCGGTGGCCGCCGAGCACCGGCGCCGTGCCGAGGCGGTGGCCTCGCTGCCGCTGCCCGGGCACGCCGCACGGCCCCGCCTGTCGGCGGGGTCCTTCGACCACCGCTACGACGCCGTCGCCCGCGCGGACATCCCCTCGGACGGCACCTGGCACACCGTCACCATCAGCGAGATCCCGGTCGGACTGCGCACCGAGTACCTGTGCGTGCCGTCCGTGGAGGAGCGGGTGTACGCGACGCTGGTGCTCTCCAACGCCACCGGTCAGGCGCTGCTGGCAGGCCCGGTGGAGGTCACGGTCGACGACGACTTCCTGCTGACCGCGGCACTGCCCACGCTCGCGCCCGGCGGCGTCCGCCGTATGGGGCTCGGGCCCGCGGAAGGCATCCAGGTCACCCGGCGCGCACACCTCGACGAGTCGACGGCGGGCCTGCGCAACAACGTCACCGTGCTGACCCACCGGGTGCAGGTGGAGGTGGCCAACCGGCTCGCCCGGCCCGTCTGCGTCGAGGTCCGTGAACAGGTGCCCGTCACCTCGGACACGGACATCCGGATCGAGGAACGGGCCGACTGGAGCGTCCCCGACGGCTCCGCCGGGCCCGATCACCACGCCCCCGGCACCCGCGTGTGGCGTGTCGAGCTGCCGGCCGGGGGCACCGCCGCCCTGCACGGCGGCCACGAGATCCGTATCCCGGCCGCGAAGGCCCTGGCCGGCGGCAACCGCAGGAGCTGAGACACACCATGTCCACGGATCTGGAACCGATCCCCGCGCCCGTCACCGCCGTCACCTGCCTGGAGGACCGCGCCCAGGTCGAGCGCACCGTCGCCCTCGACCTGCGGGCCGGAGTGCAGCGGCTGCGGCTCGGGCCGGTCAGTGCGCTGGCCGTCGACCGCACGCTGCACGCCGAGCTGGCCTCCGACCGTCCGGCGAGCGTCCTCGACGCCCGGATCGTCCGCGCCTGGACCCCGCGCGGGCCGCTGCCCGCCGTGGACGACTCGGCCCTGCGCCGGCGCGTGCACGCCCTGGAGGAGGAGCGGTTCGCGCTGGACCGGCGCACCGCCCGGCTGCGCACCCGCCTCGACCTGCTGGGCCGTCTCGCCGCCGACCTGCTGCGCGAGATCGGCGAGGGAACCGGCTTCGGCGAGACGGACACGACGCGCTGGGCCGAGGAACTCGACCGCGTGGACGACGAACGCGACGACCACAGCGAGCAGCTGCGGGCCGCGCAGGCCCGGCTGACGGCGCTCGCGGCCGAACTGCAGGAGACCCGTGACGCCCTCCGGCTGTCCGAGCAGCAGCCCGCCGAACTGCTCGGCCATGTCGAGCTGACCGTCCGGGCCGAGGCCGACGGGCCGGCCCGGCTGCGGCTGAGCCATCTCGTGCCCTGCGCACTGTGGCGCCCCGCCTACCGGGCCGTGCTCGACGGGAACGCCCTGACGCTGGAGACGGACGCCATGGTCTGGCAGCGCACGGGCGAGGACTGGACGGACGTACGCCTGACGCTGTCGACGGCCCGCTCGGCCTCGGCGACCGAGCCACCGCGCCTCGCGGAGGACCGGCTGACGCTGACCGACCGCTCCCCCGCCGAACGGCGCACGGTCGAGGTGGAGATGCGCGAGCAGGAGATCTCCGACCTCGGCCCGGCCCCGGTGCTCGGCCTGCCCGGCGTGGACGACGGCGGCGAGACCAGGGTGCTGCACTCCCCCGCGCCCGTCTCCGTCCCCGCCGACGGGCGTGCCCACCGCGTGCCGCTCTCCTCGGTCACCACGGCCGCGCGCAGCGAGTACGCCTGCTCCCCCGAGCTGTCACCGCTGGTGACCCAGGTGGTGCGGTTCGACAACGCGTCCGGGCACGCGCTGCTGGCCGGGCCCGTGGACCTGGTGCGCGGCAGCGGGTTCAGCGGCCGCGGCACGCTGGACTTCACCGCTCCCGGCGGGCCGGTCGAGCTCGCTTTCGGCAGCCACGACGACTACCGGGTGCTGCGGTACGCCGAGGAGTCCCGCGACACCGCCGCCATGACCCAGCGGACCACCGTCACCCGCACCGTGCGTCTGCACCTGTCCCGTTTCTCCGCTCCCGGGGCCCAGGGCGATCAGGTGGTCGCCCTGCGGGAACGGATCCCGGTCTCCGAGGTCTCGGCGGTGGACGTACGGCTGCGCAAGGAGGCGTGTTCCCCGGTTCCCGACGCGGTCGACGACGAGGGCGTCGCCCGCTGGGACATCACCCTGCCGCCCGGCGGCCGCCGCAGCGTCACCCTGGTGTACGAGCTCTCCGCGAGCGGCAAGGTCACCGGTCTGTGAGCCGCCCCGCGGGTCAGCCGCCCGCGTCCCGGCGCTCCGTCCTCTCCGCACGGTCGTGGGCCAGCCCGCTCGTGCCCTCGCCGAGACCGGCCCGGCGGCGCCGGGACACCCAGACGTAGGTCTGGCCGTCGAGCCAGCGGGCGCGGCGCACGGAGCGCAGGACGCGGGTGCCGGAGCGGTCGACCTCCTCCTCGCGGACCCGGTAGACCGCGGGATCGGGGAGGCGGTCCGGGGTGAGGACGCGGCCGGCCGGGAGGACGTCCTGCGGGGTGCCGTCCGTGAAGTGCTGCACGGCGGCGCGCTGGAGGGCGACCGCGCGGGAGCCGGCGTCGGTCCGCACGGGCAGGAACGGGATCCAGTCGGCCGGCACCGTGGTTTGCAGGCGGTAGCGCAGAGGGGCCTCGGTGGGCGGGTCCGCGGGGGGTGCGCCGGTCAGGGCGAGGGCGCGCTCGCGGCCGTCCCGGGGGCGGCCGACCCCGTTCTCCGTGGTGGCCTCCACCGCCCAGACCATGTTGGCCTGTTCGTCGCGCAGGAAACGCACCTCCTCGATCACGGGACCGTCCACGGTGGCACGCAGCGCGGAGGGCGGCAGCACGGAGTAGCCGGCGGTGCCGCCCTGCGCGTCGGCGAGGGAGAACACGGTCCAGCGGTCGTCGTCGGCGTCGGCGCGGTCCACCAGCGTCCACTCGTCGAACACGTCCCGTACCAGGAGCTGGTCGATCCGCTGCACCGAGCCGACGGGCCGGCCGAGCGGGAAGGTGAACCAGTCGTCCCCCTGCGCCAGCATGAGGTCCCGGACGAGCGCCCTGGCCAGCTCGCGCCGGTCGGCGTCCAGGGCCGCCCAGTTGAACCGGGCGTCCTCGAACCGCCACCACCGGCCGTGCGGCAGTCCCGCGAAGCTCAGCCGGGTCGGGAACAGGCTGCTGTGGGCGGTGGTCACGGCGGGTGCCGGGTCCGCCTCGCCGGTGCCCGCCACGTCGAAGCTGTACCAGTCGTACTCCCCGTCCGGGCCGGCGTGGGCGGTCAGCCGGTCCCGTCCGCCGCCGGGGGTGGCCGCGAGGATCTCGACCTCGTAGTCGAGCCGGTCGGGCCGCCAGGCGGGCGAGTCGGCCCGGCCCAGTGCTCCGTACGTCCGGTCCGCCCAGGCCAGGAAGGCGGCGAACGCCGCCGCGACGGGGGCCGGGTCCTGGCCCGGCGGGAGGACCGGTTGCGGCGGCGGTGCGGGTGCCGCCGCCCGGGCGGCGGCGCGCGCGGCGATGCCGTCCACGGCCCGGCCGCCGCACACCCGCAGGAAGCGGACGAGCGCGGCGTCCTGCCGTGCGGTGCCGCCCGCCTCCTCGGGGCGGGGCACCGGGAACGCGGCGCGGACCGCGTCGGCCACGCCCTGGCCGGCGCCCCGTGCGGCCAGCTCGCGCAGGAGGGCGTGGCCGAGTTCGACGGCCGTCCGCCAGTCGGGGGTGGTCTCCTCTGTCTGGGTCAGCGCCTCCAGCGGGGTGCCGTCGTAGGGGGTGAACGGGCCGGGGCCGCTGCGCCAGCCCTCGAACCCGGCCGTGGCGGTCGTGCAGGTGACGTACGCGGGCGAGGCGGCGTCCTCTCCCCGGAACTCGCCGAGCTGCCACTGCCGCGCCAGGAACCACAGCGGGTCGCGCACCGGTGCTTCGAGGCCCCGTACGAGGCTGTCGGAGTGCGGGGTGGGCTCGACCCGGTTCCAGTAGGTCACGCTGGGCATCAGTCCTCCCGCAGGATCGTGGGGCGGCCGGTCAGCGTTCCCGCGAAGGAGGTGGCGACCGTGGCGTTCCTGGCGTTGGCGGCGAGGTACGCGGCGGGCAGCAGCTGCCCGTAGCGGCCGAGGCCGCACAGGTCGACCGCCCGTGCGTGGGCCAGCTCCAGGGTTTCCAGGAGCGTGGCCTCCAGGTCGTCGTAGCTCCACAGCGGGGCCGTGGTCGGCGGGACGGCGAGCAGCACGCCGTGCGGTGCCTGGGCGCGCGGCGCGTCGTGGTGGAAGGCCACGCCGGACTCCTCCTCGCGGTTCGGCAGGATCTCGGGCCAGGTGTCGAGCAGCAGTCCGCTCCAGGGCGCGTCGGCCGCCGGGAGGGCGCCGAACAGCGCGAGCGAGGTGAGCCCGGAGCGGTGCTGCTGCCCGGCCGGGAGGGGAAGCGCCGCCCAGACCGCGCCGCCCTCCGGCGGGAGCTGGGCGATGCGGGGGCGGTCCGGTGCCGTGCCGGCCGTGCGGGCGTAGACGAGCACCTGCCGCCAGGCGTCCAGCGGTTCACGGACCCGCAGCACTCCGGCGAGCCAGCTCTCCACGGTGCCGGCGGGGTCGATGCCGAGGCCGGGCTCGGCGGCCAGCGCGGCGGCGAGCTGCTGGGGCAGGGCCGGCCGGAAGCGGGGCAGTACCGGCAGGGCGCGCCCGAACACCGCGTGCAGCCGCTCCGTCGCGTCGGCCGCGCCGGAGCGGGCGGCGATGCGGCGGCCGAGCTCGGCGGCCGCCGCGTCGCCGAGCGTCAGCAGCGTCCCGCGCGCGGCCGGCGCGCTGTCGTGGCGGTCGGGCGGGAAGGCGTCGGTGACGCCGAACTCCGTCGTCTCCCGGAGCGCCGCGCGCAGGGCGGTGAGGCCGGCGGCCGTGCCGTCGGGCACGGCGCGGACCTCGGCGAGTGCGTCCGCGAGGCGCTGCGCCGTGGCGTCGAGCGCGGTCTCCGCCGCGGCGGCGCGGCCGTCGGTCTCCGTGGCCGTCGGGTCGGCCGGGGCGAGGTCGGTCTGCTGCCCGGGCGGGGCGAGGTCGGCCGGGGCGAGCGGGCGGGCGTGGCCCAGTGTCCGGGCCACCTCCGACAGCAGTTCCAGTGCCTCGGCGAAGCTGCGGGCGGCGTCGCCGGGGTCCGTGTGGTCGACGGTGACGGCGGTGTCCGGCCCGTTCGCGCCGGTCACCTCCCAGGCGATCCGCCGGTCCAGTTCGGCCGGCGCGGCGCCCGCCTGGAGGGTGGCGGCGTGCAGCAGCCAGTCGACGGGCGCGAGGGCGAGATCCGCCGCGGTGACCGTGCGGGGCGCCGAGCCCTCGGCGGTGGCGACGCACCCGAGCTGCGCGGGCGGACCCAGGAGCGTGCCGAGCCAGGCGTCGAGCTCGGGCGCGGCCAGGGCCCGGGGTGTCGCGCCGAGCGCCTCCCACTCCGGCGGCGCGGGGGTCGCCGAGACGACGAGGGCCAGCCGCTGGTGCAGCACCCCGCCGCCGCGCGGCGTCCTGGCCACCTCGGGGTCGGGCGGCCGGTGGCCCTTGGCGAGGCTGTCCAGTGTGGCTCCGGCCGCGGCCGGGCCGCCCCGCAGCGTCTGGTGGACCGACTCGGCGAGCAGCAGGTCGGCGACCGCGTCGACGGCGTCGTCGAGCCGCTTCAGCTCGTCCTCGATCGCGGCGCGCTGGACCTGGTCCGGGGTGAGTCCGGCGCTGCCCCACGGGACGGTCCCGGCACGCCAGGCGGCGCGCAGCCGCAGTCCGTCGACGACGTTGCGGGCCGCCACCGACTCCGCGGGCTCCCCGCTGTCCTGCGTCTTGTTCGCGACCAGGGGGTACAGGGCCCGCAGGTCGTCGATGAAACGGTCGAGCTCCACCCCCGGATGTCCCTCGTGCAGCCCGCGTTCGAAGCGGTGGCCGAGGCCCGCGCCGAGCGGCTGGTCCGCGCGCACCCCGTCGATGAGCGCGAGTGCCTCCCGTACCCGCCGGGAGGAGAGGTCGACGGCGTACGTCTCCTCGCCGCCCCGGGTGAGCCGTGCGCCGCGCAGCACCGCCGCGGTGGCGGCGTGCGCCATCGACGGGGCGTGGACGTGGCCGCCGGGGTCCGTGCGGGCCCGGGCGGGCTCGTCCGACGGGCCGACCCTGACCGGCACCTGCCGCGGCGCGGGGTCGGGCCGCAGGTCCTCGACCCAGCCGTACGCGCCGACATGGACGCCCAGCGGCTGTGCCTGCCGCATCAGCCGGAGGCGCTCGGTGCACAGGGAGGTGATCCACGGGTCGATCCGGTGCGAGCAGGTGTCGAGGGTCTCGGTGAAGAGGCGCTCCAGTTCGGCGCCGGGCAGTTGTTCCAGGTCCCGCAGGTCCGCGCGGATCCGGGTCAGCGGCGCGAGGGCCCGGCGCACCTCGGCCGGGCCGGGCTGCCGGGCGGCGCGCGGGTCGGCGAGGAAGTCACCCAGGGTGCGGTCGCCGGTGACGCCGGCGAGGCGCTGGCCGAAGCGGGTCCAGGCGGTCGGGTCGGGGCCCGCGCGGCCCGGCGCCACGTCGATCAGTTCCGCCTCGAACCGGTCGTCGGCGGCGGCGAGACCGCGCCAGGCGAGCAGGTCCAGCGCCGCCGTGTCGTAGGCGCGCAGCAGTGCGTGGCGGAGCATCAGGAACAGCAGGGGGCGGGGCGGGCGTCCGGCGGGTGCGGTGCTCTGGTCGCGCAGGGCCGCGGGGGACGCGGTGCGCAGCCAGGAGAGGTAGTTGACGGCCAGGGGCTCGGTCTCGGACAGCGGCTCACGCTGGACCATCGGTCCGGCGAAGTCGTGGGCGAGGTCACCGAAGGTGAGCCGCAGGGCCCGTGCCCTGTGCGGCCCGTCCCCGAGGGCGTCCAGCAGTGCCCGTGCCGTCGTGCGTTCCAGGGCGTGCCAGGGGGCGGGGTCCACGCCGAGGAATCCGAACAGGTTCGTGTGCAGGTCGGGGCCGAGTGCCTTGCGGATCTGGGCGCCCTGTGCGCTGGCGTGCTGGCCGAACACCTCGATCAGGTCGGCGTCCGGGTCGGTGGAGCGCCCCAGGCGCGGGGCGGTGGCGGCGGCGGTCCGCCAGCCGCGCAGCAGACGGCGCAGCCACACGGGCAGGGCCTCGCCCAGCGGCTTGCCGGCGTCCGGCCCGGGGGTCCAGCGGGTGAGGGAGCTGACCGGCAGCAGCCCGTAGGGCACCGGTCCGGCGCGGAACGCGGGCAGCGGCCCCCGCGCCCGGACGTGGGCGTCGGCGTGGGCGCGCAGGGCTCGCGCGGTGGCGTCGCCGATGTCGGGGGTCATCATCTGATCGAGGAAGTGGCCGAGGGTGGCGGGCCACAGGGCCGAGGCCATCGCCCGTGCCGGGGTCTGCTCGTCGCGTCCGGCGCCGGCGATGTGGTCGGCGGTCCGCGGGGCGAGGCCCAGCGCGCTCGTGAAGCGGTGCCCGTCCGTGCCGGGGACGGCGGCCGGGGCGCCCCGTGCGACGGCGAAGCTCGCGGCGCCCGCCGGGTCGGCCTGCGGGTGGTCCGAGGGCGCGCCGGCGGAGTTGTTGGTCCTGGCTCCCTGGGGCACGAACGCCAGGCCGCGGCTGAACCGCAGTCCGTCGAGGAGTCCCGCCAGTTCCTCGGCCTGCCGCAGCGGATCCTGTGTGGTGCGCACGCCCGTGGCGAGGACCTGGTCGAACCCGGCGGCGAGGTCCTCGGGCGTGAGGGGGACGACGACCGCCATGCCCGCCTGGACGGCCTCGTCGAAGGAGTACGCCCACCGCAGCGCGGGTTCGACGGCGAGGCCGTCCGGCGTCAGCGCGACGGAGTCGTCGAGTCCCTCCTCCTCTCCGTCGGCGCTCATCCGCAGGGTCAGCGCCAGGCCCTCGCGCACCGGCTCGCCGGTCGCCCGGTGCACCACCGCACCGCCCCGCAGGCAGCTGACGATCCAGCGGTCGGGCAGCAGGGGTGCCTCGGGCGCCCGGTGCCAGCCCGGTGGCCGTGGCTCGCGCGGCGGGAAGAGCGGCGGTCCGTCGCCCTGCGCGGGTTCGGTGCGCTGCACGATCCACGCCGCACGCTCCGGCGTCGCCTCCGCGAGGAGCAGGGTCCAGGACCGGGCCTGCGTCATGCCGTCGCGGACCCGCCGCCAGTACGCCTCGCCCGCGTCGGCCTCCGTGTCGGTGAGCAACGGCTCGAAGCCGTGCGCGAGCAGGCTGTCGGGGTAGATCCGCACCAGCAGCCGCCCGGTCCTGCCCGCCCGCTCCCGCCGGAAACGCGTCTCCAGCCGTACGGGGAGCAGCGCCAGCGGGTAACGGGCGTCGAGGCCGCCGATCCGCTGCACCGGGTCCTTGACGAGCCGCGCCAGCTCGGCGCGGAGGGTGTCCAGGGCCCGCTGCTCGGCGGCGCGGGCCGTGTGCAGGGCCTTCAGCGCCTGCGCGTGCTCCTCGGCGAGACGCCTCCGGTCGCCCTTCGGCGCCGCGGCGAGTGCCCTGCGCGCCGCGGCGAGCCGCCCGGCCGCCCGGCCCCGCTCGTCCTGTGCCGTCGCCCGGGCCGCCCGCAGCCGCTCCGCCCTGTCGCTCATGGGGTGTTCTCCTCCGGGAGCAGGTCCGAGCCGTGGATCGCGACGCGGAACGGCCGTTGCAGGGTCACGTGGGCCAGATCGGAGCCGTTGGCCCCCTTCGCGCCGCGTCCCTGTTCGGCGTGCCAGGCCAGCTGCGGCTCGCCCGGCGCCGGAGCCACCTGGGTCGTGTCGGGCAGCTCCGCGTCCAAGTCGATGTGCCCGAGCGTGTCCAGTGCCGCCGCGTCCGCGACGAGATGGGCCCAGTTGAGGTCGTTCCAGGCCGTGGGCTGTGCCGCGTAGTGCCCGTCGTCCGGGTCGAGGCCGAACACCGGCTCGGTCGGCTGCTCCTGGAGCATGAAGTACCAGCCCTGGTCCTGCTGCGGGTCCTCGTCGCCGCGGACGTCGTCCGGCAGCAGGTCGAAGCCGTAGAAGGAGATGTCGGGGTCGAGCCGCCCTTCGAACACCGGGAACTCGCGTTCCTCGCCCAGCGCCCGTCGCCCCTGGTCGAGGACCGTACGCACCGCGTAGACCAGGGTGTTCGGGAAGCGGCGCAGGATCTCGCCCTTGACGAGCAGCACCACGTGGCCCTCGCGCGGGGCGGGGGTGCGGCCGGTGTGCGCGCCGAGTGCGGTGGCGGGCCCCCAGCGGTGGATCTCCTCGATGTCGCGCAGGGTCGCCGGGTCCGCCGCGCCGCCGCCGGGTCCGGCGACGCCGCGCACGTCCCAGAACTGGCGGAAGTACGTGCCGCGCTGGTCGGTCGGGTACTCGTGGTAGAGCAGTTCGCGCCCCATCTCGTGGCTGAGTCCGGCCATGTACGCCTCGACGAAGCGCTGGTTGGTCCTCAGCAGGGTCGCCGTATCGGGCGGGATCCGGCCCACGCCCGGCAGGAGCCACTCCTGGTCCAGGTCGCGCAGCGGCTCGTACATCGGTGCCTCGATCGACGGCGCCGCCATCACCGGCTCCAGCGGGTCCTCGTCGTCCCAGCGCACCCAGGGCGCGACGGTCAGCCGGTGGCGCAGGCCCTCGGCGACCGTGCGGCCCGGCTGCATCCGGTCGGCCAGCGAGTCCGCGAGCCCGCCGAGATCCGCGACCGTCAGCCGTGGTCCCGGCGCCGGAACGGCGTTGAGGTCGCCCAGCGCGTCGGCGAGGGCGTCCCGGAAGCGCACGGCCGCCGCCAGCCCCTGAGCGGGGGGCACGTGGTCCGCCGGCACCGGGCCCTCGTCCCATTTGCCGGGGACGCTGAGCGCGGGCACGAAACCCTTCGCCGGAGACAGGTCCTTCACGTCCTCGGGCCGTGCGTCCGGGTCCAGCACGCGGCGCCGTCCCAGGACGGCCCGCCGTGCCGTCCGGGTCCGCGCGAGGACGGCCGCCCCGGCCGCCAGTGCCGCGAGGCGCCCGGCCCGGTGCCGCGTCACCCGGGCGGCGGCGACCGTTCCCGCCGCGGCCGCGAGCCCCATGGACACCTGCCGTCCGGCGCCCGGCAGCACGCCCGCGCGGTCCAGGGCCTCGGCGACCCGGGCGCGGGTCACCAGCACGGCCGGTGTCTCCACCGGCGGCCGTGCCCGCACCGCCGCCGTGTTGAGCCGGGCGAGCAGCGGCGCCGTCCCCTCCTCCCGCAGCCGGGCCGCCCTGCGGCCCACCGGTCCGGCCGGCCGCAGCGCCCGCCGCAGCCCGCCGTCCAGGGCGCCGTCCGGCACCGGGCTGCGCCGCAGCCGCTCGTGCACGGTGATCGCCCCGGCCTGCCCGGTCGCCGGGCCCGGCGCCGTGAAATGCGCGCGCAGCGGTGCCGTGACGGTCAGGAGGTCCGGTGCGGGCAGCGGTGCCAGATGCCGTTCCAGCAGCCGCTCGGACGCGGCCCGCGAGATCTGTGCCCGGCGGAGTTCGGCGTTGGCGGCGAGGATGCCCTCGACCTGGTTCCACGCCTCCGCCATCAGCTGCTGGTCGTGGGCGCGGACGACGTCGGCGCCGAGGCCGGCCGCCGCACGCAGCCTCGGGTCGGCGTTCAGTTCGTGGAACCAGCGCGGCGGTGCGCCGTCCTGCGTCAGCAGCCGGTCGGCGGCGGCCTGCCAGCGTGCCCACAGCGGAGGGGCGACCGTCAGCGGGGCGCCGGGTGTCCGGAGCAGTTCGGCGGGCCGGTTGAGGAGCTCGGCGAGCGCCGTCACGAACGGGGCGCGCTGCTGTGCGCTCCACGGGCCGCTCTGCGTGTCCGGGGCGATCAGCGCGCCCTCCATCGCCAGCGGCGTGCCGGACGCGGGCGGCAGCGCCGGGTCCGGCGCCCCCGCGAACATGTCCCGCAGGCCCGTGCGGTCGTCGGCGGGACGTGCCCGCAGCCGCCGTGCCAGCGTCTCGAAGTCCGCGGCCTCACCGGTCCGGAAGTTCCACGCGTGGTACACGGGCAGGCGCACCCGTGCGGCGCCGGGCTGCCAGGCGGGGGTGAGCGCGTCGACCGTGTCGTCGAGCGGTTCCCGCAGCCCGGCCAGCCTGCCCCGCTCGAACGCGGGCACCAGGAACGCCCGGTAGCGGGTGCGCGGTGCCAGCCGGCGGGCGGCGAGCAGCCGTGAGCGGATCCGCCGGGGCTGGTGCCGTACGACGTCGTCCAGTGTCTCCGTGGTGGCGTCGAAGCCGTCGATCTGGACATGGGCCCACGCCCAGCTCTGCGCGAGCAGCGGCAGGCTCCCGGCGCCGTCGACGGTGATCGCGGCGAGGGTGCCGTCGCCCAGGGCGGGGCTCTCCTCCACGAGGGCGTCCTCGGGCAGCACCGCCAGGACGGTCCAGGGCCGCAGCCGCCCCCGCACGCTCTCCGCGCGGGCCGGGGTGAACCGCCAGGGGAAGTCGGGCTGCGCGAACTCCACCGCGGGGAAGACGCTCGGCTCGGCGTCGTTCTCGTCGGCCCCGGGGAGGGTGCGGATCACCACGCGCGGGTCGACGGCGGCGATCTCGCCCGGGCCGAACAGCTCGAACGGCACGGTCACGGGGCGCCGTTCGCCCGCCGCGTCGATCCCCAGCGTGATCGGGACCGCGGCCCGCGCGGCTCCGGTCGCCGTTCCGTCGGGCCGGTCGATCTCGCGTGCCAGTCCGCGCCGCAGCCAGGGCAGGAACGCGTATGACGCCGGGGTGGTCATGGCGTACCCGTCAGCTCGTGCGCGGGCACCACTTGCAGGTCCGCCCGGTCGTCCGCCCGTTTCCGCGCCCTGTGCGCCGCTCCCTCGGTCAGTCCGGTGCCGAGGCCGGGACGCGCGGAGAGGGTGTCGAGCGAGGCGACGCCGTACGTCTCCGCGGCGAGGACGACACCCCGGTCGGCGGGCACGGCGGGGGTGAACCTGCCGCTGCCGGTGTTCTCCCAGGCCGACACCGCGCGGCTGCCGCGCGGTACGGCGGCGAGCTGGAGCTCGCGTTCCAGCGGGGCGCGGGGCGCGGGGCGGTCCTGCCAGGGCGCGTCGACGATCCGGGTCTCGTACTCAAGCCGTGCGGACTTCAGCGCGGCGAGCGGGGCGTCGACGAAGTCCCCGCCCACGCTCACCCCGGCGTCCATCTCCTCGAACGAGGGCCGTGACAGCTGCTCGGTCTCGGACAGGTCCTCGAAGTCGCCGGGCGGGAAGTGCTCGCGGACCACGTCGTAGTGCGTGGTGAGGGAGTTCCCGACGGCGACGTCGTGCAGGTCGAAGCGGTCGGGGCCCTGGATCTCGTACTGCCCGAAGCGCTCCAGCGGCCGGTTGAGGGGAAGGACCGTCTGGCGCAGGGTCGCCGAGCCCATCGGGTGCAGCAGCGGGGTGCCGGGAGCGTTCGGCGGGGGCCGCAGGGCGACGGCCGCGGCGAGGTCGGGTGCCAGTCCGGGCGACCAGTTGTCGGCCCTGCGGACGGCTGCCTCGAGCAGGGGCCAGGGGTCGCTCGGCGGCAGGGAGTTCTCGCGGCGCTCGCCGAACTCGGCGTCGAAGGGCACGCAGACGTCGAAGAACAGCAGCGACAGACAGCCCTTGCCCCAGGCGTGGAACGGCGCCGGGCCGGTGAGGTGTCCTTCGACCGAGATGCCGGCGATCCGGTCGGTGCCGTGGAAGAGGCCCATCCCGGCGTCGAAGTCGACCCGGAACGACAGCGGGGCGAGCACCAGGAGCGCGTCGAAGCCCAGCCAGCCTTTGACCGCGAACCCGCCCGCCTCGGCGTAGAGCTCGGCGCGGGCGCCGAACTGCCGTGTGTTGGACGTGAGCGCGAGATACGCCTCCAGGCTCACCCGCGGGTTGTCTCCGGTGCCCAGTGCGACGGTGACCCGGCGCAGGTCGGGGAAGCCGGGCGGCGGGGTGAACTGCGGGTTCATCCCGCCGACCGCCAGCGCGAGGTTCGGCGGGTCGGCCCAGGAGAGCCGCAGCGCCATGTCTCCGGAGACCGGGAAGGCGGCCACGTACGAGTCGTGCAGCGAGGCGTCCACGGCCAGCAGCCGCTTGGCGTTGTCCAGTACGGCGACGACGTCGACCTGGAGCGAGACGACGGGCGCCTGGTCGGGCAGGGTCACGGACGCCTGTCCGACGAGGGCGAGGGTGACCGGTTCCGGCACGTCGAGCAGCACCCCGAGCTCGGCGCGGACCAGCGTCGGTGTGCCCCAGCCGAGGATCGCCATCGGCCCGAACACGGAGCGGCCCGGTGCCACGGGGAAGATCGTGGTCAGGTTGGAGACCAGTGTGTGGGCGTTCGCCACCGGGTCCTGCGGGAACAGGATCGCGTCGACGGCGCCGGTGCGCACCCCGGACAGGAACGCGTCCGTGTCCAGACGGCGGTTGACCGCCGCGAGTCCGCCGACGCCGTTCAGCGTGAACCCGTAGCCGAGCTGGATCGGCGGGAACTCCGCCGATATCGCGATCAGCAGCGAGAAGCCCGGCGCGGGCAGGGCGGCGCCCTGGGCGTCCTCGGTGTCGAGGACACCGACGGCGGTGACGCCGATGTCCAGGATCTCCAGTTCGAGGATCCCGTGGTAGCGGCCGGACTCCGGGTCCCGCCGGACGAAGCCGCCGCCCGTCACCACTCCGGCCGCGTCGACCACCAGGCCGAGACCGGAGGGCGCCAGCATCTCGAAGCCGATGTCGAACGGGCCCGCGTTGCCCGGTTCGAGACGGACCGGCAGATGCACGCCGACCTGGTCGGCGGCGTACGCGACCGGGCCCACCGCTCCGGAGAGCGCCGCCGACGCGCGGACGTCCAGTGCCGGTGTCACCCCCGCGCCAGCCTCCCCGCGCACGGCGAGGTCCACCCGGTCGAAGCGCAGCGCAGCCGGTCCGGTGTGCGGATGGAGGGTCACCTCGAAACCCGCGCCGGCCTGGAAGTCCAGCCCCGTACGGGTCGACCAGCCGAGTCCCAGGGGCAGTTCGACCCGGGTGTCCCCGGCACCCAGCATCGTGCCGAGGAAGCCGTCCAGCGAACCGGCCGACAGCACCAGCGCCGCGTCGCGCGGCTCCGCGCCGAGCACGACCTCGACGTCCCCGCCCCGCACGTCGACACCGACGGACAGGGTCGCGCCGGCCAGTTCCAGCCGGTTGCCGCCCGGCTCGCCGAGGACCACCGCCGCGGCGTCGGGGGCGAACACGAGCGAGAAGCCCAGGCCCGCCGACGGCAGGGTGTGTCCCGGTGCGAAGGGATAGCGGACCGAGGTCTCCCCGGGCCGTACGACCACGCCGAGCTGCTCCGCCAGGTCCGTGCCCGCCCTCAGCCGGAACGTCCAGTGGCCGCCCAGGTCGACGTCCTGCGCGATGCCGTCCGGCAGCATCGGCCCGATCAGGATCCCCGGCAGGGCGGCGCCCTCGGCCGGCAGCTCGGTGACCGCCAGGCCCACATCGGTGTGTCCGCCGGGCACCGGCAGGTCGAAGAACGGCACGGTCAGCCCGTGCCGCAGCGGCCGCGCCGGGGGCCCGGTCGCCAGCTCCTGGACCGCCTGCGCGTACGCCGACGGCACCGGGCCGACCGAGGACGACAGGCCGAGCGCGAGCGTCAGTTCGCCCAGCAGTTCGGCGGCCTTGCGGAACTCGAACTCCGCGGTGCCCCAGCCCAGCACCCGGGCGGGGACGTCCGCCGGGTCGGCGAGCACCTCGGGCAGCCGCTCCCACTCGAACCGGGTCCGGACGAACCCCGGCCGCTCGCCCGCGGGTTCCACCGTCTCGAACCGCACCGCGCCGAGGAGTTCGAGGACCGAGAAGAACCGTGGCACCTCGTTCAGCAGGTACTCCGCCAGCAGGTACTCGAAGAGGTTCCTGGCCAGTTCCCCCATCGCGGCCGGATCGACTCCGGGCGGCACGTCGCCGAGCGCGTCGACCGCGAGATACACGTCCCCGGCCGCCTCGATCACGGCGACGGTCTCTTCGGGCCCGGCGTCGTCGGCGAGTGCCCCGGCCGCGGCGGCGGCCTGCACGGCGGCGTCGGCGACCGCGACACAGCCGGGCGGCAGGCCCTGGACGTCCCAGCCCAGCTGCCACATGAGCCGCCGGAAGGACTCGGCGTCGCGGAATCCCCGGTCGAGCGGCTCCACGGCCGCCGCCAGATGACGTGCCACGACGTTCAGGGTGGACCGGTCGTCGCCGCTCATGCCGGATACCTGGGTGTGTAGTCGATGTCGATCTGTCCGTGCTGGGTGGGGTCGAGGAGGTCGACCATGGCGTAACGGCAGACCGGGCAGAACTGGTACGCCTGATCGTGGGTGCCGGGCACGGAGAAGTGCTGCTGCCGCATCAGGCAGATCCCGGTCGGCCGGTACACGTCGCAGTCGAAGATGACGCCGTTCTCGTACAGTCCGACGATCCAGGACGAGAAGCGGGGCGGGTTCGGGACGGTGCCCGCGGCGAAGTTGGTCGCCGGGGTCGGCGTGGGCAGGCCCGCGCCGCCGCAGGGGCCGTTGGCGGGGGCTCCGTCCGCCGCGTTGAGCGGGTTGCGGGTGGCGTTGATGCGTGCCCGGACCGTCGTGTGCATCAGTTCGAGGTCGTCGCCGAAGACCCGGGCGGCCGCGTCCGGGTCGGGCGCGCGCACGGGGCAGATGAGCACGGAACCGCCCGGGAAGTCCGCGACGGTGAAGACGGCCGCCGTCAGTGCCTCCAGCTCCAGTTCGGGATCGGCGACGGACACGACGACGAAGCGGTCGCTCGGTGGCGGGGCGGTCACGAGCGGACGCTGCCGGAACCGCACGACGTCCCCGACGGCGAACTGCTTGGCGTGACCGGCCTCCAGACGGACCCGGTAGTCGGGCGCTCCCAGATCCACCGGCTGAGCGTCGAGGACGCCCGCCCTGCGCAGCCGGGGCCAGCGCCATTTCACCTTGCCGGCGTCGAGGTTGCCGCCGGTCAGCAGGGTGCTGCGGGGCTGCACGTTGGGGGCGGAGGCGAGTTCCGCCACCCGTGTCGCGGGCAGTGCACCGCCACCGCCGTACTCGTCCTGGAGGGCCATGGAGTGGCCGAGTTCATGAGCGGCCGTGGTCCACACGTCCAGATGGACCGTGGGGATCGTGTCGGACAGGAGGTTCTTGCCGAGCCCTCCGGCGGCGTCCTCGATCCGGTGGTGGTCCTCGTCGTCGGTCGTCATGCCGATGGTGTTTCCCGAGGGGGTCCGGGGCCGGGTGCTGCCGCCGTTGCGCCGGGAGTGCACGAGCATCAGGATGCGGTCCTGGTCGGCGCCGCCGCGGATCCATCGGTGGCCGACGGTCGTTCCCGCCGGATCGGACAGCGCGCCGAGGAAGTCGTCGAAGTCCTGCTCGTCGAAGCGCGACGGGTGGGGGCCGGTACGGCGCATCTCGTGGAACCGTTCCGCCGCGGGGCGCTCGCCCAGACCGTACGCGAACGCCGTGTCCGGCTCGTTCAGCAGGAACAGGTCGTTGGTGGCCGGTGTGGGCGGGGCGGCGATGTGCACGGCACCCGCCGCGCCGCCCGCCGCGACGGCGGTGTCCTCCTCGCGTGCCTCCGCCCGGGTGCCGGACACGTTCGAACGCCGGACGACCTCGCGGGCGTTGATCCCGGCATCGGTCGACTCGACCCATGCCATGAAGTAGTTGAACCTGTCCTTCAGCAGGTCGTACGGGCGGGTCCGGCGTCGCTTGCGCAGACGGGTGACGATCCCGCGGGCGAGCTTCTCGAAGCCGGGCCGGTCGGCGGTGGTGAACCCGTCGGGCAGGATCAGCACATTGACCGAGCGCGTCATGTCGGCGAAGCCGGGGCCGTCGATCAGGGTCAGGGTGACGGGGGTGTTCCAGGGGCCGGTGGCCCTGGCCGTCGCTGTGCGGCTGATCGAGAACGGTGCCGGGAGCGTCGCCGTGATCGTGGCGTTGCCGGTGCCTGCCGCTCCGGTCAGCAGCCCCGTGGCCGAGGCGACACCGGTCGTGGCCGCCGCGCTGGTCGTCCAGACGACCGCCGGCGACACGGACCCGGACAACCGCACGTAGGTCCGGTCCGTGGCCGTGGGCGCGTTCTCCGGGCACCATGCCGTCAGATCGCCGTAGAGGCCGTCGGCGAACTTCGCGAGCAGCGTGAACCGGTTTCTGCGGACACTCTGATGCACGGTGAGCGTGCCGGGGGTGAGCCACATGTCGGTGATGGAGCTGTGGATGTGGAAACGCTTGCGGGCGGTGAACGTCGACGCGCCCTCGGTCACCGTGGCCACCACGAGGAAGTCGAGGAGCCGGGGCGAGGCCGACAGCGGCGCCGTCACCGTCACCTCGCCGTTGGTGCGGTTGACGCTGACCCCCGCGGTCCCGGCCGCACCGGACGCGAAGTTCTCCCGGAACGTGACGGTCACGCCCGGGTGCGGGTTGTTCGCCCGCCGGTTCCCGTTCGTGTCCTGGATGGCGAGGAGATGATCGAGGCGCGGGCCGACGACCCCGGGGACGAGATGCAGGTCCTGGGCGGACTCGCCGGGCCAGAACAGAGAGAGGACCGTCATGGTCAATCGCAGGGAGCTAGAGGAAGTGCGTTCTCCGCGGCACGAGTTGCGCCGCGCGGAATCGACCTGCCATCTCCATGCTGCGACGGCGTCCGCCCGACCGCAACAGCAGCCCGTCCGAGGACGGCGTCCCGGGGACCGGCGTCCGGAGCGCCCCGGACCGGAATCCCGCGCCCGGCGGGACGGCCCGCTCAGGCGCCGTCGACGTCGGGTACGCCCATGACTTGGTGGAGCAGCCGGCGGTCGATGACGATGATCGGCGTGGTCAGGCGGGCGCCGAACTCGACCAGGGCCGTCTCGATGCCGAGCAGCGCGGCGGTGAGCCTGGCCCGGCCGATCACTCCGGCCCGCACGGCCGTCTGGCCGATCAGCACCCGCATCGTGCCGATCGCTCCGGCCAGCTTCGCCGCCGCCTCACGTCCGTTGAGGGGAAGCTGTCTGAGGGAGGAGAGCACCGGCTGGAGGGCGGACTGCGTGGAGGGGATCAGCCGGGGCTCGATCCCCCGGGCGGTCAGCTGCGCGGACATGGCGTTCATCTGGTTGGTGACCAGGGCCTGCGAGGTGCGGCCGATCTCGGGGCCGAGGCCGCCCTGGCCGAGCACGACTCCCTGGAGGCGGTTGGGGTCGGTCTGCCGCAGCAGGGTCGCGGCGTTGTTCGTCTCCCGGGCGATCCTCAGGTAGTCGTCCGCGAGCTTCAGCACGGGGTCGCACAGGGCGCGCACGCGTACGCCGAGCGCGGGGCCGACGCCCTGCAGGCGGTTCAGGGCCAGCTCTGCCGCGTCACGGTTGGTCTGGATGGTGCGGGCGGTGTTGAGCACGTCGCCGAGGTGGTTGAATCCGCCGGGGCCGATGACCCCGCCCTGCGCCTCGAACAGCGCGGCCTCGTGCGAGCCCTGGTAGATGCCGTGCATCGCGCCGCGCGAGGAGTTGAAGAGTGCCAGAAGTGCCTCGGAGAGCTCCAGAATGAGTTTTTCGGTCGGATCCACGTCCTGCGCTCCTACTCCGCGACGATCGACTGTACGAGGGTGTGCAGCTCGGCGTCGTCGAGGACCGGGTCCTGCTCGACCGGCGGCTCCTCCTCGACGGGCCGGTGGGACAGCAGCAGCGCGAGCATGGTCACGGTCCGCAGTTCGTCGAGCACCGGCGCCGTCTGCCGTTCGAGGGCCGCGATGGCCTGCGCCCCGGGATCGACCCGCCCGTCGACGATCCCCGTCTCCGCCGCCTGGAACTCCTCCACCGCCCCGATGGTCAGAGGGCCGACGAGACCGTCGAGCTCCAGCGCGTCCCGGCCCTGTTCGGCGCGGAAGACGTTGAGCAGCGCCTGGACGTACTGCACTTCACGCCGCAGATTCACGCCGTCGCGGCCGACCGACTGACTGATGGGCACGGGGGCTCCTCCCCACAGGCTCAACCGGGTGTCGTCCGCCCACGATGACAGCGCCGCGGGCCGCACATCCGTGTCCCACGCGCGGGAGGGCACCGGGGTTACCCCGGCCGGAGGACACCGATCCCGGCCGCCCCGGGGCGGGTTCGGGGCGGCCGGGCGGGCGTGCGGCAGGGCAGGGCGGGATCCTGGGACACGGGGAACGGGAGCGGCGCCGCACACCGCTGCCCGGCCCTTGTGCCGTGCTCGCGCCGGCGGCTGCCCTTCCGTCCCGGCGGCCTCCCTGACCGGCCCGCCTCCCTGACCGAGCCGCTCCCCTGGCCGAGCCGCCTCCCTGACCGGCCCGCTCCCCTGACCGGCCCGCCTCCCTGACCGGCCCGCTCCGCGGGTCTCATGCGCTGCTCCGGCCCCGTCCGCCGGCCCTGTCCGCCGGTTCCGGCATGCGGGGCTCCGGCACCGGCTCGCCGTACCTCCGCGGGCGGCGCCCCTGCCGTGGGGCGGCCGGCTCGTGCGCCGGGACGGCCGGGCGCCGCCCGGGAACTCCGGGGTGTCTCGTCACAGATGCGGTACGACGGCGACGGGGCAGGTGACGTGGTGGATCGCGGCGTGGGTGACGGGCCCGGTCCGTGGGCCCAGGGGGCGTTCGGCGAGGCGGTGTCCGACGACGAGGAGACTCGCCCCGGTCGAGGCCCGCACCAGCGCGGTCGTGGGCCTGTCCTCCACCACGGTCGAAAGGACGTCCACGTCGGGGTACTTGTCGCGCCACATCCGGAGGGCGGCCTGGAGGAGGTCCAGCCATTCCTCGCCCTGCCAGGCGTCCTGCACCGGTCCGATGCCGCCGGGGCCGGGGCCGGGACCGGCGCCGACGAGACCGGCCGCCTGCCAGGCGTGCACGGCCCGCAGCCGCGCCCCGCGCAGGCGGGCCGCCTCGAAGGCGTACTCGACGACCTCGTCACGGACGTCGTGGACGTCGACGGCGAGCACGACGTCCCGGTACCCGGTCTCCGTCGACGCGCCGCCGTCACCGGCAGGGAGGTGTTCGTCGGCCGCCTCCTCGTCCGCCCGGACGAGGACGACGGGGCACGTGGCCCTCGCGACCACGCCGAGGGCGACGGACCCCACGAGGAATCCGGTGAAGCCGCTCAGGCCCCGCGAGCCCAGGACCGTCACATCGGCCTCGCCGGCCGCCTTCAGCAGGACGGGGACGGCCGGCCCCTCCGTCTGCTCGTCCACGGGACGGAGCCGGGGGCACTCGGCGCGGACGCGGTCCCGCGCCTGCCGCAGCGCGCGCAGGGCCAGGTGCCGCCGGGCGGCGTGCGCGATCTCGCGCTCGCCCGGCCGGGGGTGCCCCTCCCACGCGTGGACCAGACGCAGCGGCCGTTCCCGCCGCTCCGCCTCGCGGGCCGCCCATGCGGCGGCGGCGAGGCTCTCGGCCGATCCATCGACTCCGACGACAACCGGCGAAAGCATGTCGGCACCTCCAGCGCTCGGTCTGTCCTGTCCGGTGTCAGCGTCCCGCCGCGGCCCGGGCGGCGGGAGAGGCTCCCCGGCACCTTCCCCGGGGCCGTCCGGCCCCCTCCGCACGCCCTGCCGCGAGTCCGCGGGTGGGCCGGCTCCCCGCCTCCCGGACCCGGTGGCCGAACAGGGCCGGTCGGCCCTGGTGGCGGTGCGGCCGGCGTGCTGTGCTGGACGCGGCGGGAAGGAGCCGGCGAAGGACGCGGAGCGACGGGCCACCCGGGAGGCGTGCGCCGCGTGGCCGGGATCCGCGAGAAGCGAGTGCTCCTTTCCCGCCGCCAGCATCTGCTCTCCGGAGGAACCCGCCCTCCCGCCGGGCGGCCCTAGCGTCCCAGCGGCACCCGCCACACCAGCCTCGTGCCGCCCTTCTCGGGGTTCTCCAGTTCCAGCGTGCCGCCCAGCTGCTCCGCGCGCTCCGCCATGTTGCGCAGCCCGCTGCGCCGGCCGTCCCGCGGGATGCCCACACCGTTGTCGGTGACGGTCAGCCGGAGCTCGTGCCCGTCCGTCGCCAGCAGTACCTCCGCCCGGTCCGCGCGGGCGTGGCGGGCGATGTTGGTCAGGGCCTCGGAGAGGACGGCCATCATCTGGTCGGCGACCTCCTTCGGCACGTCGGTGTCCAGCAGGCCCTCCATGCGCACGCCGGGAGCGAAGCGCAGGACGGGTGCCGTCTCCCCCACCAGCCGCACCGCGCGGGCCCGCAGGCCCGCGTCGTCGGCGCCGTCGCGGGCCCGAAGGCTGAAGATCGTCGACCTGATGATCTTGATGGTCTCGTCCAGGTCGTCGACCGCGCGGACCACGCGTTCGGCGGCCTGCTCGTGCTCGATGAAGCGCCCGGCGCTCTGGAGCGTCATGCCGGTGGCGAACAGCCGCTGGATCGCGAGGTCGTGCAGATCCCGGGCGATGCGGTCCCGGTCCTGGAGCAGCGCCATCTGCGCGGCGTCCTGGCGGCGTTGCTCCAGCTCCATCGCGACGGCGGCCTGTGCGGCGAAGGCCACCAGGGACTCGGTGTCCGCCGCCGAGAACTCCGGCCGGCCGGCCTCCCGCGCCAGCAGGATCACCCCGCGCGGCCCCGGCTCTCCCGCGCCGATGGGCACGGCCACCGCGGGCCCGAGTCCGCCGAAGCGGGGCGGCGCGGGTGAGATCCGTGCGTCCTGGGTGACGTCCGCGCTGGTGACCGGGGCGGCGGCGGAGTACGCCAGCCCCATCAGGCTGCTGTCCATGGACAGGACGAGGCCCCGGTGCGCCTCGGCGTCCGTCCCCACGGCGATCTCCACCGCGAGCGACTCCGTGTTCTCCATGGGCAGCGCGACCGCGGACAGCGCGGAACCCGTGATCTCGCGGGCCCGCTCGGCGATCAGCGCGAGCACCTCCGCGCGGGCGCCGCCGGACATCACGCTGTGGGTGATCTCCGCGTTCGCCCGCAGCCAGCGCTCCCGCAGTCGCGACTCCTCGTACAGACGGGCGTTGTCGATGGCGACACCGGCCGCGACGGCCAGCGTCGCCGTCACGGCCTCGTCGTCCTCGTCGAACTGCGCGCCGCCGCGCTTCTCGGTCAGGTACAGGTTGCCGAAGACCTGGTCGCGCACCCGGATCGGGACACCGAGGAAGGTGTTCATCGGCGGGTGGTGGGGCGGGAAGCCGTAGGAGGCGGAGTGCGCGGAGAGCTTCGCCAGCCGCAGCGGCTCGGGGTGGCGGATCAGTTCGCCCAGGATGCCGTGCCCCTCGGGGTACGGACCGATGCGGGCGATCTCCTGCGCGGTGACGCCGACGGTGTGGAAGGCGGACAGCCGCCTGCCGTCGGGCCCGATCACACCGAGCGCCGCGTACTGCGCGTCGACCAGCGCCGCCGCGGCCTCCACGATGCTGTGCAGGGCCTGTTCCAGGTCCAGCTCCCGGCCGACGGACAGCACCGCCTCCAGCAGGCTGTGCACCCGGTCCCGGGTGCCGCGGGCCGCGTCGAGCCGGGCCTGCAGCTCCTCCAGCAGTTCGTCCAGCCTGAGCTGAGGCAGCCGTACACGCGCCTCCTCGGGGCTTTCCACCTGCGCTCCTCCATGTTCCCCTCGGTCCACGGACCCACCGGTCCGGTCATGGATCACGGTAGTGGCCGAGGGCGGGGCGCGGCAGCGGAAGTCCGCGAGCGCCCCGGCACCCGCCCTTGCGTGCCCCGGGGCCCATCGGCCCGCCGGAAGGACCATCGGGACCTCCCCCCGGTGCCCCCCGGCGGGAGACGCTGCCGGTGGAAGCGGTGCCGCGCCGTCCCGCGGTGCCGCTCCCACCCGCCGCGCCCTCTCGTGCGGCGCTCCCTTCGACGACGGAGGACCGTCCCATGACCCGCACCGCGACCACCGGCCCCGCCGTGGCGCCGTCCGACATCGCCGTCGCGGTGGACCGCCTGGTGACGAACGGGCTCAAGGCGCTCGCCGACTACGAGACGCTCGACCAGGAGCAGGTCGACCACATCGTGAAGAAGGCGTCGGTCGCCGCTCTGGACCGGCACACCGCGCTGGCCCGGCTCGCGGTGGAGGAGACCGGCCGCGGCGTCTTCGAGGACAAGGCCGCGAAGAACATGTTCGCCTGCGAGTACGTCACGCACAGCATGGGCCCGATGAGGACCGTCGGCGTCATCGCCCGCGACGACATCGACGACATGACCGAGGTCGCCGAGCCCGTCGGAGTGGTGTGCGCGGTCACCCCGGTCACCAACCCCACCTCGACCACCGTCTTCAAGGCGCTGATGGCGCTGAAGACCCGCAACCCGGTCGTGTTCGCGTTCCACCCCTCCGCGCAGCGCTGCAGCGCGCAGGCCGCCCGCATCGTGCGGGACGCGGCCGTCGCGGCGGGCGCGCCGGAGCACTGTGTGCAGTGGATCGAGACCCCGTCCGTCGAGGCGACCGGCGCCCTGATGCGGCACCCCGGTGTCTCCCTGATTCTCGCCACCGGCGGCAACGCCATGGTCAAGGCCGCCTACTCGGCCGGAAAGCCCGCCCTGGGCGTCGGCGCCGGCAACGTCCCCGCCTACGTCCACCGCAGCGCCGACATCCGCCGGGCCGTGAACGACCTGGTGCTGTCCAAGTCGTTCGACAACGGCATGATCTGCGCCTCCGAGCAGGCCGTGATCCTGGACGAGCAGATCTACGACGCGGTCCTCGGCGAGTTCCGCACCCTGCACGCCCATCTGGCCACCGCCGAGGAGAAGGCGAAACTGGAGACGTTCCTGTTCCCCCCGGGCGCCGGGGGCTCGGGCTGCGAGCCCAAGGTCAACTCCGCGGCCGTCGGACGGAGTCCGGCGTGGATCGCCGGGCAGGCCGGGTTCTCCGTGCCGAAGGACGCGTCGCTGATCCTCGTCGAGGCCGCCCGGGTCGGCCCGGACGAGCCGCTGACCCGCGAGAAGCTCTGCCCGGTCCTCGCCGTCCTGCGGGCCGGTTCCGAGGAACAGGGCTTCGACCTGGCCGCCGACATGGTCGCCTTCCACGGACAGGGCCACAGCGCCGTCGTCCACACCGGCGACCCCCGTCTGGCGGAGGCGTACGGGAAGCGGATGAAGACCGTGCGGATCATCGTCAACGCGCCGTCCTCGCAGGGCGCCATCGGCGGGATCTACAACAGCCTGCTGCCGTCGCTGACCCTGGGCTGCGGTTCCTGGGGCAGCACCTCGGTGTCCGACAACGTCTCGGCCGCCCAGCTGCTGAACGTCAAGCGTGTCTCGGTGCGCCGCAACAACCTCCAGTGGTTCAAGGTGCCGCCCAGGATCTACTTCGAGCCCCGGTCCGTCCGCTACCTCGCCTCGATGCCGGACGTCCACCGCGTCACCGTCGTCACCGACGCGACGATGACCCGCCTCGGCCTCGTCGACCGGGTGGAGCGTGTACTGCGCCGGCGCCGGGAACCGGTGACCGTCCAGATCATCGACAGCGTCGAACCCGAGCCCAGCATCGACTCCGTCCGGCGGGGCGCCCGCCTCATGGGGGACTTCCGCCCGGACACCATCATCGCTCTCGGCGGCGGCTCGCCCATGGACGCGGCCAAGGTGATGTGGCTGCTGTACGAGCAGCAGGCCGAGGGCAAGGACGTCGACTTCGCCGACATGCGGCACAAGTTCTCCGACATCCGCAAGCGGGCGTTCCGCTTCCCGGTCCTCGGCAGGCTCGCCCGGCTCGTGTGCGTCCCGACGACCTCGGGCACCGGCGCCGAGGTGACCCCGTTCGCCGTCATCTCCGACCCCGCGTCCGGCAAGAAGTACCCGCTCGCCGACTACGCGCTCACGCCCAGCGTCGCCATCGTCGATCCGCTGCTCACCACAGGTCTGCCCCGGGCGCTGGCCGCCGACAGCGGGTTCGACGCCCTCACGCACGCCGTCGAGTCCTATGTGTCGGTCTACGCCAACGACTTCACCGACGGCCTCGCCCTGCACGCGATCCGGATGATCTTCGAGAACATCGAGGCCGCGGTCAACGACCGTGCGGCCAGTGAGCGTGCGCGGGAGAAGATGCACAACGCCGGCACCATCGCCGGCATGGCGTTCGGCAACGCCTTCCTCGGCATCGTCCACGCCATGTCGCACACCCTCGGCGCCACCTTCCACATCGCGCACGGCCGCACCAACGCCGTACTGCTGCCGCACGTCGTCCGCTACAACGGCACCGTCCCGACGAAGCTCACCGGCTGGCCCAAGTACGAGAACTACCGTGCCCCCGAGCGCTTCCAGGACATCGCCCGCACGCTCGGTCTGCCCGCCGCGACCCCGGCCGAGGGCGTCGAGTCCTTCGCCTCGGCGGTGGAGCGGCTGCGCGACGCGGTCGGCATCGAGCCGACGTTCCAGGCCCTCGGCGTCGACGAGCGCGCCTTCCTCGACGCGCTGCCCCAGCAGGCCCTCAACGCCTACGAGGACCAGTGCGCACCCGCCAACCCCCGGCTGCCGATGCTCGACGACATGCAGGAACTGATGCGCGCGGCCTACTACGGCGACGCCCCGCACGACGGCCCCGGCACGACCGTGCCGCCGGGGCGCGGCGAAGACTCCGGGGCGGTGTGAACCGCCGAAGGGATCAGGCCCGGCCGACGCGGATGCGCCGGCCGGGCCGTCGTCTTCGGCGGCGGTGTGCCGCTCCCCCTCCTTCTCCCCCGGGCCGGAACGTCAGAACGGCAGGTCCACGCCGTACAGCGTGCGTCCGCCGACGAGCTGGCGGCCGGTGACGAGTTCCGGGTCGATCCGCAGGAACGCCTCCCTGGGTGCCGGTACCCAGGAACGCGGACCGTTGCGGAGCAGGCGTTCGTGCTCGGCGGAGTCGGTCACCAGGGTGGCCGCACCGGTGATCACGACGCTCCAGCCCGAATGGGTGTCCGCGTCGACGTCGTCGGCCTCGAAGGCGACCACCGCGCCGACGGCCGCGCCCAGAACCTCCGAGGAGACCGAGGTGCGCACCAGTACGGCGCCGTCGTGGTCCAGGCGGAAGTTCACCGGCAGGACGGCGGGCAGGGCGTGCCGTGTGAACACGATGCGCCCCACGGGCACCCCGGCCATCAGGCTCAGGCACTCCTGCCGGTCGAGCTCACGGAATCCGTCGTTGGCGTACATGTGGCCCTCGTCTCTCGAGTGGGCGGTTCCACAGGGCCGTTCGGCCCATGCCCCGGCAGCCGTGTGCGCGGCAGGCTGAGGTGGTGAAACCGCGTGTCCCGCTGCGGCAGAAGGGCCGACCATGACGGAACGAGTGATCCTTGCCTGTACCGACCCGTCGGCACGCGGCCGTTCCACGGTCGACTGGGCCGAGGAGGAGGCGCGGCTGCACGGTCTGACGATGCGGGCGGTGGTCGGTTCACCGCCGGACCCGGCCCCGGCCGGGACGATCGTGTGCGGGATCCCCGGCGACGCCGGAGCCTCCGGCCGGCCACCGGGCTCCCGCGTCCCGTCGGCCGCCGTCGCCTCGGACCGTCCGCTCGTGCTCGTTCCGGACGGCTTCCCCTCGGCTCCCCCGCGTCGCTCCCGGGAGGTCCTGCTCGGCGTGGACGCGCGCGACCCCTCCGGCGGTGCGATCGGCTTCGCCTTCGAGAGCGCCCGCGTACGAGGGGTGCGGCTGCACGCCGTGCACGCCTGGTCGCTTCCGCCCCGCGCCGCCGAGTGGCCCTTCGGCGTGCCGGAGGAGGAGCGGGGGGAGTGGGAGGACCAGGAGGTGCAGCTGCTGGCCGACGCGCTGCGTCCATGGCGCGGGAAGTACCCGGAGGTGCCCGTGCTGGAGGACGTCCTCCTCTTCGCTCCGGCCGATGCCCTGCTGCACCACGCCGGTGGTGCCGGCCTGATCGTGGTGGGCCGCAGACCCGGCGCCGGATGGGGCCGCGTCGTACGGGCCCTGCTGCGCGGGACGCCCTGCCCGGTCGCCGTGGTGCCCGCACGGCCGGCTCCCTGAGGACCGGCCGGGTGCGGACCGTCGGCCGAGGGGGCACCGCGGTCTCCGCCTCGTGCTGTGTCGCATGGCCGTTCCTCCTCAGCGCAGCCGGCGCAGGTACGGGTCCTGAGGGCGGCGCGGCAGCAGGCGCACCCGTGCGTCGAGCACGGTGACGCCGCCCGGTGCCGCAAGGACGGGGTTGAAGTCGGCCTCGGCGAGCTGCGGCAGGTCCGCCGCCATCCGGGACAGCCGCAGGAGCAGTTGCTCCAGTCCTTCGAGGTCGACGGGTGTGTGTCCGTTCGCGCCCAGCAGCAGCGGGGCGCACCGCGGCGAGGTGATCAGCTCGTGGACGTCACGGTCGGTGAGCGGGGCGAGGCGGGCGGCGTGGTCGGCGAGCACCTCGGTGGCCGTGCCGCCGAGCCCGAACAGGACGAGCGGGCCGAAGACCTCGTCCTGGACGACCCCCGCGAAGAGTTCGGTGCCGCGGGCGGCGAGCGGTTGCATGACGACGCCGGTCATGAGGCCGGCGAAGCGGGTCCCCAGGTCCCGGAACGCGGCCCTGACCTGGGAGTCTCCGCGCAGGTCGAGATGGACGGCGTGCTGCTGGGTCTTGTGCAGGAGCCCGGGCCAGTGCGCCTTCATGACGACCCTGCCGTCGAAGCCGCGCAGCCGGTCGGCGGCGAGCACGGCCTCGTCCTCGGTCTGGGCCCAGGCCCACGGGATCTGCGGGACGGTGTAGCAGGCCAGCAGGTCGGCGCAGGTGCGCGGGTCGAGCCAGCCGCCGTCGGGGTGGGCGGCGAGGTACTCCTCGACGACCGTGCGGGCCCGCTCGGACTCGATGTCGCCGAGGTCGGGGACCGTCCCGGCGGGCCGGGCGAGCCAGGCGGCCCGTGCGGCGGCATGGGCCAGTGCGCGGGCGGCCGCGTGGGGGTCGGCGTACGAGGGGACGGTTCCGGCGTCCTCGGTGGGCAGCAGCCGCACCGACCGGTCCTGGTCGAGGCGTACGGCGATCACCGGCCGGGCCCGTCGTGCCGGAGCCGTGGTGACGGCCCGCACCAGGTCGTCACCGGTGGCCGCGGCGACCGCGGTGGGCACCAGGGCGACGAGGACGGCGTCGATGCCGGAGCACCGGGTGAGGCGGTCGACGCACTCGGTCAGCTGTCCCTCGGAGACGGCGGCGGTCGCGTCGACCGGGTTGCCGGCGGCGGCGCCGTCCGGCAGCACGGCGAGGAGTTCGTCGACGGTCGCGGGGGTGAACGGCGGGAGGACGAGCCCCGCCTCCGCGCAGGCGTCGGCGGTGAGCACGCCGGCTCCGCCCGCGTTGGTGACGACGGCGACGCGGGAGCCTTCCGGCAGCGGCTGGGAGTGGAACAGGGCGGCTGTTTCGAGGAGTTCGCCGACCGAGCGGGTCGCGGTGATGCCGGCCTGGGTGAACAGGGCCCGGCGGGTCATGGTGGGAGTGGCGGCGGCCGCGGTGTGGGAGGCGGCCGCCTTGCGTCCGGCGTCGGTGCGTCCGGCGTCGACCGTCAGGACCGGGATGCGGCGTGAGACACGGCGGGCGGTACGGGAGAACGCACGCGGGTTGCCGAAGGACTCCAGGTGCAGCAGGGCCAGGCCGGTCCGGCCGTCGCTCTCCCACCACTGGAGCATGTCGTTGCCGCTGACGTCGTACTTGTCGCCGAGCGAGACGAAGGACGACACGCCGATGCCCATCCGGGAGAGACCGTCGAGCAGGGCGATGCCGACGCCTCCGGACTGCACGGCGACGCCTGCCGTCCCGGCGCGCGGATGCCCGGCGGCGAAGGTCGCGTCGAGGTTCAGCTCCGGGTCGGTGTGGGAGACGCCGAGGCAGTTGGGCCCGACGAGCCGCATGCCGTAGGTGCGGCAGGCGGTCAGCAGGGCCCGCGCCTGGAGGTGGTCGAGGCCGGCGGTGACGACGACGAGCGCGCGGACCCCGGCCCTGCCGCACTCCTCGGCGACGGCGGGCACCCCGGCGGCCGGTACGGCCACGATCACGAGGTCGGGTGTCCTCGGCAGAGCGGCGACCGACGGGTGGGACGGTACGCCGAGCACGGAGGTGACGCCGGGGTTCACGGCGAAGAGCCGGCGGGTGAAGCCGCCCGTGCGGAGGTGGTGCAGGACGGCCCGGCCCACCGATCCGGGTGTGCGTCCGGCTCCGACCACGGCGACCGCGGACGGCCGCAGCAGGGGCACCAGGCTGGCCACGTCGGCGGCGCGGCCGCGGGCCTCGACGGCGGAGAGGTAGGTGTCGTCCTGGTCGAGGTGGATGGTGCAGCGCACCTCGGGTCCCTCGAAGCGGCGGTCGACGCGCAGGCCGAGGTCGGCGAAGAGCCGCAGCACGGCGTGGTTCTCGCTCAGGGCGTCGGCGGTGAAGACGGTGACGCCCTCGGCGCGGGCGGCGGAGACGAGGTGCTCGATCAGCAGGGTGCCCACACCGCGGTGGTGCAGACCGTCGGCGACGGCGACGGAGATCTCCGCCGCGGCGTCCTTCTCCCCGCCGGTGTCGTACTCGGCGAGGCCGATCACCCGGCCGTCCCTCTCGGCCAGCAGGGCCCGGTGGCCCGGGCGGGCGGGGGCGCAGGCCCGGTCGGCGGCGGGGGCGGCCGAGCGCCGGCCGGCCCCGAAGAACCTCAGACGGAGGTTCTCCGGCGACATCTCCTCGTAGAACCCCCGCAGCCGCCCGTGGTCGTCCGGGAGCGCCGGCCGGATGCACACGGTGACGCCGTCGGCGAGCAGGGCGTGGACCGGGGGCCGTTCGAGCAGGTCGTCCGTCATCGCGGTCTCCTCCATGGATTTCGGTACTTCGATCGTCCGGCGGGGCGAGGGCGGGGCCCAGGGGCTGTCCGGGCCGCCCCGGGACCGGTCGGCCCTGCCGCCGCCGGCCGGCCGGCCCCGCTTCCGCGGGGCTTCACGGGAGCCGCCGCCCGGGACGGTGGTCCAGCCGTGGGGGACGACGGCGACGGGGCCGGCCGCGCGGTGCGGGACCGCGCGGGCGACATGGCCGACGGGGGTGCGGCAGGCACGGCGGCCGGCCGCGCCGAAGTCGTGGTGGTCGCGGCGGCCGGCCATCACGGGGCCGGCTCCGCGGGAGGCGTCCAGGAGGTGGACGGCGGGGCTGCCGTACCGGCGCCCGTTGCCGGACGTCCTTGTGTGCGGGCCCTGCCGGGCTCGCACGTCGCGGGCTTTGGTCAGTCGTGCGGCACGACCGCGACCGGGGCGTGGGCGTGCCGGAGCACGGCATGGGTCACCGGGCCGATGCGCGCGCCCACGGTACGGCTGCGGTCCCGCCGGCCGACGACGACCGGCGAGACGTCGCACCGCGCCGCTTCACGGGCGGCCCACCGGGCGGCGGGACTCTCGGGCGAGCCGTCGACGCCGACGGTGACGGCGGACATGCTGTGGGTCTCCTCGGGGCAGGGGGTCGCACCGCGCGCAGGGTCACACCGCGCGCAGGCCGTGGTCGCGGAACTGTTCCCGCACCCGTTCGACGAGTCCGGGATCCGGTACGGGCGTGTCCCGCAGCGGGAAGGGAAGGCCGAGGGCGTCGTACTTGTGGGCGCCGAGCTTGTGGAAGGGCAGGACGTCGACGCGCTCGACGTTGGCCAGACCGGCGAGGAAGGCTCCCAGGCCGTCGACGGCGGTGGCGTCGTCGGTCCAGCCGGGCACCAGCACGTAACGGATCCACACCGGCACCCCGAGCCGGTCGAGGCGGGTGGCGAAGCTGAGGGTGGGGGCGAGTCCGCCGCCGGTCAGCTTCCTGTACGTGCCGATGTCGAAGGACTTGATGTCCAGCAGGACCAGGTCGGTGGCGGACAGGAGGGCCTCGTCGGCGCGGGCGCCGAGGAAGCCGGAGGTGTCGAGGGCGGTGTGCAGTCCGGCCTCCTTGCAGCGGCGCAGGACCTCACCGGTGAAGGCGGGCTGGAGCAGGGGCTCGCCGCCGGTGACGGTCACTCCTCCCCCGGCCGTGCCGATGAAGGCGCGGTACTTCCCGATCTCCGCCATCACCTCGTCCACCGTCGTCTCCCGGCCGTCGCGCATGTGCCAGGTGTCGGGGTTGGCGCAGTACAGACAGCGCAGGGGGCAGCCGGACACGAAGAGGACGAACCGGGTCCCGGGACCGTCCACGCCGGTGGACAGGTCCCAGGAGTGGATCCGGCCGGCCGTCGTCGTCCTCACATCGATCCGTGGAAGGTGCGGCTGATGACGTCGAGCTGCTGCTCCCTGGTCAGCCGGACGAAGTTGACGGCGTATCCGGAGACCCGGATCGTGAGGTCCGGGTACCGCTCCGGATGCTCCATGGCGTCCTCCAGCACGGCCCGGTCCAGGACGTTGACGTTCATGTGGAAACCGCCGGCGGTCATGTAGGCGTCGAGGATGCCGACCAGATGGCCGGCGCGCTCGGCCGGGTCGTGCCCCAGCCCCTCGGGTGTGATCGTGGTGGTCAGCGAGATCCCGTCACGCGCCTGTGCGTAGGGCAGCTTGGCGACGGACAGCGCGGAGGCGGCCACTCCGTGCCGGTCCCGGCCGTTCATCGGGTTGGCGCCGGGCGCGAAGGGCGTTCCGGCACGCCGGCCGTCGGGGGTGTTGCCGGTGTGCTTGCCGTAGACGACGTTCGAGGTGATCGTCAGCACCGACTGGGTGTGCTCGGCGTCCCGGTAGGCGGGGTGGCGGCGGAGCTTGGCCATGAAGGACCCGACGAGGTCCACGGCGATGGAGTCGGCGCGGTCGTCGTTGTTGCCGTAGGCCGGGAAGTCGCCCTCGGTACGGAAGTCGACGGCCAGCCCGGTGGCGTCCCGGAACACCTTCACCCGTGCGTGCTTCACGGCGGACAGGCTGTCCGCGGCCACCGAGAGCCCGGCGATGCCGCAGGCCATGAAGCGGTGCACCGGATGGTCGTGCAGCGCCATCTCCAGGCGTTCGTAGGCGTACTTGTCGTGCATGCAGTGGATGACGTTGAGCGTGTCGACGTAGGTCGCGGCCAGCCAGTCCAGGACACGGTCGTAGGCCGCCGACAGTTCCTCGTGGTCGAGGTACTCGCCGGTCAGCGGGGCCGTCCCAGGGACGACCTGTTCGCCGGTCATCTCGTCGCGGCCGCCGTTGACGGCGTACAGGAGTGCCTTGGCGAGGTTGACCCGGGCGCCGAAGAACTGCATCTCCTTGCCCACGGCCATCGCGGAGACACAGCAGGCGATGGCGGTGTCGTCGCCGTTCCGGGGCCGGATCAGCTCGTCGGACTCGTACTGGACGGCGCTGGTGTCGACGGACACCTGTGCGCAGAACTCCTTGAAGCCGGCGGGCAGCCGGGGCGACCAGAGGACCGTGAGGTTGGGTTCGGGGGCGGGTCCGAGGTTGTACAGGGTCTGGAGGAAGCGGAAGGAGGTGCGGGTGACGAGGGGGCGGCCGTCCGTGCCGATGCCGCCGATCGACTCGGTGACCCAGGTGGGGTCGCCGGAGAACAGCGCGTCGTACTCGGGGGTGCGCAGGAAGCGCACGATCCGCAGCTTGATCACGAAGTCGTCGATCAGCTCCTGGGCGCGGGTCTCGTCGACGGTCCCCTCGTCCAGGTCGCGCCGGAGGTAGACGTCCAGGAAGGTCGAGGTGCGGCCGAGGGACATCGCTGCGCCGTTCTGCTCCTTCACGGCGGCGAGATAGCCGAGGTAGAGCCACTGGACCGCCTCGTGCGCGGTGACCGCGGGCCGGGAGACGTCACAGCCGTAGGACGCCGCCATACGGGTCAGCTCGCCCAGTGCCCTGATCTGTTCGGCGAGTTCCTCGCGGTCGCGGATGACGTGCTCGGTCGACGGCTCGTCGTCCAGGCGGGCCCGCTCGGCCCGCTTGGCCTCGGTCAGCCGGTCGGTGCCGTACAGGGCCACCCGCCGGTAGTCGCCGATGATCCGGCCCCGGCCGTAGGCGTCGGGGAGCCCGGTGATGATGCCGACCCTGCGGGCGGTGCGCATCTCGGGCGTGTACGCGTCGAAGACACCGTCGTTGTGGGTCTTGCGGTAGGTGCCGAAGACCTTCGTCACGAACGGGTCGGGTTCGTAGCCGTACGCCTTCAGGCTGTTCTCCACCATGCGCAGCCCGCCGCACGGCATGACGGCGCGCTTGAGCGGGGCGTCCGTCTGGAGGCCGACGATCAGTTCGCGGTCGCGGTCGATCCAGCCGGGCGCGTGCGAGGTGATGGTCGACGGCGTCGCCGCGTCCACGTCGAGGACACCCCGCTCCCGCTCCTGCGGGAACAGCGCGGCGACCTTCTCCCAGACGGCCCGCGTGCGGTCCGTGGGGCCGGCCAGGAAGGACGCGTCGCCCTCGTACGGGGTGTAGTTCGCCTGGATGAAGTCGCGCACGTCGATCCGCTCGCGCCAGCGGGTGCCGGCGAAGCCCCGCCAGGCTTCGGTGACCCGTTCACCGGCTGTCGTGGTCGCGGTGGTCATCGCCGATCCCCTCCTCGGTCCGTGTCCCTCCACTCCGATGCTGCTCCTGCGTGATCGCCGCGGGGAGTGCCGGACAGCGCCCCGGACCGGGCCGACCGGCCCGGGAACGAGGGGCCGGAGGACCCCACGGCGGCCGTGCCGGCGCCGGGGCCGTGCTCGCGGGGACCGACGGCCGCGGCATCCCCCGCGGCTGGTGCCGCCGGGGCCCGGCCGGGCCCCGTTGGCGGTGTGTTGGCCGCGCGTTGAGCGTCACGTGCACTCTTCCCACGTCGCCCGCACGGCCCCCGAAGCACACGCCGGGGGCCGGCGACGGAGGCCCGGCTCGGGCCTCTCCGCTCAGTACTCGACGAACATGGGACGGATCATGAAGAAGACGGGCAGCCGGATACTCACCCGGGCGCTGCCGATCGCGGCCATGGCCTTCGCCACGCTGCTGACCACGGGCAACCCCGCCTCGGCCGCCGGGCTGGGGTGCAGCGGCTACGGCTGCGACGGCTGGGACCCGGGTCCGGTGAGCTGGGACTCCGGCCCGGACACCGACGCGACGGCGACCGTCGACGGGTACGCCACCGTGGGACTGCGCTCCGGCAAGAAGGACGGCAGATGGTACGGCTGGGCGCGGACGGCCACGCGGTACTACAAGTACGGAGTGTGGATCGACCGCTCCACGGACGGCGGCAGGACCTGGGACGGGCTGCGCGGGTACCAGCACCGTGACGGGGGCGATGTGTACACGCCCATGTCGTACTGGCCCGACGGCACCTGGCTGCGCGCCTGCGTGAACGTCGAGGGCATCGAGCTGAAGTGCACCAAGTGGGTCAGCTGACGCACACCGGACAGCGGCCCTGAGCAGGCGCGGCAGGGCCGCTGTCCCGGCAGCTCAAAGGTGTTACGGCAGCGGGTCCGGGAGCCCGGCGCAGGGCGTGGCCGTCCGGGGGACCAGAGGGACGCCGTTGGCGCGCAGCACCTCGCGCACGTTCAGGATCAGCGGGAAGACCTCGTGGTTGCGGTCCTCGCCCTGCTCGTCCCAGGCCCGCTGCTCGGCCTCGACGGCCATGCGGTCCTCGGCGAACACCCGCTCGGTGAAATGCCTGATGAACGGCCAGGCCAGATGCATGACCGCGGGAATCCGCGGCTTCTCGATCGTCAGCAGTCCGTAGGTGTGGCACACGCGCTGCTCCGCGTCCTCGGGCACGTACGCGGCCCACATGCGGAAGGCCGGACGTGCGGCGCCCTCCGGGAGCAGGTCGAGGGTCTGGTACGGGTACCGGGTGCGGATCGTCATCACGTCCGCGGAGTCGCTGCCGCCGATGCCCTCGCCGGCCAGCAGGCTCGCGCCGCGGTTCCGTTTCCCGCCGGTGTGCGTGAACAGGTAGCGGGCCTCCACCCAGGTCTCCCCGGTGCGCTGTTCCAGCAGTTCGGGGCGGAGCCTGCCGACGACGCCCCGGTGGAGGAACTGGTGGTTCATGTCGAGCAGGTTCTCGTGCATGAACGAGTAGTGGCAGCGCACCGTCCGGGAGAACGTCATGGTCCGGTAGTCCGGCGAGCCGAAGGCCGGCACGTCCGGCAACGCGGTCGCCTCCGCCTTCTCCGGGTCGCCGGGGAAGACGAACACCAGGCCGTACGCCTCCCGGACCGGGTATCCGCGCACCCCGCGCGGCGGCCGCCGGTCCCCCTTGGCCAGGTACGGGATCTGCGAGATGCGGCCGTCGCCGCGGTAGGCCCAGGCGTGATAGCAGCAACGCAGCGCCTCGCCGTCCACGACGCCCATGCTCAGCGGCACCTGCCGGTGCGCGCACCGGTCCTCCAGCGCGTGGACGGCTCCGCTCCTGCCGCGGTACAGCGCGATGCGCTCCCCCGCGAACGAGGTCGCGATCACCCGCTCGCGGCGCACCCTGCGCGACAGTGCGACCGGGTACCAGTGGTCGGGGTGCACGCCGATGCGCCTCAGGTCCGCGTCGCCCGGTGCGGGAGAGCGGTGCTCCGCGGTCCGGCCGCCCCGGGCCCCGGAGGAGTCGGTCTCGGTCATGGCTCTCCCTCGGCTGGGAACGCGGTCACGGACACCCTCGCGCCGGGCCGGCGTCGCGGACCTGCGGGCGCGACAGGGCCTCAGCCCCTCCACCTTGGCGCACTCAGCCGTCGGCCTCCTGTCCGGTTCGCCCGGTGGAGTGAGCGTCCGCCGGGCGGGCGAGGGTGCAGACGCCGTCCGTGCACCGGCGCTCCAGACGGCCGCGGGAGACGGTCTGCGCCAGGCCGATCATCCAGCAGGTGGGACAGCCGCGGAACGCGACGAGGGCCAGCGGGGCCGCCAGCAGCGCGGCCGCTCCGGCGACGGGCACCAGGGCGACCGAGCCGGCGATCAGCCCGAAGCCGACGGCGCCGCGGGCGAGGTGGCGCGGGACCGACCTGCTGGCGAAATCGGGCTGCCCGGTCGCCCCGGTCCTCGCCGCCCGGGCGTGCTTCACGGTGTTCACGGCCGTGCGCCTCCCTCAGCCGGTCGGCCGGTGTCCCCGGTCATGTGTCTTCCCCCGTCGCTCGCCCGGCCGGCCGGCCGGTGGCGTGACCGGCCGACTGCCCGGGCGTCGGGTCCGTCACCGCCAGTGCGTGGCGCAGCGCCGCGCGCGCCCGGTGCAGCCGCGACTTCATCGCCGCGTCGCTCAGACCGAGCGAGCGGGCGACGGTCCTGCCGGGCAGTCCCTGCACGTCCCGCATGACCAGCACCTGCCGCTGGTCCCGCGGCAGCGCACCGACCGCGGCCGCGATCCGCCGCACCTCCAGGCGGTGCAGCACCGCGTCCTCGGCGGAGGGTCCCGCGGACTCCTCCGGTCCGGCCGCCGCCCCGTCGCTCCGCGCGGCGAACTGCCGCAGCTGCCGCAGGCATTCGTTGCGGACGATCCGGAACATCCACGAGGCGAGCGCACCGGTCGCCCGCAGGGTGCCGATCTTCCGGTAGAGGACGATCAGCGCCTCCTGTGCCGCGTCCTCCGCGTCCTGCGGCGAGGCGCACAGCGACAGGGCGAACTTGCGCACGTGCGGCTGCGATTCCATGACGACGGTGGTGAGCGAGGTGACGTCGCCGTCCTGGGCGGCCTTGATCAGCCGGTCGTCCGGCCAGGTGAAGCGTCGGTCCGTCCGCTTGCTCATGTTCGTGGGTACCTCCGTGCGGACGGTCATCAGCCTCGGCTCCGGCTCCGGTGGCGCCGCGTCAGGTGCCAGCCGCACGCGCCCACGAGCAGGACCGCGACCACCACGATTCCAGTGACCATCATCGATGTTCCCTCCGGGTTCCTCCGGCGCGTCCGGCCGGTACACGTACAAGAGGCGGGGAGAGCCGAAAAGGATTCACGGCAGGCTCCCCCGTTCCCGCCCGCTCCCGCATGGCCGGCAGTGCTCCACCCCGTACGACCCTCTGCTCGCCTACGCATGAGGCGGGCGGGGCCCGGCGATGTGCGCCGGGCCCCGCCGTCCGTGCTCGGTGATGCCGGTCAGCCGGTCAGGGTGAAGGTCTGGGCGTTCGAGGTGGAGCAGGGCTGCTGGGAGAGGCGGGCGCCGTCGGCCGCCGAGCCGTTGTCGACGGCGAGGCACTTGCCGCTGTGGCGGGCGACGAAGCGGTGGCGGCCGGTGGCTCCGACGGGCTCGGGGCGCCACTGCTGGTTGGTGCCGCCCACATAGCTCCACAGGTGGACCCGGGTGCCGTCGGCCGTGGCGTTCGGCCCTCCGGCGACGTCCCAGACCCGGGAGTTGAACTGGTTGACGACCTGGTAGTAGCCGCCGCTCGTGGGACGGAACTGCCACCTCTGGTTGGTGCCGGTGCCGCAGGCCCACTGCTGCAGTGCGGTTCCGTCACCGGTGCCCCAGTCGGCCGCGTCCAGGCAGGCGTTGCTGCCCGCGTTCACGACGCGGTACCAGGCGGCGGGGTCGACGGGACCGCCCGGGGTGTCGCCGCCGCCGGTCCAGACGACGGTCGCCACGGCGCCGGCCGGGAGGGTGTACGCGAGGGTCCTGCCGCCCTCGGTCAGCGAGAAGCGCTGGGCGGAGGAGGCGGTGTTGACCACGTAGGCGGCGAAGGAGCCGTCGGGGTTCTGGAAGGCGACGTTCTGCACGCCTCCGGCACCCTGGCTGGTGGAGCCGATGCGGGTGGCGCCGGGCTTGATGAACTTGGTGACGTGCCCGAGGACGTAGTACTCGGCGTTGCGGGTGACGTTGCCGTTCGCGATCTCGACGACGCCGTTGCACCGGTTGGTGCAGTGGCCCTGGTGCGGGCCGCCGTTCTGGTCGAGGGCGAGGTTCCAGTTGACCACGGTCTCGCCGCCGTTGCGCATGTTCTGCACGACGAGGTTCTCCGCGTGCCACCGCAGCGTGTCGCCGAAGGTGCCGGCGGTGTCGGCGCTGTCGGTGCCGGAGCACTCGGTGAAGAAGACGCGCTTGCCGGCGTTGACGACCTGCGCCTGCGCGGAGGGTGCTCCGCCGTAGCAGTGGAAGGCCGCGCCGATGACGCGCGGGATGTTCGGGGCGGCGTTGAAGACCTCGAGGGGATAGTTCGGGTGGTCCCAGTTGTGGTCGTAGGCGAGGACGTTGGTGGGCAGCCCGTTCGCCGTCAGGGTCCGGTCGAGGACCCTGAGGAAGGCGGCCTGTTCGCCCGAGGTCATCGACATCGACGGGTAACTGGTGGCGAACTCGGGCTCGTTCTGGACCGTGAGGTCGGTGAGGGTGATGCCCTGCTGCCCGTACGCCTTGATCGCCTTGACCAGGTAGTCGGCGTACGCCTGGTACTGGTCGGTGCGGAGGCTGCCGCCGTTGAGGGAGTTGCCGGACTTCATCCAGGCGGGCGGCGACCAGGGGGAGCCCATGAACCGGATCTGCGGGTTGAGGGCGGTCGCCTGCCTGATGACCGGGATGATCTCCTGCTGGTCCCGGGCGATGGAGAACGACCCCCTGGTGTCCTCGTAGGTGTAGAAGCCGCCGGAGTTGAAGTCGGTGCTGCCCAGCGGCTGGCGCAGATAGTTCAGCCCGATGCCGTCGGTGGTGGAGAACAGCGACTTCATCAGGTCGGCGCGCCGGTCCGCGGGCAGGCTCTGGACGAGGTGGGCGGACGCCTCGGTGACCGAGGCGCCCGCGCCGGTGAACCGCTGGCTCCTGCTGCCCGCGTCGACGCGGATGTCGATGGGCTGGACCGGGCTGTTGAAGGGGACGGTCTCGGCACTGAGCCTCTTGGCCCCGTCCGGGGTGGTGACCCAGACCTGTGCGGTGGGGTCGGCGGCCCGGGCGGTGGTGGTGGTGCCGGCCGCGAGGCCGGCGACGGCGAGGACGAGCGCGGCGCCCGCGGCGCGGGCCCGGACGGTCGCTCTGGTCGTTCTGGTTGACACGGTGCGGCTCTCCTTCGGTGGGGTTACCTGGTGCGAGGAGGTGGTGCACCCGGCCTGCCCCGCGGCGGGCACTTCTGTGCCCGCCCGGGCGTTCCGGAGATGGGGAGGGGTCTTGCTGCCTGAAGGTCCGTGACGGCGGCCGCTTCCCGTGCCCGGGGCGGCCGCCCGGGGCCGGTGACCGCGGCTACTTCAGGCCCGTGGTGGCGATGCCCGCGACGAAGTGGCGCTGGAAGAGGAGGAAGACGACGAGCACGGGGATCAGGACGACGGCCGCTCCGGCGAGCAGGACGCCGTAGCGGGTGAAGTCCTGGCCGCCGCTGACGAGTGCGAGGCCGACGGGCAGCGTGTACTGGTCCTCGTTCTGGGCGACGACGAGCGGCCACAGGAAGTTGTTCCAGGAACCGAGAAAGCTGATGATGCCCAGGGTGGCGAGGGCGGGCTTGGTCATCGGCAGGATGATCCGCCAGAAGATCGCGATCTCCCCGCAGCCGTCCATGCGGGCGGCGTCGATCAGCTCGTCCGGCAGCGAGCCGATGAACTGCCGCATCAGGAAGACCCCGAAGGGGGCGGCGAGGAACGGCAGGATCAGCCCGAGCAGCGAGTCGGTGAGGCCGAGATTGGTGGTGAGGACGTAGAGGGGCACGAAGGTGACCAGGCCGGGCACCATCAGGGTGGCGAGGACCAGGGTGAACACGGCTCGGCGTCCGCGGAACTCCAGCTTGGCCAGCGCGTAGCCGAGCATCGAGCAGAACAGCAGATTGCCGGCGGTGACCGCGAGGGCGACGACGAGGGAGTTGACGGACATGCCGACGAAGTCGAGGCCGTCGAAGAGTTCGGCGTAGTTGGCGGTGGTCGGCTCGGTGGGGACGAGGACCGGGGGCACCTTGCGGATGTCCGACTCGGGTTTGAAGGAGCCCGACAGCATCCAGAGGAAGGGCACGATCATGACGAGGAGGACGCCCGTCATGGGCAGGTAGAGCCAGGGGTTGCCCCAGCGCTGCCGGGTCCGGCGCCGGCCGGCGAGGCGGGTGACAGAGGTGGTGGCCATGGGTCAGTCCTTCTCCCGCAGCACGCGGAACTGGAGCGCGGTCAGGCTCGCGATGAGCACGAAGACGACGTAGCCGGCCGCCGAGGAGTAGTCGTAGTTCCCGTAGCCGAACTGGCGGTAGGAGAACATCGTGGCGGACAGCGTGGAGTCCAGCGGGCCGCCGTTGGTCATGACGAACGGCTCGTCGAAGAACTGCAGATAGCCGATGGCGGTGGTGACCGAGGTCAGCAGCAGCGCCGGGCGCAGCAGGGGGAAGGTGACGCGCCAGAACCTCTGCCAGGGGCCCGCGCCGTCGAGTTCGGCCGCCTCCATGAGGGACCGCGGCACGCCCTGGAGCCCGGCCAGCATGATGATCATGACGGTGCCGAGGTTGCGCCAGACCGCCATGACGATCATGACGGGGAGGGCGAGGCGGGTGTCGGCGAGCCAGGCCGGTCCGTCGACGCCGGCCCAGCCGAGCACGGTGTTCACCAGGCCGGCGCGGGGTTCGAGAAGGGTCTTCCACACCACGGCGACGGCGACGACGCTGGTGACGACGGGCAGATAGAGCCCGACGCGGAAGACGGCCCGGAAGCGGCGGATGCCCCGGTCGAGGACGACGGCGGCGGCGAGCCCGGCCGCGAGCGTCAGCGGCAGGCCGAACAGGACGAAGACGCCGGTGTTGCGCAGGGCGGTGAAGAACACCGGATCCTGGAACAGCCTGGCGTAGTTGTCCAGGCCGACGAAACCGACGGCGAGCGGGGTCCTCAGGTCCGCGCTCTTGGTGTCGGTGACGCTGATCAGCAGCGACCAGGCCACCGGCAGAAGCATGAACACGACGAACAGGGCGAGGAAGGGCAGGGCCAGGGTCCAGGCGGCACGGCTCTGGCGGCGGACCGTTCCGGATGCGGCGCGTCGCTCGCGCGGCGGGGCCGCCTCCTGTGCCGGTGAGGCTTTCGGTGCCGTCGTGTGCGGCGGCCCGGGGATTCGGGTGGTGGGCATGGCGGTGTGTTCCGTCCGTGGGTGGGCGGGTCAGCGTCCGGTGCCGATGGAGGTGGCCCGGGACTGCAGCGCCTTCTGCACGTCCTGGGGTGTGGCCTTGCCGAGGGCGAGCTTCTCCAGCTCCGAGTCGACGGCGGAGGCGATCTGCTGCCAGGTGGTGAGCGCCGGAGGGGCCTTGGTGACCTCCAGCTGCTTGCGGAACGGGGCGAGCTTGGTGTTGCCGGCCATGCGTGCGTCGTCCCACGCGGCGGTGGCGGCGGGCAGCTGTCCGGTGCCGGCGCCGTAGGCGGCGAGGTTCTCGCCGTCGGTGAGGAAGCGGACGAACTTCCAGGCGGCGTCCTTGTTGTCGCTGCTCTTGAAGACGGCGAGGTCGCTGCCGCCGGCCAGTCCCGCGGCCTGCTTGTTCACGGGCAGCGGCGCGGTCTGCCAGGCGGCGTCGAGTTCGGGACTGTCCTTGTGGAGGTTCCCGCCGACGCTGGCGCCCTGCTGGAGGGTGGCGATCAGACCGTCGTGGAAGCCCTGCCGGCCGTCGGTCTTGTCGGTCGGCGCCATCTTCGCCTCGAAGATCTTGGCGTAGTACTCCAGGGCCTCGGTGACCTCGGGGCTGTCGAAGGTGAACTTCTTCGTCTGCGGGTCGTAGATGTCTCCGCCGCTCTGCCACACCATGGGGAGCCAGAACAGCCAGGCGTTGAACCCGGTCTGCATGCCGGAGGCATGACGGAGCTTCGGGTTCGCCCTGCCGGCGGTCTTCTGGATGGCCCGGAGGTCGGCGTAGAAGCCGTCCCAGTCGGCGGCGGGCTTGTCGACACCGGCCTTGGCGGCGATGTCGGTGCGGTAGTAGATCACCGAGGTGTCGGCGATGAAGGGGACGCCGTACGCGGTGTCCTTGTACTCGGTGGTGGCCCACTGGCCCGGGAAGAAGGAGTCGGCGGAGATCTCCTTCGGAGTGGCCTCGAAGCCGTTCATGGCGGCCATCTCCGCCATCCAGGTCGAGCCGACGAGGGAGAGGTCGGGGCCGTTGCCGCCGGCGATCGCCGTGGTCAGCTTGTCGTGGGCGGCCTCCCACGGGACCGGGGTGATCTGTATGTCGGCGCCGGGGTTCTGCTTCTCGAACTCCTTCGCGAGGGCCTCCAGGGTGGGGTCGGCGTCGCCCATGGACCACATGGTCACCTTGCCCTTGGCGGGCCCTTCACCGAGGGAGGCCGCCTCCTTGTCCGGGCCGCTGTCCTCGGACCGGCCGCAGGCCGTGGCCAGCAGCAGGACGGCGAGGCCGGCGGTGGTGACTCTCGCGAGGCGGGTGGTGCGGGACATGGTCATCACTCCTGGTGTGCGGGACGGTGCGGGCGAGGAGGGGCCGGCGCGCCGGGGGTCAGGCCACGGGCGCCGGTGCTCGGGGGGTGTCCGGCCTGGGGTCCGTCAGGGGGCGGAGGGCCGGTGTCCGGCCGGGATCCGTCAGAGGGGGCGGGCGGGATCCCTCAGGGGGCGGGAAGGGCCGGTGTCCGGCCGGGGGTCCGTCGGCGGGCGGGCGTCCGTGCCCGGCCGGGGCTCTGTCAGGGGGCGGGACGCAGGGTGTGCCCGGTCCGTCCGGCGTCGGCCCGGACGTCGAGGCCGAGGGACAGGCGCAGGTCGCGGCTGGAGCGGCCGATGCGCAGCCGGTGCGTCCCGGTGCGCGGGCGCCAGCCCCGGTCGCCGTCCCAGTGCTGGAAGGCCCGCCACCGCAGGGTCAGGGTGACCTCGGCGGTCTCTCCCGCGCCGATCTCCGCGACGGCGAACCCGGCCAGCACACGGACGGGGTCGTCGTCGGTGGTTCCGGCGGGGGCCTCCAGGTATGCCTGGACGACCTCGCGCCCGGTCCGGGGGCCGGTGTTGGTGAGGGTCACCGTGATCCGGGGTCCGTCCCCGCCCGCGGGGCGGGCGAGGTCGGCGGGGACGGACAGCTCGTGGGCCTCTGCACGGTCGTAGGACCAGGTGGTCCACCCCAGGCCGTGGCCGAAGGGGAAGGCGGGCTCGGTGCCGGTGCGGTCGTAGGCGCGGTGGCCGATGTGGAGCCGCTCCCGGTAGTCGACGACGCCGTCCACCGGGACGGCACCGGGGACCGGCACGTCGCCGGGGTGTGCGGGCAGGGTCCACGGCAGACGGCCGGAGGGCTCGGCGCGGCCGAGCAGGACGTCGGCGAGGGCGTGTCCCGCCTCCTGGCCGGGCAGCCACGCCCAGAGCAGGGCGGGGACCTGGCCGGCCCAGGGCAGCAGGACCGGGGCGCCGGCGTTGACCACCACCGCGGTGCGGGGGTTGGCGGCGACGACCGCGCGCACCAGCCGGTGCTGCTGTGCGGTCAGTTCCAGGTCGGTGCGGTCCCAGCCCTCGGACTCGATCTCCTCGTTGGTGCCGATGACGACGATCGCGGCGTCGGCGGCGCGGGCGGCGCCGACGGCCTCGGCGATCTCCTCCTCGGCCGTCGGGCCGGGCGGCTGGTGGCGTACGTGGGCGGTGACGAAGCGGCCGTAGCCCTCGCCGTCGACGACGTGCAGATCGATCCGCAGGTGCAGTTCCACGGGGGTGTCGCCGACACGCACGGTGTGGCGGCGGGTCGCGGGGTGGCTGTGGCCGGACTCCAGGATCAGCTCGACGCCCCGGTCGTCGTCGCCGGTGTGGACGGGCTCGTGGTCCAGGGCGACGGTGAAACGTCCGGCACAGCCGAACTCCAGTGTGTGGGAGCCCTGTTCGGCGAGGGTGATCCGCCCGGTCAGCACCACGTCGGTGACGCCGTCCGGCACGCGGAAGAACCCCCAGTCGCCGGTGGGGCGGACCTCCTCCCCGAGCCGTGTGCCGTCCTCGGCGAGGTAGGCGGCGTGCAGCCCGGCCAGGCGGGAGGGTACGACGAACGGGGCGTGCCTGCGGGACGAACCGCCGCGGTGCACGGTCAGTTCCACCCCGTCCGGCAGGGCGGCCCGCAGTCCCTCCGCGATGCCCACCGTGCGTACGGCGGGGACGAAGGCGCTGCCGCCGCCCTGGAGGTAGGGCTCGACCGCGTTCGGGCCGATGAGCGCGACGCGGCCGAGCCGGCCGGCGTCCAGCGGGAGCAGGTCCCCTTCGTTGCGCAGCAGGACGGTGCCCCGGGTGACGACCTCGCGCAGCACGGCGAAGTCCTCCTCGCCGGCCGGTGCGGGCGCGGCGGAGGCCGGCAGCGGCGGGGCCTGCTCGCCGGGCGTCCAGGGCTCGGTCAGCTTGCCGACCCGCGAGGCCAGGCGCATCAGCCGCAGGATCTTGTCGTCGACGGCCGCCTCGTCCACCTCGCCGCGGCGGACCGCGTCGACGAGGGCGGCGCCCCAGGGGCCGTCGGGACCGGGCATCACGAGGTCGAGGCCGGCGCCGGCGGAGGCCGCGGCCGTCTGTGTGGCGGCCCAGTCGCTGATCACCGCGCCGTCGAAGCCCCACTCGTCCTTCAGGACACCGCGCAGGATCCGGCGGTGCTCCAGCAGCGGCGCGGCCTCCACGCCGTCGTCCAGCCCGGAGTAGGCGCCCATCACGCTCCAGGGACCGGCCTCGGCCACGATGTGCTCGAACGGCGCCAGATAGACCTCGCGCAGGGTGCGGGCGTCGATCCTGGCGCGGTACCGGGTGCGGTCGGTCTCGGAGTCGTTCGCGACGAAGTGCTTCAGGCAGGCCGCGACCCCTTCCTCCTGGAGTCCTCGTACGATCGCGGCGCCGAGGGCGCCGGACAGCAGGGGGTCCTCGGAGAAGTACTCGAAGTGGCGGCCGGCGACCGGGGTGCGCTGGAGATTGACCAGCGGCGCCAGGACGACGTCCACGTTCTTGCGGCGGGCCTCGGCGGCGAACAGCCGGCCCAGCCGCTCCGCCAGCCCGGTGTCCCAGGCGGCGCCGGTCGCGCTCGGGGCGGGGGCCAGCAGTCCGGTCTCGCCGGGCACCTCGCCGGTGCCCCGGACGCCCTGCGGCCCGTCGGAGGTGACCACCTCGTGCAGGCCGAGTCTCGGCTCCTCGTGCAGTGCCCACAGGGTCGCCCCCGTCAGCAGACGCACCTTGTCCGCCAGGTCCAGGGCCTGGACCAGCTCGGCCCAGCGGCTCTCGTCCGCCTCCTTCCTCGGCCGGGCCGGGGAGGCGGACAGTGCGGGCGACAGGACGGGCATGGGGATCCTTTCACGCCGTTTCGGCGGCATGTCGTCGTGATGACGGCCACATGAAAGCACACCTGCTAAGTACTTAGTAAGTGATGCAGATCACACTTACTGAGTACTTGGTAAGTGATGTGGGTCACATCGCGTCGACGGGCTCCCGAAGTCGATCAACAGGGATGCCGGGCGGTTTATGCTGTCGCGGGTGAGTAACCACTCGGCAGGTCGAACGGATCCCAGGAGCCGGCCCCGCACCCCCCGCAGCGCGGAGGCCAAGCGGCGCCGGCAGGACATCCTGCACATGGCCATGGACACGTTCGCCGCCCGCGGCTACAACAACGCGTCCCTCCAGGAGATCGCCGACCGCGCCGGACTCACCCAGGCAGGCGTCCTGCACTACTTCCGCACCAAGGCGCAACTGCTCACCAGCGTCCTGGAGCTGCGCGACCACAGCGACATCGAGCAGCTCGGCCCCGTCAGGCCGCACGGGCTGGAGTTCCTCCACCACCTGGTGGACACCGCCCGCCGCAACGCGGAGCGCGAGGGCATCGTGCGGCTCTACGCCGTGCTGTCGGCCGAGTCCGTCACCGACGACCACCCCGCACAGTCCTACTTCCGCGACCGCTACACCGGACTGCGCGTCTTCGTCGCCGACGCGCTGCGCGAGGCGGCCGGCCTTCCCGAGGACGACCCCCGCGTCGGGCCCGCGGCGAACGCGATCATCGCCGTCATGGACGGCCTCCAGGTCCAGTGGCTCCTGGACCCCGGCTCGGTCGACATGGCGGCGTCGACCGAACTCACCGTGACATCGCTCCTCGGCACCCTCGCGCCCGGCCGGTTCCCGGTGGCGGAGTAGCCGGGGCCACGGACGTTCAGGGGGCCGGCTCCAGCACCACGCAGCACCGGCCGGGAGCGGGCGCCGGCCGGGCCTCGAACGAGGTGTCGCCCGAAGCGGCCAGAGCCGCCCGCAGCAGATGCAGGCTCATCCCGCACACCAGGTCGGTGTGCTCCCGCGCCAGCGCGTGGAAGGGGCAGTTACCGAGCACCACGGTCTCCCCTCGGCACGCGGCTCGAAGCCGTGCCGCTCCAGCACGTCCACGATGCCGGCCTCTCGCCCAGCTCGGCCGCCCTGCGGTGCAGCACCGCGCGCACCGGGACGGGCTGCGCTGACGCGGCGGAGGGAAGCCTCCGGAGCTCCGGGGCCGGTCGCGCCGACGCCCGGGAAGGAGGAGGTCTCCGCGGCCGGCCCTACAGCGGCACGGCCGCGGGCAGCGGCTCGCGGGCCGCGTGCCAGGCGGGCGGGAGGGCGGCGACGCCCGTGCGGGCGGCGATCACCCCGCCCGCGACGGCGCAGGTGGTGTCGATGTCGCCGCGCCCCGCGACCGTGGACCACAGGCCCTCGCACAGATCGTCGAGATGTCCCGCCGCGCACCACAGGGCGTACGGGACCGTGTCGGGCCCGGACATCCTGTAGCCGGAGCCCAGGACCTCCGCGGCGTGCCGGACCGAGGTGCGCTCCGGCATACGGGCCGCGATCCGCAGCCCCGACCGGACGTCGCTGTCAGGGAGCCGTCCGGCCACGGCCCGCAGGAAGTCCGGACGGGCCGGGGCCGGGCCGCCGCGGCTGCGGGCCGCCCCTGCCGCGGCCAGCGCGACCGCCACCGCCCCGGCGACCGCCTCCGGGTGATGGTGCGAGACCACGGCCTGACGGGCGGCCTGTTCCGCGGCCGCGTCGAGGTCGTCGGCGTGCCAGGCGCCGAGCGGGGCCACGCGCATGGCCGCGCCGTTGCCCCAGGAGCCCTGGCCCCCGAACTGTCCGGCGACCACCTCCCGCCAGGGCTCGCCCGCTCCGATCCGGCGCAGCACGTCGTGCATCGAGGCCCCGTATCCGCGGTGCGTGTCCTCGGCGTAGGCCGCCGCGAGACGCAGGGCGAGACGGTCCTGGTCGACGGCGCCACCGCCCTCGGCGAGTTCCCTGACGAGAACGAGCGCCTGGGCGGTGTCGTCGCTCCACCTCCACAGCGGCTCCGGAGGCAGGGTCCGTGCCTCCAGGCTCGCCTCGCCGTCCCGGCGCAGGATGCCGAACCACCGGTCGCCGAAGGCGTCACCGAAGGCAAGGCCGTCCAACGAGTCCAGTGCGGCGGCGGGAGCGTCGGTCATCGGAGCAGTATCACAGCGGGACGGCTCCGCGGCACGCCGTTTCGGCACGGGCCCCGGGACGGCTCGCAGCCCGGCCGGCGTGCCGTGCCCCGATGTGCCCCGGTGTGCCGTGAACACCCCGGTGTGCCGTGCCCCGTCGGCCGGGCGGGCGGCCGACGCCGGGCCCGCCGCAGGGACAGCCGGGTGTCACGCGGCCGGTTCGAGGATCTCACCCGGTCGGAGCTGCACGATCTCGACACAGGTGCAGCCGATCTCCTTCAGCGCCTTCCGCCGGCGCTTGGCGGCGGGCTTGTCGTACCCGCCCGCGGAAGCCTGCGGCACGCCGTCGCGGTCGGTCCAGGTCAGACCGTAGTCGTCGTGCGTCGCGGTAGTCATGCGGCTCATCCTCCAGGGCGACACCGGTTCTCATGCATGCCGTGCGGGTCGTTCGTGGTCGGTTCGGTCCAGCAGCTTCACACGAGGCGGCGACACGGAGAAGACCACCGCGCCCGTTCGCACCGAACCATAGAGCTCTCCCCGAAGGGCTGTCAGAGAAACCCGACGACGCCTGCGTCACACGCACGGCAGGTCCATGCCCCGCGCTCTCGTCCGCGGGGCCGGCCGCTCAGGTCGGCGCTCGTCCACGAGACCGGCTCGCGGGAGCCCGGCACGCGCTCCCCGTACGGGTGGATCTGCCGCTCCGGTCCGTGCGCGGCAGCAGGCGGCGGCCCCGTCAGGGGGACTCGGACGATCGTGCCGACGGCCAGTCGGCCGGCCGCGCACGGGCCTCCTGCGCGACGACCGGCCACGGGTCGTCGGTCAGCCGCTCCACCGCCGACCGCGGCGAGCGGGGATGGCCCGTCCCGCCCGGCTCCGGCCGAGCCGGGCGGGGCGGCCGTCGTCGTACCGGCTCCGGCGGTCCGTCCGCCGCCGGGCGATGATCACCCACAGGAATGGCAGGCACATGGCGCTCGCCGCATCATGGACATGTAGGCGGATGAGCCGCTTCCCCTCATGAGGACGGGCCGCGAGGCCGTCAGGACCGCGCAGGTCCGCCGGGAACGGGGTGGCGATGGCGACAACCCTGGAACTACAGATCGGGCAGCGTCACCCGGGCGAGTACGAGGTGCGGGTGGTCAGAGCTGCCGCCGGCGGGGAGCCCCGGGCACCGCTGAGTCTCGATGTCGACCGGTTGCTGGCTCAGCGTTCCGAGCTGGAGAACAAGGTGCTCGCCTCCGCCGCCGCGGCACGCCGCGTGGTGCCGGTGGGCGAACAGGCCGTGCAGCAGATGGGACAGCAGCTGTTCGACGCGCTGTTCGCCGGCCCGGTCTCGGGCACCTACCGGGCGAGCCAGAGCGTGGCCCTGGCGCGGCAGGAGAAGCTCCAGATAGTGCTGCGGCTGGAGTCACCCGAACTGACGCTCCTGCCCTGGGAGACGCTGTTCGACCCGCTGGTGGACGCCTACGTGTGCCGGCACGAGCCGATGGTCCGGCATCTTCCCGCCTCCTACACGCCCAACCCCCTGCCGGTGGAGCCGCCGTTGCGGATCCTGGTGGTGATCGCCTCCCCCCGCGGGCTCCCCCTGCTGGACACCGAGGCCGAACGGGAACGGCTGGGGGAGGCACTCGCGGAGCAGGTCGCCGCCGGCCGCGTCGAGCTGGTCTGGCTGACGGACGCGACCTGGTCGAGCCTGCACGCGCGTCTCCTGGACGGCCCCTGGCACGTCCTCCACTTCATCGGGCACGGTGACTACGACGTCCGGTCCGAGGAGGGGCTCATCGCCCTGGTGGGCGACGGCGGCAGCGCTCACATGGTGGAGGCGTCGCGCCTGGCGGACCTCGTCGGGGAGGCGGATCCCGCGCCGCGGCTCATGGTGCTGAATTCCTGCGCGTCCGCCCAGGGCGGGAGCGACGACGGATTCTCCAGCGTGGGGGCGGCCCTCGTGCGCGGCGGGATCAGCGCGGTGGCGGCGATGCAGTTCGCGGTCAGCGACCGGGCGTCGGTGCGCTTCGCCCAGGGGTTCTACACCGCGCTGGCCCACGGGCGCAGGGTCGACAACGCCGTCAGGAGCGGGCGCATCTCGATGCTCGGCGCGGGCCAGTCCCTGGAGTGGATCACTCCGGTGCTGTACGTGCGCGGTGAGGCGAACCTCCTGTTCAATCTGCCCACCTCGGAGCGGCCGGCGCCGCAGGACGGACCGCACCGGTCGGTGGACGACGACGACCGGACCGGCGCCCGGGCGCGCGAGCTCTACGTCCTGGCCAAGGTCGAGCTGCGGATCGGCCGCCCCGGCAAGGCCGTCGAACTGCTGGACCAGGTGCTCGCGCTCAACCCGAATCACAGCGAGGCCATCAGGCTGCGCGCCGAGGCCGCCGGCCAGGATCAGCTCCTCGGGCTCCACGACCGGGCGGTGGAGGCGGAGAAGGCCGGCCGGTGGTCGTACGCGGCCGACTGCTACGAGCAGATCGCGCAGAAGGACCCTCAGTACCAAGACGCCCTGGCACGACGTGATTTCTGCCGCGAGCAGGAGCGCATCGCGCATCTCCAGGACGAACTGCGGCACCACGCGGAGGCGGAACGGTGGGAGACCGTGATCGAGGTCGGCGAGGAACTCGCCGACCTCGACCCGGCCGCCGCCGACCCCGACGGACTGACCGCACGCGCCCGCACGGAGCTGAGGAAGCACGCGGCGCACCTGGAACGCGTGTACATCCGGGCCCGCGAGGCCGAGGAGGCCGAGGACTGGCCCATGGCCATCGCCTGCTACGACGAACTCACCAAGGAGGCGGGCGAGTACGGTGACTGCGTCCGTCGCCGCAGCATGTGCCTGGAACGCCAGAGAAGGGCCGCGGAGACCTTCCAGATCCAGGATCCGTCGGCGGTCCACCCGAAGAAGATCCTGGAGATCAAGGCACCCTGCGGGGCGCTGGCCTGGGCGTCGGGCGGATGGTCCGTCGCCGTGAAGTCATGGGCCGACGCACGGATCCGCGTGTACGACATGGCCGGCTACGAGCGGTTCACCGTCAGGACGGCGAACAAGTGGGGCCCTTACGTCCTGGCGGCCAGTCCGGACGGAACGCGTCTTGTCGGCCAGGGGAAGAAGGGGGCCGCCGTATGGGACGCCAAGTCGGGTGAGCAGGCCGTCCGTTTCCCCTCCGGGCCACGGGTGACCGCGGCGGCGTTCAGCTGGGACGGCAGCCGGATCGCCACCGGCGCGGTGGACTCCGTGTGCGTCTGGGACGCCGGGAGCGCCCAGAAGATCTTCTCGTTCCGGCAACGGGCCGTGAACGCGGTGACGTTCAGCCCGGACGGGGGCCGCCTGGTGATCGCCGACCAGGACGGCCTGCACGTGTGGGACGTGGGCACCTCCCTGAAGATCTTCGAGGATCGCAGGGGCTTTCTCGGCGCGGTCGCGTACAGCCCGGACGGCAGGCGTGTCGCCACCGGCGGCCTGGACGGCACGGCCCGGCTGTGGAACCCGGGCCAGGTCGAGGAGCTGGCCCACGAGGGGTCGGTCACCTCGGTGGCCTTCAGCCCGGACGGCGCTCGTCTCGTCACCGGCAGCGAGGACCGCACAGCACGGGTCTGGGACACCGCCCACGCCCGCATGATCTGCGAGATGCCGCACGACAGTCCGGTCACCTCGGTGGCGTTCAGTCCCTACGGCACCCGTCTCGCCACCGGCACCCGGAGCGGCGTCACGCTCTGGACGCTCGGCTGAATCCGGCGGACTTCCGGGGGAACGGAGGAACTCTCATGGGGCGGCTGGTCGAATTCCCTGCCGAGGACGGCAGTACGGTGCTCGTCGAGGTGAACGACCGGTCGGCCGCGGTGGTGACACGCGGACTCGGCGGCCCCGAGATCTCCGAACGCGCCAAACGCTCCTTCGAGGACGCCGTTCACCGCGTGCAGCCCGCCATGCAGGCGGTGGTCGCCCAGATCCGGTCGGCGGCGCAGTCCCCCGACGAGGTCCAGGTCGCCTTCGGCCTCAATCTGCACACCGAGGCCGGGGCCTTCATCGCCTCGGCGAGCGCCACCGCCAACTTCACCGTCACCCTCACCTGGCACCGGACCGAGCCGTAACTCCCCGGACAGGCCCGGGGCGGGCGTGGCGGCACCGGCACGCCCCACCGGCCGATGCCGGCGAGGGCCGCGCCCTCCGGGACGTCTCCCCCACCGAGGTCACCCGGCACGGGCGGCACCGATGCCGGGCCACGACGTGTGGCCGGACACGGCGGCCGGCCGGGCGGCGGCCCCGGCCTCGCCGCCTGCCCCGGTCTCGCCGACAGGGCCGCCGTACAGCCGACGCGGTCGCCGTACGGACGAGCGTGAGGGCCGCCGGGACGACGGTGGCGGCGCCGTGGCCGGGCCGCGCCGTCCTGACGGCCCTGCGCGGCGGTCCTCGTCGCCCTGCCGCACGGGGTCGCCCTGCCGCACGGGCCGGTCAGGCCGTGGCGAGCGAGACCTCGGTCGCCTTGACCAGTGCGACGACGGAGGTGCCGACGGCCAGGCCCAGGTCCTCGACCGCCTCCTTGGTGATCGCCGCGGTCAGCTCACCGCCCTCGACCTGGACCTTCACCGACCCCATGGCGCCTCCGGTCGACACGCCGGTGACCGTGCCCGCCATCTGGTTGCGGATGGAGACACCGGAGACGGGCCCGGTCGCGAGGGCGACCTCGGTGGACTTCACGAGCGCCCTGACCGCGCTCCCCTCGGCCAGTCCCAGCTCCTTCACGGCGTCGGCGGTGATCACGGCGGTGATGTCCTGGCCGCCGGTCAGGCGCACCTTCACCGCCGCCATGGCCTCGCCGAGGGTGAGGGCCGTGACCGTGCCGGGGAGCTGGTTGCGCAGAGAAAGAGTCATGGGATCGCGCCTCGCTGAGCCGTGGCCGGAACCGTCGTCGCTTCTGCGCCCAGCGTCTCGGGCGAGGCCGCGGGACGGCGTATTTCGGCCGGCGACACGCGTCGTGTCCACCGGCCGGACGGACGCGGGGCCGTGGCCCGGCCCCTCGCCCCGCACCCCCGGACTGCTCCGAGTGGAGCCCACGAGTGGTGCTCGTCCGTCCGCCCACCGAGGCTGGCCCTACGCCGTGCCCGGTGCCCGAGGCATCCGCGGACGGGCGTGGCCGCGCGGCCGCGGTGGTCGGCCTCGGCGCGGCCGACATCGCGTGGAGAGACGGGATCACATGGCCGAACAGAGCATCACAACGGGCTGCTGCCTGCCGTCCGTTCGCGGGAGCGGCGGGTCCGGGCGGAGGCGGGCACGGCACCGGTACCCGCGGCGACGGTCCCGGGCGGCGCGGAGCCGGCTGGCGCTCGCCGCGGCGGGCCTGGCCTTCCTCGGGGCGTTCGCCCCGACACCGAGCGGTGCCGCGCCGTCCGCGGCGAACGGCCCGCGGCCGGGCGGGCCCGCGCGGTTCGTGCCCGGGCCCTGCCCGGACACGCCCGAGCCGGTCCCCGGCCGGTGCGGGTACCTGGAAGTGCCCGAGAGCCGGACCGCCCGCCACGGCGGGCGGACCCTGCGGCTCGCCGTGGCCGTCGTTCCCGCCGCGTCGGCGTCGCCGGCCGGGGATCCGGTGGTGTTCATGGAAGGCGGCCCCGGCGGAGACGCGATCGGCAGCATCCCCTTCCTGATCGCCTCGGGCGTGAACCGGGACCGCGACCTCATCGTCATGGCCCAGCGCGGCACGCTCCACTCGCAGCCGAGCCTCGCCTGCCCGGAGATCGACCGGTTCTCCGCGAAGGCCGTGGGACTGCGTTATGACGCCCCCTCGACCGGGCGGCTGCTGGTGCGGGCGGCGAAGGAGTGCCGGGACCGGCTGACGGCCGAGGGCATCCGGCTGAGCGCCTACAACACCACCGAGAACGCCGCGGACTTCGCCGATCTGCGCAGGGCGCTGGGCATCGGGCGGTGGAACGTCTACGGCTACTCCTACGGCACCGACCTGGCCCTCACCTATCTGCGCCGGCACCCGCAGGGGGTCCGCTCCGTGGCGATCGACTCCGTCGCACCGCCGCAGATCGTGAGCCTGCCGTGGACCTGGGACAGCGCCCGGGAGGGGATCGGCGCGATCTTCGCGGCGTGCGAGGCCCAGCCCCGCTGCCGGAGCCGCTACCCGGACCTCCCGCGCACGCTGACGCAGCAGGTCCGCCGTCTTGAGGCGCACCCCCTGACGCTGAGGGTGCCGCCGCCCGGGGGCGGAGCCCCGGTGAAGGTCGTCCTCGACGGGGGCGCGCTGGTGAACCTGCTGGTCGCCGACGGCTCGGCCCTGCCGGCCGTGGACGTCCCCGCGGCGCTCGACGAACTCGCCCACGGACGTCCGGAGCGCCTCGCGCAGGCCCGGGCCGGCGCCGCGACACCTGTCGTCGGGGAGTTCGCCCACGGGCTGACGAACTCGGTGGCCTGTGCCGAGTGGGCGCCGGGCTTCACCGAGTCCGACGTGCTGAGGGCTGGGCGCCGGGCCTTCCCCGGCTGGCCGGACACGGTGCTGGTGCACGCCCCGCAGCTTCCCTTCCAGTACGACGTCTGCCGCGTCTGGGACGTCCCGGACCGCACGCCGATCCAGCGGGTGGCCACCACCAGCGGTGTGCCGGCCCTCATCCTCTCCGGGACCTTCGACGCGAAGACGGGGGCGAGCTGGGGACCGTACGCGGGGCGCACACTGCCCCGTTCGACCGCCGTGCGGATTCCCGGGATCGGCCACTGGGTCGTCCCCCAGTCGCCCTGCGCGCAGCAGGTCCTGACCTCCTTCCTCGCACGGCCGGCCGCGCCCGACACCGGGTGCGTCGCAGGTCTTGCCCCACGACCGTTCACCATCACGCCCGACCCGGAGACCGCATGATGTCCCTTCGCCCGTCCCCTCGCCGCCGCTCGTGGAGACGGCTCCCGGTCGCACTGGCCGGAGCCACCGCCGGAGCCCTCGTCGCCGGCGCCGCCGCGCTGCCCGCCCGTGCCGAGCCGGGGGCCGCGGCGCCGCTCGGCACGGTCGCCCGGTCCGTGGGCGACGCCCGCTTCGTGCCGGGCCCCTGTCCGAGGACGGCGGACCCGGTCCCGGCGCTGGAGGGGGCCCGCTGCGGAACGCTCACCGTGCCCGAGAGCCGCTCCCGGGAGGCAGGGGACACGGGGTACGGAAGGCGGCCCGGACAGCGGGGGCGGAAGATCACCCTCGGAGTCGCCGTCGTTCCGGCGGCCACCCGCACCCCGGCGTCCGACCCGATCGTGTGGTTCGCCGGCGGGCCCGGCGACGACGCCGTCTCCGAGGCCCAGATGGCCGTCGACGGCGGCCTGAACCGCGACCGTGACGTGATCTTCATGTCCCAGCGGGGGACGTACTCGGCCGACCCCGCACTCACCTGCCCGAACATCGACGAGTTCAACGCACGCGCGGTCGGCCTCGTCTTCGGCGCGCGGTCCACCGGGCGCCTGCACGTCGACGCGACCCGGGAGTGCCGCGACCGGCTGGCGGGCGCCGGGGCCGACCTCGCGGCCTACAACGGCACCGAGAGCGCGGCCGACTACGCCGACCTGCGCAGGGCGCTGGGCATCAGACGGTGGAACGTCTTCGGCATCTCCTACGGCACCGACCTGGCGCTCCTCTACATGCGGCTGCACCCGCAGGGCGTCCGGTCGGTCGGCATCGACGGCGTCCTGCCGCCGTCGCTGGCCGGAGGAGCCGTGACCTGGCGTGCCGCACGCGAGGGCTTCGACGGTCTGTTCCGGGCCTGCGCCGAACAGCCCGCCTGCAACCGCCGCTACCCGCGTCTCGAAGCGACCTTCGAACGGCTCGTCCGTGAACTGGAGGCCCGGCCGCTCACGACCACCGTCACGGTCCCGGGCCGTCCGGAGCCGGTGAAGGTCGTGCTGGACGGCGGGGTCCTGGTGACCTGGCTGACCTCCGCCACCCACCTGGCGGCCGGAGTGCCCCGTTCCATCGACGAGCTGGCTCATGGCGACCCGCGGCGGATCGCCGAGCAGTGGGCGGGCGGAAAGCTCAGCCCGCAGGCCGTCGGAAGGGTCGCCCACGGGCTCGCCTACGGCATCTTCTGCAGCGAGTGGACCCCCTTCGAGAGCGAGGCCGACGTGATCCGGGCCGGGCGGCGCGCGTTCCCGTCGTTCCCCCGCTCGGTGCTGGCCAACGCCCCCCAGCTCGCCTGGCTCCACGCGGACTGCCGCGCCTGGGACGTCCCCGCCGCACCGGCTTCGGTCCGCGAGGTGACCCGCAGCGGCATCCCGAGCCTCGTCCTGTCGGGCGGCTTCGACGCCCAGACCGCGCCGAGCAACGGGGCCTACGCCGCCCGCACCCTGAGCCGCTCCACCGCCGTGACGGTCCCCTACGTCGCCCACGTCACCTTCGCCGGGTCCCGGTGCGCGCAGACGATCACCGTCTCCTTCTTCGAGACCCCGGACGCACCCGACAGGTCGTGCCTCGCGGGGCTGCAGCCACCGGAGTTCGAGATCGCGCCGTAGCAGCCGGCCGGGAAGAGCCCGCTCTTCCGGGGGGGGGCAGGCCGTTCCGCCGGGCCGCGTCCGTGTCAGCCGGGCCGCCGGTGCGCTCCGGCACGCACCGGCCGGCGGGTCCGCCGTGCCGCCGGACGGCGGTGGCGTCCCGGCCGGCTCAGGGTCACGGCCGTGACGACGGCGCCCAGGAGGACGCACCCCGCGGCGAGCCGGAGTCCGGTGTCGTAGCCGTCGAGGAACGCGCTGCGCGCATCGGCGCCGTCGCGCAGCGCGTTTCGTTCGGTGCGGGTCAGCACGACACCGACGAGGACGACCCCGAACACCCCGCTGACCTCGCGGGCCGCGCTGACCAGACCGGACGCCATGCCCGTGCGCGACGAGGGGACGGTGGCCAGGGACCGTACGGTCAGGGGCGTGGTCAGCGCCGAGCCGGCCCCCACGAGCAGCAGTCCCGGCTGGAGCTGCGCCCAGCCGGCGGCCGGTCCGGTCCGGGAGACGAGCAGGAGGCCCGCGGCGACCAGGACGAGCCCGGCGGCGACGGAGCGGTGGGCGCCCAGCAGCCGTGCGGCCCGCTCGGCGAACGGTGTGCACAGCAGCAGCGCCCCGGCCAGCGGCAGGAACGCGAGGCCCGCGTCGACCGGTGAGAAGCCGAGGATCCGCTGAAGGTACAGGGCGGTGAAGAAGAACACGCCGTTCACGCCGATGCCCCACAGCGCCTGGGTGGCGATGCCGCCGGCGAGGAACCGGTCGCCCAGCAGCCGCAGGTCCACCAGGGGCAGGGGGCTGCGCGCCTCGACCACCAGGAACGCGCAGCCCGCCGTGGCCGACAGCGCCAGGCACAGGGGCACGGGAGGGGTGCCGAAGGTGTGCTCGCCGCCTTTCACGAGACCGTAGGTGAGGAGGAACAGCGCCAGGGCTGAGAGGACGAGCCCGGGCAGGTCGAGTTCCCCCGGCCCGCGGCGGGCTGCCCGCCGGCGGGCCTCGGGAACGGCCGGTACGAGCAGCAGGGCGAGCGCTCCGAAGGGCACGTTGAGCAGGAACACCCAGCTCCAGCCCCAGTGTTCGGTGACGAACCCGCCGATCACGGGTCCCAGGGCGAGGGCGGTGGCGAGGGACGCCGTCCACAGTCCGACGGCGGTGGAACGGCGCCGGGCCGGGAGGTCCGCGGTGACGACCGCGAGCGAGGCCGGGACGACCAGCGCGGCCCCGGCGCCCTGCACGGCCCGGGCCGCGACGAGACCCGCCCCGGTGTCCGCGAGGGCCGCCGCCGCGGAGGAGACGGTGAAGACGAGGAGGCCGGCGGCGAGGACCGGGCGGCGTCCGACCAGGTCGGTGAGCCGCCCTCCGGCGAGCAGCAGCGCCCCGAACGACAGGACGTAGCCGGTGGCGACCCACTCCAGGTCCGTGACGTCCAGCCCCAGTTCGTCCCCCACGGTGGGCAGGGCCACGTTCAGCACCGTGTTGTCGAGCGTGGTCAGGAACCCCGTCAGGGACAGCAGGACCAGCAGGGCCCACAGTCTTCCGCGACGCATCCGCTCCCCCTCCGGCCGCCGGTGCCTGCGGGGATTGTGCGCGCGGCCGGAGGGCGGGGACTGCTGCGCCGGATGCCGAAACTCCGCGGCCGGTGTTGTCGGCGGGCTGACAACCCGCCCCGGACGAACTGTCAGCGGATCGACTTCTGCGGCGTCGCGGGACAACGGAACCTTGGGCCCTCAGTCGCACCGTCCGTCACCACCGTGGAGTCACCGACATGACCGAGACGCCGCCCGAGCACCCGTCGTCGCTGACCGAACGGCTGCGGCACTGGGCCACGTACCGTGGCCATGAACGGGCCCTGACCCATGTCGACTTCCCCGGTCCCGCGTCCCCCGGAACGCATCGCACGCTGAGCTGGGGCGCCCTGGACAGCCGGGCCCGCTCGGTCGCGGGGCACCTGGCGGGCACCGTGCGCCCCGGTGACAGGGTGGCACTGCTGATGCCGCAGGGACCGGACTACGTGGTGGCGTTCCTGGGCTGTCTGTACGCGGGAGCGATCGCGGTTCCGCTGTTCGGCCCCGGACTGCCCGGGCACGCGGGCCGGTTGACGGCGGTGCTGGAGGACTGCGAGCCCGCGTGCCTGCTGTCGGACGGCGCGTCCCGGGCGGCGGTGGAGGCGTTCGCGGCGGGGCGGCTGCCGGTCGTCGCCGTGGACGAGCTGCCGCCCGCGGCGCCCGCGGCGGAGCTGCCCCCGCAGGCGTCCGGCGATGTGGCGTACCTGCAGTACACCTCGGGTTCGACCGGGAACCCGTCCGGTGTGATGGTGACGCACGCCAATGTCGTCGCCAACGCACGGCAGGCCACGCACGCGTTCGGTCTCGCGCCCGGCCGCAGCACGTCGGTGGGCTGGCTGCCGCTGTACCACGACATGGGCCTGGTGCTGAGTGTCGCGGCTCCGGTGTACGCCGGGTACGCCTCCGTGCTGATGGACCCCGTCGCCTTCCTGGAGCGGCCCGCGCGCTGGCTGCGCCTGCTCGGACAGCACCCGGGGGCGATCAGCGCGGCCCCGAACTTCGCCTACGACTACTGCGTGTCGCGCGTCACCGAGGAGGAGGCGGCCGGACTGCGGCTCGACCGGGTCGCGACGCTCCTCAACGGCAGCGAGCCCGTACGGCCGGGCACGCTGGAGCGGTTCCGCGCCGCGTTCGAGGCCGCCGGGCTCGCCCCGCAGGCGCTCGGTCCGGCGTACGGGCTCGCGGAGGCGACCGTGTTCGTGACCGCGGCGGGGTCCGCCGGACCGCCGCGGGTGCTGGAGTGCGACGCGGACGCCCTCGCCGCGGGCCGGATCGAGGAGCGGCCGGGCGGGACCGCACGGCTGGCGGTGTGCGGAGGGCCGGTCGGGCAGGAGGTGCGGATCGCGGACCGGGAGAGCGGGACCGTGCTCGGCGAGGCGCGGATCGGCGAGATCCAGGTGCGCGGGCCGAACGTCGGCGCGGGCTACTGGAAGCAGCCGGAGCGCACGGCGGAGACCTTCGGCGACGGCTGGCTGCGCACCGGCGACCTCGGAGCGCTGCACGACGGGGAGCTGGTGGTGACCGGGCGGCTGAAGGACCTGATCGTCGTGGACGGCCGCAACCACTATCCGCAGGACGTCGAGGAGACGGTGCAGGGCTCGGTGGAGGTGGTGCGCAAGGACCGGCTGGCCGCGTTCTGCGTCCCGCGCCGGGACGGCTCCGGGGACGAGGACCTCGTGGTGGTGGCGGAGACCCGGCGGGACGCCGAGGCCGGCCCCGCCGTCCTGCAAAGGGCGTGCCTGACGGCCCGCGCGGCGGTGGCGGCCCGGCACGGGCTGCGCCTGGCCGAACTGGTCCTGGTGCGGCCGGGATCCGTGCCGCGCACGTCGAGCGGGAAGGTGGCGAGGTCCGCGTGCCGGGAGCGGTTCCTGTCGGGGGCCCTGCGATGAGCACCGGCGAGCGCGTGCGCGAGGTGCTGGTGGCGCGGCTGTGCGAGTGGTGCGGGGTGGCGGCCGAGGACGTCACCGACGACCGGCCGTTCGCCGAACTGGGCCTGACCTCGCGGGACGCCGTCGCGCTCGCCGGGATCCTCGGCGAGGTGACGGGACGGAAGCTGCCCGCGACCCTGCTGTGGGAGGCCCCGACACCGGCCGCCCTCGTCGCGGCCCTCACGGCGGACGCGGGGCCCGGCGGCGAGGCCGGTGAGCCCGTGCCGGGCGGGGGCGCCGGTGAGCCCGTGCCGGGCGGGGGCGCCGGTGAGCCCGTGCCGGGCGGGGGCGCCGGTGAGCCCGTGCCGGGCCGGAGCACCGACGGGCCTGCGGCGCGGGGCGGCACCGACGCGCCTTCGGCAAGCAGAAGCAGCGACGCGTCTGCGGCGAGGGGAAGCACCGGCCTGCCCGCGGCGGGCGGGAGTCCGGTGGTCGCCGTGATCGGGGTCGGCTGCCGCTTCCCGGGCGGGGCCGACTCCCCGGCCGCCTTCTGGCGGCTTCTGGCCGAGGGCCGTGACGCCGTCTCCACCGTCCCCGAGGGGCGCTGGAAGCCGTTCGTGCCCCCCGGTTCGCATCTGCCGGACGACCTCGTCCGGCACGCCGGAACACTCGGTGACATCGCCGGCTTCGACGCGGAGTTCTTCGGCATCTCCGCCGACGAGGCCGTCGTCCTCGACCCGCAGCAGCGGATGCTCCTGGAGGTCGCCCGGGAGGCCCTCGACCACGCGGCGCTGCCGGCGCCCTCGCTCGCGGGCACCCGGACGGGCGTGTTCGTCGGGATCAGCGGCACCGAGTACGCCCAGCTCACCTCCGCCCGGCCCGAGTCGGTGTCACCGTGGACCGTGACCGGGGGCGCGCTGAGCGTGGCGGCGGGCCGGCTGTCGTACGCGCTGGACCTGCGGGGCCCGAGCCTGGCCGTCGACACGGCCTGCTCGTCGTCGCTGGTGGCCGTGGACCACGCCGTGCGCAGCCTCGCCGACGGCACGTCCGACGTGGCGCTCGCGGCGGGCGTCAACGTCCTGCTCTCCCCCGCCGTGACCCTCGGTTTCCAGCGGGCCGGGGCGCTGGCCGGGGACGGACGGTGCAAGGCGTTCGACGCGGCGGCGGACGGCATGGTGCGCGGCGAGGGCTGCGGGGTCGTCGTGCTGAAGCGGCTCGCGGACGCCGAACGCGACGGCGACCGCGTCCTCGCCCTCGTCACGGCCACGGCGGTGAACTCCGACGGCCGCTCCAACGGTCTGAGCGCTCCCAGCGTCACCGCGCAGCGCGACCTGCTGACCCGGGCGCACGGCGCGGGTGCGCCGGACGTCGACTACGTGGAGGCGCACGGCACCGGCACCCCGCTCGGCGACCCGGCGGAGGCGGCCGCCCTCGGTGCCGCGCTGGGCCGGGGCCGCTCCCCCGACCGGCCGCTCCTGCTCGGCTCGGTGAAGACGAACCTCGGCCATCTGGAGGCCGCGGCGGGAATCGCCGGGCTCGTCAAGACGGTCCTCGCCCTGCACCACGACGAGCTGCCGCCGCAGCTGCACTTCACACGGCCCGGTCCGCACATCGACCTCGACGCGCTCGGCCTGCGGGTGGTGACCTCCGTGGAGCCCTGGCCGCGCTACCGCGGCACGGCGACCGCGGGCGTGTCGGCGTTCGGCATCGGCGGCACGAACGCCCACGTGGCACTCGCGGAGTACCGCGCACCGGCCTCCGTCGCCGCCGCGCCGCCGGTGCGGCCCTCCGTGCTCCTGCTGGACGCCCCGACCGGCACCCGGCTGCGGGAGCACGCGGGCGAGCTGGCGCGGTGGCTCGCCTCGCCGGACAGCCGCGGCGTACGGCTGCCGGACCTCGGCCGGACCCTGGCGGGCCGCACGGGGCGCGGCAGGCACCGCGCCGCCGTCGTGGCCGCCGACCGGGCGGCCGCCGGGGCCGCGCTGCGCGCCCTCGCCGACGGCGGACCGGCCGCGGGCCTGGTCACGGCGGACCGGCCGTCACCGGCCGCGGACACGGCAGGGCCGGTGTGGGTGTTCTCCGGATACGGGTCGCACTGGCCCGGCATGGGGCGTGCCCTCCTCGCCGCGGAGCCCGCCTTCCGCGCGGCGGTGGACCGGCTGGAACCGGTCCTGCGCGAGCACGCCGGGATCTCCCTGCGCGCGGCGACCTCGCCGGACGCCGACCTGTCCTCCCCCGCCCTGGTCATGCCGGTCCTCTACGGTCTTCAGGTGGCACTGGCCGAACTGTGGCGGTCCTGCGGCGTGGAGCCCTCGGCGGTCGTGGGCCACTCGCTGGGCGAGATCGCCGCCGCCGTCGCGGCCGGGGCCCTCGACGCGTCGACCGGGGCGCGGATCGTCGCGGTGCGCTCACGGCTCCTGGCGACCCTGCGCGGCGGCGCGATGGCCGTGGTCGACGTCCCCGGTGACGACATCGCCGCCATGACCGCGCGGTGGCCGTCGCTGGACGTCGCCGTGCACGCCTCGCCGTCGCAGTGCGTGGTGACCGGTTCGGCGGCGGACGTCGAGGCGCTGGTCGCCCGGGTCGGTGCCGACGGCGGATTCGCCCGGACCCTGCCCGTGACCGGCGCGGGCCACTCGCCCGACGTCGCCCCGCTGCTCGACCGGTTCGGGGCCGCACTGGGGGCGGTGCCGCACTCGGCGCCCGCGTGCCGCCGCTACAGCACCGTCCTGGACGACCCGCGGGCCGGCGACCCGTACGACACGGCGTACTGGCTGGCCAATCTGCGCCGCCCCGTGCGCTTCACGCAGGCGGTGCGCGCGGCGGCCGAGGACGGGCACCGGGTCTTCGTCGAGGTCGCCCCGCACACCACGCAGGCGCGCGCCCTCGCCGAGACCCTGGAGGCGGCGGGCGCGGACGCGTCCCTGGTCCTTTCGACCATGCGCCGGGACGGTGACGACGCGCGGGTGTTCCGTTCCTCGCTCGCCTCGCTGCTCGTGCACGGGCTGCGCGTGCCGGACGCGCGCGAGACCCTCGACCCGGCCGGCCGGATCGTCGACGTCCCCTCGCCGCGCTGGCACCACCGTCGCTTCTGGGCGGGCGAGACACCCGGGGCACCGGCGCTTCGGGCGCCGGTGCCCGAGCCGGACGCGCGCGGGGCCGCGGCCACCGCGCCGGACCGGCTGCGGGCGCTGATCGCGCACGTCATGGGCTTCGGTCCCGACCGGATCGCCCCCGACCTCCCGCTCACCGAACTCGGGCTCGACTCGCTCACCGCGGTCCGCCTCGCGGCCGCGGCGGAGCGGGAGTTCGGCGTCGTCCTGCCACCGGGCCCGCTGCTGCGCCGGGCCACGCCGCGGGACCTGGCGGAACTGCTGCACGACACCGACGCGCCGCATGGCGTCGCCGCGCCGCACGACACCGACGCGCCGCACGGAGTCGCCGCGCCGCACGACACCGACGCGCCGCACGGAGTCGCCGCGCCGCCGCGTGCGACGGGGCTCGCGCACCCGGCCGAGCCGGTGCACGGCACACCGGGCGTCCTGCGCGCCTTCCCCGGCACGGGCCCGCACGCCCCGCTGTTCCTGGCCCACGCCGCCGGCGGGTCGTCCGACGTGTACGGACACCTGGCGGCACGGCTGGACGGGCACCGGCCGGTCCTCGGGTTCGACCGGGTCGAGCACCCGGCCGACGTGGCGGGCCGCGCCGCGGAGTTCGCCCGCCGGGTGCGGCTGCTGCGGCCCGAGGGCCCGTGGGTGCTGGGCGGCTGGTCGTACGGCGGTGCCGTCGCCCAGGAGGCGGCACGGCAGCTGTCCCGGCACGGGGAGGTCGCGGCGCTGGTCCTCGTCGACTCGGTGCTCCCGCTGCCGTCGGCACCCGCGCGCACCCCGGCCGACGAGGCCCAGCGCCGCTTCGCGGACTTCGCGGCCTACGTCGCCGACACCTACGGCGCCCGGCTCGACCTTCCCTACGACGAGTTGGGGGTGCTGGACGACACGGCCCGGATCGATCTCGTCCTCAAGCTGCTCCAGGAGGCCGCCGACCTGCCGGCCGCCGTCCTGGCCCACCAGCGCACCTCGTACCTCGACCTGCGCAGCGGTGAGCGTCACACACCGGGCCCGTACGCGGGCCGCACCCTGCTGTACCGGGCGACCCGGCCGGCCCCGCACACCGTGCGCGACCCCCGCTACGAACGCACCGACGCCGCCCTCGGCTGGGACGCGTACTGCGGCGACCTCACCGTGACGCCGCTGCCCGGCCACCACCTGGAACTGCTCGACCCACCGGTCGTGGACACGCTGGCCGAACAGCTGGCCCGCGCGCTCCCCTCCCCCTGACCACCGGCAGGCACACCCTCTGGAGCACCCATGCCCCGACACCGCCGCCCGCACGGAACCACCCGTCCGGCCGCGCTCGCCGTCGCCGTCCTCCTCGCCGCCGGCGGGACGCTCACGGCCTCCACCGCGAACGGCGCGGCCCCCGCCTCCGCCGTACCCGCCGGCCGTGCCGCCGCCCAGGACGGTGCCCGGATCGTCGGGCAGCGCCGGCTGGACGAGCGGACCGTCGACCTCACCGTGCGCTCCCCGGCCGTGGGCGCCGACGTGCCGGTGCGCGTCCTGCTCCCGGCCTCGTACGACGACGCTCCGGAGCGCGAACGGCCGGTGCTGTACCTGCTCCAGGGCGCGCACGACGACCACACGTCGTGGACGCGGGAGACCGACGTGGAGGAGTTCCTGGCCGGGCAGGAGGTCATCACCGTCATGCCGTCGTCGGGGCCCACGGGCATCCCCACCGACTGGTGGAACTACGGCCGCCGCACACCCGACTACGAGACCTTCCAGGCGGACGAGCTGGCGCAGCTGCTGCGCGACACGTTCCACGCGGGCCCGCGGCGGGCCGTCGCCGGAGTGTCCACCGGCGGCTACGGCGCGCTCGCCCTGGCCGCGCGCCGGCCCGGCACCTTCGCGGCCGCCGCCTCCTACAGCGGGGTCCTCGACACCACGGCCCCGGGGATGGTCACCGTCGTCCACGCGATCGTCGCCCGTGAACTCCGGTCGCCGACGGCGCTGTGGGGCAGCTCCGTCCTGCACCGCGAGATCTGGAACGCGCACAACCCGTACGCCCTCGCGGACCGGCTCAGAGGCACACGCCTGTACGTCGCGCAGGGCAGCGGTGTTCCCAGCGACGACTTCGGCAACCTCGAAGGGGCCGTCCTGGAGGGGACGTTGTGGGCACAGGCCCGCAGGTTCACGGCACGCCTGGCCGCCCTCGGCGTACCCGCGCAGACCCATCTGTACCAGGGCGGCACACACGCCTGGTCGTCCTGGCAGGCCGAGTTCAGGGCGTCGTGGCCGACGCTCGCCGACGGCCTCGGACTCCCGCGGCGATGACCCCGCCCACCCCCCACATGTCCCGAGCACAGCCCGAGAGGAACGCGATGCGACACGATCCGCTCGCCGAGGCCGTGGTGGCCGGAGCCACCGCCGCCGAACTGGCCGAACTGCCCGTGCCCGCCGAGTACCGGGCGGCCCATCTGCGGGTCGAGGATGTCGGCATGTTCACCGGAGTCGACGACAAGGACGTCCGCAAGTCGATCCAGGTGGGTCCGGTGCCGATGCCCGAACTGGCCCCGGACGAGGTGCTCGTGGCCGTGTTCGCGAGCAGCATCAACTACAACACCGTCTGGTCGGCGATGTTCTCCCCCGTGCCGACGTTCTCCTTCCTCCGGCAGTTCGGCCGCCAGGGCGGCTGGGCGGCCCGGCACGACGCCGCGCAGCACGTCATCGGCTCGGACGCGGCGGGCGTGGTGGTGCGCGCCGGCGCGGGCGTGCGGCGCTGGCGGATCGGTGACCGGGTCGTGGTCACGCCCGCCTACGTCGACGAGGAGGATCCGGCCGCGCACGCGGACGGCATGCTCAGCGCCGCCCAGCTGGCGTGGGGCTTCGAGACGAACTTCGGCGGTCTGGCGCACTACTGCGTCGCCCGCGCCAGCCAGCTCCTGCCCAAGCCGGACCGTCTGACGTGGGAGGAGGCGGCGAGCAGCCCGCTGTGCGCGGGCACCGCCTACCGGATGCTCGTCGGCGAGCACGGGGCCCGGATGAAGCAGGGCGACGTGGTGCTGATCTGGGGGGCGGCCGGCGGACTCGGCGCGTACGCCGCGCAGCTCGTGCGGGGCGGCGGCGGGATCGCGGTCGGTGTCGTCAGCAGCGAGGAGAAGGCACGCCGGGCGCGGGAGTTCGGCTGCCACGCGGTCGTCGACCGGCGCGAGATCGGTCTCGGCTCCGCCGCACCCGCGGATCCGTCGGTGGTGGGCCGCCGTCTGGGCCGGGCGATCCGGGCGGCGGTCGGCGAGGACCCGCACATCGTGTTCGAGCACGTGGGCCGGGCCACGTTCGGTGTCTCGGTGTACGTGGTGCGGCGCGGCGGCACGGTGGTGACGTGCGGATCGACGACCGGCTACCGGCACGAGTTCGACAACCGCTACCTGTGGATGCGGCTCAAGCGGGTCATCGGCAGTCACGGCGCCAACCTCGACGAGCAGGCCGCCACCCAGCGCCTGCTGGAGCTGGGGCTGCTGCGTCCGGCCCTGTCGGTGACGTACCCGCTCGAAGCGACCGGTGAGGCCGCGCGTCTGGTCCAGCGCGGCGGGCACAGCGGAAAGGTGGGCGTCCTGGCGCTCGCGCCGCACACGGGGCTGGGCGCGTCGGAGCCCCGGGACCGGCGACCGGCCCTCCTTTCCTAGCAGTCGGCCGACACCGCACGGGAAGCGGACTGTCAGGGGTGTGACAGTGTTCGCCGGCGGGGCGGGGCAGGGGTTGGCACACGGGGCACGGCGGTCACACGATGACGCCCCCCTGTCCGAGCCGTTCGCCGGAGACTCCCCATGCCCACATGCCTGGCACAGCCCTACCCCTCCGCCCCGCCGCCGCGGGAGGTGCGCCGTCTGCTCGGCCCGCACGTCCAGGCCGCCGTCACGGAGATGGAGGATCAGGTCGCGGCCCGGCTGCCCCAGTACGCCGAGACGTTGAACCGCACCCGGGAATTCGCCCTGCGCCGCGTCATCGACCGCACGGTGCACCTGTTCCTCGCGACCCTCGGCACGGGCAGCGCCGACGGCTCGCACCTCTCGGACCTGACCTCGCTCTACGAGCGGATCGGGGCCCAGCATCACCGCGTCGGCTACCCGCTGGACACGCTGCACACGGCGCTGAGTGTGGCGGGGCGGGTGGCGCACCGGCGGCTGATCAAGGACGCGTACCGCTTCCGGTGGCCGGCGTCCACGCTGGAGTCGCTGGTCGAGAGCGCGTCCGCGACGATCCGGGCGGCGACGGAGTCCGCGGTGGGCGGCTTCGAGCACGAGGGCGGCCCGCGGTCCCTGGTACGGCAGCACCGGGCCCGGCTGCGTGACGCCCTGACCGCGGACCTCACCCTGGACCGGTCGTCGCTCGCTGCGCTGGCCGAGGCCGCGTCCTGGCCGCTGCCCGAGACCGTCGCCGTGCTCGCGCTGCCCCCGGGCACCCGCACCCACGGCATCGTCCTGCCGGAGGAGGTCCTGGCCCGGCACTTACCCGACGGGCCGTTCCTGATCCTCCCGGACGGGCGGCGGCACTTCCCGCTGCTGCGCACCCGAGGAGCGGCACTCGGGCCCGTGGTGCCGGTCGACCGGGCCGCGGACTCGCTGAGCTGGGCACGGCACGCCGTGGACATGATCCTCCAGGGCCTGCTGCCCCCGGACGCGCCGCTGGACTGCGTCGACCATCTCGCCGCACTGGCCGCGTCCCGGGCGGGGGACCTGCTCGACGCCGTGGCGGCGCAGACGCTCGGGCCGCTTCTGAAGCTGCCGGAGCGGCGTCGCGTGCCGCTGCTGCAGACGCTGTTCACCTATCTCGACAGCGCCGACAACGCCGTGGTCACGGCGCGGCGTCTGTTCGTGCACGAGCAGACGGTGCGCTACCGGCTGCGGAAGATCGCCGAGGTGACCCGGGACGAACTGCCCCGCACGGAGCGGCGGCTGGAGACGATGCTCGTCCTCGCCCGGCTGCTGGGCGGCTCGGCGGCGTCCCCGGTGCCGGCGGCATCCCCGGTGCCGGCGGTGTCGGTGGCGTCGCAGGTGTCGGTGAGGTCGGCGGTGAGAGAGGCGCCCTTGTGCGGTGACGGGGCGCCGCATGCCGCCCGGCCCGTGCGGGAGGCGCGATGAAGCCGATCGGCCACGGCACGGAGCCGTACCGGGACCACGAGCGCGCGGCCGCGCGCTCGTCCGCCGGGCCGCTGCTCACGCCCGAACCGCCCTGAGGCACGCCAGGAACGTCAGGTGCGTCTGGCGGGAGCGCGCTTGGGCTTTTCGGGTGAGGCGGACTTCCGGCTCCGCGCGGTTCTCGGGGCCCGCTCGGGTGCGGCCTCCGGGGCGCTCTCGGTCTTCTTCGCCGCGGTGCGGGCGCCGGAGGAGGGGCGCGTCGGCCACTTCAGTTCGATCTCCAGCTCGATCTCGCCGTCACCGACCTCCACCTCCACCTCCGTGCGGAGCTCGTCGGGGAAGCGCAGGCTCACCACTCCCGCGTCCAGCTCCAGCTCCGCCTCCCCGCCCTTCCTGAGCGCCTCGGCCAGCGCCGCGAGGCGGTCGGCGGCCTCATGACGGGACAGCGACTTCTTCCACTCGAAGCTCAGATCTTTCGCCATACCTCCACCAATCCCAATAAAACAGACGGACAGCCAAGACTCATTGTGGTGTCCCCTGTCCGATCCGCATCCCGCGGGACGGCAGGGCGGCACCGCGCGGAAGCAGCAGCGGGGTCGCCAGGAGGAGGACGCCGGCCAGGCCGATGGCCGTGCGCAGGCCGAGCAGGGCACCCAGCGCGCCCCAGAGGGCCGTCAGCAGCGCGGCCGAGGCCCTGGCCGTCACCGCCCAGGCCGACAGCGTACGGACGGCCCGGTCCGCCGGGACGCGCTCCAGCCGGCAGGTGGCCTGGACGGGATTGAAGACGCCGCAGCAGAGGACGAGGCCGAGTTCGACACCGATCACCAGCAGCAGCCCGCCGGTGCCCGGACCCGGGAAGGCCAGGCCGACGGGCCAGATCGCGCGCAGCGTCCCGGCCGTGAGCAGGACCCGGCGCCGTCCGAACCGGGTGACGAGCGGCCGGGCCAGCCATGAGCCGAGAAGCCCGCCGATCGAGGGTGCGGCGAAGGCGAGGCCGTACTGCCACGGCGCGAACCCGAGCCTTCCGAGCATCAGCACGGCCAGCAGCGGCTGCGCGGCCGTCACCAGGCCGTTGAACAGGACGGTGTTGAGGAACAGCGGGCGCAGCGCCGGGTCGGCGAGGATGTGGCGCCAGCCGTCGAGCAGGTCCCCGGCCCGCGCCGGCGTGTCCTTCCGGTGTCCGGGACGGGGCTCCCGGCCGCCCATCACGTACAGGCCCAGGGCCGAGAGCAGGTGGCTGACGGCGTCGGCCACCACCGTCACCACCGGGCCGAGGAGCCCGATGGCCGCGCCGCCCAGCGGCGGACCGATGATCGTGGTCGTCCAGGTCGTGGACTCCAGGCGGGCGTTGGCGACGAGCAGGTCCTCGGCCGGCAGCGACGCCTTCAGCCAGGCGCCGGAGGCGGCACGGAAGGTGATGTCGGCCGCCGCGACGACGACCGAGACCAGCAGGAGCTGGACGAGGGTGAGCACGCCGAGCACGTACGCGGCGGGGACCGTGAGCAGCGCCGCGCACCGCACCAGGTCCGCCCCGATCAGCACCGGCCGCTTGCGGCGGAACTCCACCCACGGGCCGAGCGGCACCGCCATCGCCGCACCCGCCGCGGACCCCACGCAGGAGAGCGCGGCGACCTCGGCCGGCCCGGCGTGCAGCACCCGGACGGCGATCAGCGGGAAGGCCCCGAAAGCGAGCCAGGTGCCGAGCGCGCTGGTCCCGTACGCTCCCCAGAGCCAGCCGAACCGACGGCCCAGCCTCGGTCCGCCCAGCCGCTGCCTGCGCCGCTGTCCGCTCCTCATGTCCGACGCCCCTCGTTCCCTCGGCCGCACGGCCGATCCGCGACGGGAAGCATCCAAGCGAGGGCCGGGCCCGAGGATCAAACAACCACGGAGCCGCCTCGGCACAACCCATGGTTGTGGCCGTACGGTGTCGGCATGGACCTCAACGCCGTACGGACCTTTGTCGCCGCCGCCGACGCGGGGCGGTTCCAGGAGGCCGCCATCGAGCTGGCGGTCACCCAGCAGGCCGTCTCCAAGCGCATCGCCGCGCTGGAACGCAGCCTCGGTGCGCGGCTGTTCAACCGCACACCACGCGGCGCCGAGCTGACCATCGACGGACAGGCGTTCCTGCCCCACGCCCAGAAGTTGTTGCGGGCCGCCGACCGGGCCGCCGCGTCCGTGGGCGCCGGCCGGCGTCCACTGCGCGTCGACGTGATCAACCTGCGCGGTGCGGCATCGGGCCTGATGCGTGGCTTCCACCGCACGCATCCCGCGACCGAACTCGACCTGGTGACGCTGTCCGGCATCGACACGGCCGTCGCCGCCGTCCGGTCCGGCACGATCGACGCGTCCTTCCGCGCCGTCGCCGCGCCCGGCCGGCCCCTCCCCGAGGACATCGCGTCGGTCCGGGTGATCGACGAGCCGCTCCAGCTCCTCACAGGCCCCGCCCACGCGCTGGCGTCCGCCCGGTCGGTGCCCCTCGCCCGGCTCGCCGGGCACCGGATCTGGATGCCCGGCATCGTCCCCGGAACCGAGTGGGCCGCCTACTACGACGACCTCGTCGGCGAGTTCGGCCTCACCATCGAGGCGACCGGCCCCAACTTCGGCTCCGACGCACTCCTCGACACCGTCGCCGACACCCCGGCCCTGGCCACCTTCATGGGCGAGCACACCCGCCTGGTGTGGCCCGCGGGCCACGGCCTGCGCCGCATCCCGCTCACCGGTCCGACCCCCGTCTACCCCCACTCCCTGCTCTGGCACCGCGACAACCCCCACCCCGCCCTGGCCGCGCTCCGCGCCCACCTCGCCGCGACGTCGACGGGGCCTCATGACGCCACCGGGACCTGGCGGCCGGACTGGGTCGTCCCGGCCTGAGGGCCGCGCGCCCCTCCCGGGGGACCGAGGCCGGCCGAGCAGCCAGGCGCGGGCCCAGGTCTCCGCCGGGTCGAACGCGTCCGCGTGCCAGGTGACCGAGGTCAGGGTGCCCCTTCCCCGGTACGCGCGCATGATCTCCCCATGGGACCGCAGGCCGACGAACCGGTGCTGTCCCGCCTCGACGAGACGCCGCTTCGCACCCAGGCCGCACTGGCCGGGGCCGTCCACGCCGACAAGACGCGGATCATCGCCGTACTCGACGACCCGGAGTCCCGCGAGCTGCTGATCCGCCGACCCGACCCCCAGGACCGCCGGGTGCGTCTGCTCTCCCTCACACCCGAGGGGCGCCGCCTCCGGGACACCGTCAGTGCGGCCGTCCAGGCGGGCGAGGAACGCCTGCCGGGGCAGATCCCCGCCGCCGACCGCGAGGTGTTCCTGCGGGCCCTCGGCGCCCTGCACGAGGCGAGCCGGGAGCGCGCGGGTCACTGAACGGCGAGGGCGCCGTTCACCTCGCAGGGTCTCTCGGGCCTCATCCGGTGTGGCGGACCCGGAAGCGGTCCGGATCCTTCGGGTCACGGTCGGCCACCTGGACCGGAGGCCAGGCCCATTGCCGGACACCGATGCCCGGTGTGCGGGTGAACCGGATCTTCCCGCGGGTGCCCTCGACCGCCACGTGCGGCCAGGACGCGGCGACACGGGCCCGGTCCGTGCCGCAGGAGCGCAGCACGTCGGCGAGGACGGCGCCGGTGTCGTAGCCCTCGAAGGCGACGAAGGAGGGCTCCTCCCCCAGGCGCTCGCGCAGGGCCGTCCCGGCCCGGGCCCCGAGAGGGGTGAGGCGATCGGGCAGGTAGCGCAGGAACGGGACACCCGCGCCGTCGGCGCCGAGCAGCGCGGCCCATCCTGCGAACTCCGGCTGTCCTGCCGGGGCGCCGAGCAGGAGGCCGGCGAGGCGCTCGTCCCGGCGGACGGCCCTGACGACCGACACGGCGGGTTCGGGCGTGCCGACCAGGAGGAGAAGGGCCGTCGCGCCGCTGCCGGCGAGTTCCTCGCACAGTGCCGCAGGCGTGAGCGCGCTCATGTCGAGTTCGACGACGGTACCGCCGCGCGGAGCGAGGTGGTCGCGCAGGACACGGGCCCCGGACGCCCAGTAGACACTCGGCTGGACCGCCAGGGCGATACGGCTGTGCCCCTCGCCGAGAAGGAAGTCCGCGTAGATCCGCCAGCCGTGGGACTGCGCCGGGGCGAGGCGCGCGACCCATCGCGTCGGCTCGTCGGTGAGCGCGTCGAGCACCGCCGAGGAGCAGAGGAACGGCAGTCCCAGGGCGTCGGCCCGCGCGGCGGCGGCGCGCGCGACGACGCTGTGGTACTCCCCCGCCAGGGCGGCCACGCCCAGACCGGCCAGCTCGTCCACGGCTGCCGCCGCTTTTTGCGGATCGGCCGCGGTGTCACGGACCAGCAGCTCCAGCGGTCTTCCGCCGATCCCGCCCGTGTCGTTGGCCTCGTGGACGGCCAGTTCGAGCCCGGCGAGCAGATGCCGGCCCGCCTCGACCCAGCCCGGCGCGGACAGCGGGGCGAGAGCGCCGATGCGGACCGACGCTCCGTCAGCCCGCTCCGTTTCGGGGCGCGATGGGGGCGTGCTCATGCGTGGGTGTCTCCTGATTCACGATGCCGGTGCCGTGCCGTGCCGTGCCGTGCTGTGCCTTGCCTTGCCTTGCCGTGCCGTGCCGGGGAAGGACCGTCCGACGCCGGCCGGGATGCGGCGGTCCGGCGCCCGGCACCACAGATCCAGAACGGCCGCCGGGATCAAGGAGTTCCCGGGGACCTCCCGCCCGTGGCCCGCGGCGCCCGGCCGGGCGGCCACACGCTCGACCGGGCCCTCGCGCACGCCCGTCAGACGTCCAGGGCCGCGAGGGCGGAGGCGGCCTCGCCGTGGCGCGGGCTTCTCAGCGCGGCGAGGGCGTCCCGTGCGGCGAGCAGCGTCTCGCGGGCCTCGGGATGACGCAGGGCGCCGAGGACATGGCCCAGATCGAGCCGCGCCGGTTCGGTCCAGGCCGGCATGCGCACGGCCTGGAAATGCGCCAGGGCCCGGCGCAACGGCGGTTCGGCCTCGTGCCAGCGTCCCAGGGCGGCGAGGTCGTTGCCGATCTGCTGCTGGGCGACGGCCCGGTACATCGCGATCAGCTCGTCGGGCAGATCCGGGTGCCCGGCGTCGCAGATCTGCTCGCAGCGGCGGTGGATGTCCAGGGCCTCCGCCGTACGGCCCGCCTGCCGCAGATAGGCACCGAGGGCGTTGAGGGTGGTCAGCTCGGCGAGACGGGCCTGCGGGGAGTCCTGGGAGGCGAGGCTGCGGGCCGCCTCGCGCATACGGGCGTGGGCCTCCTCCGTACGGCCCAGCCGGTGCAGCGCCCCGGCGCCGTAGCCGAGCGCCCACCCGGTCTGGAGTCCGTCACCGCTCTCGCGGGCCGCCGCGAGCGCGGCGTCGGCGGTCCTCAGGCCGGCGTGGTGGTCATGGGCGCAGAGGTTGTAGGCCCAGGCCAGGTAGTTCAGATGCACCGCCTCCTGCTGCCTGCTGCCCAGCGCGCGGGCCGCGTCGGCGGAGCGCCGGAACACCTCCACCCACTGCTCCCAGTGCTGGTTGAGGTCGGAGAACCAGTGCATCGCCTCCGCGGTGTCCACGACCTGCCGGTGCAGGCCGCTCTCGTGGGCGCGGCGCAGCGCGGCGAGCCACTGGAAGCGTTCGGCCTCCAGCCAGGCCCGCGCCTCCTCCCGGTCGGCGGGTGCTCCGGCGGGGTCGGGGTCGCCGTGCGGGTCGTCCCGGTGGTGCTCGACGTCGAAGCGGAGCGCGGCGGCGGTGGCCCGGCCGAGCGTCCACCGGGCGGTCCGGTCCAGCACGGCGTCCCGGACCTCGGGGCCGTCCTCGGCCGTCAACTGCTCGGCCGCGTACAGCTTGAGCAGGTCGTGGAAGCGGTAGCGCTCGGTGGCGGGGTCGCTGTGGAGCAGCCCGACATCGGTCAGTTCCTCCGCGCAGTCGGCCGCGTCGGCGCAGGACAGGCCGGCCAGGAGCGCACCGGTGGCGGGGCTGAAGTCCGGTCCGGCGGCGAGCGCGGCCCGGCGCAGGAACGTACGGGCGTCGGGACGGAGCTGGGCGTACGACAGTGCGAAGGCGGCGCGTACCCCGAGGCCGCCCGTCTGGAGGGTGTCCAGCCGGCGGCCCTCGGCGGCGAGCCGGGCGACGAGCTTGCCGAGGCGTTCGTGCGGCCTGCTCGCGAGCCGCTGGCCCACGATCCGCAGGGCGAGCGGCAGATGTCCGCACAGCTCGGCCAGGTCGCGGGCGGCCTGGGCCTCGGCCCGGACCCGGCGCGGCCCGACGATACGGGTCAGGAGCTCGACCGCCTCCTCGCGGCGCAGCAGCGTCAGATCGGTGCGGTGGACCGCTTCCAGACCGGCGAGGGCGCTGCGGCTGGTGACGAGGGCCAGCGACGGTCCCGTGCCGGGCAGCAGGGGGCGCACCTGCGCCTCGTCGGCGGCGTTGTCCAGCAGCACCAGCGCACGCCGGTCGCCGAGGACCGAGCGCCACATGCCGGACCGGTCCTCCGTCGCGGCCGGGATCGCGGCGTCGGCGACGCCCGCCGCCCGGAGCAGCCTTCCGAGCACGTCGTGCGGCGTGACGGGCTCGGGATCCATGCCGTGCAGGTCCACGGCGAACTGCCCGTCGGGGAAGCGCGGCGCGAGGCGGTGCGCGGCGTGCACCGCGAACGCGGTCTTGCCGAGCCCGGGCTGGCCCGCGACGACACCGACCACGGCATGGGCGGGGTCGGCCCGTTCGGCGAGGTCGAGCAGGCGGGCGAGGGCCGGGCCGCGGGCGGTGAAGTCCTGGATGTCGCGCGGCAGGGCCAGAGTGTGACCGGCGGACGGCAAGGGGGCCGTACGGGGGCGCGGCCGGCCCCGCGCGGCGGCCTCCTCCAGCCGCCGTGCGCCGGCCTCGTCGAGCGCGAGCCCCGCGGCCAGCGCCCGCACGGTGCGACGCTGCGGCCCGCGGGTCCGCCCCCGCTCCATGTCCGCGAGCGCGCGCACGCTCACGCCGCACGCGTGGGCGAGCGCCTCCTGGCTGAGCCCGGCGCTCGTCCGCAGTTCACGCAACTGCTGCCCGAAGTCCCCCGCGGCGGGCGTGCCACTGCCCACGGTCGATGCCCCCTGATCCCCTGCTCGCCCCGCTCGCCGGGACACGAGTCTCCGGCAGAAGTATCGCGGACGGCAGTTCTGCCGGTGGAACCGCCTGGGCCGCCGTCGAGGGGCGTGGTCGACTGAGGGCAGGCGAGGGACCGACCACCCCTCCATCCGCTCAGGAGCCCGCGCCCGCGCGGACCGCCGACCGACCATCGGGGAACTCCACATGACCGACACCGACCGGCGATCCACCGCTGTCTCCAGGCGTACGGTCCTGGCGGCGGGGGCGTTGACCGCCGTGGCCGGCCAGACGAAGTGGGCCCCGGGGGCCTCGGCCGCCGCCGAGCCGGCCATCTCCCGCTCGCCCCACCAGGACGACGGGGCGAAGGCCGAGCGGAACGCCGTCTACGCGTACAACACCCGGGCCCCGGGCCGGAACCTGTACGCCCTCGGCCACCACAGCGCCCCGGAACTCCTGAGCGCCCCGGAACTCCTGGAGGCCGCGCACGGCGATCCCCGCGAGTTCGTGTACACGCTGCCGTCCGGCTACCGCCCGGGCAAGGGCAACTGACCTTTTCCTGGAACGGGGGGCTCCGCCCGGCCGTGGCCGACACCTTCCGGCCGCGGTCGGGCGGGGGGGGCGCCCGCCCCTCCGCGTGCGCCGGCGGAGATCCCGCTTGCCCGAGCCGGTCCGGCCGTGGAACAGTGGGACCGGCTCTGCGGCCTCGCAGCAGCACTCACAGTGAGGAACGAAGTCCATGCTCTCGGCGTCCCCCAGCGGCCGCCGCCGGAACTGAGCACCTGCTCCACAGCGGTCTCGGTCCTTCCGCACCCTCTCCCGCGGCGGCCCCACGAAGCGGTGCCTGACGCACCGCCCCTCCTCCGCGCCCCGGACTCCCCGAGTCCGCCAGGGCCCCCGAGACTTCGTGAGGTCGACACCCATCATGGACATCCAGGTCCAGAGTTTCGCCGTCAGCAATCTCCGCCGCCGTCCCGTCGTCGTCGAGACGGGCGGCTTCGTCGCCGGCTTCAGCCCCGACACCGACAGCCCCTACCTCAACTACGCGACCCCGCTGCCCGGCGCCGAGCCGACCGCGCAGGACGTCGCGGCCCTGATCGGGGTGTTCCGGGAGCGCGGTCTGCTGCCGCGGCTGGAGTTCGCCCCGCAGGCCGCCCCCGGCGTGGAACCGGCCCTGCGGGCGGCGGGGTTCGGCACCGAGGCGGCGCACGAGTACCTCGTCTGCACTCCCCGCACGCTGGCACTCCCCGTGGCGGCCGGCTCCCCGCTCGTCGAGACCCCGGCGACCGACGAGGAGTTCGCCGGGCTCGACGCCGCGCTCGCGGAGGCGTTCGGCGGCGTGTTCGCGCCGTCCGCGGAGGGCGCGGCACGACTGCGGCGTACCCAGCACAGCGGTGGAGCGGTGCGCTTCGTGCGCGCCCCGCAGGGCGGCGTCGCCGGCGGGGCGACCTGTTCCCCGCCGGCCGAGGGCACCGCCGAACTGGCCGGTGTGGGCACCCGCCCCGCCCACCGCGCCCGGGGCATCGCGGCCGCGGTGACCGCCGCCCTGACCGAGACGATGTTCGCCCGGGGAGCCGGATCGGTGTGGCTGGAGTACTCGGGGGAAGGGTCACGCCGCGTCTACGAACGCGTCGGCTACCGCCCCCGGGGCACCCGCCTCTACGTCTCCCTGCCCGCGACGCGCCAACTCTGAGGGGGCGCCCCGTCGGTGACTGTGCGTGAGGTGTCTCCCGCGCAGGGCGTTGTCAGTGGGCGCGGCTACTGTCTGCCGTATGAGGATCGAATCCCTTCTGGAGGACCTGGCCTGCGACGACACCGCGCGGGCCGAGGCGGCCGCCGGGCGGTTGGCGGCGCAGGCCGGCCATGTGGTGCCGGAGCTGTTGCGCGGCGTGGCCGGTGTGCGCAACGCCGACCTCAGACCGGCCGCCCGGGCGCTGCGGCACATCGGGCCGCCGGCCTTCGACGCCGTCCTGGCGGCCTGGCGCCGCGGGGAAGTGACGGACTCACAGGTGGGCGTGCTGCTCGCGGGGTTCGACGAGCGCTCCGCCGATCAGTACGCGGCCCTGGCCGCCGACCCGCACCGCGGCAGGTCAGGCGACGGCTTCCAGGGGCTCCTCAGACTGAGGACGGACTCCGACGCGGGGCTGCGGGCGCTGGTGGACACCTGCGCCCGCAGCCGCCTCGTCCCCTACAAGGCGTCCGACTACGCCCGGCTGATGCACGCGTCCTTCCGGCCGCGGCTGCGTTCCCTGCGGCGTGATCCGGCCGCGTCCCCCGGGACCCGGCGGGGCGCGCTGGCCGCGCTGGTCACGGGCGGTGGCGCCGACGCGCTCGACGACCGCGACCGCGCTCTGATCCAGCGGCTGATACGGGTGAAGATCCTGACCGAGACCCCACGGTTGCCGTCGTCGACCCTCTTCGGCTGGTGGATGGCCGTGCCCGGGGCGTCGTACGAGGGGGTGTTCGAGGTCCTGGGCCTGCACGACCGGCAGCCGGTGACGGTCTCCGCCGGTGTCGAGGCGGCCGAGGGCCGGAGGGTCCTGGTGCCCGGACCCGACGGCGGCGGCCGTACCGCGGGGCGGGTCTTCGTCACCCCGGAACTGGACGGCTGGCGCCTCGTCCTCGGCCCGTTCGACCTGCTCGTCGGCGACGACGACCCCTGGGGCGGCATGATCGGGACGGTCGAGCGGCTCAGCGTCCGCTGCGGCCAGGCCCAGCTCTTCTTCCTGGACGACGCGGGCGGCTCGGACCTGTGGTTCGTCGCCGAGAACGGCCGGGTGATCCGCCGGTACGCCGCCGAGAGCGACCCCGAGTGGGAGGGCGACCCGCTGCCGTGGGAGACCCTCGCGGTCGACGACCCGGAGTACGACCCCGAGTACGACGACGCCGAGCCCAACGCGGGCACCACAGGCGCCCGGTCCGCCTGCCGGTACCTCTCCCTCGACCCCGGTGAGGTCGGCCCGGACACCCGGGTGCGCGGCCACGGCTGGCTCGCCGTCACCGAACCGGACGTGGGCCACGGCGCGTTCCCCGGGACGCTGCACATCTGAGGCGCTGCGGACGCCTGGTCCCGAGGACCTGGAGGAGGTGACGGGCGGGAGGCGGGACCGGCCGGATTCGAACCGGCGTCCTCGCGGTTTTGGAGACCGCGCGCGACGACCTCTGCGCTACGGCCCCGCCCGGCCCGTCACCCTAGCCCATGCCCCACCGTGCCTCAGCCGGTCAGCTCCTCCAGGCGGCCGAGGTCCTCGGCGGCCGACTCCCGTTCCTCAGGGGTGAGCCGGATCGCGGCGGCCTCGGCGAGGGCTGTCGCGGCGGTCTCCTCGTCCCCGAGCCGCACGGCGACGTCTGCCCGCAGCACCAGCAGGCGGAGCAGCTGCACGGGCGTGGGCCGTTCGTCCCGAAGGTGCAGCACCCGGTCGACGACCTTCGCGGCGCCCTCCCAGTCCTCCTTGGAGTCGGCGAGGAGGGAGGCGTGGTGCAGGGCGCGGGCGAAGATCTCCTCGGGGGCCCGGCGATGATGCCGGTCCTCGCTCGTGGGCTGCCCGATGCGGAGGCAGTTGCCGCCCGGGTCGGTCACGAGGAACTGACGCACCCCGTACGACATGTCCTTGAGCGGCCCGATCCGCGGCAGCCCCCGGGCCGGGACCTTGCCGTACGCCGCCTTGAGACCTGCCCGGAAGGCGGCGTGCAGCCCGTCGACGTCGTCGGTCCGGACGTAGCACGTGCTGAACGACTCCGCCGGCTCGTACCGCTTCATCGCGAAGAACTGGAGTTCGATGCCGCCGCGTTCCACGACCGCGTACGGGTTGGGGCTCTTCTGCCGGAAGGTCACCTCGAACCCGAGGGCGACATAGAAGTCGATCACTGGCTGGACGGTCCGGCACGGCAGGATCGGAATGGTTCTCTCGGCCATGCCGTTCACTCTAGTCAAATTTGACCAACCGAGGAAACGGCTGTTTCCGGCCACGCCGGCCGGCGGTCTCGGGCCAGGGTCAGGACGTCAGGTCCAGGTCGGCGCGCAGCATGTGGTGGTCGGAGTACGCGGTGGGCTGCACCTGGTGGCCGGCCCGGGCGACACCCCGCAGGAAGACGTAGTCGAACTTGAGGTTCCAGTCGGTGGTCGGCTCGCAGGCGTCGGCGGCCGCGGGATCGCACTGCGGGTCCGCGTCCGTGGCCAGTTCCCACAGGGGGGCCAGTTCGGGAGCCTGCGGCACGGCGTTGAAGTCGCCGAGGACGATCGCGCGGTCGTACCCGGCGACCGTCGCGGCGAGGACACGCGCCTGGTCCGACCGGACCTCTTCCTGACTGCGCTGCGCGAGGTGGGTGTTGAAGACGCGGACGGGCCTGCCGTCCACCAGGGTGGTGACCGCCAGGTACCCCCGGTCCTCGGATCCTCCGTCGGGGTACTCCGCCCTGACGCGGTCGGTCATCGGCGCGGCGGAGAGAAGGGCCTGGCCGAAGCCTCCCGGGTTCCACGGCGTTCCCCCGCAGCGGCCCCAGTCCTGGAGGACCGGCCCGTACTCGACGTGGTACTCCAGCCCGTAGAAGATCTCCAGGTAGTCCCGGATCCGCTCGACGTCACGCACGCACGCCTCCTGCATGCCGACGACCTGGGGCGCGTAGGTGGCGATCTCCGCGGCCCGGTCGGCGTTGCTCTCCTCGCAGGGGTTGCACATGTTCCACGTCATGACCCGGTTCGGCACGACGTCCTTGACGGCGCCGGCGGGCAGCGATCTGGCGAAGAGGGCACCGCCGCCCGGCGCGCTGGGGCCGACGAGCACCATGCAGGCCACGATCACCGCACTCGCGAAATACCGCGTGCCCCTTGCGAGCACCATCGCCTCCTCCGTACGGATGCACGGGGCATCCGGCTCCCGCTTCCCCCGCCGCACAGTGAACGCGGCGGGCCCGGCGGATGGTTCCCGGGCCCCGGAGCCGGGGCGCGGCCCTGGCCCGGGCGGCATCGGGGCGCCGCCGCCCGGGTCGGCACCCGGGCGGCGGCACGGGGCCGGTCAGGCCGCCGCGGCGGCCGGCGTCCGTTCCTCGGCGTCGTCCAGCCAGCAGATCAGTGTGGTGCGGGCGCGGGCGACCCTTGAGCGCACGGTGCCGACGGGACATGCGCTGACGTCGGCCGCCTCCGCGTAGGGAAGGCCGACCAGCTGGGTGAGGACGAACGCCTCCCGGCGGTCGCGCGGAAGCATGTCCAGCAGTTCGGCGAGCGCGATGCCGTCGTCGAAGCCGGGCAGATCCCGCGGCTGCGTCCGCTCGGCGGCCGTCTGCCAGTCCTCGGTGTCCGACAGCCGGGGCCGGGTGGAGGTGTAGCGGATGCTGTCGACGACGGCACGCCGGGCGATGGACAGCAGCCAGGTGCGGGCCGAGGAACGTCCCTCGAAACGGGGCAGACTGCCCAGGGCCCGCAGGAAGGTGTCCTGGGTCAGGTCGTCGGCACTCTGCGGGTCCGCGCCGAGGAATGCCACGTAGCGGCGGACGTCCTGGTGCAGAGCCCGGACGAAGCGCTCCACGGCGACGGGGTCTCCGCCGCGCGCGTCGAGCGCCCAGGCCGTGATGGATTCCTCCCTCGACGCGTCCGTGACGTCTGCGCGCGACGAGGACGATGAAGACAGGGCAGGCGTGATCACCGGGTGTCTCTCCTTCTCGGAAAGCACCGGACCGGCTGTCCGCGTCCGGGCGCGCCGAAGCGCCGCAGGCACGGTGCGGTCCGGTGAAAGGGGTCGGGCGGCCGGGCACGGAGGTGCGCGGCCGATGCCCGAGGCGCACGAGGACGGTCGTCGTCCTCGTGGCACGCCTCGGGAAGCCGGCTGCCGTCAGACGGCGGCAGCGGTCCCCGAAGGCGGTCCCCGAGAAGTGATCGCGTGGGTGAGAAGGAGCTGCCGGGGGGCACGGTCCGACCGGCTCCGGCGGCCGCGGACACGCGGCCGGTGGGGCGGCGCGGGCAGCCGCAGCAGCACACGCAGCGGTGCGACGAGCCGGCCGGCGAGCGCGCGCAGGATACGGAAGGCGGCCCGCTCGCCGTGGGCGAGCCACAGACCGCACAGCAGCGCGGCCAGCAGGTGAGCGGCGAGCATGCCCGTCGAGGACATGCCGCCCATGGCGTGGTCCAGGGGGTGGCCGGACACCGTGTGGTGCATGGGTCCCATGGAGTCCATGTCCATGGGACCCATGCTCATGCCCATACCGTCCGTCACCCGGCCCGGCATGGTGTCGGACGGTGTGCCCGGCCCCGTGGGTGCACCGCACAGCAGGTGGCCCAGCCACCTCTGGCCCAGCGACCCGGCGCCGGAGGTCCGCGGCTGCGCGAGTGCCTGGGCCAGCGAGAACGACGTGTGGAGCAGGGCCTGGGCGGCGACCGTGACGGCACCGACGAGGAGCGGTCCGCGTTCACGGCCGGCCAGCAGCCAGGCCGCGCCGCCGGTCGTTGCCGCGCCCACGGCCACGGCCCACCAGGGCACGGCGGTCCCCGACATCATGATGTGTCCCAGGGAGGCGAGCAGCACACAGACGGCCGCGAAGACCGCGGCCCTGAGTATGCGGGAACACCCCCCGGCATTCATGTCGGCCTCATCCTCGCAGTCCTGTGCTCACACGTCACGAGAGGGTACGAAAGCGGTCCGGGTTCCCCACTCAGCGGCCTGTTGTGATACATGCCACAGCAACGGCCCGGAACCCGGGGGCTGTTCGCGCCGACTCCTGCCGTGGACCCGTGAGGACCAGCGGGCTTGAGGAGGGGGCGCCGGTGGCGGCGGAGCGGAGCAGCGGGACACGGGCCGACGCGGTGGGCGGCCCCGTGGACCCGGGTACGTCACGGGCGAGTACGCGGATGACCGTGCTGCTGACCTTCGCGATGGCCTTCTCGATGATGCAGCTGTTCCTGCTCGGCGCTCTCGGGCCGCGGCTCGTGGACGATCTCGGCGTGTCACCGACGGTGCTGGGTCTGACCACGACGGTCGGTTTCGGGGCGGCTGCCCTGCTCTCGCCGGCCGGCGGACAGGTGGTGGACCGGATCGGCCCGAGGCGCTGCCTGGTGGCACTGCTGCTGGTGTCGGCGGCGGCTCTGGCGATGATCGGGGCGGCGCCGGGGGCGGGGTTCCTGCTGGCGGCGGTCGCGCTGGGCGGAGTGCCGCAGGCACTGGCGAACCCCGCCACCAACAAGACGATCCTGGCCGCCGTTCCCGCCGGGCGGCGCGGCTCGGTGACGGGGACGAAGCAGTCGGGGGTCCAGCTGGGCGCGTTCACCGCCGGGCTGCCGCTCGCCGCGCTGGCCGGCGGCATCGGCTGGCGCGGCGCGGTGTGGACGGCCGCCGCGGCCGCCGTGGTGACGGCCTGCTGGGCGGCGCGCGTGCTGCCCGCCGATCCGCCCCCGGCGTACACCCCCGGGTCATGGGTCCCGCGCGGCACGATCGCCTGGCTGGCCGTCTTCTCCCTGCTGCTCGGCTGCGGCACCGCCTCCGTGAACACCTACCTCGCCCTGTACGGGGTGCGGCGGCTGGGACTCGGTCCGACCGCGGCCGCCGCCCTGGTGGCCGTGCTGGGCGTCGCGGGCGTGGCCGGGCGCGTGGGCTGGTCCCGGGTCGCGGGGCGGCCACGGCGTGCCCTGTGGCTGCCGGCGGGCCTGGCGGCCGGGGCGGTGGGGGCGGCGCTGCTGCTCGCGGCCTCGGCGTCCGCGCGTCCGCTGGTCTGGGTCGCGGCGGTGGCCGTGGGCGTCTTCGCGGTCGCCGCCAACGCGGTCTCGATGGTGCTGGTGATGCAGCGCGCGGCGCCCGGCCGGGCCGGGCAGGACTCGGCTCTGGTCTCGGCCGGTTTCTTCGCCGGGTTCGCCGCCGGTCCGCCGCTGTTCGGCCTGCTGGCCTCGGCCGGGCGCTACGGCGCGGGCTGGCTGCTGGTCGCGGCGGAGTTCGCGGGGGCGGGCGGGGTGGCCCTGGCCTGGGCGGTGCGCGAACGGCGACGGCAACGGATCGACGGGCGCGGCGCGGAACGGGCGACAGGGCTTCGGCGATGACCACGGCACAGGAACAACGACGAGACCCCGGCCACGACCACGACACACGACACACGACACACGACGACATCAGAACCCCGGCCACGACCACGGCACAGGAACAACGACGAGACCCCGGCCACGACCACGGCACGGGAACAGCGGCGAGGCCCCGGCCATGAACACGACACAGAACGACATCGGAACCCCGGCCACGGCACGGGAACAACGACAAGGTCCCGGCCATGAACCCACCGCAGGAACAACAGCGAGGCCCCGGCCGTGAGCATGGCGCATGAGAACCGCGGCCCCGCCCGGCGCCCCGCCGACGTGCCCGCCCGGGAGCCCGTCGGCGTACCTGTCGGCGCCCCTGAGTGGGCGGCACCCGCGCTGAGCGCCCTCCTCGACCGGGCCGCCGCGACCCGCGCCGAGGCCGGCGACCGCTTCCCGCTGTTCGCCGAGCCGGGCACGGGCGTATGGACCACGACCGGACGGGCGTCCTGGGCGGGCGGGTTCTGGGCGGGCCTGCTGTGGCTGCGGGCGCGGCACACGGGTCTGGCGTCCGACCGCGAGGCCGCGGCGCGGTCCACCGGCCGCCTCGCGAACCGGCTGGACGCCGACACCGTCACCCGCGGACTGATCTTCTGGTACGGCACCGCCCTGGCCGACACCGAGGAGGCCGCCGCCCTGCGGGACCGCGCCGCGCTCGCCTGCCGGGCCGCGTACGACCCCGTGCCGGGCGTGGTCCCGTGGGGTGCCGCGTTCGGCGGCCCCCGTCTGCTGGCCCGCGCCGACGGCGTCCCCGGCACGGTTCCGCTGCTGGCCGCGCCGGCACCCGAGGTGGCCGGGTCCCATCTGCGCCGTCACCTCGAACTCTGTCTCGGCACCGGCTCCTTCCGCTGGTCCTGGCAGTACGAGGGGGCCGCGGGATGGATCCCGCGCGACGATCCGCCGTCCGGCTGGAGCCGTGGGCGGGCGTGGCTGCTGCTGGCCGTCGCCGACGCCGCCCACCGGCTGGACGCCTGCGATCCGGCGGAGCCGGTGGGCCGGCTCCTGCCGGGGCTCACGGTCCCGCCGGCCGACGAGGCTCGTCCCGACGGCCCCCGCGACACCTCCGCCGCGGCGGTCACGGCGGTGGCCCTGCTCAAGCTCGGCCGCCGCGACGAGGCCGTCACGCTGCTCGACGCGCTGGTCCACGGCCATCTCACCGCCGACGGCCGTCTCCTGAACGGCTGTCACGACCTGGGCGCGGGGACGGCCACACGGCACGAGCTGATCTGGGGCAGCTTCTTCCTCGCGTACGCGCTGGCCGTGCTCACCGGTCTCGTCGACCCGCACACCGCCTAGTGACCCGAGTCCTTGATTCCCTACGGTGGTTGCCGCACACCGAAGGGGTGGACGGCGAACCGCGGCACGGGCCCGGTCGCCGTGAGCACGGGGGGTAGCAGTGGGACAGCCGACGACACGTCCGGGTACGCCGCCGCCGGGGACGCCGCCCCGCCTGGCCCCCGTACCCGTCTTCCGTACGGTCCCCGCGGCGCGGCGCGGCGTCCTGTGGTGGCTGGGCTGGCTGGTGCCGGTGATCGCCGCGCACCGGCTGTGCTCGCCGACCCGTCCCGACCGGGTCGTGGACCCCGCGATGGGCAGGCTCCAGTTCTGGCGTGCCGCGCTCGGCCTGGCCCTGACCGTCGCCGCGTGGCTGACTCTCGGGCTGGTGCCCCTGCGCGAGATACCCGGCCGGTTCGGGGAGAGCCTCGCCTACGGCTTCAGCGCCATTCAGATGATCTTCTACGTGGCGTGGGTCGCGGTCTCGATGACGCCCAAGGGCCGCAAGTGGGCCGCGACCCTGCGGTGGCGCGGCCCGTTCCTCGCCTTCGTCCTCACGGTCACGGCGTGGATCGTCTTCATGCAGACCGACCTCTCCGACTGGCCTCCGCATTCGCCCGGGTCCGCCGTCTGCGGCCTCTGGCTCGCTCTCTTCGGCGGATACGGAGGCATTCTGCTCCTGCTCAACGGAGGACGTACCGCCGACATCAACGACGGTCTGCCGGCCCTCCTGCCCATCTTCTCGATGGTCGCCCTGACCCTCCCCACGCTCGGGGACCCCATGTACGACAAGGTTTCCATGCCGGTACGCCTGATGCTGGGCCTCACCGGCCCGCTGACCCTGGTTCTCCTGGCCCGCTGGCAGCTGCGGCGCCTGCGCCGGCTGCACGGCGTACGTCTGTCGGACATGTGGCACCGGATCTGACGACACGCGGACCGGCGGGGCGGACGGCGACGGTGCACAGCCGCTTGGTGGCGCGGGTGAGGGCGACGTACAGGTCGCGCTCACCGCCGGGGCGGGCGGCGGCGATCTCGTCCGGGCCGACGACGACGCTCGCGTCGAACTCCAGGCCGCGGGCCTCGGAGGCCGGCACGAGGCGTGCCCATCGTCCGGCACCGGCGGCCGCCATCTCCGCCACCCGGCCGTCCGCGCAGATCACGGCGAGCAGTTCGCCCGGGTGCGCCGCGGCCTGCGCCCGGAGTTCCTCCGTCACCGTGGCGGCGAGTGTGTCCGGACCTGCGGTGAGACGGCGGGGAGGAGCGCCGTGGCGGATCGACCGGCTCGGTTTCCGGCCGGGTGCGATCCGGGCGAGCAGGCCGTGGGTGCTCTCCAGGATCTCCGCGGTGGTGCGGTAGCCGACGGTCAGGGTGTGCAGGCGGTACCGGCCGCCGAGGTGCGGGCCGAGGGCCTGGGACCAGTCGCCCGCCGTCGCCGCGGGGCCGGCCTGGGCGAAGTCGCCCACCAGCGTCATCGACCTGGCAGGACAGCGGCGCATCACCATCCGCCACTGCATGGCGGTCAGTTCCTGGGCCTCGTCGACCACGACGTGCCCGTACGTCCGCTCCGGCGGCCCGTCCACCAGGTCGGCCGCCTCGTCCAGCAGCGGTATGTCGGCGTCGGTCCACGGGGCGCCGGGAGGACGCGCCAGCCGGGAACGCTCGTCGTCGGTGAGCGAGGACGGACGCCCGGCCGGGGTGCGGGGGTCCGCCGACAGGGCCCGTACGACCGCTTCGGGCGTCAGCCGCGGCCAGAGGGACTCCACCGCGCGGTCGACGTGGGCGTCGTCCAGGAGGTTCGCGCGGGCGGCGTCCGCGTCGAACACCTCGGCGGGGTCCGCGGGCGGTGCGTCGTCGAAGCCGAGCGCCCGCAGATCGTCCCCGGCCGCGGCGTCGAGGTCCAGGCCCGTGCTCTCGGCGATCTCGGCGTCGATGTGTTCGAGGGCCTCGACGGTGCCGCGCTCCAGCGCGCCGGTGACCGCGCCGATCAGATGCTCCTTGAACACCTGCCGCGCACGGTTGTGCGGCAGGCCGCTCGCCACCGCGGCCCGGCGTGCCGCCGCGACGTCCGTGTCCGTCAGGCGGACCCGCTCCTGCCCCACCCGCACCGCGAACCCGCCGTCCGGTGCCTGCCGGGAGCGCACCAGGTCCGCCAGCGCCACGGCCAGCGCCGGACTCCCCTTGAGGCGGGCGGTGTCGGACGGTTCCACCGCCGCGGGCTCCGGCCCGGCCAGCTCCGCGCACGTCGCCAGGACCACGTCGTTCTCCCCCAGCGACGGCAGCACCTGGGAGATGTGGTCCAGGAACCGCGCGTTCGGCCCGAGCACCAGCACCCCCTGGGCGGCGGCGCCCCGGAACGCGTACAGCACGTACGCCGCCCGGTGCAGCGCCACGACGGTCTTGCCGGTGCCGGGGCCGCCCTGCACCACGGTCACCCCCCGGTGCGGGGAGCGGACGATCTCGTCCTGCTCCGACTGGAGCGTCGCCACCGCCGCACGCATCCGCCCCGTGCGCCTGGCCTCCAGTGCCTCGGTCAGCGGGCCGTCGCCGACGATGTCACCGGCCGCGGGAGCCGATCCGTCGAGCAGTTCGTCGCTGACCGCGCGCACCGTACGGTCCTCGACCCGGAGGTGACGGCGCCGCCGCAGCCCCATCGGGTGGACGGCCGTCGCCGCGTAGAAGGACCGCGCCGCCTCCGCCCGCCAGTCGACGAGCAGCGGCAGGTCCCGGCCGCCCTCGTGCAGGCCGATCCGTCCGATGTGCAGGGCGGTTCCGTCCGCGCGGTCGATCCGGCCGAACGCCAGCCCCTCCTCGGCTCCCTCCAGCCGGCGCAGCCGACGTGCCAGGCGCTCGGCGGCGACATCGCGTGCGTACACCTCGCCCGCGCTGTCGGCCGGGGACCCGAGCACGTCCGCCAGCTGGGCCCGTGTCTGCGCCGACTGCTCGTCGAGCAGCGTGTACAGGGCGGTCACGTGTTCCTGCTCCCTCTCGGTCTGTCCTGCGGTGTCCTCGTCGGTCTGCGGCAACAGCGGTTCTCCTCCCGGCTCGGCCCCTCACTATGCAGATTGATTTCCGTAAAAGTAAGGCTTGACTTACTTGTCCGGGTCGACCGCCCTGGTGCTTCCGGCGCCGGTGGTCCGCAGGACGCGGCGGGCGACGGAGGTGATGTGCAGTTCGTCCGGGCCGTCGAGGATGCGGGCCGCCCGGCCGGTGCGGAAGAGGGCGGGCAGGGCGGTGTCCGGGCCGAGGCCCGCGGCTCCGTGCACCTGGATGGCCGCGTCGGCCACCTGCTGCAGGGTGCGGGCGGCGGCCACCTTGGCCAGTCCGACCTCCACATGGGCGTCCCGCCCCGCGTCCAGGAGGGCCACGGCCTCGTACACGAGGGGCCGGGTGGTGCGCAGGGCGAGCAGCGACTCGAACACATGGCGCTGGACGAGCTGGAGGTCGCCCAGCGGCCCCTGGGAGCGGCCCCGGGTCGTGGCACGCTCGCGCATGAGGTCGAAGGCCCGCCGTGCCTGCCCCAGCCAGCGCAGACAGCGCAGGGTGCGGCCGAGCTGGAGGCGTTCGCCCGCGACGGCCAGGGCCCCGCCCCGGCGGCCGACGAGGTGATCGCCGTCCACGACGACGTCGTCCAGTGCGATCTCCCCCTGTCCGCCCGCCCCGAGCACGGGCAGCTCGCGCACCACGCGGAAGCCGGGCGAACGGGCGGGCACCAGCAGCAGCGTCAGGCCGTCGCGGTCCGGCGGGTCGCCGTCGGTCCGTGCGAGGACCGTGACCAGGTCGGCTCCGGCGGCGCCGCTGACGAACCACTTCCGGCCGCTCACCCGCCAGGTCCCGTCCTCCCCCGGCACCGCGCGGGTGGCCGTGAGGAAGGGGTCGGTGCCCGGCGTCCCGGGCTCGGTCATGGCGTAGCAGGCCCGTGTCCTGCCGGCGGCCAGCGACTCGGCGTACCGGTCACGGACCGCCGCGCTGCCGTGCCGCCACAGCATCAGCACGTCGAGCAGGGGTGCGGAGCCGAGGGCGGCGGGCCCGTGGTCGCTGGCCCCCTCGGCCTCCGCGACATACGCGTACGTCCTCAACGGCATTCCTCCGCCGCCCAGTTCGGCGGGCAGCGGCAGCGCCCACAGCCCTTCGGCGCGCGCCTCCTCCTGCAAGGCGCGCAGCACGGCGGCCGCCTGGGGTCCGCCGCCGTCCAGCACCTGCTCGCACGGCACCACCCGGTCGCGTACGAACGCCGTGACGCGATCCCTCAACTCGGCTGTCTCCCGCGGGCATCGGGGGCCGCCTGTGATGTCCGGCATAGGGATGTCTCCTCACTTTCCACGGCGTCACGGGAACCCCGGCCGTCAGCCGTCCGACTGCTTCTTCCGTGGAACTGGTCGGGGGCGACCGTCCCCGGGTTCCCGCGCGTCACAGAAGGAGAGGCATGGCAACTCCAGCCACACCGGTCATCGCGCGGACGGCCGGACCGCTCGGCGGACTGCGCTTCGAGGGGTCGGGCCCACCGGGTGCGGCGGACACCCTGGTCGCGGAGCATCTGCGCATGCTCGGCGCCCGGTGCGACGGCGGTCCGGGAGGCCGGTTCACCGTCACCGGAGGCGGCCTGGGCGACGTCACCGCCACCACCTCCTGGGGCGGGGCCGCGACCGACGAGGCCACCGTCCAGGCGGCCACCGGCGTCATGGCGGTGCACGGGCGCCGCACCGGCGCTCCGCGGGGTCTCGCCGTCGACTACACCTCCACCGCCGCCGGCGTCCTCGCCGTGCAGGGGCTGCTGGCCGGGCTGCTGGCGCGTGCGCGCGGCACCGGGGACGTCGCCGAGGTCGGGGTGAGCGCCGAGCGGGCCGGACTGCTCGCGGTCTCGCAGTATCTGGCCGCCGCGGGCGCCGAGGAGGGCGAGGCCGTGGAACCGGCCCCCGGCGGACCGCCGTTCACCTCCGCCGACGGGGTGGTCTTCGAGCTGGAGACGCTCGACCCGGGGGCCTGGGCCGCGTTCTGGCGTGCCCTCGGCGCCCCCGAGGACGCGGTACGCCGGGGCTGGCGTCCGTTCCAGTTCCGGTACGCCACCGCCTGCGCGCCGCTCCCGGACGGCCTGCACGCGACCGTGCGAAGCAGCCCCTGGAGCCACGTCCGGGACGCCGCCGAGGTGTCCGGCGCCGAGGTGTGCCCGCTGCGCTCCCTCGCCGAGCGGGCGGCCGAGCACGACGGGGCGCCGCCCTGGGAACTGCGCTCGTTCGAGGCGTCGTACACCGCGTCGGGCGTGACCGGCGCCCTGCCGCTCTGCGGCTTCACGGTGCTGGAGGCGGGCCGCCGGATCCAGGCGCCCCTCGCCGCGCACCTGCTCGGCCTGCTGGGCGCGGAGGTGATCCGGATCGAGCCGCCGGGCGGCGACCCGTTGCGCGGCATGCCGCCCGCCTGTTCCGGTGTCTCGGCCCGGTGGCTGGCGCTGAACCGGGGCAAGAAAGCCGTCGAGGTGGACCTCAAGGCCCCGTCCGGCCGTGAGCGGCTGCGCGCGATGGCCGCGGACGCGGATGTGTTCCTGCACAACTGGGCGCCGGGGAAGGCCGCCGAATTCGGCCTGGACCACGAGCACCTGGCCGCCGCCGGCCCGTCGCTGGTCTTCGCCCACACCAGCGGCTGGGCGGACCGGCTGGCGGACGCGCCGATGGGCACCGACTTCATGGTGCAGGCGCGCACCGGGGTGGGTGAGGCGGTACGGCCCTGCGACGAGCCCCCGGCGCCGTCGCTGATGACGCTGCTGGACGTGCTCGGCGGGCTGCTCGGGGCGGAGGCGATCACGGCGGCGCTGCTGCTGCGCGAGCGCACCGGGCACGGGGTCCGGGTGGATTCGTCGCTGCTCGGGGCCGCCGACGTCCTCACCGCTCCGGCCCGGGCCCGGGCGGCGCGGGGCCTCGACCCGCGCCGCCCGGCCGGGTTCCGGCGGCCGCTGCGCACGGCCGACGGCTGGATCGCGCTCCCGGACCGCCCGGCCGCCGGCCACGACGTGAGCGGGCTGGCCTCGGAGCAGGCCCTGGCACTGCTCCGTGAGCGCGGCCTGGACCCCGTCCCGGTCGTCACCGACCTCGCCGACCTCCTGGCCCGCGACGTGACCGGCCGCGACCCGCACGGAGCGCCCGCCGTCCCGACTCCCTGGAGCTTCGCATGACCGTGGACCTGCACGACCTGCTGCCCGCCGGCCTGCGCCGCTCCTGGGCCCTCGACGGCACCTGCCCCGACCTGGACCTGTACAGCCTCCACCGCGCCCGCCAGATCGCCGGCCCGCACCGCACCGCCGTCCTCGACGCCAGGGGCAGGCTCTGCTACACCGCCCTGGACCGCAAGGTGCGGCGGCTGGCCGCCGGGCTGTCCGGGCTGGGCGTACGCGCCGGTGACGTGGTGGGCGTGCAGCTCCCCGACGGCCGCGACGCCGTCGTCACCGACCTCGCGCTCGCGGCGCTGGGCGCGGTCGCGCTGCCCTTCCCGGTCGGCCGCGGCGGACGGGAGGCGGTGTCGCTGCTGGGCAGGGCGGAGGCGGTCGCCGTGATCGCCGCCACCGAGCACCGCGGCAGCCGGCACGCGGCCGGTCTGCTCGCCCTGACCGGTGAACTGCCGGCGCTGCGCACGGTGGTCGCCGCCGGACCCGGTGAGGCTCCCGAGGGCGCCGTCGCGTTCTCCGCGCTGCTGCGCACCGACCCCGGTTCCTTCGTCCCGGCCCGCCCCCACCCCGACTCCGCCGCCCGCATCCTGGTCTCCTCGGGTTCCGAGGCCGAGCCGAAGATGGTGGCCTACTCGCACAACGCGCTGGCCGGCGGGCGGGGCAACTTCCTCGCCTCCCTCATCCCGGGCGGCGAGCCCCCGGTGTGTCTCTTCCTGGTGCCGCTGGCCTCCGCGTTCGGCAGCAACGGCACCGCCGTCACGCTCGCCCGGCACGGCGGCACGCTCGTCCTGCTGGACCACTTCACCGCCGACGCGGCGCTGGAGGCGCTCGCCGGGCACCGGCCCACCCATGTCTTGGGTGTGCCCACGATGATCCGGATGCTGCTCGACCGGATCGCCGAGGGGCGCGCTCCGGCGTTCGCCCCGCCGACCGCGGTCGTCGTCGGCGGAGCGCCGCTGGACGACGCCACCGCCGAGGAGGCCCGCAGGGTCTTCGGCTGCCCGGTGGTGAACCTCTACGGCTCGGCCGACGGCGTCAACTGCCACACCGGTCTGTCCGGCGGACCCCTGCGCGGAGAGGGCCCGGGCATTCTCGCCGGGCACCCGGACCCCCGGGTCGCCGACATCCGTATCGCGGTCCCCGGCACGCCCGGCCTGCGGGAGATGCCGAACGGGTCCGTCGGCGAGATCGTCGCCCGCGGCCCCATGACGCCGCTGTGCTACGTCGCCGCCCCCGAGCTGGACGCCCGCTACCGCACGGCCGACGGCTGGGTGCGCACCGGCGACCTCGGCGTCCTGCAGGACGACGGCACCCTGCGGGTCGTCGGGCGTCTGAAGGACGTCGTCATCCGGGGCGGGGCCAACATCAGCCCGGCCGAGGTGGAGATCGAGTTGGCCGCCCATCCGCTCGTGCGGGACGTGGTGTGCGTCGGGGTGCCCGATCCGCTGATGGGCGAACGGCTCGCCGCCTGCGTCGTACCGCGCGAGCACGGCCGGGCGCCGGCGCTGGCGGCGCTGTCCGCGCACCTGGACGCGCGCGGGCTGGCACGCCGCAAGCATCCCGAGAGGCTTCTGGTCCTGCGGGAGCTGCCGCTGACCCCGGCCGGCAAACCGGACCGGGTCCGGCTGCGGGAGCAGTGCGCCGCGAGAGAGCCGGAGCCCTGTCCGCGGACGGGCTGACCGGCGGCTAAAGGAAGGGGCCGCCGGGAAACCCCGGCGGCCCCGCTCCCGTGCCGGGGACCGTGTTACGCGGTCATCGCCTTCTCGATCGTCTTCGCGGCGTCCCGGTAGACGGCCAGCAGGTCCAGGTCCTCGCCGGGATAGTTGACGATCTCCACCTGTTCGGCGCCCGCGTCGGGCAGGACCTCGCCCGTGGTCATGTGCGCGTTGTCGAAGACGTACGCGGGCTTCTTCTCCGCCAGGCCGGACAGCTGCGCGGCGGTGACGGCCTCGGGCCCGTAGGTCCCCGTCACCCGCGCGCCCGCCATCTTCGCCGACCACACGGAGAAGACCTGGGCGACGACGGCCGGCGCCTCACCGCCGGGCCAGGCGGCCTTCAGCTTCTTCCGGAGGGTTGCGTACTCGCTCTTGAAGGCCGCGTTCCACTTCGCCGCGGCGTCCTCGGTGCCGAACAGCTTCCCCAGACGGGTGACTTCCTCGCTCACCTTGCCGGCGTCGTTGTCGAGGCCGACCTCGACCAGCCGGGCGTCGGACCCGGCGGCCTCCTTGATCTTCTCCGCGTACGGCTCGAAGGGCGCGTAGAGCACGAAGTCGGCTTCCGCGACGGCCGCGAGGTCGGACGGCCTGGGGTCGTAGTCCGGGGCGTGCTGCGCGGAGGAGGGGACGACGACCTTCACGTCCTCGGCGCCGGCCGCCTCGGCGAAGGCGCCCTCCCAGGTGGTGGTGGCCACGACGACGGGGGCGTCACCGTCCTTCCCGCCCGTGCCGGCGGAGTCGTCCTCGCCGGAGCCGCACGCGGTGGCGGTCAGCACCAGCGCCGTGCTCAGGGTCAGTGCGAGGGCGGAAGGGAAACGGGTGGTGCGGACGCGGATGCGCGCCATGAGCTGATTCTCCGTTCAGGGACGAGATGGACGGCCAGGACGACAATCCCGGCGGTCAGGACGAGCACGGGCCCGGGCGGCCAGTCGAGTTTCAGTGCGACCAGGAACCCGGTCAGGTTCACGGCGACGCCGATGCCGACCGCCCATACGGTGATCGACTTCAGGGACGTGCCGAGCCGCCGTGCGGCCAGCGCGGGCAACAGGGTCAGCGCGTCGACGAGCAGCGCGCCGGTCAGCTTGAGGGCCCCGGCCACCGACACCGCGACCAGGACGAGGAGCAGGAGGGTGAGCCGGTCGACACGCACCCCGCAGGCGAGGGCGAGTTCGCGGTCGTGGAGCAGGAGGGCGAGATCGCGGCGGCGCCACAGGAACAGCGCCGGGACGACGACGGCGAGCACGCCGAGCAGCCACAGGTCGACCGTGTCCACGGACAGGATCGACCCCCACAGCAGGGCGAACGCGCCCTGCGCGTTCACCCCGGACACCGACAGGACCAGCAGGGCGGCGGCGATCGCCAGGCTCATCAGCAGGCCCATCGCCCCCGACAGCCCGTCCGGGGTGCGGGCGAGCGGCGCGACCCCGGCCCCCGCGAGCGCACAGGCCACCAGCGCGCACAGCAGGGGATCGAGCCCGGCCAGCAGGCCGACCGCGATACCGAGCAGCGCCACGTGCATCATCGCGAACCGCACCGGCATGATGTCCAGTCCGACGATCACGACGCCGACCACCGGCAGTCCGACCGCGGCCAGCAGCAGCGCCACGCCGGCCCGCTGGACGGCGAGCAGCTGGAGAAGCTGCCCGAGGTCGGCCGCGGCGAGGGCGGTCACCGGACCTCCCTCAGCCGGCCCGCGGCCATCTCCAGCACCCGGTCGCAGCGGTCGGCCAGCGCCCGGTCGTGCGTGACCACCACGAGCGTCACCGGCAGGGACAGCAGCACGTCGGCCGCCTCCTCCTGTCCGGCGAAGTCCAGCGCGGCCGTGGGTTCGTCGGCCAGCAGCACCCCGGCGCCCGCGGCCACACAGCCGGCCGCCCGGGCCAGGTACATGCGTTGCAGCTGGCCGCCGGACAGCGTGTGCAGCGGGCGCGCGGTCAGCTCCCCCACACCCAGCCCGTCCGCCGCTTCCCCCGCCTTCCGGCCGGCCCCGCTGCTGGCCAGCAGCTCGCCGGCGTGCAGCGGGAACCGGCCCGCGGCGGGCTTCTGAGGGATCCAGGCGCACGCTCTGCGCCGCCATGCCCACTCGGCCGCGGAACCTGTGTCCCGGCCCCCGACCAGGATCCGCCCCTCGCTCCGGCGGTGCAGGCCGAGCACCGCGCGGATCAGCGTGGTCTTGCCCGATCCGTTGGTGCCGGTCAGCGCGACCCGCTCGCCCGGCCCGATGTCGAGGTCCACACCGCGTACGGCCTCGATGCGGCCGTGGCGGCAGGCGACACCGCGCATCCGCACATCCAGCCCGTCCATCCCACCTCCTGGTCGTCGTCCGTGAGAGGAGTCGGAGGAGGACGGCGGTGAGTTCCCGGCGCTCTCGGCCGAGTCGGTCCCGGCCGCGGACGCCCCGGGCGCGAGCGCACCGGTGACGGTCAGCCGCCTCCCGTGTGCCCGTCGCCGTGCCCGGTGCCGTCGTGCCCGGTGCCGTCGCTGTGGCTTCCGCCGTCGTGCGTGGTGCCGCCGCCGTGGCTTCCGCCGTCGTGCGTGGTGCCGCCGTCATGGGTGCCCGGGGCCGTGGGACGCGCCTTCGTGCCGACGGCGTAGGACACCGCGAAGACGAGCACGAGAAGCAGCAGGAACCCGTACAGGGCGGGCGGCGGCCCCGGTCTGCGCCGCGCCGCGCCCTCGCCGCGGGTGGTGGAGGGTGAGGACTCGTCCATGGTCGGATCTCCCGGTAGCCCGGTACGGCGTCGGTCCGTGTCGCGCCGTACCGGTTCAGAGGTCGGAGCCGCGAGAAACCGGGTTCCCGCCCGCAGGTGTGGTGCCCGTCACGCGGACCACCGGGTCAGTCCTCCTCACGCGGCGGCGACGCGGTGCGCAGCCGGTCCAGGCGCGCGACGACCGGCCCGGCCGTGACGCCGTGCAGCACGACGGAGGCCAGCACGGTGAAGGTCACGACCGCCCACAGCTCACGCGCCGGTACGGGGAAACGGTGCTGCCCCAGGGCGTAGGCGAGGTAGTACAGCGAACCGATGCCGCGGATCCCGTACACCGCGATCACCTGGCGCTCCCGGCGTCCCAGCCTCCTGCCGAGCAGCCCGGCCCAGCCCGACAGCGGCCGGACCACCACCAGCAGCACCAGCCCGGTGACCGCGCCCCGCCACGTCAGCGCGGCGAGGCCGCCCAGCGCGACGAAGGCGCCCAGCAGGAACAGCACGACAGCGGTGAACAGCCGCTCGACCTGCTCCACGAAGTCGTGCAGAACGTTGTGGAAACCATGAGCACGCTCCGCCGCCCGGATCGAGCAGGCCGTGACGAACACGGCGAGGAAGCCGTAGCCGTGCAGCAGCTCGGTCACCCCGTACGACAGGAAGGTCGCGCCGAGGGCGACGAAGCCCTCCCGGTGCTCCGACAGCCGCAGCACCGGGGACCTGGGCCGGAAGAACAGCCAGCCCAGCGACCGGCCGATCAGCCATCCGCCCAGCAGCCCGACGGCGCACTTGAGCGCCACGTCCCGCAGGACCCACGCGCCGAGCCAGTCCGCCGACCAGCCGTTACCCGCGGCGGCCGCCAGCGCGACCGCGGCGAGGGTCAGCGGGAAGGCGAGGCCGTCGTTCAGGCCCGCCTCGCTGGTGAGGCCGAACCGCACCTCGTCCTCGTCGTGCTCGTCCTCGGTCGGCTCCCCCACCCGCACCTCCGAGGCGAGCACCGGATCGGTCGGCGCGAGGACGGCGGCCAGCAGCAGCACGGCGGCGGGCGGCCAGTCCAGCAGCCACCAGGCCGTGAGGGCGGTGAGGGCCACCGTCAGCGGCATCGTCACGCCCAGCAGCCGCCAGGTCGTGGCCCAGCGGTGCCTCCCGGGAGGCCGGTTGAGGGCCAGTCCGGCGCCCATCAGCGCGATGATCACGCAGGTCTCCGTGAAGTGCTCCGCCGCCTGGCGGTGCTCCACGGGATCGACGTCCGGCAGCGGCAGCGGCAGCAGGTACACACCGATGCCGGCCAGCAGGAACACCAGGGGCAACGACAGCGGACGGCCCGCCACCACCCGTGGCAGCACCGCCGCGAGCAGGGCACCCGCTCCCAGCCATGCGAACACCGCGTCAGCGATCGTCACCGCGCTGCGCCTCTCCCTCCGCTCGGCCTCGCTCCCGCCCCGCGTACCCCGGCACAGCCACGCACCACGCGGGAGCGGTCGTGTTTCCCCGGACACGTGCGGTTGCCCGCGGGCCGCCGCGCTCGCCGCGACCGTGCGCGGGGAGGCCGGCCGCGGCATCATCCGGGAGGAGTGGCGTACGTACCTCCCGGATGTGCCCCGTCGCAGCCCGTGCCGGGCGGGCCCGCCCGGCCGGAGGTGGCCCGGTTCAGCGGGCGGTGCGGGTGAAGACGTGCGAGCGCCCGGCCGGGGAGAAGCCGCGGCGGGCGTACCACGTGCGGGGCCAGTCGTCGGGGTCGGCGAGGAGGAAGACCAGGCCGCGGCCCGACGCGTGCCACAGCGCGGTGGCGAGGACGGTGTCGGCGTAGCCGCGCCGCCGGTGGCTGTCGGCGGTGACGAGGTCCTCGATCTGCGCGATCTCGCGGTCCGTGTCGAGATAGAGGTCGGCCCAGGAGCCGACCACGCCGCTCTCGTCCCGTACGGCGAGGAAGCGGACCTGATCGGCGCCGCGCGTGCGCGCCTCGCGGCGGTCGGCGAGCTGGCCGATCACGTCGTCGCCGGCCTGCGGCATCCAGACTCGGAGCTGCCGGAGGAGCGCGTCACGCAGCTCTGCGGGAGCGACCGTCTCGGCGGGTGGCACCGGAGCAGCGGGTGGCACCGGAGCAGCGGGGGCCGTCGCGGCAGCGGGGGCCGTCGCGGCAGCGGCCGGCACCTGTACGCCGGGCGACGGCCGGGCGGCCGGTGACCCGGCGGCCGTGGGAGGGCCGGCGTACGTGGGAGGGCCGGCGTACGTCATGACGAGTTCGCTCTCATGGCTGTAGCCGGCCGCGGCGAGAGCCGGGGCGCACGCCTCCCCGACGGTGTCGTCCAGGACCGTGATCTGCCGGTGGGGAAGGTGGCCGAGCACCTCCTCGGCCAGGTCCGGGAGCGCGGAGACGTCGGGCGTGCCGTCGACGACGAGCTGGTTGTGCTCGTGCGAGCCCCTGAACCGCGGGTCCAGGACCACCACGCCGCCGGACACCTCGAGCACGACCGCGGCCTGACGCCGGGCGAAGGACGCGCGGAAGGCCGCGATCCGCTCAAGCTCCATGGCAGACATCCGGTCACCCTAGGGGGCCAACCGCCCCAGGTCGATCGACTCGTCCGGGAGGCAGGGAACTTGAGGAACGGCGGTCCGCCGCCGCCGGGCGGGCGTTCACCCTTCCGGGCCGCCCGGCGCTGCGCCCTCCCGGGGACCGGGTGACATTGGAGACGCACAGGGCAGACGACAGGCGACAAGCGACAGAGGACAGGCGACAGGCCCCACCGGGCCGCCCCGAAAGGACCGTCAGATGAGCCGTGGCACATCGCCCCAGCCCGGGCGCCCGCCCCGCAGAACGATCGTCTGGGGCGTGTGCGCGGCCGTCACGGCCGTGCTGACCGTCACGTCGTGCAGCAGCGACGACGACGGCGGCTCCACCGCCACGCCGACCCGGAGTGCCCCCGTCACCTCGAACTTCTCCGGCGAGGCGCCCTCGGCCCTCGCCTCTCTGGCGGAGTCGAAGAAGGCGCGGGCCAGCGCCTCCGCCTCCGCCGCGGCCTCGTCCGCCTCCGTCCGCGCCTCGGAGTTCGAGGCGTCCGTGTCCGCGGACATCGAGCGCTCCCGCGCGGAGGCCCAGAAGCAGCTGAGCAAGGTCGAGGGGCGGGGCAACGCCATCGGCGACGTCTCCCTGACGGGCCTTCCGCTGAACGAGACCAACAATGTGCGCGCCTTCCTCGTCACCATCACCAACCGGACCGACGACACGGCCTCGTACGCGGTGCAGGTCGATCTCAGCGACTCCGACGGCAAGGTGGCCGAGACCGTCTTCGTGGGGGCGCAGGACCTCGGACCCGGCAAGAGGGTCCAGCGCTTCGCCATCAGCCGCAAGCCTCCCCAGCCGCCGCTGACGGCGAAGATCGCCAAGGCCCAGCGGTACTGACGCCGGCACGTCGCTCCCCCGGCCTCTCGCACGACTTCCGGAAGCTCACCCGTGATTCGGAAATCTCCTGTCTCAACCATGTACAGCTGAACTAACCGCCGGTAACTTACTCGCCGGTCACAAAGCATGTCCATGTGAGACACCGGGGGAGCCATGAATCGCAGTACCACCGTTCTGCTGTGTACCGCCCTCGTCACCGCCCTCGCCGCAGGGGCGGCACCGGCCGCGACCGCCGCACCCGCCACCGCGGACGCGCACACGGCGGCCGCCACGACCGACCCCTTCTACCGCTACGACGGCGGCAGGCCCCTGTCGTCGTACGCGCCGGGCGACGTCCTGAAGAAGCGCACACTCGACTACCACGTCCTCGGCATCCCGACACCGGTCGAGGCCGTCCAGCTGCTCTACCGTTCCACCGACGCCCAGGGCCGGCCCTCGGCGAACGTGACCACGGTGGTCCGCAGCCACCTCGGCGACGGCAGCAGGGCCGTGTCGTACCAGTCGTTCTACGACTCCCTCGACCCGGAGCACGGCCCCTCCCGGGCCATCGCGGGCGACGTCTCCTTCGGCGGTGTCATCGCGAACGCCGAGTCCCTCGTCATGGCGCCGCTCCTGCTCAAGGGCTACGACCTGATCATCCCGGACACCGAGGGCCAGAACGCCGACTTCGCGGCCGGCCCGGGGTACGGGACGAACACGCTGGACTCGATCCGCGCCGCCACGCGGGCCGCGGAGACCGGGCTGCGCACCGACACGAGGATCGGCCTGTTCGGCTACTCCGGCGGGGCCATCGCCACCAACTGGGCCGCCGCCCTGGCCCCGGCGTACGCGCCCGAGGTGAACCGGCAGCTCGTCGGCTTCGCCGAGGGCGGTCTGCTCGTCGCCCCGGCCCACAACCTCAGATATGTCGACGGCTCCCTGGTGTGGAGCGGAGTGATCCCGATGGCCCTCATCGGCGTCTCGCGCTCCTACGACATCGATCTCACGCCCTACATGAGCGCGAAGGGCCTCAAGGTCCTCGACGAGCTCGAACGCGCCTCGATCGTCGACGCGCTGGGCCGCTACCCGGGACTGACCTGGAAGGACATGGCGAAGCCCGCGTACGCGAACCCGAACTCGGTGCCCGCCTTCGTCGACGCGGTCAACAAGGTCAACCTGGGACAGGCCGCCACCCCCACCGTCCCCGGCTTCATCGGGCAGGGCGACGGGGGCTGGCTGGAGGGCACGTTCAACAGCCCCCGGGGGGTCGGGACCGGAGACGCCGTCATGGTCGCCGGGGACGTCCGGGCCCTGGCCCGCCAGTACTGCGCCACCGGCAACAAGGCCGTCCGGTACGAGCAGTACGACCTGCTCAGCCATGTCGGGGCCATGCCCTACTGGGCGCCCCGCGCGATGTCCTGGCTGGACGACCGCTTCGCGGGCGAGGCCGCCCCGAGCAGTTGCGGCAGGATCCCCGCCGGCAACTCGCTGGAGCCGGAGACGCCCACCGCCGCACGGTGACCGCGCGGGCCCGGACCGGCGCCGAGCACCGGTCCGGGCCGACCGCCGCGCTGCCGCTACGGCATGCCGGTCTTGTTGAACCCCCTGTCGAGGTAGGGGTACTGGTCGGGTACGTGGCCGTCGGCCGCGACCAGGCGGGCGATGCCGCCCTCGTCACGCCAGACCTGGCCGGTGGAGGCGAAGGAGAACCCGCCGAACTCGGGATGGACCTCGTTGGTGTAGACGCGGTAGCGCTGGCCGGGCTGGATGACCGTCCCCGCGGGGAAGGGGAAGGAGTACCCGGTGGTCTTGCACTCCACGAGCCAGCCGGTCAGGTCCTGGGGAGCGCCGCCCTGGTTGAAGATCTCCACGTATTCGTCGGCCTGCCCCTGGGCGGTGCCCAGGTAGCGCAGGTCCGAGATGATCACGTCCGGCTCGTCCAGCGTGAACATGCAGACGACCTCGGCGAAGTTGATCCCGCCCTCGGGGCTGCGGAACTGCCGGACGATCTGGCCGCCCCGCTTGAACCCGCTCAGCACCGCCCGGTACTGCTTGCCGTCGATCGTGACGGGCTGCGGGTGGATGAACTCCTGGAGGTCGACGAGGTCGTCGTCCACGGGGCTGCTGCCGGTGGTGTTGGGGGTCTCGTTGTGATGGAAGCTGAAGGTCAGGTCCGTCGTGCTCCCGTCCTCGAACATCACGTTGACGGTGAGCATGACGTCGAACTGGCTCGGGCTGACGGTGGTGGGGACGTTGCGGTGCACGAAGGTGCCGACGACGAACTCGGTGCCGTCGAGCTCGACGTCCGCCGCCGCACCGCGGAACTGGTACCCGCTCTGCGAGCCGCTGGTCCCCCACCGGACGTCGGCGGTCCCCAGCCCGGTGACGGGGGAGATGGCCGGATTCGTGGACGGGAAGACTCCGGAGGTCACTACGGTGGTCATGGTGTGCTGCTCCCGCTCTCTCAGTCCTCGTCCTCGACGACCTCGGCCTTGAGCTTGGCCGGGGGCGCCGTCCCGATCTGGGCCACGCCGTCGGTGAAGCGGCCGAGGGCCGCGCCGTCGACGGCTTCGAGGCCGCAGGTGTAGACGATGCAGTCCTTGTCGTCGGCGGTGGTGTTCAGGTGCACGTGGTACGTGAACGTCAGCGTGCGCCCGTCCGCACTCACCTTGGCCTGGACGGGAGGCAGATTGCCGCCCGTGGTCTGGTCCATGCGCTTGTACTGGGCGCCCACGATGCCGTTCCAGCGGAACCCGGTCGGGGCGGTGAACTCGTGCTCGCGTTCACCGGCGTCGACGGTCTCGCTCCAGTTGGGCGTGCGGACACAGATGTTGATGGTGGTGCCGAGGCCGCCGGGAGCGTCCTCGACCCCGCCCTCCTGCCACACCACGAGGTCCAGCTTCTGGGCGCGGCCCTGCTCGTAGCCCCAGTCGTAGCCGTTGGCGTACTGGTCCTGCTCACCGCGCCTGCCGTCGCGCGGCGGATCGGCGTGGGGCCGGCCCGCGATCGCGTCCGCGCGGCCCTGGTCCTCCCCTCGTTTGTAGGCTTCCTTCTTCGACTGCACGTCGGTGGTCATGTTCGGGTCCTCCTGGGGGTGTGGTCGCAGCGTGCGACGGAGACGGACGTCCTGCGGGCAGGCCCGGCACGGCTCACCGGACAGGATCCGGGCAGGACCCGGACAGGGTTTCGCCGTAGGGCACCGGGTGGGGGAAGAGAACGCAGGTACGTCGCCTGCGGTGTCGGACGAAGCGTTCGCGCAGGCCGGACGGCACGCACGGGGCCGTCGTCCGGGACCATCGTTAGCCCGGGTCCGCAGACGGTATGCCTCCGTTCCCCCGTTCGCGAATGCCGGATCGATTCTGCGTCGCTTGTTCGAGTGGAACGGGGGCAGAACGGGCGCACATGGAGGTGGGCACGTCCGCCCTGTACCCCCCGGCGTCCGCCCCTCGTGCCCCCTCCCTCGTGCGGGTGGAGCGTTCGCCGCGCTGCTCCTGCGGAGCCGACACCGCCGTTAGGCAGGACCGGGTTCCATGACCGCTCGGAAGGAGACACACATGCGGGAGACGAGGTCGTCGAGAGGGAAGGCGCCGGGCGCCGCCCAGGCAGGACCGCGGCGACGCCGGACGGTGACGGCATGACGGCCGGGACGACGCCCACGGCGACGGCGACGGCCCGGCGGCTGACGGCGGGAGCTCCGGAGGGGGACGCGGTCCTGACCACCGTGGCGGGCGACGGCACCGCCGGTTTCTCCGGGGACGGCGGCCCCGCGCCGGAAGGACGGCTGGCCTTCCCCGCCGACGTGGCCGTGGCGGTGGGCGGCGGCGCGGTGTTCGTCGCCGACCACGCCAACCACCGGGTCCGCAGGATCGACCCCTGCGGAACCCTCACCACCGTCGCCGGCGACGGCCTGCGGGGCTCGGCCGGGGACGGGGCGGAGGCGGTGCGGGCGCGTCTGGGCTTTCCCTCCGCTCTCGCGGCCGCCCCGGACGGAGCCGTCTACGTCGCCGACGAGATGAACCACCGGGTCCGCAGGATCGACCCCTCGGGCGCCATCGGCACGGTCGCCGGAGACGGCTCCCGGGGGGACGGCGGGAACGACGGCGACGGCGGCCCCGCCGTCCGCGCGCGGCTGGACTCCCCGTGCGCACTGGCGGCGGACGGCTCGGGGACGCTGTACGTCGGCGAGGCCGGCGGCCGCAGAGTACGCAGGATCGGCGCGGACGGCGTGATCGGCACGGTCGTCACGGCGGCCGGGCGGTCCGGGGACTCCGGCGCACCCGAGGCGGGCGAGGCGTTCCTGCCCGCGGGGCTGACCGTCGACGAGGCCGGGCGGCTGCACATCGCCGACCCCGTGGGCCGCCGGGTGCTGCTCCTGGACACGGACGGGGCACTGCGGGTCCTGTACGGCCCGCCCGACGGCACCGACGGCGCCCCGGCCGTCGACTGGAGCGCACCCTGCGCCGTGGCGGTCGACGCCCGGGGCTCCGTCTACGTCGCCGACATGAACGCCCATCGCGTGTGGCACCTGACCGACGGAACGGCCCGGGTCGTGGCAGGCCCGGATCCGGCGGGCGAGGAGACGGCCGGACCCGGCGACGCGACCGGGGACGGCATCACGACCGGGGACGGCATCACGACCGGGGACGGCATCACGGCCGGGAGTGCTGCCGCGGCGCGGTCCGGTGCTCCTGCCGCGTCCGGTGTCCCCACCGGGTCCGGTACCCCGGCGGCCGCCGGCCCGCCGGCCTACCCGTGCGGGCTCGCCGTGGATCCGGCGGGGCGGCTGCTGGTGGCGGACAACTTCCGTCACAGGATCGTGTCCCTGCCCCTCGCGCCCGCCGAGCCGGTCGACCACCCCGAGCCCGACGAGCCCGCCGAGCCCGACGAGCCCACAGAGCCCGTCGAGGCGGAACAGGACGAGGTCCGTGAACCGGACCGCGGGGCCGACAGCGCGCAGTTGCTGATCCGTCAGGAGGTCGGCGTGGAAGTCCCGCGCGGAGGCAGCGAGTTGCTCCATGTGCGGGTCTCGTCCACCGACCCGTGGGTGCCGGGCCGGGTGGAGCACCGCTTCACGGCGCCGACGGGCTTCGTCTTCGACGGCCGGGCGACCTGCGCCTACTACCGCGCGGACCGCACGGTGATCCCCGGCGGGGTGCCGGACGCGAGCGTGCGGGACGGCGGCAGATCGCTGACCGTCACCGACGAGCCCCGGCTGAACACCGCCGACCACCCTGCGGCGGCCCTGGTCTACACGCTCGGTGTCCGGGCCCCGGCGGACGCCGAGCCCGGCCGGTACACGGACGGCGGCGCGGTGATCGCGGGCCGGCCGGAGGTGCGTCTGCGGGCGAGCGTGCTCGGGGACGACGAGGACTGACGGCAACGGCCCGCGCGGCCAGGACCGGCGACAGCGGGCCACGAGAGCCCCGGCGCCTGCGGCGAGCCATCGCCGCAGGCGGTTCTTTGCGATGCCAAACCCTGAATATGCAAGTAAACGTTTCTCTGCTCCCAGGTCACCCGACTGATGCTTACGCATTGTGATGACTCGACGACTGTGAGTTAGCGTTCGGGATGTGTCCACGCCGACCCTGCCGCGGCTCGGGCCCCCGGGCCCCTTCCCGCACGCCCCGCTCACTCATCCGCTCGACCGCAAGTGGCTGCACTACGCGTTCCTGTCCCGGTGCGGCCGAGAGGCACTGATCGCCAACCTGTCCGTCCTGGGGTCCTCCAGCGGCTCCGTCCTCGCCGACCCCGGCGCCCCGGCCACTGGCCGGCGCAGCGGCACCGGCACCGCGGCCGAGGGCCAGCACATGGCGATCCTGCTCCTCTACCGGGAGGGACACGGCTGGAGCGCCACGCAGTTCAACGCCGAGCAGCCCGAGGTCCCCTGGTCCGCCTTCCGGCTGCCCCATCCGCACGGCGACGCCGGCGCGTTCCCGGTGGCCGCCCGGTCGAAGGCGCCCGCGGCCGACGTACGGCTCACCCGGACCAGCCGGCCCTGCACCTCGCAGTGCGCGCCGTTCGGCGAGGACGAGCACCTGCGCTGGCAGTCGGAGCCCGGCGTCCTGGGCACGGGCACCCTGCGGCACGGCGACGGCACGGCCACACGGACCGACCTTCTCGGCTACCACGAGCGGGTGCGCGGGCGCTGGTCCTGGCCCACGCTCGGCGGCTGGGTCTTCGGATTCGTCAACGACCCCTTCGGGCCCGCCGACGCCGCCCCGCCGTCAGCGGTGGTGTTCACCCTGATCCAGCCCGCTCACCCGCCCGACGCGGCCAACGGGTCGGTGATGCTGTGGCGCGACGGGCGCATGATCCGCCACTTCCCGCGCCGCAGTCTGCGCGTCGCCGTCAGCGGCAGCCTGGACCGCGACCGGGTCACGATCGTGCCGCCGCTGGCGGACGTCCTCGGCACCCCGCCGATGGCCTCGGTGCCCGGCCGGCTGGTGATCACCGCCCGGCTCGGCGACGACCACCTCGTGCTCGACTTCCGCTCGCACACGGCGGGCCGGATCGCCAACCCCTCGGAGACGAGCCTGCACCCGTTCAGCGTGCACGAGACGCTCGGCCCCTGCACCGTGGAGGGCCGCGTCGGCGGGCGCCCCGTCGGCTTCCGCGCCGAGGGCATCGTGGAGTTCGCCGGGGGTGCCCATGACTGACACACTGACCGCGTTCACCGGGGCCCGGCTCCTCGACGACACCGTCCGCGCCCTGTCCGACCGCGCGCCGGCCGTCCTCGCCGCGGCCGCCGACCAGCTGCGCGACATCCGGCTCGGCCTGCACTTCAACGACGGCAGCCACGCCACACTCGCCGCACGGCACAGCCGTGTCGTCGTGCACCAGGACCGCTGCCCCGACCCCGACGTCGAGGTCGTCTTCGACGACCGGGCCATGAACCTGCTGTTCGACCTCCAGCGTCCGCCCGTCGACCAGGTGCTGCCCGACAGCCTCGACGTCCGCGGGTCCCGCGACGACACCCTCGCGGTGTGGCGTGCCTTCACCCTGCTGTCCCGGCGCGCGGCCGGCCTGCGCAGCATGCAGGAACTCTGGGGCTCCTACCGCGAACAGGCACCCACCCTGTGGGGCAGCGCCGTGCCCGCCGCGCGGGAAGAGGCCGCCGACCCGGTCGGCTGGACGGCGCTGGACTACCTCGCCCGGCGCTCCCCCGAGGACGTCCCCAAGGTCCCCGAACTGATCGGCGGCACCACCGTCACGGCGCCGCGGGTGCTGTGGGACGGGCGCACCAGCGTCAGCTGGTCGCTGGAGGACACCGTCCGGGACGCGGACCTGCTGGAGACCATGCGCCGGTGCCGGGCCCGCACCAACGAGGAGATCGAACGGCTGCTGCCGGACCGTGAGCCGCGCGCCGAGCTGTACGACCTCATGCGGTCCTATCCCGCCCGGCAGGGCAAGGGCCTGCGGCCCACCCTCACGATCGCGGCCTGCGCCGCGTTCGGCGGACGCCCCGAGGACGCCGTACGCGCCGCCGCGGCGCTGGAGCTGTTCCACAACGGCTTCCTCGTGCACGACGACATCGCCGACGAGTCCACCCATCGGCGCGGCCTGCCGACCATGCACGAGGAACACGGCCTGGGCCTGGCGGTCAACGTCGGCGACGGGCTGAACCTCCTCGCCGTCGACGCGGTGCTGTCCAACCTGGAGACACTCGGCCTGGTCCGCACCCTCGGCCTCATCCACGAGGCGATCCACATGTGCCGGGAGTCCATCGAGGGCCAGGCCATGGAACTGGGCTGGATCCGGCACGAGTTCGTCCCCGAGGCCGACGACGCCTACTTCACGATGAGCACCAAGAAAACCGGCTGGTACACCTGCATGAGCCCGTGCCGGATCGGCGCGGTCTGCGCGGGCGTCACCGATCCGTCGGTGCTCGGCCGGTTCGACGAGGCGTTCCGGCTCATCGGCATCGCCTTCCAGATCCAGGACGACATCCTGAACCTGGTCGGCGAGGAGGCCCTCTACGGCAAGGAGCCGCTCGGCGACCTGCTGGAGGGCAAACGCACGGTGATGCTGATCCACCTCTTCCGCACCGCGTACGCCCACGAGCGGCCCCGCCTCCTCGACGTGCTGCGGCAGCGCCGCACCGACAAGACCCAGCAGCACGCCGAGGAACTCCTCGCCGCCATGCGCCGGCACGGGTCCATCGAGTACGCCACCGAACTCGCCGACCGGCTCGCCGCCGAAGGCATCGCCCGCTTCGAGGAAGACCTGCGGGTCATCCCCGAGAACGAGGGCAAAGCCGTCCTCCGCCAGATCGCCCACTACGTGACGTCAAGGCCACTGTGACCACCGAAACCACCACGCCCCCGCCGTCCGGCCCCGCCGCCGGCCCCCTGTCCCCCGTCGACCACCGCGCCCTCGCCTTCGTCGGCCAGGTCAACGACTGTCTGCGCCAGTGCCTGTGCACGCTCGCCCGGCACGGCGTGGCACTGCGCGGACGCGAGCCCGAACGCGCCCGTCTCCTGCTGGACACGCTCCGGCCCTGCCCCTTCTACAAGGGCGGCCAGTTCCTCTTCGACCTGATGGAGTGGGAGGACCTCATGGTCGACGGTGAGCCTCCGCCGCTGATGCCGGCCGAGCGGATCGTGTCCGCCTGCACCTTCCCCGTCCAGTGGATCGCCGCCTCCACCGCGGACGCCCCGGCTTCGGCGAAGCTGATCCCCGGCCAGCGCACCGCCACCGCGCTGGACCTCCCCCTGCGGCTGCTGGCCACCACCGCCCGTACGGCCCTCCTGGGTGCCGCGCAGGATCTCACCGACCTGCTCGGCACGCCCGCCGGCCCGGTCGCGGCCGAGACCGCCGCCGACGACGCCGGGTACGCCGTCGGCCAGGAATCCGGCCATGAGGCGGGCGAAGCCGAACTGCCGCCCCTGGAGGCGGGGTTCTACCTCTACGAGGACATCGTGCTCGGCGGCCTGGTCGTGCTCGGCCCGCTCCTGGCCGAGCACGCGCCCGCGCCCGCGGAGCCCGTGGAGCCCGCAGAGCCCGTGGAGCCCACTCCCGCCGGGACACCGCCCGCGCCCTAGCTCGCGGCGTCCCGCCCGACGGTCCCGAGCGGAACCGTCCCCCCCGAGCCCGCCACCGGCGGATCCGCCCCATGCGGACATCACCCATCCACCGAGAGGAAATCCATGGCCACGCAGACCCAGGCCCCCGTACAACCGGGGTCCGAGAACAAGCTGTACATCCTTCAGCAGGGGATCGTCGAGGACGCGCCGGGCGGGGTCCCGGCGCACCTCAGCTTCGGCATCCTCAGCACCGTCCCGGATCCGGTGAACCCCGGCGACATCACCTTCGCCCTGAAGGCGCCGACGGGCTTCGTGTTCACCAGCTGGCTCTCCTGGGCCTACCACGACGTCAACACCCTCCAGGCGAAGGGAAATCTGCAGACCACGCAGGGCACCCTCGGTGACGGGGGCCGCACCCTGACCTTCACCCAGAACCCGTACCTGGCCACCAACCAGGAAGCCCTCGGTTACGCCGCCCAGGTCACCGCCGTCGACGGCGCGACCCCGGGCCGCTACACCGACGGGCAGCTCAAGGTCGGCGCCGCCAGTCCGATCAAGCTGAAGGGCCGCGTCCTCGACCCGAACGAGGACTGACCCCGGACACCGACCGTCCGACACGGCCGGCTCCGGGGCGCACTCCCCCGGAGCCGGCTCCGCACGCGGCGGCTCGCTATAGGAAGTCCGTACTTTTGCGGCATTCGGGGGATCCCGGGAGAAGAGTGCAACCAGGACAGCCCGCCCTGCGACTTCACAGGGCAGACAGACACCCCAAGCAAGGGAGAACCGCGGTGAACGCAGCCAGCGACACGCTCGCCCCGACCGAGGACGTCTGGCCCCTCTGCGACCCGTACCTCCACGCGCCGCCGCGCGATGCGGACCGCCTCCTCGACCAGCACGACGGCAGTGACTTCCTGCTGCCTCCCCCCGACCCGAAGCAGCGTCTGAACATGCATGTCAGCCCCGCGGACCAGCGCCGGCTCGATCTGCACGCCGCACTGACCGTCCGCGGCATCGCGCCACGGCCCGGCGACCAGGACGCCATCGAGGCGATCAGCTCCCTCGGCACCGCGGTCACGGCCTCCGTGCTGCGCTGGGTCACCGACCCCGGCGGCTGAGGACCCGCTCGTCATCCCAGGTCACGGGGCGGCCGCGGACTCCGGGCGCACTGCGCCCCCAGGACGGTCGCCTCCAGGATCCGGGTGAGCTGTTCACGGAAGCGCAGGGCGTCATGGGCCCAGCGGGGCTCCTGCGCGTAGAGCTGCCGCAGGGTGGGACTGGGGCGGCCGAGCTGGTAGAGGTAGGCGGCCGTGCTCATCGCGGTGGTGAGCACGGTGCGCGCCCCTTCCGGATCCAGCCCCGCCCCCGCCGCCACCAGCGCGTCGGTCATCTCGTCGTACGCCTCGGTCGCCGCGGCCTTGTAGCTCCGCGCACGTTCGAGGCGCACCGCTCCTTCGAGGCTGAGCACGACGTGGGTGAGCAGGTCGCAGAACAGCGGCAGCCGCTCCAGCGACACGGCGAGCGCCCGGGCGACCTCGCCGGCCGTCCGTGAAGGCGCCTCCGCCAGGGCGTCGGTCAGGCCGGTGCGCCAGTCCCTCCAGCCGAGTTCGGCGAGTTCGAGGAGCAGTTCCTCGCGCGACTCGAAGTAGCGGCGCAGGGCGGAGGGATGCAGTCCGACCTGCGTGGTGACCGCCGTGAGCGTGACCTCGCGCACACCGTGCGCCAGTCCCAGCTCCGTCGCGGCCACCAGGAGGGCACGCCGCCGCTCCTGCTTGGCCTCGGCGGACCGCGCTCGCTGCCTGGGCTCGTTCACCGGGCCAGGTTAACGCAAGCACATTGACATACATCCTCTCGGGTGCTGAAGTGATAACGCACATCCATTGCGTTATCCAGGAGGAACCATGACTTCGGTCTTCTTCGTCACCGGAGCCTCACGGGGCCTGGGCCGGGCGATCACCGAGGAGGCTCTCGAAGCGGGGCACCGCGTGGTGGCGACCGCCCGCCGCGTGGGCGACCTCGACGATCTGCGTGCCCGGTACGGCGACCGTGTCCACGTCGAACCCCTCGACGTCACCGACGCCGCCGCGGCCGACGCCGCCGTGGCGAACGGGCACGCCGCTTTCGGCCGTCTGGACGTCGTCGTCAACAACGCCGGTCAGGGTGACCGGGCCGCGCTGGAGGACACCAGCCTGGAGGCGTTCCGGAGGCAGGTGGACACCAACTTCCTCGGCACCGTCCATGTGACCAGGGCCGCCGTACCCCTGCTGCGCCGGCAGGGCGGCGGCCGGATCATCCAGGTCTCCTCGCTCGGCGGCAGGATCGGCAGCCCCGGCATGACGGCCTACCAGTCCGCGAAGTGGGCCGTCGGCGGCTTCAGCGAGGCCCTGGCCGCCGAGGTCGCGCCGCTGGGCATCAAGGTCACCGTCCTGGAGCCCGGCGGCATGCGGACGGACTGGGCGGGCTCGTCCATGCGGACCCCGCCGATCAGCACGCCGTACGAGGAGACGGTCGGCGCCTCGGCGCGCGCCATGGACGGCTTCGAGAAGGTCGCCAACGGCGACCCGCGCAAGGTGGCACGTCTCGTCCTGCGGGTCGCCGCGATGGACGAGCCGCCGATGCGTCTGCTCGCCGGCAGCGACGCCTACGAGTTCGGGCGGACGGCGTGGCTGCGGCGCCTGGCGATCGACGAGGAGTGGGAGGCGCTGAGCCGGAGCACCGACGTCGACGCGTCCGACACGACCTGGCAGGACCAGCGCGGCGCGAGCGTGCCGGAGGTGAACGCCTGATCACCGGCCGGCCGGCTCATCGGCCCGCTCGCTCACCGGTCCACGCCGAGGGCCGTCCGCGTCCGGCGGGCGCGGCCGTCACCTCGCGGGCGACGCGGCTCCACTCGGCCCGGCCGCCCGGCAGGGGCCAGGCCCAGGTGGGCCGCGGGGCCGTACGCAGTTCCGCGAGGCGGCGGGCGAGAAGCGGGCCCGCGACGGCGGCACCGTCCGGGACGGCGGTGCCGTGGAGGGTGCGGAGCTGTGCGAAGCGGGCCAGTTCGGCCTCGTAGGAGTGCACCGCCCGCTCGGTGCCCGCGGCCACCTCGTCGCCCGGTGCGGTGCGATGCACATGGAGCAGCGGAGGCGCGACCGACTCGGCGATCGCGGCGGCGAGCCGTGCGTGACCGTCCAGGAGCAGATGGCAGTCCAGGCCGCTCACCCACCACAGGAGGACGGGCGGGAGCGTTCCGTCACGGGCCTGTCTGCGGTAGGCCCTGACCCGGCCGTCCGTCGCGCCGGGCACGGGGCGCAGCGGGAGGATCTCCCACGAGCCGTTGTGGACGAACCAGTCGATGTATCCGTCCGGATGACCCTCGACGAGCATGGACGTCCAGTACTCGTCCTGCGGCAGCCGTCCGTGGTTCCGGCGCAGCAGCGGGCTCTCGCGGGTGAGCAGCCATCGGCCCTCGTGCAGCGGACTTCCCGGTGAGCCGGCCAGATGCCGGGCGAAACGGTGGGCCCAGCGGTCCGGCCGTCCGGCCAGGGCCCGCGCCGTGTCGGCGCGCAGGGGCGGAACGACCGAGCGGTAGGAGTCCGTGCGCCGGAACTCTACCCCGCAGTGGTCCTCCTCGACCGCCGCGAGGAGCACGGGCCGCGACTGCTGGGTGAGGAGCAGCCGCCGTTCGGCGCTGAACAGGCACAGGCCGGGCCGGCCGCGTGACGGCACCTCCAGGGACAGCCCTGTCCATGTGCCGTCGTCCCCGGTGATGTCCGTGCGTCGCATGCCGGGACGATAGAGGGCGCGCGCGGTGACGCGCCCGGGGATTTTCCGCGGTCCTCAGAAGGCGCGGCGGACGCGGAGCCAGGGAGTGTGCCGGCCGCGGGCTCGGCGAGGATCTCCCGCACGGGCAGCAGCCGGCGTGCGGCGGCGGAGTCCCGGAAGAAGGGTCCGTCACCGGTCCCGGACGGGCCGGGGCCGAGGGCGTCCGGCCCGGACAGCGTGCCGGAGCCGTCGTCCGGGACGGGGGACGGGTGGTGCGGGCCCGTGCCACGGGGGGGGCGGGACGGCGGTCCTCCGGTGCAGGAGGCACCGGGCGTGCGACGGCCCGGGCACCGGTACGGCGGCCCGCCGGGTGCGGGCCGCCGTGGTGGTGGGACGGGCCGGGATCAGTTGCGGTTGATCACGAACTGGGAGCCGGGCTCGACACAGACGTCGCTCTCCGCCGAGTTGGTGACGGTGACGTTCGTCAGGGTCGCGCTGCCCCTGGCCCCGCCCATCGCGAGGACGCCGCAGCCGTTGACCGACTTGTCGATACGGACGTTGTCGACCTTCACGTTCGGCATGGCGCCGCCGCCGGTCTTGAACTGGATGCCGTCGTACGTCGAGTCGTGGATCTCGGTGTCCCTGATGGTGACTCCGGGGATGTCCGGGCCCTGCGCGAAGAGCGTGATGGCGCCGAACTCCTGGGCCTCGCCCCAGAACGCCCCGCCGGTGCGGTACAGGCCGTTGCCCGCGATGAGGGTCTGGCCCGAGAAGGGCAGCGGGTCGTGGTCGGTGGCCAGCATGATCCCCGGGTAGTTCATGGTGTCGGAGACCAGGTTGTTCTCGATGGTGTTGCCGTGACCGCCGTAGACCGCGATGCCGTTGGCCCGCCAGGGCAACTGGACGGTGTTGTTGCGGAAGTGGTTGTCGTGGCCGATGTCGACCGAGGTGTCCTTGACGTACTTGCTCGCCCACACGGCGAGGGCGTCGTCACCGGTGTTGCGGAACGAGGAGTTGTACACGGTCGAGTTGCGGGTGCCGTTGGCGAAGTTGACACCGTCGGCGTAGGTGTTGCGGATCCGTACGCCGTTGAACTCCAGCCCGTCGCCGGGTCCCCACAGCTCGGGGATGTTGGAGTAGTCGCGGCCGACCCAGGCGCCGACGTTGGCGTGCTCGATCCAGACGTTGGTGATCTTCGTGTCCTTGCCGAAGCGGCCGTTGAGCGCGACGCCGCCCTCGGCGTTGCCGTCGCCGCCCCGGATGGTGCCCGAGCCGAAGATGGCGATGTCGGAGATCTTGGTGTTGTCGTCGATGTCGAACCCGAAGTTGCCCTCGTGCGGGTGGTTGATGCCGCCCGCCTGGTGCGGCGGGGTCAGCGAGTACAGCTGGGAGTGCCACATGCCGGCGCCCCGGACGGTGACGTTGCGGATGCCGACCTGGTTGTACTGGCCCCGGTTCTGCGGGTCGTCGGTCAGGATCTTCTTCTCCTGCCGCCACTGGCCCGCGGGGATCCACACGCAGGGGATCGTGCCGTTCTGGTCGGCGGTGACGGCGCGCTGGATGGCGTCCGCGTCGTCGATGCCGTCGTTGGGCACGGCCCCGTACTCGGTGATGGAGACGCACTCGGCGGGCTTGGCGGCCGGAGCGGCGACCTGCTCCAGGTCGATCAGGTCGACGACGTAGTACTCGGCGTCGTCACCGGCGTCGCGCTGGAGGCGGAAGGTGGTGCCCGCCGGGTAGGTGTCGGTGAGCAGCGCGTGGGACTCGTCGAACAGCCGGCGCGCGTCCCCGCCGGGCCGGTTGGTCAGCCCCTCCGGGTCGTCGGTCGAGCCGTAGAGCCAGCTGTGCTTGGAGGACAGGGTCAGCTTGCGGACGAACCTGCCGTCCGCGTAGAGGCTGAGGGTGGCCTCGCGGCCGCCGCCGCCCGCCGCGTCGGGGATGGAGTTGCGCACGACGATCGAGTTGGACGGGGTGGTGGAGGTGAACTCCACGTACTGTCCGGTGGAGTTGAGGCGGACCGACTCGCGGCCGGAGGACTCGGTGGCGAAGTTGGTGTGGCCGAAGGTGCGCTTGGCGTCGGCCTTCAGCAGGGTGCCGTTGTACCGGCCTGCCTCCGCCTCGTACTCGGTGTACGGCACGGCCGCGCCGCGTCCGACCACGAGGGAGCGGGCGAAGACGTTGTTGTCCTCGTTGGTCTCGGCGACCGTGCCGGTGGCGTCGGCCGTCGCGGTGAGGGTGGCGCCGCCGCCGGTGGCGGTCCAGCTGCCGTCGACGGCCACGGTGACGGAGCCGCCGGCGGGGACGCTGCCGGTGGTGCCGTTCAGGGTGGTGCCGCCGACCGTCAGCCGGGTGACGGAGCCCGCGGGCACGGCGCTGGTGCCGCGGTTGCGGACGGTGACGCCGAAGGTGACCCTGGAGCCGACGGCCGGGTTGGCCGGGCTGCTGGTGATGCCGGTGACCTCCAGGTCGGGGCCGGGGGCCTGCCCGACGACCAGTCTGGTGGCGGCGTTGCGGCTGTTGTTGGTGTTGTCGAGTTCGGCGACGGTGTCGGTCGGGTCGACGACCGCGGAGACGCCGTAGCTGCCCATGGGCCGCTTGCCGACGGCGACGGGGACCGTCACCGACTCACCCGCGGCGAGCGCGCGGACGGCGGCGCTGCCCGCGACCGTGCCTTCGAGGCTGACGTTCACCGTCGTGGCGGGAGAGGCGGCGCTGCCGGTGTTGCGGACGGTGGCCTGCACGGTGACCGGGTCCGCCTCGGACGGCGAGGCCGGTGACCAGGTCAGCTCGTTGACGGTCAGGTCGGGTGCGGGTGCCGCCTGACCGAGGACCTCCAGCTCGGCGACCTGTGCGCCGCCCGCGCCGGAGTTGCCCGAGAACTGCAGCCGTATGTCGGCGTAGCGGCCGGAGACCGGGATGGTCACCGTGTTCTTGTTGCCCGACGGGCTGAACGCGTAGTCGGCCCGGTCCTTCAGCGAGGTGAAGGCGGACTCGCCCGCCCTGCGTCCGAGGACCTGGATGCTCTGGGTGCGCGGGCCCCAGATCGGGTCGGGGTTGAGCTTGACCACGACGCCCGACAGGTCGGCGTCGGCACCCAGTTGCACGGTCAGCGAGGACGACTGGCCGCCCGCCTCCCAGTAGGTGCCGGTGTTGCCGTCGTTGGCGTTGGGGGCGACGTAGTTCTGCGTGGTCGAGGTGGCCTCGACGGGCTTGCGCAGGGCGAGGTTGGTGCCCTCGACCGGCGGGTCGACCGGGCCGCCCCCGCCGTCCTCGCCGTAGACCTCCAGCTCCGACAACTGGGCTGCGTTCCAGCCCGAGTTGGAGGCGACCTGCACCCGCACGAAACGGGCGGTGGCGGCCGGCAGATCGATGTTCACCGTGTTCGCCGCGGACGGGTCGAAGCCGCGGGCCTGCCCGGCGACGAGCGTGCTGAAGGAGTTGCCGTCGGTGCTGCCGAGGACGGCCAGGGACTCGGAGCGCGCCTCCCAGCCGGTGGGCAGCTTCAGGGCGAGCCGGTCCAGCGGGACCTGGGTCCCGAGGTCGACCTGCACCCACTGCGGGAACGAGCCCGACGGGCCTTCCCAGTAGGAGGCTTGGCTTCCGTCGGTGACGTTGGAGGCCGGGTAGCCGCCGAGCGTTCCGCCGGCCGTGGCGGTCCTGCCCAGGGCGAGGTTGGTGTCCGCCGCCTCTGCCGCGGCGTGCGACGGGGCGGGGAGCAGTCCGACTGTCATCAGGCCCGCTGTCAGCAGGCCGGCTCCCAGCCGTCTGCCTGGTTGTGCGCGTCTCATGGTGACCTTTCCGCGATCCGGGGCACCGCGCACGGCCTCGCCCGTCTCCCGGATCCGGCCTCGGGCAGAGCGCGCGCGAGGGGTCGGGGCGGGGCTGACGAGTGCTCGTGCGGGAGCCCACGGAGTCTCTGGTGGGGGAACGGCGCCGTACAGCCAAATAATTGAGTGATTCTGCGATACATTTGCGCCAACAGGCAGACAGGTTTCTACCGCGTGACGTGTTTGTCAACGGTTCGGTCAAGTTCCCGACAAGCGGATGGCGCGCGACAGGTCCCCGGAAACGCCGACGGCACCGGTGTCGGAGCCGCTCGGAGCGGCGGCGACACCGGTGCCGCGGGGTGACACGGGGTCAGATGCGAAGGGGGCGGGCGCCGTTCAGGGCTTCCCGGGAAGGGGCGGTCAGCGGTTCGACGGAGGGGCCGTCGAACCGCGGACGACGAGTTCGGGCTCGAAGAGCAGCTCTCCCGGGTGCGACTGCGCCCCCTGGATCTGGGTGCACAGCAGATCGACGGCGGCGCGGCCCATCGCCTCGATGGGCTGGCGGACCGTCGACAGGGGCGGCTCGGTGCAGTTCATGAAGGCGGAGTCGTCGAAGCCGATGACCGACACGTCGGAGGGGACGGAGAGCCCCCGTCGGCGGGCGGCCCGCACCGCCCCGAGCGCGAGCGGGTCGCTGCCGCACACGATGCCGGTGACACCGCGCTCCAGGAGCCTCGCGGTGGCGGCCTGTCCGCCTTCCAGCGAGAAGATCGACCGCTCCACGAGCTCGTCGTCCCACTCCACACCGGTGGCCTTCGCCGCCATCCGCGCCGCCTCCAGCTTGCGGCGGGACGGCATGTGGTCGACGGGGCCGAGGACCAGGCCGATCCTCTCGTGCCCGAGCGAGACGAGATGGCGCCACGCCTGCTCGATGGCGACGGCGTCGTCGCAGGCGACGCACGGGAAGTCGAGCCCCTGGATGGAGGCGTTCACGAGGACGACGGGGATCTTGCGCTCGGCCAGCTGGTGGTAGTGCTCGTGCGGCGCGTCGGCCTGCGCGAAGAGACCTCCGGCGAAGATCACGCCGGAGACCTGCTGCTGGAGCAGCAGCTCGACGTAGTCCGCCTCGGAGACACCCCCTCTGGTCTGTGTGCACAGCACGGGAGTGAGCCCCTGCTGGGCGAGGGCGCCTCCGATGACCTCGGCGAACGCGGGGAAGATCGGGTTCTGGAGCTCCGGCAGCACCAGGCCCACGAGCCGGGCGCGTTCACCGCGCAGCTGGGTCGGCCGTTCGTACCCGAGAACGTCCAGGGCCGTCAGCACGGACTGACGGGTCGCCTCGGACACCCCCGGCTTGCCGTTGAGGACCCGGCTGACCGTCGCCTCGCTGACCCCCACCTTCTTCGCTACCAGAGCAAGTCGTCGCGTCATGAGTGCAAGACTATCGCAAGCCTCGCAAGAATGTTGCAGCCTGCCCTCATCCTTTCAACGTGATGTAGGCGTCTGGTTGCGCTTTCCGGTGCGCTCGTACTGCACTCGTGTTGCGCTCCGCTCCGGTGCGGCGGCCCGCGCACGGTGGAAGACCCCGGCGGCGCACTCCCCCACAGTGCGCGGCCGGGGCCGTTCCGGGAGGCGGTCCGGGGACCGCCGGGCGGGAGCCCTCGGGTCAGACCCGCAGCCACACCGCCGTGTCCCGCGGCAGCAGACCCCGGGCGTCCAGGGGGCCGCTGGACAGCAGCACCCTCTCGTGCGACGGGAGGTCCACGGCCTCGGCCGAGAGGTTCACGACACAGATCAGGCCGTTCTCGCGGCTGAAGGCGAGGACGCCGTCCGGCGCGGGCAGCCAGGTGAGGGGGCCGTCACCGAAGCCGGCCTCGGCGCGCCGCAGTTCCAGGGCCGTGCGGTAGAGCGCGAGCATCGACGTGGGGTCGGCGCTCTGCCGGTCGACGGCGTGGCGGGCCCAGTCGGCGGGCTGCGGCAGCCAGGTCTGCGTGCCGGCCGCGGTGCCGAAGCCGTACGAGGGCGCGTCGGCCTCCCATGGCAGCGGGACGCGGCAGCCGTCACGGCCGGGGTCGATGCCGCCGGAGCGGAAGTGCATCGGGTCCTCGATGCGGTCGAGCGGGATGTCGGCCTCCGGCAGGCCCAGTTCCTCGCCCTGGTAGAGGTACACCGAGCCGGGCAGCGCCAGCGTCAGCAGCGCCGCCGCGCGGGCCCGGCGGGTGCCCAGCTCCAGGTCGGCGGGCGTGCCGAAGCGCTTCTTGGCGAACTCGAAGGACGTGTCCTCACGCCCGTAGCGGGTGACCGTGCGGGTGACGTCGTGGTTGCACAGCACCCAGGTGGCGGGGGCCTGCACGGGGGCGTGCTCGGCGAGGGTGTCGTCGATGGTGGCGCGCAGCCGCTGGGCGTCCCAGGGGCAGACGAGGAAGTTGAAGTTGAAGGCGGTGTGGAGCTCGTCGGGGCGCAGATAGCGGGCGAAGCGCTCGGCGTCCGGGAGCCAGACCTCGCCGACGAAGACGGCGCCGTACTCGTCCGCGATGGCCCGCCAGGCGCGGTAGACGTCGTGGATCTCGTCCTGGTCGATGTACGGGTGCGGGTCGACGCCCTCGACGAAGTCGCGCAGTTCGGGGTCCTTGGTGAGCAGCGCGGCGGAGTCGATGCGGACGCCGGCGACGCCGCGCTCGAACCAGAAGCGCAGGACGTCCTCGTGCTCGCGGCGCACGTCGGGGTGCGACCAGTTCAGGTCGGGCTGCTCGGGGGTGAAGAGGTGGAGGTACCACTCGCCGTCGGGGACCCGGGTCCAGGTGTTCCCGGAGAACTGGGAGGGCCAGTCGTTGGGCGGGAGTTCGCCGTGCTCGCCGCGGCCGGGCCGGAAGTGGAAGCGCTCCCGCTCCGGGCTGCCGGGGCCCGCCGCGAGGGCGGCCCTGAACCAGGCGTGCTGGTCGGAGACATGGTTGGGGACGATGTCGACGATGACGCGCAGACCGAGTTCGGCGGCTTCGGCGATGAGCTTCTCGGCCTCGTCGAGGGTGCCGAAGGCGGGGTCGATGGCGCGGTAGTCGGCCACGTCGTAGCCGCCGTCGACCATCGGGGAGGCGTACCAGGGGGTGAACCAGAGGGCGTCCACGCCGAGTTCGGCGAGGTGGGACAGTCTCGCCCGGACGCCTGCGAGGTCACCGGTGCCGTCGCCGTCGCCGTCTGCGAAGCTGCGCGGGTAGACCTGGTAGATGACGGCGTCGCGCCACCAGTCGGTGGTGCGGGACGAGTTGGGGGCTGCCACGTGACTGTCCTTTCGGGCAGGGAGGGGTTCTTCGCCGCCGCCCCTGTGCTGCGGGGCGACGGAAGGAGCGGCGGCGAAGGCTGGGGGACGAGCGGCGGGGCGTGACGGGAAGGGCGTCAGCCCTTGAGTCCGCCCGCGGTCAGACCGCTCATGATGTTGCGCTGGAAGACCAGGAAGATCAGCAGGGTCGGCAGTGAGGCGATGGTGAGCGCGGCGATCAGCACGTTCACCGGTACGCCGTTGGAGAGCGAGTAGATGCCGACGTTGAGGGTCTGCTTCGAGGGGTCGGGCAGGGTGAGCATCGGCCACAGGAAGTCCTTCCACACCCCCACCACCGCGAAGATCGACACGACGCCGAGGATGGGCCGGGAGATCGGCAGGACGATCGACCACAGGATGCGCAGCGGGCTCGCGCCGTCCATGGAGGCGGCGTCCAGGAGTTCCTTCGGGATGGAGTCGAAGAACCGCTTGAGCAGGAAGATGTTGAAGGCGTTGGTCACCGACGGCAGCCAGATCGCCCACGGGGTGTTCAGCAGGTTGCGCTCCACCACCGGCACGTCCAGGACGGTCAGGTACTGGGGCACGACGAGCACGGTCGCCGGGATCATCAGCGTGGCCAGCATCATGCCGAGGACGGCCTTGCCGAAGATCGGCCGCAGCTTGGACAGCGAGTACGCGGCCGCCACGTCGAGGACCAGCTGGAAGGCCAGCGCGCCGAAGGCGTAGTAGAGGGTGTTGAACAGGAGGGAGGACAGGTCCATGACCTCCCAGGCGCGGCTGTAGTTGTCGGGCTCGAAGGTCTTGGGCACCAGGGTCGGCGGGGTCTGGATCACTTCCTGGGGATCCTTGAAGCCGCTGGACACCAGCCAGTACATCGGGCCGAGGAACGCCAGGGTGAAGAGGACGACGACCAGGCCGAAGACGAACCAGTAGAGCCTTCGGCCGCGCGGCCTGGCGAGTACGGCGGGCGAGATGAGTGTGCGTGTGGACATGCTGGTCTCCCCGGTCCTACTCGTCCTCGGCGCGGCTGAGCTTCACGTACGCGGCGGAGAATCCGGCGAGCAGTACGAGGAGCATCAGACCGAGGGCCGCGGCGGCGCCGTAGTTGTTGAAGTTGAAGGCGTACTGGTAGATGAGGTAGACGACCGTGGTGGTCGAGCCCTCGGGGCCGGCGCCGCCGGTGAGCAGGAAGGGTTCGACGAAGACCTGCATGGTGGCGATGACCTGCATGAGCAGCATCAGCGACAGGATGAGGCGGGTCTGCGGGATGGTGACGTGCCAGATCTTGCGCCACAGGCTCGCGCCGTCCAGCTCGGCCGCCTCGTACAGCTCGCCCGGGATGCCCTGGAGCGCGGCGAGGTAGATGAGGGTGGCGCCGCCCATGTTCATCCAGGTCGAGGCCAGCACGACGGAGAGCATGGACAGGTCGGGGTCCTGCAGCCATTGCTGTTCGGGCAGGTGCAGGAAGCTGAACAGCTCGTTGAGCAGGCCGTATCCGGGGTCGTAGAGGTACTTGAAGAGCAGGACCGAGGCGACCGGCGGCAGCATGACGGGCAGGTAGACCAGCAGGCGGAGGTAGCCCTGGCCGTGCTGGAACTCGTTGATCACGATCGCCACGACGAAGGGCACCGCGAAACCGAAGATCAGTGCCAGCACCGTGAACAGGAGGGTGTTGCGCCATGCCTGCCAGAAGGCGGGGTCGTTGAAGACGGTGGTGAGGTTGTCCAGGCCCACCCAGGTGGTCTGTCCGCTCTCGGTCTTCTGGAAGGCGAGGAAGAACTCCCGGATCATCGGATACCAGGAGAACACCATGAAACACAGCACGGCTCCGATGAGGAAGCCGTGGGCCGTCAGGTTGCGCTTGAGGCTCTTGGCGAAGTGGCCACCGGGGGCCGTGGGGGCCGTCTTGTGCGGCTTGGAGTGGCGGGGAGGTCCCGCCTTGCTCGGGGTCAGGCTCGGGGCCGACATCGTCGCTCCTTGGTACTGGACTGCCGTTTCTGCTGCCGGGCGGGGCGGGGCGGCCTGGTGCCGGCCGCCCCGCCCGGTCGGGTCACTGGTTGGCCAGGACCTGGTTGACCTGTGACTCGGCCGTGTCCAGGAGCTTGTCGATGTCGGCGTCCTCGTTGGTCAGGATGCCCGACAT
>NZ_JBIVOX010000019.1:119513-146090 GCF_044754345.1 Streptomyces sp. NPDC093094 | reverse complement strand
TCGTCGAGCTGAAGGAGGAGGCCGAGCAGATCGGCTTCTCCGGCGTCATGTCCGGCCCCCTCGTCCGCTCCTCCTACCGCGCCGGACGCCTGTACCAGATGGCGATCGAGCAGCGCGGTTCCGCAGCTCCGCAGGGGGGCGAAGCGTTCGCGGCCGCACAGGCCGTGTGAGTTCACGCACAAGTAACTACCGGCCGGTAACGGCCAGTTGGACGCGGCTCCGGCCGTCCCCGCAGATGGGGGCGTACGCCGGGGCCGCGTCGGCGTGCGCGGACCTTCGAAAATCACGGCAAAAAGGTTTCATCGCTGTTTGACCCCTCGGTCATGCACTGGTAACACCAATCAGTGACGCTTGACTCACTCCACGTACACACCCGCAACCGAGGGGGGACCTGAACGATGCAGGCCGCGCCCGTCCGCGCCACCGCGATCCCGTCCTTCACCGACGCCCTGCGCGCCGTCGAGACCCTTCTGATGAGCAGCGGGCAGCGTACGGCCCGCCGCAACGCCTGGACCTCCGTCCTGGAGGACCGCCGCCGGGCCAAGGACCGGGTCGAGGCACAGCTCGTCCTGGAGCAGGCGGCCGCGGGCCGTCCCTGACCGCTCCCGCCGCCCGCCCCGGAGCACTGCCGTCGTCGGCACTCCCGGGGCCACGTAGACTTCGTGGCATGGCGAGGAAGGAAACCGCGGCGGACGCCGCGAACACCGGGCGACTGAAGCAGATCGCTCTGACCTACAAGATGACCCGCAAGGCCGACAAGAAGATCGGTCTTGTGCTCGCGGCTGTCGGAATCGTCACCTTCGGTGTCTTCCTCGCGATCGGCTTCTTGATCGGGCACCCCATCTATCTCGGCATCCTGGGCCTTCTGCTCGCCTTCCTCGCGACGGCGATCGTGTTCGGGCGCCGGGCCGAGCGGGCGGCCTTCGGACAGATGGAGGGCCAGCCGGGCGCCGCCGCGGCCGTGCTGGACAACATCGGCCGGGGCTGGACGACGACCCCCGCGGTGGCGATGAACCGCAGCCAGGACGTGGTGCACCGGGCCGTCGGCAAGCCGGGCATCGTCCTGGTCGCCGAGGGCAACCCGAACCGGGTCAAGAGCCTGCTGGCCGCCGAGAAGAAGAAGATGGCCCGCATCGTGGCGGACGTGCCGGTGCACGACCTGATCGTCGGCACGGGCGAGGGCCAGGTGGAGCTGAAGAAGCTGCGCACCACCATGCTGAAGCTCCCGCGCGTCCTGACCGGCCCGCAGATCACCGCCACCAACGACCGGCTGCGCGCCCTCGGCGACCTGATGAGCAACATGCCGCTGCCGAAGGGGCCGATGCCCAAGGGCATGAAGCTGCCGAAGGGCGGCCCGAAGGGCCGCTGACCCACCGCGTACGACGAAGGGGCGCCCGGTGCCGCGAGCACCGGGCGCCCCTTCGTCACGTTCTCGTCACGTTCGGACCGCTCGCCGGACCAGGATCCCCCGCCGGCCGAACCCCGGGTCCCCTGCCGGCTCCGGATCCCTTGCGGACGGGGATCCCTGCGGACGCACGGGGATCCATGCGGACGCGAATCCCTGCGGACGCGGACCGCTCGCCGGACCCGGATCCCCCGGCCGGCCGAGCCCGGGGTCCCCTGCGGACGCGGTCCGCTCGTCGTACGCGGCCCGTCTGCCGTATGCAGTGCCGTCTGCCGTCCTGCGGTCCCCGTCTGCCGTCCTGCGGTCCGTCTGCCGTCCTGCGGTCCGTTTGTCGTATGCAGTCCGCCCTCAGATGCGGACCTCGACCGTACGGGCCAGCCGGTCGTGCAGGCCCCGGCCGTCGCGGTCCCAGACGAGGGCGGGGATCGCGAGGCAGAGCAGGAGCGTGCGGACCAGGGCGCGCACCGGACTGATCGTCCTGGTGTCGGCGGTGATCACCCGCAGACCGAAGATCCGCTTGCCCGGCGTGGAGCCGACGGTGCCGACGGTGAGGACACCCAGCACGAAGAAGATCAGCAGGGCCCAGTTGCCGGTCGCCTGGCCGTAGCCGTCCGTGATCAGGCCGTATGCGATCAAGAGGCACAGCCCCCAGTCGACGGCGAGGGCTCCCAGGCGCCTGCCGGGGCGGGCGATCGAGCCCGGCCCCTGCCGCGGAAGGCCGAGCTGTTCACCCGGGTATCCGAAGTCGGCACCGGCGTCCTCCATGGCCGCGCGGGGCCCGGAGAGCCATGATCCGATTGCTTGCCTCTTGTCCACCCGTACACGGTACTGCGCCCGATTTCGACCGGAGCACGGCGGGGTGTGTCGGGGCTACGGTGGAGGGTGGGCCGGTTAACTTCTGCGAAACAAATGGGTCACGCCCGAGAAATCACCCGTCCCTAGGGTCAGGTGCGAGCGTGTGCCACCGCACTGGCCGCACGAACGAACTACCACCCCGGCACGGCAGCCGGGAGTAGGAGGAGCTGGATGTTCCAGAACGCCGACGAGGCCAAGAAGTTCATCGCGGACGAGGACGTCAAGTTCATCGATGTCCGTTTCTGCGACCTGCCGGGCGTCATGCAGCACTTCTCGCTGCCCGTCGAGGCGTTCGACCCCGACGAGGAGCTGGCGTTCGACGGTTCGTCGATCCGCGGTTTCCAGGCCATCCACGAGTCCGACATGGCGCTGCGCGCCGACCTGTCGACCGCGCGGGTGGACCCCTTCCGCCGTGACAAGACGCTCAACATCAACTTCTTCATCCACGACCCGATCACGGGCGAGCAGTACTCCCGCGACCCGCGCAACGTGGCGAAGAAGGCCGAGGCGTACCTGGCGTCGACGGGTATCGCCGACACCGCGTTCTTCGGTCCCGAGGCCGAGTTCTACGTCTTCGACAGCGTCCGTTTCAAGACGTCGGAGAACGAGTCCTTCTACCACATCGACTCCGAGGCGGGTGCCTGGAACACCGGCGCCCTGGAGGACAACCGTGGTTACAAGGTCCGCTACAAGGGCGGCTACTTCCCGGTCCCGCCGGTCGACCACTTCGCCGACCTGCGCGCCGAGATCTCCCTGGAGCTGGCCAACGTCGGCCTGAAGGTCGAGCGCCAGCACCACGAGGTCGGCACCGCCGGCCAGGCCGAGATCAACTACAAGTTCAACACGCTGCTCGCCGCCGCCGACGACCTGCAGCTCTTCAAGTACATCGTGAAGAACGTCGCCTGGCGCAACGGCAAGACGGCGACCTTCATGCCGAAGCCGATCTTCGGCGACAACGGCTCGGGCATGCACGTCCACCAGTCGCTGTGGACGAAGGGCGAGCCGCTCTTCTACGACGAGCAGGGCTACGCCGGCCTGTCGGACACCGCCCGCTACTACATCGGCGGCATCCTCAAGCACGCCCCGTCGCTGCTGGCCTTCACCAACCCGACGGTGAACTCGTACCACCGCCTGGTGCCGGGCTTCGAGGCTCCGGTGAACCTGGTGTACTCGCAGCGCAACCGCTCCGCCGCCATGCGCATCCCGATCACCGGTTCGAACCCGAAGGCCAAGCGCGTCGAGTTCCGCGCGCCCGACGCCTCCGGCAACCCGTACCTGGCCTTCTCGGCGCTGCTGCTCGCCGGTCTGGACGGCATCAAGAACAAGATCGAGCCGGCCGAGCCGATCGACAAGGACCTGTACGAGCTGGCCCCCGAGGAGCACGCGAACGTCGCGCAGGTCCCGACCTCCCTCGGCGCGGTGCTGGACCGCCTGGAGGCCGACCACGAGTTCCTCCTCCAGGGCGACGTGTTCACCCCGGACCTGATCGAGACGTGGATCGACTTCAAGCGCACGAACGAGATCGCGCCGCTCCAGCTGCGCCCGCACCCGCACGAGTTCGAGCTGTACTTCGACGTGTGACATCGCCCCAGGTCAGAGCGGGTTTCCGCTCACCTGGGCCGTGTGTGGGCCGTCGGCCGTGCTCTTCCCTCACCGGAAGGGCACGGCCGACGGTCGTTTGGGGCCCGCGCCGCGGACGACGGGCGGGGCTCCGCCGCGGGGCCACTCAGGCCGGCGTACCGGCCTCGCCCGGACCGCTCTCCGCTCCCGGTACGCCGAACGCGGCGTCGATGGCCCGGCGGGCACGGTCCTGGCTGTTCGGCATCAGGTGCGTGTACGTCCGGAGCGTGAATCCGGGGTCGGAGTGACCGAGGTACTCGGCCAGAGCCTTGATGTTCTCTCCCGAGTCCAGCAGGACCGACGCGTAGTAGTGCCGCAACGCGTGCATACCGTGCTCACGCGACGGCGTGAACCGCTCCCCCGGCTCCCGTTCCGGGATGACGCCAGCCGCGATCAGAGCGGGCTTCCACAGGTACATGTTGAAGTAGTTCCTGTTCAGCGCCTTACGCTCCCGCGAGTAGAACAGCAGCTTCGCTGTGACCGGCGGGCCGTCCGGGGTCTTCCAGGGCAGGGTGACGTCGATGGGCGGCCGGCGGGTGATGTGCGCGGCCAGCGCTCCCGATACGACGTCGGGCAGCGGCACGTCTCGCAGCTTGCCTCCCTTGGGCGGAGCGAACACCATCTGCGGGCCGACCAGCTTGACCTGGCGCACGACGTGCACGGTTCCTCCGACGAAGTCGACTTCGTCGACCGCCAGGCCGAAGATCTCGCCTTGCCGCAGACCGCACCCGGCACCGACATCGACGGTCGTCGCGTACTGGCTCGGGAGTCCCTCCCGGACCGCGACCACCCAGTCACGCGTCCACGGCTTGATCTTCCGCCGGTCCAGCTTGGGCGCTCGCACGGAGCCTGCGCGGCAGGGGTTCCGGGCCAGAATGCCGTCGTCCACGGCGGCCCCGAACACGGCGGAGACGTTCGCGAAGACCGTCCGCTGGTACGACGCAGCCATTCCGGAGTCTGCGAGGGCCCGTGCCCATGTGCGGATATGCGCGGGTTGGAACGCGCTCAGGGACCGAGAACCGATGTACGGGAAGGCGTGCAGCCGGAACCTCAGCTCCATGTTCACGATGGTGGAAGGGTCCGTGGTCTGAGATGCCAGCCACTGAGTGGCGAAGTCCCTGAACGTCTCCTTGCCGGCCGACGGGTCGACGTACTGGCCACGGGTCATGTCGGCCGCGATCTGCGTCAGCCACGCCTCTGCGAGGCGCTTCTGCTTGTCAGGGAAGGACTTGCTGCGTTCGCTCCCGTCCGGGGCGACGTAGCGGGCCCGGTAGCGCAGTCCGGTCCCGTATCGGTCGGTCTTGGTCCTGGTCGTCCTGCCGTTGGATGCCGTCTCGGACTTGTACCAGCGGTCTTGGATATGGCCGGCCATGCGGCGGCGGTCCTCTCGACATGCAGCAGGGAGAGCCGCCGCTTCGCGGCTCTCCCTGCTGTCCGGGGTGGGTGGCTAGGCGGCGGTCTGGTCGGCGCTCTTGCGGCTGCTGACGTATGCGCGTACGTCAGCCGGGTCGTAGCGGAGGTGCTTACCGATCCGGAAGCCGGGCGGCCCCGTGCGCTTCCTGCGCCACTGGTAGACCGTTTCGAGCGGCACGCCGAAGATCTCGGCGACGTCGTCGGGGGTGAGGTACCTGTCAGGGAGGCCACTGCGGAGGGTGGCGCGGGGGTCGGGTTGAGCGGAACTGGTTCGGCTCATGGGGTCCTCAGAGGTCGAGTCACGTTGGCTTCGGGGTCTCGCGGACTCCGCGTGTGTCCGAGGTTCGGATTTCTGCGTCATTGCGTCACCAGCGACATTCACACCTCTGAACTGCGGCTTTGCTTGACGCAGCGGTGAGGCGGTGCGTCATTCGTGCGGCATGGGTTGCGTCATCAGGTGACGCAGATGACGCAGGATGACGAAGAGGCCGGAGCCTGCGTCATTCCTTTCGCCGCAGGCCAGTGGCTGTTTTGCGTCCCGCGTGACGCACATGACGCAGCGTCTTCCCTCTTAGGCCAAGAGAGGGAGTTTCTGTAGTGGTGCGGGTGCCGCTTCAAGCGAGAAGCAGGAGCCGCTCCGCGGCACGTCCACCGGCGGCGCGGTGCGCCGAACAGCAAGAGGAGCACGCCCGGCCGGTGGTGCTCTTCTTGCCTGTCCTGGCGAGTGCGGCGGCGGGTCAGAACGCGCGCTTCTGCTCGTGTGGAGGCGGCGCGGTCAGGCGGGTCATTTCGAGGTAGCGGCCGGTGCTGGTGCGCCCGGTGTCGATGAGGACACCGCGTGCTGCCAGGGTGGGCTGGAGGCGCTTGAGGCGGTCGGAGAGGACTTTGCCGGTGGTCGGCCAGCCCTTTGGCAAGGGGCGCGGCTCGTCGCTGGTGTAGAGCCCGCTGAGAAGGTGCAGCCACTCGGTGGATGTCATGCGCTGCGCGGTGCCGGGTTCGATGGTGTCCGCGTGCCTGAGAACCGTCTGGGCGAGGAGGTCGCCCTCGATCACGTCGTCGTTCAGGTCGTCCAGGCTGGCCCGGTAGGCGGTGAGCGCCCCCAGCCCGGTGGCCGCATCGAGCTGCGCGCACAGGTGAGCGAAGTCGGCCATGCGCAGGTCGGTGGGGGTCTCCGCCTCCACCGCCCGGACCTTGACTGTGAGGTCCAGGAGCGAGCCGAGGACGACGGGCAGGACTTCCGCGTACTCGGCCCACAGTTCCGCTTCGGTGCGCCGGGCCTTGGGGCGTTCCAGGCGCAGTGGGAGGAGTCGTTCGGCGAGGTCAGGGCGGATGACGCCCACGTCGATGCCGGTCAGGAGCAGGGGGCGGCGGTAGCCGACGCGGAACACGTCTCCATCGGTGAACAGGGCGCGCTTGACGCTCTCGGCTCCGGTGACGATGCAGCACATGGCGTCGGAGAGGTCCGGCGTCATGTGGGAGAGGTTGTCCAGGGCGGTGACCCATCCGGCGGCCACGGCCGCGATCAGGTTCTCCTCGTCCTTCGGGGCCCGGCGCAGGTCGCCGCTCATGCCCTCGATGATCCGCACGAGCATCCGCCCACCCGTCGACTTGCCCGCCCCTTGCGGCCCGGTGAGGAACGGCGCGGGCACGGGTACGGACGGACCCAGGCAGCCGATCAGCCAGGCAATGGCCAGGCATTCGGTCTCGGCAGTGGCGAAGTTGCACAGGCGGAGCAGGAAGTCGATGCCCTTGCCGTCGGTGTCTTTGGCCGGCAGGGGCAGTTCCCCGGTGAGCTGAGTGCGCCGCCAACACACCTCCCTCGGGTCCGGCGCGGCGACGTCCCAGCCGGTGGGATGGATACGCACGGACAGGCCGTCGTCGCGGCCCAGGTCCAGCCACGTCGCCCCGTCCAGCCCGGGGGCGACGCGGATGTGCACGGGCTGCACGTCCTCCGACAGGGCGAGCGCTTCGATCAGGTCCAGCGCTTCCTTGAGCGCGGTCCCGTTGAACACACCGACGCCGTCGCGGAACAGGCCGACCATGAGTTCCTGCCGATGGCTGCCGGTCGTGCCCTGGGAACGCATGGGGCGGGCCACGGGGTGGCCGTTGCGCTGCGCGTACACGGTGCCGTCGGCGGTGCGGAAGTACCGGAAGTGCGCCTGCGCGTAGTCCGCGATGACCTCGCGTGCCGGGTTCTTGTCGTCGTCGGCCATGGTCACAGCCCCAGCCGGGTGCGGGCGTTGGTCCACGCGTCGGTGCAGTGCCGTGGTGTCTCGCCCTTGGCCTGCGCGGCGGCGAACAGCCGCTGTACGTGTCCGTCCGTGAGGCATCCGCACCGGCCGTGCACGGACAGCACCGCCAGGAACGTCCGGTAGACGGTCGCATGGACCGCGGCGGACGCGTCGGTGATGCGTGCTTCCGCCATGGCGATGCCGCGTTCTAGGTAGGCGGGGGTGCGGTGGCGGCACTCCCCGGTCCGTGCCGACGCGGGCAGGCTCACGCCGTGCGGGGCGGGCCGGACTGCGGCGGGTGCCTTCACCGCCAGCGCGCGAACGGCGTCGGGCAGGGCGGCCATGGTCCCGGTGCCGGGGCCGAGGTAGCGGGCGTAGGACATGGACGACTTGACGTCGACGCCGGGGCGGACCCCGTTGGACGACGCCATGGCGCCCCGGTAGATCCAGTGCTCGCCCCGGGTGGTCGGTACGGTCCGGGTGACGGGCAGGGTCTCACGAGCCCAGGCGACGGCCGCGGCGTCGTCCAGGTCGACCACGGTCAGGTCGGCAGCGCCGGGGTGGTAGGCGACGCAGACGGCCCGACGCCATGCGGCCGTCCAGGACGGGGAGGTGAGGACGCGTGGGTCGGTGGTGGCGGCGGCCCACGCGTGGCAGACACGCGGGCACCGGCACTGGCCGGGGGTCTTCATGTTCGGCCGTCCGCCGCACGCGTTGCCCGTGCAGGCAGGGCAGTTGCCGAACGGGGCCTTGCCCGCGCGCAGGGGCAGCACAGGGAGTCCGGCGGCGGCCAGGGCCAGGGCGGTATCCGGCAGGTTCAGCGGGTGGCCGGATGCTCGCCGGAAGGCGGTCGCTTGGGTCATGCTGGGAGACCTCCAACAGGTCTGTTGAGGACTGGAGACAAGGGCGGTCCCGGACTTTGGCGAGACGGGGACCGCCCTTGGCGTAGCTACTGGTACTGACTCCAGCGGGCGTACTGCTGGCGGACGTAGGCGCGCGGGTCGCAGATGACGGTGCTCAGGTCCATGTCGAGCAGGGCGACGGCCGCTGCGTACGCCGTCTCTGCGTCGCTGCTGAGGGTCCCGGCGTCGAGGTCGGGGCCGTCCAGGAGGGCGATGCGGTCGAGCAGGGCCGCCTTGCGGAGGTGGAATTCCCGGCCGAGTGTGGTGAAGCACGGGGTGTCGGCGAGGGTGCGGGCCGTCCAGCCGATCTCGCTGTTGATGCTGGGGGCGTTCGCGTATGCCTGCTCCGGGGTCGGCCAGTCCTCCGAGACGGGGCAGTGGTCGGCGGTGACGTAGAGGCGATGCCGGTGGCCGTCGCGAGCCGGGTGCCGACGCACGGAGCCGGTGGTGAACGCGGCGGCCAGCGCGGTGGTGACGCGGTCGGTGTCGGTGGGGTCGCAGATGACACGGATCTCGAACACGGGGCTCCTCAGCCGTGGAAGTGGTTGCGCTTGATGACGGCCTTGCGGATGTGCACAGTGGTGCCGCTCTTGTGGCTCTTGGAGCCGAGGACCTGGAGGGCGGTGAAGCCGCCGAAGAGGACCGCGGCGAGGATGACGAGCTGGGTGATGAGCGCGGTGAGGGCGGCGATGAACGTCGTGAGCATCAGCAGGCCGCCGCTCACGGCGAGGAACCCGATGCCGCCGAGGGCGACGTTCACCGCCGCGCGGGACACGGCCGGCTTGGCAACGACCGGTTCGGGCTGAACCGGGCTGACCGCGTAGCCGGTGACGACCCGGCCGTCGGGCAGGACCACGCTCGCCACCGTCGGCACGGCGCCCAGCTGCACCGGTACCAGCGGCGCGGCGTACGGAGTGACAGCGGGGGTGACGGGGGCCGGGTGGTGGACTTCCGGGGCCCGTAAGGCGGGGGCGTGGGCAGACTGTTCGGGGTACATGCGGAATCCCTTGCGGTAGGGAGTCAGGGAGGCGGGACACCCCCTGCCGGGGGTGCTGTGGAGGGGGTTTCGGGGGTGGTGACCTGCGTTCCTCCCTGACTCCCTGGCTGATCGTTCGCGCAGGTCAGGTGCAGGGAGGTGGATCAGGGAGGGGCGCAGGGAGTTCTCCCTGCCTCCCTGACCGTGGGAGGGGTCGCCTCCCTCTACTGGGAGGCGGAAGCGGAACCGTCGCCGTCACGGTTGGCCAGGGCGCGGGCGACGCGTTCACGGCCGACGACCATGCGGCCGTCGGACTTGTACGGCTCCGCGCCGGCGTCCTCCAGGACGCGCTTGAGGTCTCCGGGGGTCCACGTGCCGTAGGCGTCCTCGCTGAGCGCGGACAGCCGCTTGAGGACGTCGGCGGTCAGGACGCGGGCCGCGTCGCCGAGGACGGCGGCGATGTCGGCGAGCGGGTCGCGGTCGGCGCCGCACTCGATGATGGTCAGGGTGGTGACGCCGTCGCGCAGGGCCTTGGCCCGGTCGGCGATGGCCTTGGCGTCGTCCGTGCTGATGTAGTGCGTGCGCACCGTGATGGACGACTGTCCCTTGGGCAGGGCGATGCCGTCGGACGCGACGACCAGGGTTCCCTTGTCCAGGCCCGGCCGAAGCAGGTTGGGGGCGGCGCCGCCGTCGACGGCCTTGTCGCCGAGCGCCATGCGGGCCTGCGACTCCGTGCCCAGCGCGAGGGAGGCGCGGGTGTGGGCGCCTTCGCGGACGAGCTTGGGCAGGTTCTGGTCAGTGGGGTCCTGGGTGCCTTGCCACATCAGGACGTTGACCGCGCGTCCTTGGTTGTGGATTTTGCGGACGGCCATGAAGTAGCGGGAGGTGGCCTTGGAGCCGCCGTAGTAGCGGCCGTCTTCGTCCTTGAGCGGGCACATGAACGCCACCTGCGCTTCGTCGACCAGGACGATGAGGGCGGGGAAGACGGTGCCGGGCGGGGCCATCAGGCGCCGGTTCATCTCGTCGACCGCGCCTTCGACCATCTCGGTGACCTGGATGACGTGTTCGTCGGTCGGGCCCTGGATCAGGGTGGTGGCCACGCCGTCGAACATGGCCCAGTCGCCCACGCCCTTGAGGTCGCCCATGAGGAACTGCACCGACTTGTCCAGCGCGAGCCACAGCGCGAGGGAGCGCAGCGCGACCGTCTTGCCCTGGTTCGACAGCCCCGTGATCAGCAGGTGCCGCTGGTACAGGGACAGGGCGGCAGCGTCCCCGCGCAGGTCCTGCCCCCACGGCGCCCTGCCCTTGGCGTAGTCGGCGGTCATCGACTCGTCGGTAACCAGCGGCGACGGGCCGATCGGCTCGTCCAGCGCCCCGGAGTCCGCGACCCACAGCCGCACCGTGCGGGCCGCTTCCGGGATGGTGATGAACACTTCGTGCTCGTGCCGGGTGAGGTTCTCGGCGAGCTTCCTGCGGCGCTGCTGTACCTCGTTCGTCGACACCCCCGACGGCAGGGTCACGTCGACTTCCACACCGCATCCGGCGATCCGGATCGGCCCGAGCATCGAGGCGCCGGCATCCCCCATCTCCTTGATGGCGTTGCGCAGCGCGGGGACGCCGAGGTCGCGCAGGGCCTTGACGACGATGGACGGGGTGATGGGTTCGCCGTCACTGGTGCGGACGGTGGCGGGGAGCGCCCACTGGGGTGCGGCCTGTTGCTTGCTGCCGACGGCCCACAGGGCGAGCAGGGCGAGGAACGGGCCGATCGAGACCAGCGGTCCCCACACCACCTGGACGATGGTGATGAGCAGGTTGATGAACTCCACCGTGGCCATGAGCGGCGTGACGACGTCCGTGACGTCCTTCGTCGCGACGGCCATGACGATGCCGAGGGCGACCAGGCCCCCTATGCCCATCCCGGTGCCGGCCGCGATGCCCTTGGCGGCGTCGATGGGAGAGGTGAGCAGGTCCATGCGGCGGCGGTGGCGTGCCTCGCGGTAGCGCTGCCCACGCTCCTCCCACTCGGCGGCCAGCTCCATGTTCCCCGCGGCCTCGGCGGTGCGCATGTAGCGCTCGTAGCGGGCGGCGGTCCGGCCGTCCCAGGCGCGGTGGCCCACGATCCTGGCTCCGCCCACCACGTAGAGGCTGTGCCGTGCGGCGGCACGTGCGGCGGCGGTGGTGTTCTCGTGCGTGACGGCGCGTCGGACGGCGCGGCCGGAGCGGACCCACAGCGGTACCCGCACGGGCGGCGCCGGGAGGGGGACGGGTGCGGCCGGGTCGGGGACGATGGTCAGCCGGGTGACGGCCTCTCCGCCCATGGTGGTGTCTTTGTGCAGGTGAACGACGTTCTCGGACATGCGGAATCTCCTCAGCGCCCCTGCGGGCGCAGCTCAGGGAAAGGGGAGCGTGCGGGGCGGTGCAGAGGGGCCGGGACGGGGGGCCGTCCCGGCAGGGGTGGTGGGTGTTCAGGCGGGACGGCTCACCACCAGAACGACGGCTTCTTGGGTACGAGGTAGGGGCAGCCGTTGACCATGTGGTCCACGCACTTCGGGCAGTCCTCCCGGGGGCCGAGGTGGCGGTGTACGCGCTGGTCGTGGGCGTGCTGCCAGCACTGTGGGCACTCGCCGGGAGGGGTGTTGCCGTCAGCCATAGTCACCACCACCCGGACGACTTCTTGGCAGCGGCGGCTTCGTTCACGAGGCGTTGGCGCTCGGTGTGCAGGGCGGTCAGTTCGGCCGTCAGCCGGATCACCGCGGACTCGGTGACGGCGTCAAGGTTGCGTTCAGCGCGGCCAGTGCTGCGGCCCTTGGCGGCGCGGTATCCGCCACCGGCCAGGGCGCGCAGTACCTTGCGCCGCTCGGCACCAGTCAGGGCCCACATCTCGCCCTTGCGGACGGCCTCCAGCTTGCGGGTGGTCAGCCTGATCTCACGGTCCAGACGGCTGGTGTTCGGCTTGCCCATGGCTTGGGTGCTCCCTCGGGTGATGGTGGGGTGGGGTCCCGGTATCTGGCCCGCTACGGTGGGCGTGTGGGCGGGGGACCAGAGCGCGGGACGCGGCCGTGCAAGTGGTGCAAAGCGCCGGTTCGGCAGCCGCGCAGCCGGTGGCGCCGGAGTCGGTTCTGCAGCCGGGACCACCGGCGGCGGTACGGGTTTCTGTCCGCGGTCGGGCGGTTCCTGGACTGGCTGTAGAGCCGTCAGGTCATGCACCAGCCGGAGTCGCAGCCGGAGTCCCATTCGTCGAACGGCAGGGTGTCGACTCCGTCCGGGATCGCGGCACGCAGCGGCCGGTTGAAGCGGGTCAGCCAGACGTGGTCTTTGCCGAGTTCGTCGCGGCGGCGGTTGAGGAGTTCTTCGAGCTGGCACGCGCGCTCGAACAGCTCGGGTTCGTCGCGGCGCATGTCATGCCAGGTCTCGGGCCGGTGGAACGGGCAGAACCAGCACGACGACTTCGGCGGCACCGGCAACCCCGCCTCACGGATGATCCGGGCGCAGTCGATACGGCGGATGCCGCGTTCCAGCAGCGGGTACTCGATGCGCTCGTGCGGCTCGCAGCGTCGCTTGTTGGCCCGGTGGATCTCATCGAGGCTGATGCCGATGCCGACCGTGGCGGGCGCTTTCCTGCTCGCCCCGCGGCGTTTGAGTTCGTCGCCGACGACCTTGATTTTGAACTGGGCCGTGCAGGAGCGGGTGCCGGGGGCCCCGTTCGACATGCGTACCGGGATCTTCAGCGAGCGTGAACCCTCGCGGGTGAGGTCCTGGTACAGGGTGCGGACCTCACCTGAGCGCTTCATCACCCGGTCCAGCACGATCAGTTCCAAGCCGTGCGCTTGGGCGTAGGGGATGGCATAGCGGTGCAGGTAGGCGAGGGTGCCGGGGTGCTCGGAGTCGTCCCCCACGTTCGCCATCAGGAAGGAGCGGTAGTCCAGCTCACCGCGGGCCGCCAGGACCAATGCCGCGGTGGACTGCACCCCGCCGCCGAAGCTGAACGACCTCACCACAGCAGTGTTGCTGCTCACGCCACCACCCGCTTCCACGCGGCCCGCAGCCGGACCTCGGACGCGGAGTGGCCGGCCGCCCGGAAGCGGGTGGCCATCTCCCGGTAGGACAGCGCGGGGGTGCGACTGTGTCGGATCTCGTCGACCAACGCGTCGAGCGCAGCGTCGGTCAGGGTGTTGCCGTCGCCCGGTGGGAGCGCGGCAACCGGCTCCACCGGCCCCCACACGGGCAGTTCCCACACGGATGTGACGCCGGGCGTGACCCTGCTCGTCACGCTGGTCAGCGCCCTGCCGGTGTCCTCGCCGCGACGCGCCGTCTCCAGCGTCGACCACGCCCCGGCGAGGGTGGCAGCGGTCTTCGCCTGGACGCGTGCGACGCGCGCACCCGCCTGCGTCACGGCCGCGAGCCGGGTTTCCTCCGTAGCCGCTTCGGCTCGGAGCCGGGCGCGGGCCACGGCCGCCTCGTCGCGGGCTTCCTGCTGAATGCCCTGGATCGCACCGAGCGCGCCGGGGGTGAGGGCGGTGCGTTCCCACATGCCGTGCACCAGCCACAGTGCCTTCGCCGCGACCGGCAGCCAGGCGACCGCCAGCCAGGCGCCCGCCGATTCCTCGGCGGTGAGCGCGTGAGCGGCCAGCACGCCGGTGGCGATCAGGCCGAAGCCCCAGCCGACGGCCGTCACGCCATGGTTGTGGTCGCCCTGCGCGGCGAGGCGGCGTTCGTAGGCGAGAGTGGCCAGCCAGCCGCCGTCGATGCCCAGACCGACGACTAGAGCGACCGGCCACGGCATCGCAGCGCCCAGCCACATCACCACCACGGCCAGGGTGAGCACCATGGACACCGCCGTCATCGCGACGGCCGGCAGCACGGTCTTCGCCTTCACGCAGCACCGCCCGGCGCGCTCGCACTGGCCGTCCCGTTGACCAGATCCCGGCACGCGGCGAGGACCCGGTGACGGGCCCGGCGGATGCGCCGGCTGTCCAGCTCGGTCGGGGTGCGGTCCAGCGTGGTGATCTGCGCGTCCAGCAGGTCGACCTCCGCGAGGATCAGCGGGGACTCCTGCTCGATCGCGTCCAGCTCGGCGTCCGTCGGTTCGATCCAGTCGGCGAACGCGGTAACAGCGTCCTGAACAGTGACGATGGCATTCATGGGTCGTGTTCTCCCTGCAAGGTGGCAACGGCCCGAACCGCGCCCCCGGTGTTCCCGCACCGGGGGCGCTTGCCGTTGTTGGGTGATCAGCCGCGCAGAACGCGCGGCACGGCTTCGTGGAGCGGCCGGAGTGCCCCGGGCGAGATTCGATCTCGCGCCCTCACGGCTGATTGCCGGGGCGACGTGCATGTCTCCTTCGGGGGTGCCGCACCCGTATCAGGTAGCGCGGCATGACCCCGGTAGGCGTATGGAGACGTGACCTTTCGGTCTAAAACCCTCCCGAGTGACAAGGGTCGGGTGCGCCCTCGGCCCGCTCTGCCCCGGGCCCCTTGACCTCGAACGAGCCCCGCATCAGGGCGCATTGAGGTCCGGCACCCACTGTCCGAACGAACTGACCGGCGGGCACATCCCTAAGGTTCCCTAGGGTTCCCTGCGGTGTCAAGCGGTAAGCTAGGGAACCCCAGGGAAGTGACGACAGGGAGCGGACGACATGGCAGGCCAGGCCGACAATCGGGCCCCGTACGCGAAGATTGCCGCCCACTACACGGAGCTGATTACGTCTGGACAGCTCCAGCCAGGGACCCTCTTGCCGAGCATCAAGAACCTCTCGGAAGAGTGGAAGGTCAGTACGGCGACAGCCGAGAAAGCCTTGCGCAAGCTGCGCAACGAGGGGCTTGTGCGCGGTATCCACGGCATCGGCACCGAAGTACTGGACCAGCCCACACCTATGTCGTCCGGGGCGCAGCGGCAGGACCGGGGACGCCGCACCGGGTCGAGCTGGGGGGCGGGTGAGCGGTCCGACTCGCACCAGGCCGCCGTGGTACCCGCGCCCGATGAAGTGGCCCAAGCACTGGACATCCAGCCTGGCTCCGATGTGGTGCGCCGCAGCCGTGTGTACCGGGACCGGCACGGCATCGTCGCTCACAGCACGTCGTGGATTCCCTTCCGGTACGGGAAGCTGATCCCTCAGCTAGCGGTGAGCGAGCGACTGACAGGGGGTACGTCACTCCAGCTCATCGCCCAGGCGACCGGCCACCCGATCAGCCACCGCATCGACACGGCTTCCGCGCGGCTGCTGACGCGGGAGTACGCCCAGCTCCTCGAACTGGACCCTGACAACCCGCCGGCGGACCCGGTGGTCGTGATGACGGCCAAGTTCGTGGACAGCGAAGGCAGCATCGTGGAGTACGGCGTCGACCTCGGGGGCCCCGGCCGGACATGGCGTACGGAATCGGAGGTCTCATGACCACCGCGGACGACACGCTCGCGAGCGTGCTTGAAGACCGACTTGGGACGCTGCTTTCCGCCCGCAGGACTGGCAGAATCACGCCCGAAGGCGAAGCGGAGATGGCAGCCATCTCCAAGACCATGACGGGACCGATGCCCCCACAGCCGCCGTTCTGCGTCCTCATGGCCGGCCTCCCCGGCTCCGGGAAGACGACCCTTTCCCGCGCCCTCACCGCCCGCGGGTTCATACGGCTGTGCCCAGACGAAGAGATGTTCCGCCGTCACGGCGTCTACGGCGTGGACTTCCCCCGGGGTGTCTTCCCCACCCTTGAGCGACCCGTCCTCGAAGACGTAGCCGTCGACCTGCGGGAACAGCTCAAAGCCGGACACGACGTCGTCGTTGATCACGGCTTCTGGACCCCAGAGGATCGGGCCAAATGGCGAGCGATCGCCACCGACGCTGGCGCCGTTCCCGTACTTGTCTATCTGGCCGCCAGCCATGACGAGCTGTGGGCGAGGATCAGCAAGCGCAATGAGTTCCACGCAAACGATCCTAATTCGATCTATTTCGCCGAGAGCGATCTACAGCGCTACCGCACACGGTTTGTCCCCCCGCAACCAGATGAACCGCACCTGTTGTACGAGGGTGACCCGGTGGCCGTGATCGCAGTTCTCGAAGCCTCTCGCCCTTAACGCTTCGAGGATCACTGGTCAACAGGCTATGAGTCACCGGCAGATGGCCGATCTTAGGTATCAACTACGACGTCGGCGGCGGCTGCCGACTCTTGACGTGGCGCTGCGGCCCGCTTGGGAACGAGCAGATCGCTGCCGAGGTCGGCGCTGGGGACGTCCGGGTCCCTGAATGGCGTCGTTCAGCGTCCGGAGTAGGGCGCGACGCATCATGGCGTCAAAGTCCGTGGCCACGCCGAAGAGGTCGTTGGTGGTGCTCCCATCGAGCCGTCGGAGGAGGGCGGTGGGGTGTTCGCCGCCGTGGACTTCCGCATTGCGCCACTGGTAGATGGCTTTGATCAGTCTCTTGATGTTCTCCGCAGTGGGCGCGCCGAGCGTCTGGTCCCCGGTCAACATGTCGGCGGCACCGGATTGAAGAAGAATTGACTTTCCACCGTTGGGGTCCCTCAGATTGAGACGTGCAATGAACAGTGCCTCAGCTGCTGTGATCAGGTTGAGCACTCTGTCCTCGACGAGACCTCTGGACCCGGCAAGCACGACCTGACGCGTGGCTGTGGACAGTGGACGGTCAGCCATGACAACCGGGTTGGTGAGGTGCCCGTAGGCGGAGCGGATTTGATCAAGCATCGCCTTGCCAGCCAGGACGGTAGGGCGGAGCGGATCGGTTGGTCCGATGGGTGTCAGAGCTGCGGAGTAACCGTGTCCAAGCGAATCGGTACGGATGGCGTAGCTGGTGGTGGCCGAGCCGCCGCAGACCAGCCGAATCGCAGCGACGATCGATGGAAGGACGTCGGTGTAGATCGGTAGCGCGGGGGCTGCAGGTGGTGGGGTAAGGCTGGCATCGCCCGTCCGGAGTGGGTGGGTGTGTTCAGCAGTCAAAGCCCATTGGTTGAAGCGGGAGACCTGGATCGTCTGTGTGGTGAGGTACTCCTCGATAGGGACGGCCGCGCGCTGCACTGCGACGGATATCTCGTTGTCCGTCATCCTGCGCAGCACGACGCCCTCTGCGATCTCCTCGCCCTCGATGTCCTGGCTCCCATCGAGCCCCAGAAGGGGAGCGAAGTCGGTGAAGGTTACGGTGTCGACGACTAGGCCGGCTTCGAGTCGCTCGTATGCGACGCCGAAGGTCTCCTGCTCGAAAGTCCAGGATTCATTGGCCAGCACCAGGTTGTAGACCAACGATCGGATTAGCCCTGCGAGTTCGCGCCGCTGGGCGCTGAAGGCCGTTCCCACCAGTGTGTCAACACGGGAAGCCAGCACAGGATGGCCCTGGACGACGGAACGGAGCTGGCGCATCTCCTCCAATTCTTCGAAGCCGTTCCACCAGAGCCTGGGTGCGTCCCACTCTCTGATCCTTTTTGGGGTGAACATCTCCTGAGATAGCCGGTGCCAGCCCCACATGGGTAAACCCTCATAAATCTGTGGCGTTGTCCCGTCCTTGCCCAACTCCTTCATGAGCCTGACCGCTAGAGCGCGGCACGCGTCGTACAGCTCGGGGAAGCGGACTGGTGACATGGAGACCCTTCAGTCAGGTGCGTGAGACTCAAGCAAGGCCGGTCTCAGGAAGCGAACTTGCCAGCATCCCTGACGATCTGCCATATCCGCAAGCGAGTTGCACCGACAAGACGTGGGGCTGAGCGTGCATGGGGTGATCGTTGTGGAGATATGGAGGGAGAGCAGGGCTTGGCGGAGCTGGCACGTCACTTCTACGGAAAGCGCTCAGGGCTTCTCTCCGCAGTAATTCCCTTACCCGTCAGATCGGGACTTTTGGCGCTCGGCAACTCGCGCCCAGTAGCTGATCTGAGAGTGGGCGTTCATGAGATGACTCAGGAGTTCGCTCGGCTTGACCCAGCCTTCCCTGTCGAGCAGTGTGACTCCTTGGGGTTCTTCCACGTTGGTGAGCTCGTCAACGTCCAGATTGATTTGCTCGATGAACGTGGCGATCTGGTCTTTAAGCCGAGCTACCTTCATTCGGGGCGTTTCGTTCGGAGCTGTCACCGGCCGCGGGAGAGCCGTGCCCGTGGGGTATGCCTCGTAGCGTAGCCACGCGTCCTCGATCGGCATGGGCTTGCCTTCGGGGTCTGCCTGCCACTTTCCCAAGTCGTCACGCTTGCCGAGCGCAAGCTCGCCGTCCTCGGTGACCCGACGGGGGCGTGTTCCGGCCCGCCCGTCGATGACAGCCTGGGCGAGCACGCGCAGGCCCAACTCGTCATGAAGCATTTCTTCCACGACCTGGTGAGGGCCACGCGTGTCGGCGTCCGTGCTGCCCATGGCTTCGCGCTGGAGGCCACCCCAGGCGGTGAGGTGGTACTGCGCCAAGGCCGCCAATTCCAGCCGGGACGACCAGGCTTCGGGCTCTGATCGTGAGCCGTTGTCACTACTGAGTTCGGCAAGAGCAAAGTTGAGCAGTTCTTCGGGGGAGCGGCCGGTCACCGTCCAAGGAACCGTGGCGTAACGCGCGAGGCGCGTACAGCGAAGGTACGCCGCGCGCATCCGCTCGGCCCGCACTCGCTCGGGGTGCCCGACCTCCAGTGTTGTCGCGACGCTTCGGGTGGGCCGCAAGGCCAGTTCCGCGATCACCTCGGTACGCCGGCCGGCGCTGACGCTCTTTTTGGCGGTCACGTCTCGGATGCCTCGCTCCACGAGTTCGCGGTGATGCTCGCGAAGGAGGGTCGCGAGAACATAGGCCGCTTGTGCGTCTCGTTCGACGGGGAGCCCTGCGTCCTTCGCCTCCGACGGCGTGAGCAGACCGGCGAGATAGTCGTGCACCGAGTCGTCGAGTACACCGTCAACTCGGAGAACATCCAGGACCGCTTCGGCCATGGCCTCAAGCTTGCCCGTCTGGCTCCACGGACGGGGAGGATCGACGTGGAGCATGCCGACGAAGGCGTTAACGGCGCGCGCGTAGTCGTAACCCTCCCGCGTCGGGGTGAAACGGAGGAACACACGGGCCGGCGTGATCAGCGCGTTGCGTTGTCGGATCAGCTTGCGATGTGCGGCCGGCTTCAGGGTTCCGAGGTCCTCCCCGCTGATGCGGCCGATGAAGCGCCGGTAGTCGTCGCGGTTCGCGGGATAGTGGTAGTGAACCTGCTCATCGGTGAGCCCCAGAATCTCCAGAGCGTTAGTGATGCGGCTGGAACCGTCCGCAGTCCCCAGGAGGGGCATGGGTGGTTCGCCATCGCGGTGCCGAAGCTCGAAGAGAACGACGTTTACCGGCATCGCGATGCCCCGAGCAGCGATGGACTCGCGCAGGTTGTTGTTGTTCAGGATGAAATTGCGGGCCCGCTGCGTCTCCTCCAGGACATGGTTGACGTCCTCGCCCTCGATCCAGAGCCTTGTCGTCTTGTCAGGGTCCGAGCGCGGGCCAGTCAGCGGGCCTACGGAGCCCTCGGCCCCGGCCGCCGGGTATACCCGGCGCTCCATGGTGCGGTTGTTGGTCGGCAGCGGGACGAGGCCGGGGACGTAGAGGTCGAGATCGATCGCCTCGATCACTCCTCCCGCGACGTTGACGCGGGTGGGGCGCTTCAGCAGCGTCCTCAGCTCACTGGGGTCGACGGCGGCGTGTGCCAGGGCGGCGGCGAACTCGGCGGGCAGCCCCATCTCCTCACCTGCCACGGCGGCGCGCTTGACCGCCACCATCTTGGGCAGCAGAGGCAGGTCGCCCTCGCCAAAGCGCGACCAGATCGCCGAGGTGTCCTCCTCCGTGCTGTCGTCCATGTCGAGCTCATCCTCGACACCCCCAGACTCTTCGATGTCCTGGGCCGTCCCCTCGTACTCGACGTCATCTTGATCTGCCATGTTCTCCTCCAGCGATATGGCCATAGGTCTGGGAGCGCGCGGATGCGCTGCACGGGCGCCGTGGCGGCCGCCGACGGGTCGTGGAACCGCCGGCGGCCGCCCCTCTCAGGCGGTGGGGGGCAGCTGCGGGCGGCGCTTCCCGAGCTGGCGCAGGTCACTCCGGATCGAGCTCTCGTCGCGACCGAGCAGCCGCGCGATCATCGCCGTCGGCACCTTCAGGGCGTACAGCACGGCAACCTGTCGGCGCCGCTTGGTGAGCTCGCCGGACTTCCGCCAGGTCTTGCGCCGCTCCTCGGCCGTCTCCCCGGCCAGGAACACGTGCTCGTCCCGACTGTCCAGGGCGTACTGTCGACAGCTCTCCAGCAGAAGGCAGGTCCGGCACATGGCGCGGGCCTGCGGGACGTCCCGCTCCGGCACGACGGGCTCCCCGTCGAAGGTCGCCTGCTGCTCCTCCGGGCTGGGGAACCGGGTCTCGTCCCACGTGCTGCAGGCGGCCTCGCCCATGGGCGGGCCGAAGGGCTCCATCGCCCAGAACAGGGCCTCCGGCGGAAGTACGTTCTCGATCTCGTCGTGGGGGTCCACGGCGCTCCTCCTCAAGCCACGCCTCGCGGGGCGTGTGAGGACGAGGGGGTCACGCCCACGTTCTCTTGATCGTTATGTGGCGACTTTCGAGTCTCTAGACGTGCGAGACGGTCAGTTCTGGGCGATTCCCAGCCCTGCCGCGTGCCTGCGCCAGTCGGCGCTCGCACGGCCTGCGGAGTGACCCCCGAAGCGAAGCCACGTCCAGTGTGGCACCCGGCTCCGCCGATCCGGGAGAAACGTAGGAGGATCTCGTGGAGCGACTGATGAACGCGCGCTCGCGGGTGCCATGTGTCGCTTGGTGACCGATGCGCTTATGCAGACCCCGCCCCCACTCGCCCCGGCGAAGGCGCAATGCGGGCTTGGCCGTGGAGTCCTTGTACCGGCGCACGCGCGGGTCCGCCAGGGCATCGAAGCCGGGGCCGTCTGTGGGCCGTCCCAAGGTGGCCTGCAACGACCAACGACGACAGACAACAACAGTGCCCTCGCTGGTCAGGAAGGCAATGCATGTAATCCACCGAGGTAGCCGAGCCAGGACCTCACTTCTTCGACGTGTGAGCCGAAGGTGACCTCCTGACCTGCGTCAGGTGATCACCGAAGGAGGCCGCCACCCGGTCGGGTGGCGGCCTCCTTCGTGTTTGCGCGCGCGGTCGCGGTCGCAGCCCCTGGCCCGGCCGCGTTCCCGTGGGCGGTCAGCCGGAGGTGCCGCGCCGGAGGGCCTCCTGCGCGGCGACGTACTTCAGCATCAGCCGGGCGAACTCGACGCGCTCCGCCTCCGGCCAGTCCGCCGTGATCTGCTCGAAGGCGGAACGCTGGTGCCGGCGGAACCGGGCCATCAGCTCCTGTCCCCCGGGGCTGAGGTGGAGGACCGTACGGCGGCCGTCCTGCTGGGAGGCGGCGCGGACCAGATGGCCGGCGGAGATGCAGTCGGACACCATGCGGCTGGCCACGGAGGGGTCCACCCCCAGATGCCCGGCCACGGCGCCGACCGTGACCTCACCGGCTTCCCGCTGCTCGGCCTCCAGGACGATGTTGAGCACCAGCGTGCGGCCCAGGTCCTTCTGCGAGATCGGGTTCTCGACCTCCAGCAGCGAGGAGCGGCGCAGTTTCCCGAACGCCGGGCCGACGGCGTCCAGCAGTTCGTCGGCCGTCCGCGGCGACCGCCCGGGCCCGTGGTTCGTCATGGCGCCCACCCTACCCACACATGGATACCCCTATGAAGGCATGTGTTGACCCTCAAACGAATGCATGCAAGCATGCACATGTCTTCATCAAGTCATATCCCTGGCCGACGGCGGCCAGGACGAACAACGGGGAACCCCATGAGCACTCTTGTCACCGGCTCGCGCGGCACGGTCGGCCGGGCGGTCCTCGCCCGCCTCCACTCCGCGGGCCACGCCGTCCGCGCCGCCAGCGCCCGCCCCGCCGGCCTCGCCGTCCCGGACGGTGTCGAGGCCGTCGGGCTCGCCCTCGACCGGCCCGAGGCCCTGGAGGGCGCGCTGCACGGCGTCCGCCAGATCTTCCTCTACCCCCAGCCCGCCGGCATCGACGCCCTGATCGAGGCCGCACAGGCCGCGGGCGTGGAGCACGTGGTCCTGCTCTCCTCGGCCTCCGTCCTCGCCCCGGACGCGGAGGACGACCCGCTCGCGCGTCACAGCCTGCTGGTCGAGCGCGCCCTCGCCGGTTCCGGCCTCGCCCACACCTTCCTGCGCCCCGACGCCTTCGCCGCCAACGCCGTCGGCTGGGCGCACTCCATCGGCCGGGGCCTGCCGGTCCGGCTCGCCCACCCCGACGCCCGTACGGCGCCGATCCACTCCGAGGACATCGCCGACATCGCCGTGGAGGCACTGACCGGCGGCTCGCTCGCCGGACGCACGGTCGCCCTGACCGGCCCCGAGTCACTCAGCTTCCGTGAGCAGCTCGCCGTCCTCGCCGACGTGCTCGGCCGTGGGATACGGGTCGAGCGGATCAGCCGTGCCGAGGCCGAGCGCCAGATGGGCGCGTACATGCCCGCACCGATGGTCGCCTCGCTGCTGAGGTTCTGGGAGGCCGCCGACGGCGTCCCCGCGACGCTCCACGACACCACGCTGTCCCTCCTCGGCCGGCCCGCCCGCACCTTCCGCCAGTGGGCCGGCGAGAACACGGCCGCCTTCGGCGGGCACTGATACCGGCCACCACGGTCCGGCCGCCGTCGACCAACACCCCCTGTGCGGGCGTATGTTCTACAGGAGAGCGATTCGCACGAGGCGACACGGGGGGCCGTCCATGCCGAAGCACGACCACGACGACGACGACCAGGAACGGGAGTACGACCTGCGCTGGGCGGACTCCGCCGAGCACAAGGAACCGTCGGCCCGGGCCCGGATGCTCGCCGCCCGCTGGAAGGACAACCCGCCCGGTCCGGTCCCCTTCCGCGCCGACCCGGACCCGTCCGGCCCCCGCCGCTCCTCCTGGGTCTCCACGACCGTGGTCCTCGGCTGCGTGGTCCTGGTGATCGTGCTCCTGGGCTACCTGAACACACGCTCTCCCCACTGAGTCGTGGAGAGCCGCCCGCCCGGGTGCACACTGGACAGCGGGGCGGGTGCTTGGTCAGGGCTGTTGTCCGACTGGGGTGATGTGCCGTGCACAGTCGCTTCCGGAGCGATCGGGGACTGACCGCGCGGATGTCGGTCACGCTGTTCCTGCTCGGTCTGCTGTACGTGGGCTTCGTGGCCGCGCTGGTCGTGCTGCTGAAGTCGTGGGTGCTGGTCGTGCTGGTCGCGGCGGCGCTGCTCTGGGCGCAGTACTGGTTCTCCGACCGGATCGCGCTGTACGCGATGCGCGGGCGTGTCGTGGAGCGGGAGGAGCACCCCGAGCTGCACGCGGTGGTCGACCGGCTGTGCGCGCTGGCGGACATGCCGAAGCCGGTGGTCGCGGTGTCGGAGATGGACATGCCGAACGCGTTCGCCACGGGACGCGATCCCGGTCACGCGGTGGTGTGCGTGACGCGGGGGCTGATGCGGCGGCTGGAGCCGGCGGAGCTGGAGGGCGTCCTCGCACACGAACTGTCGCACGTGGCGCACAAGGACGTGGCGGTGATCACGGTCGCGTCGTTCCTGGGTGTGCTCGCCGGACTGATCGTGCGGTTCGCCTTCTACTCGCAGCTCTTCGGCGGGCGCCGCGACCAGAACACCGCGGTCGTGTTCGCGGCGGTGCTGGGCGTGTCGGCGGCCGTGTACGCGATCAGCTTCCTGCTGATCCGGGCCCTGTCGCGGTACCGGGAGCTGGCCGCGGACCGGGCGGCGGCGCTGCTCACCGGACGGCCCTCGGCGCTGGCGTCGGCCCTGACGAAGGTCACCGGGGACATCGCCCGGATCCCGACGAAGGACCTGCGCACGGCCCAGGCGTTCAACGCCTTCTGGTTCAGCCCGGCGATCGGTGCCGGTCTGTCCCGGCTGTTCTCCACCCATCCGACCCTGGAGCAGCGGCTGGACCAGCTGGGGCGGATCTCCGGGGAGCTGGGCGAGGCGTCGGCGCCCGGGAAGGCCGGCTGAGATGAGGCTGCTGGACATCCTCCTCGGCCGCACGAAGCCGGTCGCGCCGGATCTGGACCGGCTGTTCGCCCTGCCGTCGGCGGCGGTGACCCTGGAGGCCGCGGCCGGTTTCACGCCGACCGGGCAGGGCGCGGTGTGCTTCGCCACCGTGGAGGGACCGGCCTTCGAGCAGACGCACCGCGAGGTACGGGCGCTGCTGGACGCGGACGCGGGGCGGGAGGGGCCGCCGGTGGTGCTGGAGGAGGACGACTACGGCTACTCCTGGCTGGTCTCGCGCCGCTCCCCCGGCGAGCTGCCCCAGCTCGTCAACGATCTGCACGCCGTGAACAGTTCCATGGAGGTCAACGGCTTCGGGCCGCAGCTGCTGTGCTCGCTCGCGGGCTTCGGGGGCGAGGGCGGCCGCGGCCTCGCCCTGGTCTACCTCTACAAGCGCGGCACCTTCTATCCGTTCGCCCCGCTCCCCGGCGAGCGCAGGGACAACGCGCTGGAGCTCCAGGTGCGGGCGGCGCTCGCGGACGACCTGCGGATCGAGCAGGACCTCGGCCGCTGGTTCCCGCTGTGGGGAGCCCCGGCGCTGTGATCCCCGGGATCGCGGGGCGCTCTCCCCCGCGCGGGAGGCCGGTCGTTCCGAGTGCGTCTCCTTTTCCCGCGGCCTAGAGTCGACGCGTTGGGGCAATCCCGACATTCCCTCCTCGGCGGTCACAGGGGTGTCCTGGAATGAGCAATCTCTTCGTCGTCGCCTACAACGACCTCGCCACCGCCCACGAGGTGCGCGACAAGCTGTTCGCCCTGTCCAAGCAGCACCTGGTCGAGCTGGAGGACGCCGTGGTCGTCGAGCGGCGCGACGACGGCACGATCAAACTGCACCAGGCCGTGAACAACACCGCCGTGGGCGCGGCCGGCGGCGCGCTGTGGGGCGGCGTCATCGGACTCCTCTTCCTGGCCCCGCTGCTCGGCGCGGCGGTGGGCGCGGCGGCCGGCGCGGCCGGCGGCGCGATCACGGACACCGGCATCGACGACAAGTTCATGAAGGAGCTGAGCCAGAACCTGCGGCCCGGCGCGGCCGCCCTGTTCGTCCTGGTCAAGCATGCCGCGGCGGACAAGGTGGTCCCGCAGATCGCCTCGTACGGCGGCCAGTTGGTGCAGACCTCGCTCAGCCAGGCCGAGGAGGACCATCTGCGGGAGGCGATCGCCGCGGCCCAGGCCGGGAACCAGGCTGGGAACCAGGCCCCCCAGGACCGGGCCGCCCCGGCACCGGACGCGGACGCCGCACCGGCACCGGGACCGGCGGGCGACGCTCCCTCCGCCTCCTGATCCAATGGGGTCATGAGTGAACTGACCTTCTTCACCCACGAGTTCGACGGCGAACGCCTCAGCGTCGCGTACGGCGGCGACGGTGCCGACGGCGGCGGTGGCCCGGCCGGGGCCACCGCCGTCCTGCTGCACGGGGCCGGCAACGGCAGCAAGGAGCGGCTGCTGCCGCTGCTCGGCGAGTTCGTGGGCCAGGGCTGCCGCGCGCTCGCCCTCGACTTCTCCGGCCACGGCGAAAGCAGCGGCGGCCTCGCGGAGCTGAGCCTGCGGCGCCGGTTCGAGCAGGCCGTCGCGGTGATCGACGCCCGTACCCCGGCGAACGGGCCGCTGGTCCTGGTCGGGTTCAGCATGAGCGGGCAGACGGCCGCCGACCTCGCCGCGCACTACGGCGACCGGGTGACGGGCCTTCTGCTGTGCGCGCCCGCCGTGTACGCGGCCGAGGCGTGGGACGTGCCGTTCGGGCCGGGCGACGGGCCCTTCAGTGAGATCATCCGCAGGCCGGAGGGCTGGCGCGGCTCCCCCGCGCTCGCGGCGCTGCGGGCGTACGCGGGCCGGGCGGTCCTGGTGGTGCCGGGCACGGACCAGGTGATCCCGCCGGCCGTGACGGAGGCCGTGCAGGACGCGCTCGGCGCCCGCGCGCGGTTCAGCCGTCTCGATCTCCCCGGCGCCGACCACTTCCTCGGCCTGTGGCTGCGCGACCACGCCGAGGACCGGCGCAGGGCGGTGACCGCCGTACTGACGCAGCCGGGCGAGGCCGCGCCGGAGGCACCGGGAGGCCGGGCGGCGGTGTGACCGCGGGGGCCGGCGGGCCGTGGAGGCCGGCGGGCCGTGGAGGCCGGCGGGCCGTGGAGGCCGGCGGGCCGTGGAGGCCGGCGGGCCGTGGAGGCCGGCGGGC
>NZ_JBIVOX010000019.1:0-119415 GCF_044754345.1 Streptomyces sp. NPDC093094 | reverse complement strand
AGGCCGGCGGGCCGTGGAGGCCGGCGGGCCGTGGAGGCCGGCGGGCCGTGGAGGCCGGCGGGCCGTGGAGGCCGGCGGGCCGTGGAGGCCGGCGGGTCACACGTCCGGTGCCGCCTGCACCACCCCCGCCGCGATGGCCGCGCACAAGGCCGTGTGGTCCGCGGCGGTCTGGTCGGTGTACCGCAGGGCGAAGTCGGCGACGGAACGGTCGAAGGTGTCGGAGCTGCCCAGGTATCCGGCGATGGCGATGCGGTCGCCGGAGCGGGCGTGGGCGCGGGCGAGGGCGGTCCCGCACAGCCGGGCGTACCCCGCCAGGTCGCGCGGGCTCATGCCGGCCACGTCCGCGGAGCCCTTCATGTCGCGCAGCTGGCGCCAGTAGTAGGCGCGGCCCTGCGGTCCGGTCATCCAGCCGAGGAAGATGTCGCCGGCGGCCTGCATCAGCCGCTGCCCGGCGACCACGCGGTGCCCGGGGTGGTCGTACGGTCCGCCCGGCAGGTACTCCTCCAGCACGGAGCTGCGGGCCTCCTTGATCTGGAGGAACAGCGGGTCGTCGGCGTCCCGGCCGGCGAGGAGCACGATGAAGCAGCGGGTGCCGACGCTGCCGACGCCGACGACCTTGCGGGCGGCGTCCACGAACCGGTACCGGTCGAGGAGCAGCCGGCGTTCCTCGGACAGGGTGGAACGGTAGTCGCTGAGGATCTTGCGCAGCGCCGCCGTGTCGGACACCCCGGCGGGCTCGATCAGCGGCGGGTCGTGGATGATGCGCCGCCGGCCGTCGACGACCTCGGTGAGCTTGCCGAGGGCCTGGAGGCTGGTGCGGCGGCGGGCCCGGGTGAGGCTGGCCTCGGCGCGGGTGCGGCGGCGGGCGGAGCGGACCAGGGGCAGCAGGCTGTCGGCCTCGATGCGCTGGTACCAGACGTCGAGTTCACCGAGCCGGGCCAGTCGCCGCACGGTCGTGCGGTAGGCGGCGGCGGACTCCTCGGCGGCGGCGCGGGCCTTGTCGTCGGGGTGGCCGTTCTCGCGGGCCGCCACGGCGACGCTCGCGGCGAGGCGCTTGACGTCCCACTCGAACGGGCCGGGAAAGGTCTCGTCGAAGTCGTTGAGGTCGAACAGCAGACTGCGCTCGGGCGAGGCGAACAGGCCGAAGTTCAGCAGATGGGCGTCGCCGCACAGCTGCACGGTCAGCTCGGTGCGGGGCTGCGCGGCGAGGTCGCCGGCCATCACCGCGGCCGCGCCGCGCAGGAAGGCGAACGGCGAGGCGGCCATCCGCCCGTACCGGATCGGCAGCAGCTCCGGAAGCCGGTCACGGCCCTGCCGTTCCAGTACGGCGACCGGGTCCGGCCGGTCGACGGCGGGCAGCCAGACCGCGTGTGTGGTGCGCGGTACCTGTTTGCGCGCCGCCCTGCCCTGCTCGGCACGTTCGGCGGGTGTGGCCATGTCGTCACCCCTCCCGTCGCACGTGTGCTCCTGATCGCAGTCAAGGCCGGGAGCGGGACGCACGCATGCCGGGTACGGCGAACGGGTGACACGGCGGACCGGTCCCGGGGCGGCGGAACACGCCCGGGGCGGGGCGACTGTCAGTGGTGTGCGCCAGGATGCGGGGACGGGAGACGGACGACGGGCGGCGGGCGCGGCGGGGAGGCCGGAATGGGTGAGACACGGCGGTACGTGGGGGCGGCCGAGCGGCGGGCCCGGCTGGGGGTGCGGCACCGGCTGGCGGACGGGGCGCGGGCGGCGGGCCCGGAGGAGGCGGCCGCGTCCCTGGTGGCGCTGCACGGCACGGACCCGGCCACGGTGTTCCTGGCGCTGGGCGCCCGGCTCGCGGAGCCCGCCGGGACCGTGCCGGAGGCGGAGCGCGCGTTGTACGAGGACCGTTCCCTGGTGCGGATGCACGGCATGCGGCGCACGGTGTTCGTGTTCCCGGCGGAGCTGACGGCGGTGGTGCACGCCTCGACGGGGCTGGCGGTGGCCGCGCGCGAGCGGGCCGCGCTGCTGAAGGACATGGCGGCCGCCGGCGCGCCGGACGCGGCCTGGCTCTCGGAGGTGGAGTCGGCGACGCTGGCCGCGCTGGAGCGGCGCGGCCAGGCCACGGCGGCCGAGCTGGCGGGGGACGAGCCGCGGCTGCGGGAGCAGTTCGTGTACGCGGCCGGGAAGAGCTACGAGGGCGTCCACACCGTGTCGGGCCGGCTGCTGAAGGTGCTGGGCACGGAGGGCAAGGTGGTGCGGGGCCGCCCGCTGGGCTCGTGGACGTCGGGCCAGTTCCGCTGGGCGCCCGCCCCGCCGCATCCCGCGCTGGACGAGGCCGCCGCGCAGGCGTCGCTGCTGGAGCGCTGGCTGGCCTGCTGCGGTCCGGCCACGGAGGCGGACCTGAAGTGGTGGACGGGCTGGAAGGTCACCGACGTACGGCGGGCGCTGGCGGCGATCGGGGCGCGGGAGGTGACGCTGGACGAGGGCACGGGGTTCGTCACGGAAGGGGACGCCGGGCCGGTGGCCGCCGAGGCCGGGCCGTGGGCGGCGCTGCTGCCCGCCCTGGACCCCACGGCGATGGGCTGGCAGCAGCGTGACTGGTATCTGGCGCCCTCGCTGCGGCCAGCCCTGTTCGACCGCAGCGGCAATGTCGGGCCGACGGTGTGGTGGGACGGCCGGGTCGTGGGCGGCTGGGCGCAGCGGCCCGACGGCGAGATCGTGTGGCGGGTCCTCGACACCGCCGGCGTCGGCCGGGAGGCCGAGGAGGCGATCGCGGCCGAGGCGCTGCGGCTGCGGGACTGGGTCGGCGGCGTACGGGTGACGCCGCGCTTCCGGACACCGCTGGAGCGGGAGCTGACGGGATGAGGTGAGGGACCGCCGGGTGCCCCGGTCGTGGCGGGCACCCGGCACCGGGTCACCGGCTGTAGCGCATCAGCGCCCGGACCATGCGGCAGGTCGTGTCCGACGGCGGGTGGACGCCGATCTGCTCGGCGGCGCTGCGGATGGTCTCGTCGCCGGCGTGGTCGGGCGCGTAGACGCCGGAGTCGAGCAGGGCGATGGCGAGACGCATCGCCTTCAGGCGGCGGTTGTGCGTGATGTACCACTCGCGCGGCCGGCCCGCCGGCAGCGGCCGCTTCACCACGGGCGCGTACGGCAGGTCGAGCAGGACGAGACGCTGGACGGTCGACTGGGTGGGCAGCGGCTTCGGCTGGAGTGCGGCAGCGGGCACAGGCATCCTCCTGTCGCGGTGAGGGTGCCTTCCTCCGGGCCTTCGACGACCTCGGTGACACCCTCGAACACTGCCTCCATTCTACTGCCGCCCACTGACAATCAAAGGGCCCGCGAGGTCATGGAATCCCCAGGTCAGCACCGTAGATGGCATGGCGCCACAGGTTCCCCAGAAGCCTGCTCGAAATTCGAACATGGCTCTCGTCCCCGGTCGCCGCTACGGTGAGGCCATGGAGATCTGGATCAACCCCGCCTGTTCCAAGTGCCGCAGTGCCGTGAGTCTGCTCGACGCCGAGGGGGCCGAGTACACGGTCCGGCGTTATCTGGAGGACGTGCCGAGCGAGGAGGAGATCAGGGAGGTGCTGGAGCGGCTCGGGCTGGAGCCGTGGGACATCACCCGCACCCAGGAGGCGGCCGCCGCGGAGCTGGGGCTGAAGGACTGGGCCCGTGACGACGCCTCCCGGGAGCGGTGGATCGCCGCGCTCGCCGGGCACCCGAAGCTGATCCAGCGGCCGATCATCACGGCGGACGACGGCACGGCGGTGGTGGGCCGTACGGACGAGGCGGTACGGGACGCGCTGACCCGCGCATGACGGCCCCCGCGGCGGTGCGCGGGGGCCGTGCTCACGCCTGCGTGCCCTGGAGGACCTTCGCCTCCACCGCCGGGTCCAGGCCGACCGAGGGCCGGTCCGGGCGCTGGGGCGCGCTGCCGCCGATGCTCCGCAGCCAGGCCCAGGTGCCGGCGACCGTGTCGGCGACGGGGCGGCAGCGCAGGCCCGCCGCGACCGCCCGGGAGACGTCGGCGCCGTGCAGGGCGTCGTGCAGGTCGCTGCCCGGCGGCACCCACACCGGCAGCTGCGTCCAGGGTGCGATGCCCGCGGCGAGGACGGTGTCCGGGTCGGTCCAGCGCAGTTCGGCCGTGTTCCCGGTGACGTCCGCGCACGCTTCGAGGAGGTCGCCCATCGTGGCGTGTCCCTGCGGGCTCATCAGGTTGTAGGGCCCGCTCAGCCGCTGCTCCGCCGCGCCGAGCACCCACTCGGCGAGGTCGCGGACGTCGACGAACTGGATCGGCAGGTCCCGGGGGCCGGGCGCGAGCACCGGACCTCCCCGGGCGGTGCGGGTCAGCCACCACGGCAGCCGGCCGATGTTCTCGTAGGGCCCGAGGATCAGCCCGGACCGCGCGAGCACCGAGGCGTCCTCGCCGAACTCCTCCGTCACGGCGAGTTCGCCGCCGCGTTTGTCGTGCGCGTAGTCGGTCTGCGCGGCGTCCGCGGCGGCGTCCCGCACCAGGAGGGCGTCCTCGGTGTACCCGGCGGGCGGGGCCCACTCGTACACCGAGCAGCTCGACACGTACACGTACCGGTCCACGCGTCCGCGCAGCCGCCGGGCCGCGTCGCCGACCGCGCGGGGCGCCCCCGACCAGGTGTCGACGACGGCGTCCCACTCACCGGCGGCCAGGGCGTCGAGGCCGCCCGGCGCGGTGCGGTCGCCGGTCAGCGGGCGAGCACCGGGGGCAGGTGCCTGCCGCCCCCGGTTGAACACCGTGACGTCCCAGCCGCGTCCGAGGGCCGCCTCCACGACGGCCCGTCCGGCGAAATGCGAACCACCCAGCACCAGAAGTCTCATGCGGATGACTCTGCCTGCCGCGGACCGGCGGGGGAAGCGCTCTTAGCCGTCGGCAGAGCGGCTCAACGCGCGACCGGCGGGGTGTACTTGTAGCCGACGCGGCGCACGGTCTGGATCGACTGGCGGTACTGGGCGCCCAGCTTGCGGCGCAGCCGGGCGATGTGGACGTCGACGGTGCGGCCGTCGCCGACGTGGCCGTACCCCCACACGGTGGTGACGAGGTGGTCGCGGGTGTGGACCCGGTTCGGGTGCGCGACCAGATGGGCGAGCAGCTCGAACTCCAGGTAGGTCAGGTCGAGTTCCTGCCCGTCCACCTCGGCCGTGCGCTGCACCGGGTCGACCCGCACGAGCGGGGTCCCGCCCGCCGCGGCCGCCTCGGCGGCCGGCCCGGCAGGCTCCGCCGTCAGCGGCGGCTGCTGCTCGGCGGGGACGAGCACCAGGTAGCCGACCATCGGCGGGCGGCCCGGCAGGGTGGGCAGGCTGTGCTGGGGAGCCGGCAGCCAGGTGGCGCCGGGCGGCAGGAAGTCCGCGATGTCCGGCACCTCGTCGGGGCCGACGGCGCGGAGCCGGTGGCGTGCGCCGGGCACGGCGTTCTCGGCCGGGGCGGTGACGGGAAGAGTGGTCAGGGAACGGGAGGTCGCCATGAGAGGTCAGCTCTTTCGCGCGAGAGTTCGTCAGGAGGTCCGACGGCCGCGAGGTCGTGGTCGGGCTCGTCGAGGAGACGTACGTCGTGGCGCGCTGGCCGAAGGCCGGGGTGTACGGCTTTAGAGGGCCTGCGCGTTCGCCGCGCGGCAACACACCCGGTCGAAGTCGTGGTGCTGACGGGAAGGCCAGAAGGGCTCGAGGTCGTGGCGACCCGTCGCGAGACACTTCTGGAAGCTGGCCATGCCTCCATTGAAGCAGACGTGACGTCCGGGGAGGAGCCTCCTCTCACTGTTCGGACAGACGTCCGACGCGAAAGCGACCCTCCAACCCCTGCCCCACCAGGCGTCCTTGCCGGATCGGCAGCTCCACGGCGATCGCCCGGCCGGGGCCCCTGTCCCACTGTGCGGACGGTCCGGTGCCGGTGGGCGCGGCCGAGGACCCGTCGCCCGCGGCCCTCGTGGCGGCCTCGGGACCGCCGTGGCGCAGGGTCGGCCCACGGCCCCGGGCGGGTCTGGCCGGCGGTCTGCCCGGCGGTCTGCCCGGCGGTCTGCCGACGGAAGAGGAGAACCCCCGGGCACCTCGCGGCCGGCACCTGTCCCGCCCGTGCCGCAGCCGCACCGGCCCGCCCGGCAGGTCCGCGCCCGGCAGGTCCGCGGCCGGCAGGTCCGCGGCCGGCCGCGGACGCGTCCGCCCGTGGCCCGTCCGGGTCGTGACGGCGGGTGTCCCGTCGGTCCTCATGGGTCCGCCCCGCCGGGAGCCGCCGGTGACGCGACGAGGGGCGCCCACCTCACGGTGGACGCCCCTCGGGAGCCTTGCGGCCGTGGATCAGACCTGGCCGGCCTTCTCCAGGGCGGAGCAGCAGGTGTCGACGAGCAGGCGGGTCACCACGTACGGGTCGACGTTGGCGTTCGGGCGGCGGTCCTCGATGTAGCCCTTGCCGTCCTTCTCGACCTGCCACGGGATGCGGACCGAGGCACCGCGGTCGGAGACGCCGTAGGAGTACTTGTCCCACGGGGCGGTCTCGTGCAGACCGGTCAGACGGTCGTCGATGCCGGCGCCGTAGTTCTTGACGTGGTCGAGCGGCTTGGAGCCCTCACCGAGCGACTCGGCGGCGGTGATGATGGCGTCGTAGCCCTCACGCATCGCCTTGGTGGAGAAGTTGGTGTGCGCGCCGGCGCCGTTCCAGTCGCCCTTGACCGGCTTGGGGTCGAGGGTGGCGGAGATGCCGAAGTCCTCGGCGGTGCGGTAGAGCAGCCAGCGGGCCACCCACAGCTGGTCGGAGACCTCCAGCGGCGCCAGCGGGCCGACCTGGAACTCCCACTGGCCGGGCATGACCTCGGCGTTGATGCCGGAGATGCCCAGGCCCGCCTTGAGGCAGTTGTCCAGGTGCTTCTCGACGATGTCGCGGCCGAAGATCTCGTCGGCGCCGACACCGCAGTAGTAGCCGCCCTGCGGGGCCGGGAAGCCGCCCTCGGGGAAGCCGAGCGGGCGGGCACCGTCGAAGAAGGTGTACTCCTGCTCGATGCCGAAGATCGACTCCTGGGCGGCGAACCGCTCGGCGACCTCGGCGAGCGCGGCACGGGTGTTGGACTCGTGCGGCGTCATGTCGATGTTCAGGACCTCGCAGAGCACGAGGATGTCGTCGCCGCCGCGGATCGGGTCCGGGCAGCTGAAGACCGGCCTGAGGACACGGTCCGAGGCGTGGCCCTTGGCCTGGTTCGTGGAGGACCCGTCGAAGCCCCAGATCGGCAGCTCGTCCAGACCGACGGGCTCACCCGTGATGATCTTGGTCTTGGAGCGGAGCTTGGCGGTCGGCTGGGTGCCGTCGATCCAGATGTACTCAGCCTTGAAGGTCACGGGGCCACTTCCTTCGGGGGTGGGTCTGCACACGTTGCGGGTTGCTGCGGCGCTGCGGCACCGGAGCGCCGCCGTCGACCGGCAGCCTGTCAACGGGCGATTTCCCGGTCATTGCTCGAATGTGAACCCCGTGTTACCTGGCGATGGTGTGCCCCATCTCACGCCGTGAGGGACCGCCGTGTGCGCAGCGCCGCGGGGAGCGGCCGTTCGCAGTCGCGCAGAGCGGCGGGAGCCGGGCTTGTATGCGACGGAATACGCCCCCGCACGCCGTCCGCACCGGCGGACTCCCCCGGCGCTCCGCCCCGGCCCTGCGCCTCGATCCTGCACCCCGGCGCTCCGCCTCAGTCCTGCACCTCAGTCCCGCGCCTCAGTCCCGCGCCTCAGTCCCGCGCCTCCGCCGCCGCGTCCCGTACGCCGCCCAGGAAGCGGCGGATCGCGGCCCGCTCCCGTTCGTCGCAGTCGCCCAGCAGCTCCACCGCCCGGCCGATCAGCGGACCGAAGAAGGACCGGCCCAGCTCGACGGCGCGCTCCTCGATCCGTACGACGACCTGACGGCGGTCCCGCTCGCCCCGCACCCGGCGGACGTGCCCGGCCCGTTCCAGGCGGTCGACCAGGGCCGTCGTACCGGCGGAGTTCAGCCCCAGCTCGGCCCCGAGCCGGCCGGCGGTCAGCTCCTCGCCCGCGCGGGAGGCGTCCATGAGGGCGATCAGGGCACGCACGTCCGTCGGGTGCATGTCGTTGCGGTTCGCGAACCTCGCGCTGTGCAGCCCGAGTTCGACCGTCACCGCGCGCAGCAGATGGACGATCTCCATCTCCGGCCCCTGCTCCTGCATCGCCCGCCACCTCCGGCTATCATCTCGCTCCACAAGAATCTTGCTGGACGAGATAATAGGGGGTGCTGTGCGTACGTACGACAGCGACGGCTTCGGCTCCGCGTACGACGAGGTGATGGCGAAGTGGCCGGCCGGGCACGAGGCGGTCGAGGTGCCCACGCCGTACGGCACGACGTACGTCAATGTCTGCGGTCCGCGGGACGGGCGCCCGCTCCTGCTGCTGCCCGGCGGCGGGGGCGCGACCTCGGCGTCCTGGTACGCGCAGGCGGCGGAGCTGGCCCGCACCCACCGGGTGCACGCGGTGGACCTGGTAGGGGCGCCGGGGCGCAGCGCGCGGACCGGCGACCGTCCGCTGCGGACGGTCGCCGATCTCACGGCGTGGGTGGACGCCCTGCTCGACGGTCTCGGCATCGACACGGCCGACGTCGGCGGGCACTCCTACGGTGCCTGGATCGCGCTGCATCACGCGCTGCACGCCCCGGCACGGGTGCGCCGCCTGTTCCTCCTCGATCCGACCGGATGCTTCGCCGGGTTCGAGGCGGCGTACCTGCTGCGGGCGCTGCCGATGCTGCTGCGGCCCTCGCCGCGCCGGGTGCGTGCGTTTCTGGAGTGGGAGACCGGGGGCACCCCTCAGGACCCCGCATGGCTCCGCCTCCAGGAGGCGGCCGCCGGCTTTCCTTCCAAGAAGCCGGTGACCGGACCGCGTCCGGCGCCCGAGGCGCTGCGCGGTCTGGACGTGCCGGTCCTGCTGCTCGTGGCCGCGAACAGCAGGACACATGACACGTGCGCGGTGGCGGCCGGGGCGGCCGGGCTGCTGCCGCACGCGGAGGTCGTGGTCCTCGCGGACGTCTCCCATCACGCGCTGCCGCAGTCGGCACCGGCTGACCTGGGCCACCGCCTCAGCGGGTTCCTTTCTGCGTGAGCGTCACCCCACCTTCTCGATCACGGCCCGGCGGATGAGGAACTTGCCGGGCTCACGGACCTGCTCGAAAGCCGCGTTGTTCAGCAGGACACAGCTGCCGGAGACCGAGGTGACCTCGACGGTCGTGGACTTGTTGTTGTCCAGGTTGGTCACCTTCAGCTTGGTGCCGGCCGGGAACTGGTTGCTGGACGCCGCCGGGGCTCCGCCCTCGCCGGAGAGGGTGACGGTGGAGCCGTTGCAGACCTGCTGGCCGGAGGCCGCGGGAGGAGCGGCCTGACCGCCGCCCGCCTGCTGACCGCCGCCCGCCTGCTGACCGCCACCGGCCTGCTGACCGCCGCCCGCCTGCTGACCGCCACCGGCCTGCTGACCGCCACCGGCCTGCTGACCGCCGCCCGCCTGCTGACCGCCGCCCTGCTGGCCGTTCTGCCCCGACTGGGAGCCCTGAGCCGACTCCCCAACGACGCAGTCCGACGCCTTCTGCTGCACCTTGATCTGTGCGATGACAGCCTCGCGGTTGGCGATCCGCGCCGCCGACTGGGCGTCGGGCTTGGCCTTCTGGTCCGCGATGAACCGCTCGTTGTTGCCGAGCGCGGTGGCGAGTCCCTGGCAGACGGTCGAGTCCTTCGCCGACTGCGCGGCGTTCGAGGTGCTCGCCATGACGAAGGCGCCACCTCCCGCCACCGTGGCGGCGGTCACCAGCAGCGCCACCTTCTTCTTCGCACTGAGGGTCCTCCTACGCGACATTGCGCGCCTCCTGGGAAGTCGGGGGAGAGTTCGCCGCTATGTACGAGATCCCGAACGGAGTTACTCAGCGGTCACACAGAAATGTCGAAGTAACCTGCGTCACACGGGAGTTGGCGGTCACCCCGAGGTGTACCTGGCACCACCCCCCATCCGGTCCCCCACCCCCGTGATCTGCGGCGCGGTCTCGGCGAGACTGGAGACCGCAACGAGAGAGGCGGGGGTCATGATCCGGGAGAAGGCGCGGGACGCCGTCGTGTCGGGGGCGCGGGGAATGGCGCTGGCGGTGATGGCGTGGACCGCCTCGATCGTGCTCAGCGTGCTGACGGTCGTCTCGGTCGTCTACATCCCGCTGGGCATCGGCGTCGTGACCACGCCCACCGTCCTGACCGCCCTGCGCGAGTACGCCGTCAAGCGGCGCGAGCTGGCCGCGAGCTGGTCCGGAGTGCGCATCCCCGCCCGGTACGCGCCACTGCCCGAGCCCGTCCGCGGCGGCATCATGGGCCGGGTCGAGCTGACCAACGCGCTGCTGCGGGACCCCGCGACCTGGCGGGACCTGCGCTGGCTGTGGGTGGACACCCTGATCGGCGGCGGCGTGGCGATCGTGGCGCCGGCGCTGCTCGCGGAGGGCGTGCTGGGACTGCTGATGGGTGCGGGCCTGTGGCGGCCGATCGTCGAGGCGGGCGGCACCTACTGGTTCGCCTTCGTCCCCGTCTCCGGGCAGGGCACGGCCCTGCTCGCCGCGCTGCTCGGCTGTGTGTGGCTGGCCCTCGCGCTGCGCTTCAACCCCGTCCTGGTCCACGCGCACTTCCGGCTCACCCGGGCCGCGCTCGCCCCCACCGAGACGGCCGAACTCACCCGCAGGGTGGAGAAGCTGACGGAGACGCGGCGGGACGCGGTGGACGCCTCGGCGGCCGAGCTGCGCCGTATCGAGCGCGATCTGCACGACGGGGCGCAGGCCCGCCTGGTGGCGATGGGCATGGACCTGGGAACCATCGAGATGCTGCTGGACAAGGACCCCGAGAAGGCCAGGCGGCTGCTGGCGCAGGCCCGGCAGTCCTCCGTGGACGCCCTCGCCGAGCTGCGCGACCTGGTGCGCGGCATCCACCCGCCGGTGCTGGCCGAGCGCGGACTGGGCGACGCCGTGAGGGCGTTGGCCCTGCGGATGCCGGTGCCGACCGAGGTGACCGTGGAGCTCGACGGGCGTGCCGAGGCGCCGGTGGAGTCGGCCGCGTACTTCGCGGTGAGCGAGCTGCTCACCAACGCCGTGAAGCACTCCGGCGCCGACCGGCTCTGGATCGACCTGCACCACTCCGAGGGCCGGCTGCGCGCCACGGTCACCGACAACGGCCGGGGCGGCGCGGACCCGGCGGCCGGTTCGGGACTGGCCGGGGTGGAGCGGCGGCTCGGTACATTCGACGGCGTCCTGGCCGTCAGCTCTCCCGCGGGCGGTCCCACCATGGTGACCATGGAGATTCCGTGCGAGTTGTCCTAGCCGAAGACCTCTTCCTGCTGCGCGACGGTCTGGTCAGGCTGCTGGAGGCGTACGACTTCGAGATCGCCGCCGCGGTGGAGACCGGCCCCGAGCTGGACCGCGCGCTGGCCGAGGAGCGGCCGGACGTGGCGGTGGTGGACGTACGGCTGCCGCCGACGCACACGGACGAGGGGCTGCAGTGCGCGCTGCGGGCCCGGCGGGAGCGGCCCGGACTGCCCGTGCTGGTGCTGTCGCAGCACGTGGAGCAGCTGTACGCGCGCGAGCTGCTCGCCGACGGCAGCGGGGGCGTCGGCTATCTGCTCAAGGACCGGGTCTTCGACGCGGACCAGTTCGTGGACGCCGTACGACGGGTCGCGGCGGGCGGGACCGCGATGGACCCTCAGGTGATCCAGCAGCTGCTGGCCCGCCGCGCCGGGCAGGACCGGCCGCTGGCCCGGCTGACGCCCCGTGAGCTGGAGGTGATGGAGCTGATGGCGCAGGGCCGTTCGAACGCCGCGATCGCCGGGAAACTGGTGGTGACGGAACGGGCGGTGGCCAAGCACACCGCCAACATCTTCACCAAGCTGGGCCTGGAGATCTCCGACGACGACAACCGGCGGGTGCTGGCCGTGCTCGCCTTCCTGGACCGGGACCGCTGAGGCCGCTCATGCCCTCGTCAGGGCCCGACGAGAACCGTCAGGGCCTGGCGGGAACCGTCGGGGACCGTTGAAACACGTGAATTTCCGGGACGTCTGAACACTCGTGGGACCACGTCCGTATGGATGGGAGCCGCTTCACTCCTGTCGGGCGCCTCGATGCTGCCCCGCAAGGAAGTCAGAGGAGTTCCATGGGACGCAACACACGAAAACGCCGTACGCCGCTGGCCACCAAGGCCATAGCCGCATCGGCGGCCCTAGCGCTCGGTGGGGGCGGGCTGATCTGGGCGAACTTCTACGCTTCGGCGCACGAGGACGGCCAGAAGAGCTGGGACCGGACGAAGGCGGCCGCCGCGCAGGTCGCCACGATCGACTGCCCGGACGTCGGCCAGCAGCTCACCTCGGTGCCGGACCGCGCCCGCGGCGAGGTCGACGGTGAACTGGCCACGCTGGACCAGCAGATCACCGAGTCGTACCAGCGGCTGGCGAGCACCCGGGACGCCCAGTCCCGGGACGCGAGCTTCGTGCAGAACAGCATCCTTCAGCCGCTGAAGGACCGCCGCACGGTGATCATCGATCGCATCAAGCTGGAGATCAACCGGGCCGGAGGCAGCGCCCCCGGCAGCCTGGACGGTCTGGCCGGCTGTGCCGCCGCCCCCGCGGAGCAGCCGCAGACCAACGCGGGCGAGGGCGGTGGCGGCCAGCAGCAGGACGGCGGCCAGCAGCAGGGCGACGGTCAGCAGCAGGACGGCGGCCAGCAGGACGGTGGCCAGCAGGACGGTGGCCAGCAGGACGGTGGCCAGCAGCAGGGCGACGGCCAGAACGGTGACGGCCAGCAGCAGGGCAGCAACGGTCAGGCCGGCAACGGCCCCGTCGCCGCCGACTTCGTGGACATCACCACCGTCCAGCCGAACGTGCAGTCGCCGCGCCGCGGCCGCAGCGCCTCCACGGGCACGTTCAGCAGCAGCTGCGGGACGAACGCGAACAAGAAGTTCAACACCGACAACGTGATCGTCGCGCCCGGTGTCACCAACGGTGCCCACCACCTGCACGACTACGTGGGCAACCAGGCCAACGACGCCTTCGCGAACAACGACACGTTCGCGGCCGCCGGCACCACCTGCGCCAACCAGGGCGACAAGTCCTCGTACTACTGGCCGGTGCTGCGTGTGCAGGACGGCACGCAGGACTTCGACCAGAACAACGACGGCGGTGGCAAGGAAGGCAACGTCGGCCGGATCCTCCAGGCCAAGCAGGCGCAGATCAAGTTCGTCGGCAGCCCGAAGTCCAAGGTCGTGGCGATGCCGAAGTTCCTGCGGATCATCACCGGCGACGCCAAGACCACGACCAACGGACTGGCGAACGCCAACGCGTCCTGGAGCTGCACCGGGTTCGAGAACCGGCAGCTGAAGGAGCAGTACCCGCTGTGCCCCCAGGGCAGTGACGTGGTGCGCACGTTCAAGTTCCAGAGCTGCTGGGACGGCCAGAACATCGACAGCGCCAACCACCGCACGCATGTGGCCTTCGCCGACGCGTCCGGCCGCTGCCAGAACGGCTTCAAGGCCATTCCGCAGCTCGTCATGCGGCTCGTCTACGACGTGGACGCTCCGGTGATCGAGAACGGGCAGGTGAAGAACGCGATCGCGGTCGACGGCTTCCCCGAGCAGCTGCACAAGCCGAGCACCGACCACGACGACTTCATCAACGTCTTCGACGAGAACCTGATGAACAAGATGGTCCGCTGCATCAACTCCGGATCCCGCTGCCGGTGATCTGACACCTCGCGGTTCCCCCCACAGGAGCGGGCGGTGGGTTCTCCCACCGCCCGCTTCCGCTGTGCCGGCACGGTCCCGGCGACAGTGCCTAGTGGTGACCGCCGCCGCCGTGGCTGCGGCCCTCCTCGATCATGCCGCCCAGCGTGCCGCGCAGCGCGGTGACGACGTCCGTGTCACCGACGGCGACCCACTTGCGGCCGACCAGGTAGTGGCCGCCGTAGTCCTTGGCCTCGTTGATCCACTCGCGCTGGCCGCGGTCGGTGGCGAAGGTGGCCAGGACGAACTTGCCGTCGCCGTTGCGGCAGATGGCCTGGCGGATCTCGTCGGCGTCGGTCTGCATGTCGGGAGCGCACTCGGCCTCGGCGGCCAGATGCTCCAGGCTGCCGGTGGCGGTCGGCGGCACGGACGTGCCGCTGTCCTGGGAGCCGCAGCCGGTCAGGGCCAGCAGTGCCGCGCCGAGCAGCGCGCTTGTCATCGGTCGGGGCAGCCTCATGTGATCCTCCGGGCAGAATGCAGGCGGGTGCCTGACGTCCGATACGGCTGTCACGCCCGCCGCGCTCAAATCCCGCGCCCCGCGGGGCACACCCGTGCGAGGGTAGGCCGGTGGACAAGGACTGGGAAGACCGTGTGAGCGCCGCCTGGGCGTCCTTCGACGACTGCCCCGAGGAGGAGGCCGGCGCGTTCCGCGCGGTGATCGACGCGCTGGTCGCCGAACTGCCCGACGGCAGTCCCGAGGGTCCTTTCGAGCAGGCGTGCGCCTGGGACTCCACCGGCCGCTCCGACCGGGCGGTGCCGCTGTACCGGGAGGCGCTGGCGCGCGACCTCGCCGGGTACAAGGGGCGGCGGGCGAGGATCCAGCTGTCCAGCTCGCTGCGCAACATCGGGCAGCCGGAGGAGGGCGTGGAACTGCTGACTCCCGAACTGGACGGCCCCTCCGACGAGTTGGACGACGCCGTACGGGCGACACTGGCGCTGTGCCTGTCCTCCCTGGGGCGCGACCGCGAGGGCCTGGCGCTGGTGCTGGGCGCGCTGGCCCCGCATCTGCCCCGCTACCAGCGGTCGATGGCCGGCTACGCGCGGGCGCTGGCCGGTCCGCGGGACTGAGCGGCCCGTCCGGCGGTGACCGACGGGGCGTTCGCTCGTTCTGCTGAACGTGCCGTCACAGGATGCCGCCCCGCGCCCCGCAGTCTCCCCCGCCGACCCGGTGGCCGACGCCGGACAGGCCGAGGCCGCGCTCGTCGAGCACTATCCGCGGCTGGTCCGGCTGGCCTATCTGGTGCTGCCGTCGGGCCTGGGCCGGGGCCGGCGCGTCCTGACCGCGCACGCCCTCACCCAGCGCGCACTGCCCCGGGGCGGCCGCACGTCCGCCCCGGCGGTGCCCGCGCAGAGCCGGCCCGGCGGCCGCGGCGGCGACCCGGGCTACGCCTTCGTGCGGCTGCGGGTGCTGCGCGCGGCGCTGGAGGCCGGTCTGCCGCTGACGTTCCGGGCCCGGCCCCGGCTGCCCGTGCTGCTGCCGCGGGTGTGGGGCCTGAAGCTGTTCCCGCGCTCGGGCGGCGCCGCCGAGCTCGCGCTGGACCAGCGGCTGTCCGCGCTGCCGGCCCCGGCCCGTGCCGCGTACGTGCTGCGGGGCCTGGAGCGGCTGGACGACACCGAGGTGCGCCGGGTGCTGGCGGCCGCCGGGGCCGACGACCCGGACGGCGCCCTCGCCGGGGCGGACGGCGTACCGGCGCAGTACGCGCTGCTGGAGTCCGCCGAGTTCGACGCCTGCTCGCTCCAGGCCCGGCCCACCGATCTGATGCGGCGCCGCCAGCACCTGCGGGCCGCGCTCGTCGCGACCGCGGCCGTGGCGCTGTGCGGGGCGCTGCTCGGACTGCCCGGCGACGGCTGGGGCCGCGAGGGGGCCGCCGCCCCGCCCTACGCCCGCAACCCCTCCGCGGAGGCCGCACTGGACCCGGCCCGGCTGGTCGAGGTGGCGCCCGCCGCGTGGCAGAGCTCCGCGCGCACCGACTTCTCGGTGTGGCCGGCCCGGGGTGAGCTCACCGGCGACACGGCCCTGCTGCGCCGGGCGCTCGCCGTGTGGGCCCGGCCCGGCGAGCGGGTCCTCGTCTCCGTGACACCCGGCACCCCGTCGGGCGGCCCGGCGGGCCCGGCGCAGCTGCTGTACGCGGGCGGCGTCGGCAACGCCCGGGTGGTGATCCTCTACGACGGTCTGCGCATCGCCCGGTACGCCGAGCCGAAGGACGGCACGGCCGGCGCCGCGATGGACTTCGCGCGGGTCGACGGGGCGAGCGGTGCGGAGGCGGGCGCGGTCGTCCTGGACCGGGCCGACGGCAATGTGCGGTACCTGACCGCGCCCTGGGTGGAGAAGGCGTCCGTGCGGGACCTGACGAAGCCGGGGTCGGGTGCGACGGAGCTGACCCTGGCCGACGGGATCACCTCGCCGCTGGCCGGCCCGGCCGGCCGCGGCGGCGCCTGTACGTCCTGGAACGCGCTGGAGCTGACGGGCAGGGACGGCACACGGCTGGCCACGGATCTCGGGGAGCTGGTGCCGGCCCGGCTGACCTCGGGGCGGCCCGGGTCCGCGCGGGACGTGACCGGCGCGCAGGCGCTGGACGGCTGGGCACCGTACGCCTGCTCGCTGGCGGACATGCGGGGGCACGGCGTACGGGCGGTCAACCTGTGGAGCTACGCCGCTCAGCCGCTGCCGGAGGGCGGCGGGACCGCCGGCTGGGTGTGCACGCGGGCGGAGACCTGGCGGGGCGGGGGACCGCGGGTGCTGGCGCAGTTCCGTACGCCGGGCGGGACGTACGGGGCCGTGGTGGCGAAGGCGGAGAACGTGGCGGCGTGCGGGCCGAAGGACCCGCATGTGCTGGCCGGGGTGCTGTGGAAGTCGGAGCGGGGTTCCTGGTACCTGCTGGCCGCGGGGAGCAGGGCCGTGGCGTCGGTCGGGGCGAGCGGCGGGGTGGAGGGCTCGGCGGAGGGTCCGCTGCTGGCCGTGGAGGCGCGGCAGGGGGCCCGGGCCGGGCTGAAGGGGGTCCTGGAGGACGGGCGGGAGATCGGCGGGCTGCGGTAGCGGCTCCGCGCACAAAGTCCGGGCGCAAGGCTTCCCGACGGCCTTACCCGTCAGTACATTGACAGCATGTCTAACAAGCAGGGCCGTCTCCCCCGGCCGGTCGACGCGGAGCGGATCGCGCTCAAGGCACGGAAGGTGTCCTTCGCCTGGGAGGACACCCCGCTGCACTGGGTGCCCGGCGATCCCTTCACCACGCACACCATCAACGTGCTGCATCTGCTGCTGCCGGCCGGTGAGCGGTGGTTCGTGCACGTCTACAGGCAGGTGCTGCCCCTCATCCGGGACGAGCGGCTGCGCGAGGACGTCATCGGCTTCATCGGGCAGGAGGCGATGCACTCCCAGGCCCATGACGAGGTGCTGCCGCATCTGAGGGAGCTGGGGCTCGACCCGACGCCGTACACCGCGCAGGTGGACTGGATGTTCGAGAAGCTCCTGGGCGACCGGACCCTGCCGCCGGGCCGGGCACGCCGCTGGTGGCTGCTGGAACGCGTCGCGCTGATCGCGGCGATCGAGCACTACACCGCGTTCCTCGGGGACTGGGTGCTCAACGCCGGGGAACTGGACCGGCGCGGGGCGGACCCGGTGATGCTGGACCTGCTGCGCTGGCACGGCGCCGAGGAGGTGGAGCACCGGTCGGTGGCGTTCGACCTGTTCATGCATGTCGACGGCAGCTACCGGCGCCGGGCGCGCACCTGGGCGACGGCGTTCGCGACACTCGTGTTCCTGTGGCAGCGCGGGACGCGGTTCTTCATGGAGAACGACCCGACCCTGCCGGACGGCAAGGCGTCGTTCAAGGACTTCTATCTGAGCGGCCGCCGGGGCACCCTGCCCGCGACCGGGGACATGCTGCGGTCGATACCGACCTATCTCAGCCGCGCCTACCACCCCTCGCAGGAGGGTTCCACCGCCCAGGCCCTGGCGTATCTGGCGAGTTCGCCGGCCGCGCTGGCCGCGGAGAAGGGGGCCGCGTGATGCCGAGGCCGCTGACCCTCGTCGCCGCCGCGGGTGCCGCTCTCCTCGTCCGGCGGGCGATGCGCCGCAGGATCCAGGACTCTCCGCTGTGGCCGATGCCCGCTCTGGAGGAGCCGGTGTCGGGACGGCCGCGCTCCCGTGCGCTGCGGCTGGAGGTGACCGCGCACGAGGAGATCGCCGACGGCGTCGTCCGGCTGCGCCTGGAGGGGCACGCCCTCCCGCGCTGGGAGCCGGGCGCGCATCTGGACCTGGTCCTGCCCTCGGGCCTGGTGCGCCAGTACTCGCTGTGCGGGGACCCGGAGGACACCTCCTCCTACACGGTCGCCGCCCGCCTGGTGCCGGACGGGCGCGGCGGTTCGCGCGAGGTGCACGAGCAGGTGCAGGAGGGCACCGAGCTGGAGGTGCGCGGGCCGCGCAACCGGTTCCCGCTGGTGGAGGCGGGATCGTACGTGTTCGTCGCGGGCGGCATCGGGATCACGCCGGTGCTGCCGATGCTGCGGGCGCTGCCGGAGGGCGCCGCGTGGCGGCTGCTGTACTGCGGGCGGAGCCGGGCGTCGATGCCGTTCCTGGAGGACGTGCTCAAGCTGGGCGGGGACCGGGTGACGGTCGTCGCCGAGGACGAGAGCGGCAGGCCCGACCTGGACGGGTTCCTCGCAAACGTGCCCGAGGGGGCCGCGGTCTACGCCTGCGGGCCCGAGGGGCTGATGGCGGCCGTCGCCGGGCGGGCGCCGAAGGTGCGCCTGGAGCGGTTCGCCCCCCGTGCGTCCGCCGGCGGCGACCATGCGTTCGAGGTCGAACTCGCGCGCAGCGGACGGACGGTGACCGTGCCGGCGGGGACCAGCGTGCTGGCCGCGGTGCGGGCGGAGCTTCCGGACACCCTCTACTCGTGCGAACAGGGCTTCTGCGGGACCTGCCTGCAGCGGGTGCTGGAGGGCGAGGTGGACCACCGGGACGAGCTGCTGACCGACGGCGAGCGCGACGACTCGATGCTGATCTGTGTGTCCCGGGCCCGCGGCGGACGTCTGGTGCTGGACATGTGAACGGAGCCGGCGGACGCGGCCTGTGAACCGTACGATCGATCCGGCCCGTTCGGCGGCCGGATCCGATCGGTAAAGTGTTCGCATGTCTACCGGGACGCGCCGCAGGTTGGGAGTCGAGGAGCGACGTCAGCAGCTGATCGGGGTCGCCCTCGACCTGTTCAGCCGCCGCTCCCCCGACGAGGTCTCCATCGACGAGATAGCGTCGGCGGCCGGTATCTCCCGCCCGCTGGTGTACCACTACTTCCCGGGCAAGCTCAGCCTGTACGAGGCCGCGCTGAAGCGCGCCTCGGACGATCTGGCGGGCCGGTTCACCGAGCCGCACGAGGGGCCGCTCGGGGCACGGCTGCTGCGGGTGATGGCCCGGTTCTTCGACTTCGTCGACGAGCACGGCCCCGGCTTCTCCGCGCTGATGCGCGGCGGCCCGGCCGTCGGTTCCACGACCACCAACGCCCTCATCGACTCCGTACGGCAGGCGGCGTACGAGCAGATCCTGGCCCACCTCGGCGTCGGCGAGCCGCCCGCCCGGCTGGAGCTGGTGGTCCGGTCGTGGATCTCGCTCGCCGAGTCGACCGCGCTGATCTGGCTGGACGGGCGGCGCGTCCCGCGCGAGGAGCTGGAGGTCCAGCTCGTGCAGAGCCTCGGCGCGCTGCTCGCGGTGAGCGCCGCGCACGACACGGAGACGGCCGAGCTCCTGCGTCCCCTGCTCAAGCAGGAGCCGGGTGACGGACCCTTCACGGACCTGGTCACCCGGCTCGTCACGCTCGCTTCCTAGGGCCTGTCCGCCCCTTCGCGTCGTCGCCCGAAGGGCGGCCGCGCGCCGTCAGGTGCGTGCTCTCGGCGTGCCGGCCCCAGGCCCTCGTACCGGACGTACCCGGGTCCGGGGCCGGTGCGGCGAGAGCGCGTGCACGGCGTCGCGCGGCAGACGGGAACGGTCAGACAGGCCCTAGGCTTCGAACTTCCGGTAGGAGGCGTCGAGGTCGCGTACCTCGGCGGACAGGTGCAGTCCGCCGTCCACCGGTTCGATGTGCTTGCGCAGCAGCTCCACCACGGTCTCGGTGAGCTTCGCCTTCGTCTCCTCGGTGCGTCCGGCGAGGAGACCGACGGTCACGTGCACGACGGCGTGCGGCTCACGCTCCAGGTCCGCGTAGGCGAACGCGGTGCTTCCCGACCGGAACAGCGTCTTGCACGCCTGCGGCCTGGCCGCCGCGATCTCCACGACCGTCTCGTGCAGCGCCCGGGCGAAGCCCTCCTGGTCGAAGGAGTCCGTCATGTCCAGCGAGGTGGAGTAGTCGACGGTGATCTGCGGCATGGGTGCTCCTGTTTCTGCGAGGGACAGGAGCACCCTAACCGCAGCGTCCGGCTAGCCGGCCCGGGTGAAGACCGCCACCGTGCGGGCCGGGACCGTGAAGGTGCCCGACTCCTGCGCGTAGGCGGCGTCCTTCACGACCGTGTCGGAGCCCGCGGCCTGCACCGGGTGCAGCCGGTAGCCGGTCCCGGCGAGGCCGGCGACCCGCTGCTGCTGCTCCTGCGGGGTCGCGTTGAAGACGACGACCAGGTCACCGAGGCGCATGGTGATCACGCCGGGCGTCTCGTCCGTCCCGGACAGCGGGAAGGAGAGCTGCGTCTGCACCTGCTCGGCGGTGCCGAGGGAGAACGCCTTCTCCGTCGAACGGATCTTCAGCAGGTCCCGGTAGGCCGCCGAGGCGCCCTGGATCTGCTCGCAGCCGACCTTCAGCGTGCCCAGCAGCGGCTTGGCGAACGGCCACTTGGCGGCGTTGTCGGCCGCCGGGGGCAGACCGCGGCCGAAGCCGTTGCCGTCGGCGCAGTTCCAGTGGATGGCGTTGAACCAGTCGCCGCTGTCGAAGGAGTTGCGGTCCAGCGACTTGGAGCGCAGCAGGTCGCTGCCCGCCTGCGAGAGCGCCGGGCCCTGCGAGAGGGTGGCGGTCGCCATCGCGAGCACCTGCATCCGGGCCCGGTCGCCGGCGCCCACCGTGGCGGGCAGCTTGAACGCGAGCGCGTCGAACAGCGACTCGTTGTCGTGCGCGTCGGCGTAGGCGAGGGCGTCGCCGGGTGCCGCCGCGTAACCGGCCGGGGCGCCGTTGTAGTCGACCTCGGAGCCCTTGACCTCCTTGCCGCCGGAGTCGGTGAAGCGGTAGCCGGCGAGGTTGCCGGACAGGCCGACCTTGATCAGGTCCTGGTAGTGCAGCAGGCGGGCCTTCTGCTCTGCCGGGGTGCCGTTCTCGGCGGCCGGGTTCGGTTCGGTGTACAGACCGGAGGCGAAGCCCTGGACACCGGGGTCGGCGTCGAAGGGGCCGCCGCCGCGGACCGCGTCACGGGCCCGGTCGGAGAAGGTGGCGATGCCGGTGCCGGCCATGTTCTTCTGCGTGGCCTGCACGAAGCGGGCGTCGTCGGCGATCTCGCCGAAGTTCCAGCCCTCGCCGTAGAGGATGATCTGCTTGCCGTCGACGCCGTCCTTCTCCGGGGTGAGGGCGTCGAGGGCCTTGCGCACGGCCAGGATGTTGGCCTTGGGGTGGTGGCCCATCAGGTCGAAGCGGAAGCCGTCGACCTTGTACTGCCTGGCCCAGGTGACGATCGAGTCCACGACGAGCTTGCCCATCATGGCGTTCTCGGTGGCGGTGTTGGCGCAGCAGGTGCTGTTCGCGACCGAGCCGTCGGCCAGCAGGCGCTGGTAGTAGCCGGGCACGATCCGGTCCAGGACGGAGGTCTCCGCCTGGCCGCTCGCGGCGGTGTGGTTGTAGACGACGTCCATCACGACCCGCAGGCCGTCGTCGTTGAGGGCCCTGACCATCTTGCGGAACTCGACCGTGCGGGCGGTGCCGTCGGGGTCGGTGGAGTAGGAGCCCTCGGGGACCGTGTAGTGGTACGGGTCGTAGCCCCAGTTGTAGGCGTCCTTCGCGGCGGTCTTCGCCAGGCACTCCTGCTGCTTGTCGGAGTCGGCGGCGAAGGAGGCCAGGTCGCAGTCGGGGGTGGCCTGGTCGGCCTTCTTCTCGGGGATCGTGGCGATGTCGAACGCGGGCAGCAGGTGCACGTACGAGGTGCCCGCCCCGGCGAGCTCGCGCAGGTGCTTCGAGCCGTCGCTGTCCTTGTCCGTGAAGGCCAGGTAGGTGCCCCGGTCGCTCGCGGTCCGGTCCTCCACGGAGAAGTCCCGGATGTGCAGTTCCTGGATCTGGGCGTCCTTCAGGGGGACGGCCTTCGGCTTGGTGTACGTCGTCCAGCCGCTCGGCGCGAGCGCCTTGTCGGCGAGGTCGACGATCAGGCTGCGCTCGGAGTCCGCGGTGAGGGCGAGCGCGTAGGGGTCGGTGACCTTGTTGGTGACGACCTTGCGGACGCTGGGCGCCCAGACCTTCACGACGTACCGGTACGGCTTGTTCTTCCAGGAGGCGGGCCCGGTGACCGACCAGACGCCGGTGGCGGAGTCCCGCTGCATGGCGACGGTGGTGCCGTCCAGCTCCAGGGCGACGCTCTGGGCAGTGGGGGCCCAGACCGACAGGGTGGGCCGGCCGCTGCGGAAGACCGGGCCGAGGCCGGCGGCGGTCGCGTCGTACAGGTCGTCGAGGACGCCCGCGATCTGCACGCCGGTCGCGGTGAGCACGGCACCGTTGGCGGCGTACTGCGCGGCGACGAGCTGGCCGGACAGGGCCTCGCGGACCCGGTCGCGGTCACGGGTGTCGACGGAGTAGGCGGTGTAGTTCTTCAGGTGCGGGAACTTCGCCTTCTGGGCGTCGGTGAGCTGTGTCCTGTCCAGCCGCAGCACGCGCGCGTCGGTACCGGTGAGCGCCCCGTCCTTCACCTCGACGGAGCCGGTGCGGGAGTAGAGCAGCCGGCTGGAGGCGGCGGCCTCGGAGCCGTTCCAGGCGAGGGTGTCGCGGTCGATCCAGACCGCCTTGGAGGTGGTCAGGTCGAGCGCGGCCGCGGACCCGGCGGGCTGCGGGAGCAGGTACTCCTCCTGGCCGCTCAACAGCCACACCTCGTGCCCGTCGGCCGTGAGGTCCAGCGACTGGTCGGCGGGCAGGTCCTTCTCGTCGCCCTTGTGCAGGATGTAGCTGAGGCTGGTGGCACCCTCGGCGAGGGGCACTTCGAAGACAGCGCCATAGGCATCAGTCTTCACCGGCTTCAGCGGGTTCGACCACTCGGTGGGGTTCGCGGCACCGGTCCAGGTGTGCAGGCCCCAGCCGTCGTGGTTCCCGTCGGCGCGCTGGTAGTGCAGGACGGCCTTCGCCTTGTCCGGGGCCGGGTACTCGGCGGCCGGGCGCTCGGTGAGGGCGGCCTCCTTGCCCTGCTCGATCCAGACCTCGCCGGTCTTGGTGACGTCGATCGAGCGGTCGGCGGAGACGTCCTTGTTCCCCTGCTTGTCGATCACCAGGTAGCCCACGTTCGAGGCGCCCGGCTTGAGCTTGACATAGGCGAAGGCGCCGTAGGCGTCCCGGCCGGTGAAGGGGTGGCTGTCCGGCCAGTTCGTGGCCTCGCCGTCGGCGATGTCGCCCCAGGCGTACAGGCCCCAGTCGGCGTAGTCGCCGTCGGCGCGCTTGTAGTGGACGACCGCGTAGTCGCGCGAGGAGGCGGTGGGGGTCTCCTCGGCGGGCGGGGTGCCGGTGGTGGAGGAGGCGGTGGCGGAGGCCGTGCGGCCGGCCGAGTCGATCACGACGGCCTTGTAGCGCAGGGCGGTGCCGGGGGCCACGTCCTTGCCGACGGTCTGCGTGACCTTGTAGGGGGCGTGGTCGGCGGAGCCGAGCGTACGCCACTTGCCGCTGCCGGTCTGGGCGGCGAAGACGACCCGGTTGAGCTGCCCGCCCTCGACGTCGGCGGTGAGCTCGACGGTGCCGGTGGCTCCGGCGGCGGGGGCCTTCAGGGTGACGGTGGGCTTGGCCGCGGGCGCGGCGAGCCTGCCCGCCGCCTTGTACACGACGGCGGAGCCGGCGGGGACGGTGACGGTGATCTTCTTGTCCGTGTCCGACCGCAGAGAGCCGACGGCCGTGTGGATCCCGTCGAACCGCATGCCGGCGGAACCCGTCGCGAAGGTCGCCTTCTTCGCCTCGGTGGCGTTGTTCACGGCGACGACGTACTCGACGCCGGTCCTCGCGTCCGTGCGGGAGAAGGCGTAGACGCCGGGGCCGTCGGCGGCGAACCGCTCGGTCTGGACACCGTCGGCGAGGGCCGGGTTGTCCCTGCGGAGCTTGGCGAGGGCGCTGATCTGCCGGTACAGCGGCGCCTTGGTGTCGTACGCGGCGCTCGCGTGGGTGCGGTCCGTGCCGATCTGGTCGTCGTCGAGGTAGTCGGCGGTGCGGGAGGCGAACATCGGCTGGCGGGCGTCCTTGTCGCCGCCGGCGCCGGTGAAGCCCTGCTCGTCGCCGTAGTAGACGACCGGGTTGCCGCGGCCGAGGAACATCAGCTCGTTGGCGAGCTTGTCCTTCTTCAGCAGCTCGGCGTCGGAGGCACCGGGATTGTCCTGCTTCAGGAACGTGCCGAAGCGGCCCATGTCGTGGTTGCCGAGGAAGCTGACCTGCTCGTAGGCGTTGGCCTTGTCGGTCGTGTACTTGTAGTCGTCGCCGAAGACCGCGGCCAGCTTCTTCGCGCTGCCGCCCTGGGAGACGTACTGACGCGCCGCCTCCTGGAAGGGGAAGTCGAGCGTGGCGTCGAGGCGGCCCTGGGTGACGTAGGGCGAGGTCACCGACGTGTCGGCGGAGTAGACCTCACCGAACATGAAGAAGTCGTCCCGGCCCCGGTCCGCCGCGTACTTGTCCAGCGCGGTGGCCCACTGGGTCCAGAACTCCATGTTGACGTGCTTGACCGTGTCGATGCGGAAGCCGTCGATGTCGAAGTCGCGCACCCAGCGCTGGTAGATGTGCTCCATGCCGGTGACGACCTCGGGACGCTCGGTCCACAGGTCGTCCAGGCCGGAGAAGTCGCCGTAGGTGGAGTTCTCGCCGGCGAAGGTCGAGTCGCCGCGGTTGTGGTACATCCGCGTGTCGTTGAGCCAGGACGGGACCTTGAGGTCCTTCTTGGCGGCGGGGACGGTCGGGGTGCGCGGGAAGGAGTCCTTGTCGACGCGCGGGAAGCGGGTGCCGCCCGCCGCGTAGTCGGCGTCGTCGAAGGGCCGGCCGTCCCTGGTCAGGTACGGGAAGGCGCCCTTGGAGAGGTACCCGTAGGACTTCTGCTCGTAGTCGACGACGTCGGCGGTGTGGTTGGTGATGACGTCGAAGAAGACCTTCATCCCCTTGGCGTGCGCCGCGTCGATGAGCTTCTCCAGGTCGGCGTTGGTGCCGAAGTGCGGGTCGACCTGGGTGAAGTCGGTGATCCAGTAGCCGTGGTAGCCGGCCGAGGCGTTCGCGCCGGTGCCCTGCACGGGCTGGTTCTTGAAGATGGGCGCCATCCAGATGGAGGTGGTGCCCAGGCCCTTGATGTAGTCGAGCTTCTGCGTCAGGCCCTTGAGGTCGCCGCCCTGGTAGAAGCCCTTGTCGGTGGGGTCGTAGCCGGTGGTGAGGCGGGTGCCGCCGAGGCGGCCCCGGTCGTTGGAGGCGTCACCATTGGCGAAACGATCCGGCAGAACGAAGTAGAACTGCTCCCGGGTCAGGTCGTGCCGGGCGGCCGCCTTGGCCAGTGCCGCGTCCGAGGGCGGAGGCGGCGGGGTGTCGGCGCGGGCGGCGAGCGGCTGGACCAGGGCCGCGGCGAGCGCGGCGGCGGTGACGGCCGCTATCCGTGTGCCCTGCGCGGTGCGGCGCGTCCCAGGCGCCGGCCATCTCGGTGTCACAGGCGTGAACTCCTTGCGATTACGGCTCATTCGGGTCCGACCCCGGCGCGACCGTACCGTCGGCGCAATGCTTGCAGCAAGGGTCGTGAAAGTAACGGAAAAGAATTTCACGACCCTTGCCGCGGGGTCAGCAGCTGGACTTGCCCGTGTAGAGGGCGAGGGCCGTGTTCGGGCCCAGGGTGGCGGTGAACTGACCGGCCGAGTTGACCGTCACCGGGGTGTTGTTCTGCACGTTGCAGTACGTGCCCGCCGGAAGCGAGGTCTGGTAGGTGCGGGTCAGGGCGGAGGACTCGTGGTTGATGGCCGTGTAGCCCTTGCTCCCGCGGCCGAAGGCGATGGCCTGGCTGCCGTTGTCCCACCAGTTGGTGACCGCCTCGCCGCGGGTGGCGTTGCGGAAGGCGACCATGCGCTGGATCTCCGGCCAGGCGTGCTGGCACTTCCAGCCGTCCTGCCAGCAGGCGTTCACCTGGCCGCCGTTGGGCGGGCCGGCGTCGATGTCCGACCACTCGTAGGCGGAGTTGATGTCGGGGGCGCCGTAGGGCCAGGCGAGCATGAAGACGTTGGCCAGCGTGTAGTTGGCGCCGTCCTTGTAGTTGAGGGTGGAGCCGTTGCGCTCGGTGTCGTGGTTGTCGACGAAGACCCCGGAGACGCCGCTGCCCATGTAGCCCCAGCCCTCCCCGAAGTTCTTCAGGTAGGCGAGCCGCTCGCTGTTGAAGACCCGCTTGAGGTCGTAGGCGTAGCGGAACTCCTGCACGTCGCCGTTGCCGGTGTACTCGGACGGCTGGACGGCCTCTCCGGCACCGTAGATGGCCTCCTGCTTCCAGTAGACCGACGGCTTGCTCAGCCGGGACTTGATGTTGGCGAGGTCGGCGGCCGGGATGTGCTTGGCCGCGTCCACCCGGAAGCCGTCGACGCCGTACGAGAGCAGGGTGTTCATGTACCCGGCGATGGCGGAGCGGACGTAGTCCTCGCCGGTGTCGAGATCGGCGAGACCGACCAGTTCGCAGTTCTGGACGTGCCAGCGGTCCTGGTAGTTGGTGATCTGCGCGGTGCAGTTGTCGAAGTCGGCCGGCGAGTACAGGCCGGGGTAGTTGTACTTCGTGTACGAAGAGCCGCCGGTGCCGGTGCCGTTGACGGCCGCCATGTGGTTGATGACGGTGTCGACGACGACCTTCACCCCGGCCGTGTGACACGTGTTGATCATGTTGCGGAAGGCGGTGGCGTCGCCGAGCCGGCCGGCGATCCTGTAGCTCACGGGCTGGTACGACGTCCACCACTGGGAGCCCTGGATGTGCTCGGCAGGCGGGGAGACCTGCACGTAGCCGTATCCGGCGGGGCCGAGGCGGTTGGTGCACTCGGTGGCGACCGAGGAGTACTTCCACTCGAACATCACGGCGGTGACGTCCTTGGTGCCGGGTGGGGACGCCTCGGCGGTGCCGGGTATGAGCACGGCTGAGGCCGCGGCGAGCGCGAGCGCACCCGAAACGGTTCTGCTGCTGGCCATGTGGGGGTCCTTCACCGTTGAAGGGGCTGGCTGAAATCTTTCAGAAACCTTGCGGTGGCCAGATGTTAGAGGCCCGTCGGCCAAAAAGGCAGCAGGGTGAAGGAAGTTGCTGCAAGAAGTTACAAAGCCGTGCCGGGCCCGGCGGTGAGGCGGGCCAGCAGGGCGCGGGCCTCCGCCCGGCGCGGATGGGAGGGGTGGAGGTGCGTCTCACAGCCGGCCAGCGCCTGCCGGGCCGCGGCCTCCGCCTCCTCGCGGCGGTCCAGGCCGAGCAGGGCGGCGGCCGTCACCAGGTCCAGTTTCCCGGCATGGCCCCGCTCCCACTGCGGGGTCGTCCGACGTGCCTCGGCGAGGGCTTCGGCGTACCGGCCCTGGCCGTTCAGGCTGCGCACGAGGGTGCAGTGCAGCGCGGCCCCCGCGCCCTCGACATCCTCGGCGCGGGGCAGATTCCCGCGGGCGATCGCCTCGGCCTCCTCGGGGCGGCCCAGCCCGCACAGGGCCTCCGCCAGGCCGTCGAGCACGCTCAGCTCCAGCCTCCACACCTTCGCCAGGTGCTTCAGACGGGACAGGTCGCGCAGCAGGGCGTCCCCCTCCGCCTCCGCCTCGGCGTACCGGCCCTGCCAGCCGAGGACCGCCGCGCGGTTGTTCCGGACCAGCAGCGGGAGGGTCCGCAGCGATCCGGCCGCACCGTCCATCTCCGTGACCAGGGCCTCCATCTCGGCCAGCACCTCGGTGCCGCGCCCGTGGGCACAGGCCACCGCCGTGGCCGTCGTCCTCGCGTACCACGTCATCGCAAGGCGGCGCCCGCTCGGCCGCAGTCGCCGGGCCCCGGCCTCGACCGCCCTGGCCTCGGTCTCGGCCTCCTCGAACCTGCCTTCCGCCGCGAGCCGGAGCGCGTGCTGCAGGGAGGCGCCGAGGCGCCGTGAGCGGAACGAGTCCGGCGTAGGGAGCTTCACACCCGGGAGGTTACGTGAACATGCCCAAACGATGCCCGGGCGGGTGCGGGAGGCCGTCCCGGACGCACGACCGGGGCCCGCCACCGGAAGAACCGGTGGCGGGCCCTGGGACCGTGGGTTGCCGCGACTGTCAGGCCGTCGTGAACCACACCGTGGTGTCGGCGGGCACCTTGACCTCGCCGCCGGTCTCGCTCACCTCGCCGCTGGAGAGCAGCACCTCGCCGTACGCGGGGGTGCTGACCGACTCGCCGGTGGTGTTCGCCACGCACACGAACTCGCCGCGGCGGAAGGCCAGTACGCCCTCGGGCGCGCGCAGCCACTCCACCGAGTCGCCCGCGCCCAGGTCGGGCCGCTCACGGCGGGCGGCCAGGGCCGCGCGGTACAGCTCCAGCGTGGAGCCGGCCGCACCGGTCTGCGCCTCGACGCTCAGCTCGCCCCAGCTCGCGGGCTGCGGCAGCCAGCTGCCGCCGTCACCGAAGCCGTACGACGTGCCGGTGCGGGTCCACGGGATCGGCACCCGGCAGCCGTCGCGGAACCCGTCCTGGCCCTCGCCGCGGTGGTACGCCGGGTCCTGCCGGACGTCGTCGGGCAGGTCGACGACGTCCGGCAGGCCCAGCTCCTCGCCCTGGTAGATGTACGCCGAGCCGGGCAGCGCCAGCATCAGCAGCGTGGCGGCGCGGGCACGGCGCAGGCCCAGCTCACGGTCGCCGGCGATGCGGATCTGGGTGCCGAGGCCGGGCGGGTTGGCGAAGCGGGTGGCGTGGCGGGTGACGTCGTGGTTGGACAGCACCCAGGTGGCGGGCGCGCCCACCGGACGCATGGCCTCCAGGGTGCGGTCGACGACGGCCCGCAGCTCCTCGGCGTCCCATTCGGTGCCCAGGTACTGGAAGTTGAACGCCTGGTGCAGCTCGTCGGGGCGGACGTAGTTGGCGGTGCGCTCGACGGTCGGCGTCCACGCCTCGGCGACGAAGATGCGCTCGCCGGAGTACTCGTCGAGGATCAGCCGCCACTGGCGGTAGATGTCGTGGACACCGTCCTGGTCGAAGAACGGCATGACATCGTTGCCCAGCAGGTGGAGCTGGTCGTGGGCGCCGATGTCGGGCAGACCCTCCGCCTTGACCATGCCGTGGGCGACGTCGATCCGGAAGCCGTCGACGCCCATGTCGAGCCAGAAGCGCAGGATCGAGCGGAACTCGTCACCGACGGCCGGGTGCTCCCAGTTGAAGTCGGGCTGCTCCGGCGCGAACAGGTGCAGGTACCACTCGCCGGGGGTGCCGTCGGGCTCGGTGACCCGCGTCCAGGCGGGGCCGCCGAAGATGGACTCCCAGTCGTTGGGCGGCAGTTCGCCGTTCTCGCCCTTGCCGGGGCGGAAGTGGTAGCGGTCCCGGCTCGGCGAGCCGGGGCCCTCCGCCAGGGCACGCCGGAACCACTCGTGGTGGTCGGAGGAGTGGTTGGGCACCAGGTCGACGATGATGCGCAGGCCCAGGGTGCGGGCGTCACGGATCAGCGCGTCGGCGTCCAGCAGGTTGCCGAACATCGGGTCGACGGCGCGGTAGTCGGCGACGTCGTAGCCGGCGTCGGCCTGCGGGGAGGCGTAGAAGGGGCTGAGCCACACGGCGTCCACGCCGAGATCGCGCAGGTACGGGAGTCGGGAGCGTACGCCTTCCAGGTCGCCCATGCCGTCGCCGTTGCTGTCGGCGAAGCTGCGCGGGTAGACCTGGTAGATCACCGCGTCCCGCCACCAGTCGCGGCGCTTGGCGACGGTGGCTACGGCGGAGTTCGGTGCCGGGTCGGCGGAGTGCTGGCTCATGGCGTCCTTGATGTGTGACTGAGTCGGTGTCATGGGGCTTCGGGTCGGGCGACGAGGCGGCCGCGGTGTCAGCGGGGTCGGATGGACACCGCGGCCGCCTACCCGCGCGAACGAACGCGCGGGAGCCCGGTGGGGGGGGCGGTCAGCCCTTGGTGCCGCCCGCGGTGAGGCCGGTCACCAGGTTCTTCTGCACGAGGTAGAAGAACGCGGACACGGGTATCGCGACCAGCACCGCCGTGGCGGCCATGAGGTTGCGCTGCGCGTCGTGCTCGCTGACGAAGCTCTGCAGACCGACGGCGAAGGTGTACTTCGTGTCGCTCAGCATGAACGTCGAGGCGAAGGCGACCTCACCGAAGGCGGTGATGAAGCTGTAGAAGGCGGCGACCGCGAGGCCCGGCTTGGCCAGCGGCAGGATCAGCCGGAAGAAGGTGCCGAACGGGGTGAGCCCGTCGACCCGGCCGGCCTCGTCGATCTCGAACGGGATGGTGTCGAAGTAGCCCTTGAGCAGCCAGGCGCAGTACGGCACCGCGGTCGAGCAGTAGACCAGGATCAGACCGAAGTAGGTGTCGATGAGCTGGAGCTCCGACAGGATCTGGTACATCGGCACGATCAGCACGGCGATGGGGAACATCTGGGTGACCAGGAGCACCCACATGAACTTCTTGTAGCCGGGGAAGCGCATGCGCGAGACGGCGTAGCCGGTGGTCGCGGCGATGATCACGCCGATGACCGTGGTGCCGAGGGAGACGATGAGCGTGCTCGTCAGCCAGTCGAAGAAGTTGGTCTCCGTCAGGACGTACGAGTAGTTCTCGAGCGTCATCTTCCCCCAGATGCGACCGGGGTGCAGATAGTCGTCCTTGTCCGGGCCGAGGGACAGGAAGACCAGCCAGAGAATCGGGAACAGCGCGATCAGGCTGCCCGCGATGAGGATGCCGTGGGAGGCGAGCGTGCCGAGGAGGCCGCGCCGGCCGCGGCGGGGCGCGTTGCCGCGGGAAGCGGTCGTGGAGCCGGCCTGGGCCTCTGGGGCGGAGGTCGGGGCGGTGGTCGTACTCATGGGGGCTCCTGCCTCAGATCGCGAGCTGCTGGTCATTGCGGTTCAGCCAGCGGCGGTAGAAGGAGGTGAAGACGATCAGGATGGCCAGCAGCAGGATGCCGTAGGCCGCGGACTGCGCGAAGTCGCGCGGCTGCTGCCCGAAGCCCAGGTAGTAGGCCCAGGTGACGAGGATCTGGGCGTCCGGGGCGGTGTCGCCGAACAGCAGGAAGATCACGGCGAACTGGTTGAAGGTCCAGATCACGCCGAGCAGGACGACGGTGGAGCTGACCGAGCGCAGGCCCGGCAGGGTGACGTAGCGGAACTGCTGCCACTTGCTCGCGCCGTCCATCTCGGACGCCTCGTACAGCGAGGCGTCGATGGACTGCAGGCCGCCGAGCAGGGAGACCATCATGAACGGCACACCGCACCAGGTGTTGACCATGATCGCGGCGAACCGCTGCCAGAAGGTGTCCTCCAGCCACGCCGGCGTCGGCAGATGCAGGAACTCCAGAGCCGAGTTGATGACGCCGCCGTCGGCGAGCATGAACCGCCAGCCGAAGACGGTGACGAAGGTCGGCACGGCCCACGGCAGGATCAGGATCAGCCGGTAGAAGGTGCGGCCGCGCAGCTTCTGGTTGAGCAGCAGCGCGAGGCCGAGGCCGATCGTGTAGTGCAGGGCGACACAGGCGGCCGTCCACACGATCGTCCAGACGAAGTGCGACCAGAACCGCTCGTAGGCGGTCGGGCCCCACAGGATGTCGGCGTAGTTGTCGATGCCGATGAACTTGTAGGTCGCCTCGATCTCGTTGACGCCGATGGTGCGCGCCGTGTTGAGGCTGGTGGCGTCGGTGAGCGTCAGGTAGAAGCCGTACGCCAGGGGATAGAGCACGAGGACGCCGAGCACGACCGCCACCGGGGTGATCATGGCGTAGGCGTACCAGTGCTTCTGGTAGGCGTGCTTCAGGCGCTGTCCGAGGCCGGGCTTGCGCCCGCCGTCACCGCGGCTCTTGCCTGTCGCTCGGTCGATGGCGACTGTCATGGTTCGGCACCTTCTGGAAGTTCAGGGGGAGTACGGCGCACAGGCCGGTGGCCGCCGGAACGCTCCCCCATGATCAGGGCGTTCCGGCGGCCACAGGCGATCACTTGGTGAAGTCCGGCACCAGCTTGGCCATGGCGGTCTCAGCGCTGGTCAGACCCTCGTCCAGGGACTTCTTGCCGCCGGCGACGGCGAGCAGCTCGGTGTCCAGCGGACCCCACAGGGAGCTGTACTCGGGCAGCGCGGGGCGCGGCTGGGCGGCGCCGAGCACCGTCTGGTAGCCGGCGATGCCCGGGTCGGCCTTGACCTTCGCGGTGTAGGCGTCGTCACGCGTGGGCAGCGTGGAGTTCTTCAGCGCGATGGTCTCCTGGGCGTGCGCGGAGGTCATGAAGTTCACGAACTTCAGCGCGGCCTTCTGGTGGGCCTCGTCGGAGCCGGCGTACACGGAGAGGTTGTGACCGCCGGTCGGGGCGCCCGCCTTGCCGGAGGAACCGGCCGGGACGGTGGCGATGCCGAGGTTGTTCTTGTCCTTGAACGCGGCACCCTTGTAGAAGTTGGTGATCTCCCACGGGCCCTGGACGATCGCGGCGACCTTGCCGTTGACGAACGCGTCCTGGATGTGGGCGTACGCGTCGGCGGTGGTGTCGGCCTTGTGCAGACCCTTGCCGTCGAACAGATCCAGCCAGGTGCCGTAGGCCTTCTTCGCCTCGGGGGACTTGATCGTGATCTTCTTGGCGTCGACGTCGACCGTGTTGGTGCCCTCGCCGTGCAGGAAGGACTGGGCGTAGTAGGCCTGGGTGGAGCCCCAGTAACCGTCGACGCCGGTCTTCGCCTTGATCGTGGCGGCGGCCTTCTTCAGCTCGTCCCAGGTCTGCGGCGCCTCGACGCCGGCCTTCTCGAACAGCTCCTTGTTGTAGACCAGGGCGAGGGTGTCCGTGGTGAACGGAACGCCGTAGGTCTTGCCCTCGTACTTGGCCTGCTCGATCAGGTTCGTCTTGAACTTCGCCTGGTCGGCGAGGGCCTCGGTGCCGTCCAGCGGCAGGAAGAAGCCCTTCTTCGCGAAGGCGGGGGTCCAGCCGACCTCGGAGCGCAGGATGTCCGGGGCGCCCTTGGAGCCGGCCGCCGTGTCGAACTTGTTCTGCGCCTGGTCGAAGGGGACGTTGACGTACTTGACCTTGACGTCCTTGTTGGCCGCCTCGAACTCCTTGACCAGAGCCTTGTACGTCGGCGCCTCGTTGGTCGCGTTGGAGGTGTCCCACCACGTGATGGTGACCGGACCGCCGTCGGCCGAGTCTCCGCTGTCACTGCCGCCGCAGGCCGTCGCCGCGAGGGCGAGGGACGCCACCAGCGCGCTGGCCGCTATGCCACGCCGCATGAGTTCTCCTTGGGGTGAAAGCCCGTGTGATGCAGGGGACGGTCCCGATCGCCGCTCCTGCTCGCCGACTGCGCCGTTGCGGCGGCCGGGCGACTGGAACGTAACAGCCATGTAAGCGGCTGGAAAGACCTTGCAGAAAAAAAGTGCAAGGGATCTCATCCGTTACTCCTGCGTGACCTTCCACCGGTTGTGGCGGGGCCCTGTATTGCCGGTGATCAGCGCGCAGAGGAACACTTGTGCAAGACTCTGCAAGCTCTTGCCGCGATTTTCAGAGGGGACGCCATGCCGCAGCAACCCACAGCGCGCCGGTCAACCGTCCGCACCCGGCGTCCGGTTGGTGTGCAAGGCGACATTCGGCCGGTACAGTCCACTGGCGTGACCACACGGCTTGCGGACATCGCTGCGCAGGCGGGGGTGAGCGAAGCGACCGTCAGCCGCGTCCTCAACGGGAAGCCTGGCGTCGCCGCCACCACCCGCCAGGCCGTGCTGGCCGCCCTCGACGTCCTCGGCTACGAACGCCCCGTGCGGCTGCGCCAGCGCAGCGCGGGCCTGGTCGGGCTGATCACGCCCGAGCTGGAGAATCCGATATTCCCGGCTCTGGCCCAGGTCATCGGGCAGGCGCTGACCCGCCAGGGCTACACCCCGGTGCTCGCCACCCAGACCCCGGGCGGCTCGACCGAGGACGAGCTGACCGAGATGCTGGTCGACCGCGGTGTGGCCGGCATCATCTACGTCTCCGGACTGCACGCGGACACCACCGCCGACACGCAGCGCTACGAGCAGCTGCGGGCGCAGGGCGTGCCCTTCGTCCTCGTCGACGGCTTCTCCGCCAAGGTGCAGGCACCTTTCATCTCCCCCGACGACCGCGCGGCGATGACGCTCGCGGTCACGCACCTGGCCTCGCTCGGGCACACCCGGATAGGGCTGGCGCTCGGGCCGAAGCGGTTCGTGCCGGTCCAGCGCAAGATAGACGGCTTCGTCCGCGCCATGACGGACCAGCTGGGCCTGAACCCGGAGGAGGTCGAGTCCGACCTCGTGCAGCACTCGCTGTACACGCTGGAGGGCGGTCAGGCTGCCGCCACGGCGCTGATCGGGCGGGACTGCACGGCCGTGGTGTGCGCCAGCGACATGATGGCCCTCGGTGCGATAAGGGCGGCCCGCCAGCGCGGTCTGGAGGTGCCCCGGGACATCTCGGTGGTCGGCTTCGACGACTCCCCGCTGATCGCCTTCACCGACCCGCCGCTGACGACCATCCGCAAGCCGGTGCCCGCCATGGGCCAGGCCGCGGTGCGCACGCTGCTGGAGGAGATCGGCGGGACCCCCGCGCCCCACAGCGAGTTCGTCTTCATGCCGGAGCTGGTGGTGCGCGGTTCGACCGCTTCCGCCCCGGGTGACCGCAATCGTCCCTAGGGCGTGAGGGGCCCGGTGCGGGCTCTCCCCGGGGCGCAGGAGGTGCGTTCCGGGGCCGACCGGGGGATGATCGGTGGGGTAAAGAATGTCTGGCAGACTCTGTGCCCATGGGTGAGACGACCGTGACGACACTGGAAGGCCGCGAAGAGGCCGCTCCGCAGACTGTCACGGACACGACGGAGCAGGTCTTCCTGCGCCGGCTGCGCACCCCCCGGCGTCCGCGCTTCTGGTTCGAGATCCTGCTGATCGCGGTGAGTTACTGGACGTACTCACTGATCCGCAACGCCGTCCCGGAGCAGAAGGCCGACGCGCTGCGCAACGCCGACTGGATCTGGAAGGCCGAGCACCAGCTCGGCATCGCCGTCGAGCAGTCCGTGAACCATGCGGTGAACTCGGTGACCTGGCTCATCGTCGGCATGAACTACTACTACGCCACACTGCACTTCATCGTCACTCTCGGTGTTCTGGTGTGGCTCTACCGTAGTCATCCCGGCCGTTACGCGGCGACCCGGACCGTGCTGTTCTGCACCACCGGTGTGGCCCTGGTCGGTTACTACCTGTATCCGCTCGCCCCGCCCCGGCTGATGAACGGCATGGGCTTCATCGACACCGTGCTGGTCCACCAGACCTGGGGCTCGATGGCCTCGGGCGACCTGAAGAACATGTCGAACCAGTACGCGGCGATGCCCTCGATGCACATCGGGTGGTCGCTGTGGTGCGGGCTGACGATCTTCGCGCTGGCCTCGGTGCCCTGGGTGAAGGTGCTGGGGCTGCTGTACCCGGCCCTGACCCTGGTGGTCATCGTCGCCACGGCCAACCACTTCTGGCTGGACGCCGTCGGCGGCATCCTGTGCCTCGCCTTCGGCTACACGGTGGCCCGTCTCTGGTACGGGGCGCTGCCGTACTCGCTGCCGAGGACCGTGGGCGGCTGACCCGCCGCCCGTCGCGGACACCTGCTGTCCAGGCCGTCGGTCCGTTCTCGGGCCGGCGGCCTGTCTGCGGGACCGGCGGCCTGTCTGCGGGACCGGCGGCCTGTCTGCGGGACCGGCGGCCTGTCTGCGGGGCCGGCGGCCTATTTCTCTGCCGCCCCGTAGAAGAACTCGTCCACCACCGCGCGCGCGAGCCGGGTGGTCCGCCGGTATCCGTCCAGCATGTCCCCCACGTGCCCGGGGCCGTACCCGAGGTACCGCCCCACCGCGGCCAGCTCCCGCGGGTCGGACGGGAACGTGTCGCCGGCCCTCCCCCGGACCAGCATGACGGCGTTGCGGACCCGGGTGGCCAGCACCCACGCCTCGTCGAGCGTCGCCGTGTCCTCCTCGGACAGCAGTCCGGCGGCGCAGGCGGCGGCCAGCGCCTCACGCGTGCGGGTGGTGCGCAGTCCCGCCACGGCGGCCCCGTGCTGGAGCTGGAGCAGCTGCACGGTCCACTCCACGTCGGACAGCCCGCCCGGCCCCAGCTTGGTGTGCAGCTTGGGGTCCACCCCGCGGGGCAGCCGCTCGGACTCCATGCGCGCCTTCAGCCGGCGGATCTCCCGCACCGCGTCCTCGGCCAGCCCTCCGGAGGGGTACCGCAGGGGGTCGACGAGCGCGATGAAACGCCGTGCGAGGTCCTCGTCACCGGCGACCGGCTCGGCCCGCAGCAGTGCCTGCGACTCCCACACCAGGGACCACCGGCGGTAGTACGCCTCGTACGACTTCAGCGTGCGCACCAGCGGCCCGGACTTGCCCTCGGGCCTGAGGTCGGCGTCGATCAGCAGGGGCGGGTCGGCGCTGGGGATCTGGAGCAGCCTGCGCATCTCGGAGACGACCTTGTGGGCCGCCTCGGACGCCTCCTGCTCGCCGACCCCGTCGCGGGGCTCGTGCACGAAGACGACGTCCGCGTCGGATCCGTAGCCCAGTTCGTGGCCGCCGAAGCGGCCCATGCCGATGACGGCGAACCGGGTGGGCAGCATGTCGCCCCAGTTCGCGCGGACCACCGCCCGGAGCGTGCCGGCGAGGGTCGCGGCCGTGAGGTCCGAGACCGCCCCGCCCACCCGGTCCACCAGGGCGCCCTGGTCGGCCACGGCGGGCTGGGCCTCGGTGCCGTAGGAGCCGACGATGTCCGCGGCACAGGTGCGGAACAGCTCGCGGCGGCGCACCCCGCGGGCGGCCGCGACGGCCTGTTCACCGTTCTCGGCGCGGCCGACCGCGGCGAGGATCTCCTGCTCCAGATGGGCGCCGGGGCGCGGGCCCAGGCCGCCGCCGTCGCCGTCGCCGAGCAGGGCGACGGCCTCGGGGGCGCGCATCAGCAGGTCGGGGGCGAGCCGGCCGGCCGACAGCACCCGGGCGAGGTTCTGCGCGGCGGCGCCCTCGTCGCGCAGCAGCCGCAGGTACCAGGGCGTCTTGCCGAGCGCGTCGGAGACCTTGCGGAAGTTCAGCAGGCCCGCGTCGGGGTCGGCGGAGTCGGCGAACCAGCCGAGCAGCACCGGCAGCAGGGTGCGCTGGATGGCGGCCTTGCGGGTGACGCCGGAGGCCAGGGCCTCCAGATGGCGCAGGGCCGCGGCCGGGTCGGCGTAGCCGAGGGCGATGAGCCGCTCGCGGGCCGCCTCGGGCCTGAGCCTGGCCTCGCCGGGGGCGAGCTGGGCGACGGCGTCCAGCAGCGGGCGGTAGAAGAGCTTCTCGTGCAGCCGGCGTACGACGCCGGTGTGGCGGCGCCACTCGCGGTTCAGCTCGGCGACCGGGTCGGTGCGCAGCCCCAGCGAGCGGCCCAGACGCCGCTGGTCGGCCTCGGCCTCGGGCACCAGGTGGGTGCGGCGCAGCCGGTAGAGCTGGATGCGGTGCTCCAGGGAGCGCAGGAAGCGGTAGGCGTCGTCGAGCTGGACGGCGTCCGTGCGGCCCACATAGCCGCCGGCGGCGAGGGCCTGGAGGGCGTCGAGGGTGGTGCCGCTCCTGAGGCCCGGGTCCGTGCGGCCGTGCACCAGCTGGAGCAGCTGCACGGCGAACTCGACGTCCCTGAGACCGCCGGGGCCGAGCTTGAGCTCGCGGTCGACCTCGGCGGCGGGGATGTTCTCCACGACCCGGCGGCGCATCCGCTGCACGTCGGTGACGAAGTTCTCCCGCTCGGCGGCCTGCCAGACCAGGGGCGCGACCGCGGCGACGTACTCCTCGCCCAGGTCGAGGTCCCCGGCCACCGGGCGGGCCTTGAGCAGCGCCTGGAACTCCCAGGTCTTGGCCCAGCGCTGGTAGTAGGCGACGTGGCTGCTGAGGGTGCGCACGAGGGGGCCGTTGCGGCCCTCGGGGCGCAGATTGGCGTCGACGGGCCAGATGGAGCCCTCGATGGTCGTCTCGGAGCAGATCCGCATCATGTGCGAGGCCAACTTGGTGGCCGACCGCAGGGCCTTGGCCTCGTCGGCACCCTCGGTGGCCTCGGCGACGAAGATGACGTCGACGTCGGAGACGTAGTTCAGCTCGTGGCCGCCGCACTTGCCCATCGCGATCACCGCGAGCCGGCACAGCGCGGCGTCGTCGGGCGCGTCGGCACGGGCGAGGGCGAGAGCGGCACGCAGGGTGGCCGTGGCGAGGTCGGCGAGCTCGGCGGCGGTCTGGGCGACGTCGATGGTGCCGCACACGTCACGGGCGGCGATGGCCAGCAGACAGCGCCGGTAGGCGACGCGCAGCGCGACGGGGTCGTCGGCCTCGGCCAGTCCCCGTTCGAACTCCTCGACGCCCGGGTGCAGGTCGCGCGGCTCGTACGTGACGAGCACCTGCCAGTCGCCGGGGTGCCGGGCGAGATGCTCGCCGAGGGCGGCGGAGGCGCCGAGCACGCCGAGCAGACGGTCGCGCAGCGGCTTGGCCGAGATCAGGGTGTCCAGCAGTTCCCGGCGGGCGGTGGGCGCGGGCTGCGCCTCCAGCAGCCGGGCGAGGCCCCGCAGGGCGAGGTCGGGGTCGGCGGTGCCGCCGAGCGCCTCCAGCAGCACCGGGTCGCTGCGCAGGGGCGCCAGCTCGGGGCCGTCCAGGAGGCGTTCCGCGCCGGACGGATCGGTGAAGCCGTGCCGCAGCAGCCGTGTGAAGGTACTGCTTCTGCGCCCCGGCGCCGTCATGCCCCGCCTCCCGTCCGATCGGGCCGGTCAGGCCGATCAAGGTCGTCGTCCGCAGTCGAGCCTAACCGCAGTGTGCGCCGGGGGCGCCGACGAGTTCTGCCTGTGAGACGGGTCTGTCCGGTACCGGACGGGCCGGGCGCGGGCCGGGGCGCGGGGCGTGCGGCCGCCGGCCCGCGCGGAACCGTTCCGGATCCCGCCCGTACGGCCGGACGGGCGGCCGCACCCTTCTCGCGGACGCCCGGGCACGCGTGCGGGACCGTGCGGGACACGGGACGGCCGGTTCCCGCACGGCGCGGGACACGCCGCCGTCCGCGTGGTGGCGCCACGGACCGTTTTCGGGTTCGGTAAGGGGAGCCGTCCGGCGGGACCCGCCGGTGGTTCGCCTGACGTCGACAAGGGAGTCACGCCGTGCAGATGAGCCTCGAAGTCGTCCTGCTTCCGGTCTCGGACGTGGACCGGGCCAAGGAGTTCTACCGGGACAGGGTCGGGTTCCATGTCGACCTCGACGGCGAGGTGATGCCCGGGGTGCGGATCGTGCAGCTCACGCCGCCCGGCTCGGGCTGTTCGATCGCGCTGGTCGACGGCCTCCAGGTACCCACGGGCACCCCGCAGCCCGGCACCTACCACGGCCTCCAGCTGTGCGTGACGGACGCCAAGGCCGCCTACGACGAGCTGACCGGCCGGGGTCTCGACATCTCCGAGCCGCAGCGGTTCTCCGAGCAGGACGGCGCCACGTTCATGTACTTCACCGACCCCGACGGCAACGGCTGGGCCGTCCAGGAGTACCGCCGCCGGCTGACGGAGCCTCTGCACAAGGTGCTGGCGGATCTCGCGGAACAGGGCGGCTGAGCCCGCTCCGGGGCAGAACCCGGCGGGAAGGGACGGTCCCGGCTGCGGCTCCGGTTTCCGGCTCCGGCTCCGGTTTCCGGCTCCGGCTCCGGTTTCCGGCGACGCCCCGGCCGGTCACCGCCGTACGGTCCCGGCAGGCCCCGGTGCCAGCGCGGCGCGAGCCGGGTGACGCCGGGAAGGACGTCTCGATCGCGGGCCGGCACCTCGTACCGGTGGACGGCGAGGCGGCCGCGGGCGGCCGGTGCCCGTGGACGCGGCCCGGCGCGGGGCGACGTCCCACCGGCATGAACACCGCTTCCGGACGCACGGCCGGCGAAGGCACTGCCGGTGGAGGCGCTGCCGGCAGACGCACGGCCGGCAAAGGCTGCTCGGCCGGCAGAGACTGCTCGTCGCGCGGCGTGCCGGACCGGCCGCGCGCGTCGGCCTTCCGCGTGTCGGCCTTCCGGGTGGCGGGCGTACTCGTCATGCCGGGCATACGCATCATGCCGGGCATCCGGGGCATGCGTGCCGTGCAGGTCGTACGGGTCGTGGACGGCGTCAGGCCCCGGCCGCGGCGTGCCGGGCGCCGCGCGGACGGACCCGGCGCCGTCCGGCCGGCATCCGTTCATGTAGATTCAAGCCCGCCTCCGCCGTTTGTTGTGACGATGTGATAACAACGTCATCGCTCACGGACCCGGCCGAGGGTAAGTTCGATCGTCCGGCTCCGGGCGATCACGGCGCCGCCTCCTGTGGCGGTGAACCGTCCCCGGAGCCTTTGCCGATGGCGCGTGGAGGCGTCTCGGCGACGTCCCACGAGCAAGGAGATCCTCACGGTGCCCGTCCGCCGCCTCGCGCACCCTCCGCGGCCCACGTCCGAGGAAGCCGCATCGATACCGAAACCGCGCGACGGCGCTCCCGGGGAAGGCGGCAGGCCCACCGCGGCGGCCGGCAACGCGGGCCTGAGGCTGGACATCCAGGGCCTGCGCACGGTGGCCGTCTCACTGGTGGCGTTCTCGCACGCCGGGGTGACCCAGGTGGCCGGCGGCTACATCGGTGTGGACGTCTTCTTCGTGATCTCCGGCTTCCTGATCACGTCGCTGATGCTCCGCGAGCACCGGCGTGAGGGCAGGATCGCGCTGGGCCGCTTCTACGCCCGCCGCGCGCTGCGGCTGCTGCCCGCCTCGACGCTCGTCGTGATGGTGACGCTGGCGGGCTCCTGGCTCTTCCTCGGCCCGCTGCGCTTCGCGGACTACGCCAAGGACGCCATCGCCTCCGCCTGGTACGTGGTCAACTTCCGGCTCGCCGACGCCGGCACCGACTACTTCAACACGGACGTGCCGCCCTCGCCGTTCCAGCACTTCTGGTCGCTGGCGGTGGAGGAGCAGTTCTATCTGATCTGGCCGATCGTCCTGATCATCGCCCTGAAGCTGTTCCGGCGCCGGGCGCTGCTCGCGATTCCGCTGCTGGCCCTGGCCGCGGGCTCCTTCGCGGTCAACCTCCAGCTCACCGAGACCTCGCCGTCCTGGGCCTACTTCGGCTCGCAGGGCCGGATCTGGGAGCTCGCGGTCGGCGCGCTGCTGGCCCTGGTGGCGGACCGTCTCGACGACATCCCGCAGCCCGTCGCCGCGGTCGTCAGCTGGGCCGGCCTGGGGGCGATCGCCTACGGTGCCGTCGTCTTCGACGAGAGCACCGTCTTCCCCGGCCACAACGCGGTCATCCCGGTGTTCGGTGCCGCCGCGGTGCTGGCCTGCGGTTCCGCGGGCGGCCGCTGGGGCGCGGGTGCACTGCTGTCGCTGCGCCCGGCCGTCTGGGTCGGCGGCATCTCCTACGCCTGGTACCTGTGGCACTGGCCGCTGATCATGCTCGTGCCCGCCGCCGCCGGCTTCGGCCAGCACGACGGGCCGTTGCGTCTGATCGCCGCGCTGTGCGGCATCCCGCTGGCCTGGCTGACGCTGCACCTGGTCGAGAACCCGATGCGTTTCCACCGCGCCTTCAAGGCACGGGCCGGACGGGGCCTGGTCCTGGGTCTGGGCCTGTCGGCCGTCGCGGCGTGCGCCGCGGTGGTCGCCGCGCAGTTCCCGCCGCAGCTGGCCGAGGGCGCGGCCCGGCAGAACACCAAGGAGGCGCTCGCCCAGGCGTCGGACCCGCGCGCGGCGCTGACCGAGCTGCTGGGGCAGAAGGTGGACAAGCTGCCGTCCAACCTCTCGCCCAGCATGCGCGACACCGCCTACAAGCGATCCGCGGTGTACACCGACGACTGCGCCCTGACGATGACCGGCACGGTGCAGACGCAGCCCTGTCTGTACGGTGACACCAAGGCGGACCGCAGCGTCGTCCTGTTCGGCGACTCGCACGTCGCCCAGTGGTTCCCGGCGCTCGACGCGATCGCCGAGAAGCACCACTGGCGCCTCTACTCGTTCACGAAGAACGCGTGCAAGGTCTCCCAGATCACCATCGAGTACAACAAGGGCCCCTACTCGACGTGTGACGACTGGCGGGAGGTCACCATCGAGAAGATCCTCAAGATGGAGCCCGAGCTCGTCATCACCTCCAGCTCCAACTCGGCGAAGCTGTGGGGCGACGGTGACACGGCGACGGCCTGGGGCAAGGGCCAGGCCGAGACGTACCGGATGCTCCAGAAGGGCCGCACCCAGGTGATGACCATCCTGGACACCCCGTGGCCGAAGAACAACGCGGTGGACTGCGCGACCGCCCACCCGGGCGACCTGAGCGCCTGTGCCCGTGACCGCTCGGAGGCCGACCCGAAGCCGGACGTCACCAAGGCGATCAGGGCGGCCGCGGACGCCGAGGGCGTGACGGTCGTCAACCCGTACGACTGGGTGTGCGCGCCTTCCGGCAACTGCCCGGTCGTCGTGGGCAACACGATGGTCTACCGCGACTACGGCCACCTCGCGGACGGCTACGTGGAGGCCCTCACCCCGGTCGTCGAGGACGAGCTCCTGCGCCTGTTCGGCGAGGACCTCGCCAAGCACCCGGGCGCCTGACACGCACCGCGAAGGGGCCGGTGGTCGACGGACGACCACCGGCCCCTTCGCCGTTCCCGGTTCCGCTCCCGGTTCCGTTCCCGCTCGTTCCGTCTTCGTCAGGAGCCGTCCATGCCATCCATGCCGTCCACGGGCCGTGGCCGATCGGCGGGCTGGGCGAGGGCCCTCGCCGCCTTCGTCCTCCTGGTCCTCATGCCGCTGGTGATCTGGTTCCTGATCTCCTTCCGGGGCTCGCACGCCTTCGTGTGGTGAGCCCCCGGCACCCCGGGAAACGCCTCGGGGGCCGCCGGTCCACGACCGGCGGCCCCCGAAGGACGTTCGCGACCTGCCCCGCGCCTACAGCACCGGCAGGTTCTTCCGCAGCTCGAACGCGGTCACCTCGGAGCGGTACTCCTCCCACTCCTGGCGCTTGTTGCGCAGGAAGAAGTCGAAGACGTGCTCGCCGAGGGTCTCGGCGACGAGGTCGCTGCGTTCCATGAGGGTGAGGGCCTCGCCGAGGTTCTGCGGGAGGGGCTCGATGCCCATCGCGCGGCGCTCGGCGTCGGAGAGGGCCCAGACGTCGTCCTCGGCACCCGGCGGGAGCTCGTAGCCCTCCTCGATGCCCTTGAGGCCGGCGGCCAGCAGCAGGGCGTACGCCAGGTACGGGTTCGCACCCGAGTCGAGGGAGCGGACCTCGACCCGCGCCGAGCCGGTCTTGCCCGGCTTGTACATGGGAACGCGGACCAGGGCCGAGCGGTTGTTGTGGCCCCAGCAGATGTACGAGGGGGCCTCGCCGCCGGCGCCAGCGGTGCGCTCGGAGCCGCCCCAGATGCGCTTGTAGGAGTTCACCCACTGGTTGGTGACGGCCGAGATCTCCGCCGCGTGCTTCAGCAGGCCCGCGATGAAGGAACGGCCGACCTTGGAGAGCTGGTACTCGGAGCCCGACTCGTAGAACGCGTTGCGGTCGCCCTCGAAGAGGGACAGGTGGGTGTGCATGCCGCTGCCCGGGTGCTCGGAGAACGGCTTCGGCATGAAGGTCGCCTGGACCCCCTGCTCCAGCGCGACCTGCTTCATGACCAGGCGGAACGTCATGATGTTGTCGGCCGTGGAGAGCGCGTCGGCGTAGCGCAGGTCGATCTCCTGCTGGCCGGGGGCGCCCTCGTGGTGGGAGAACTCCACCGAGATGCCCATGGACTCCAGCATGGTGATCGCCTGGCGGCGGAAGTCCATGCCGATGTTCTGCGGGGTGTGGTCGAAGTAGCCGGAGTTGTCGGCGGGCGTCGGCCGGGAGCCGTCCAGCGGGCGGTCCTTCAGCAGGAAGAACTCGATCTCCGGGTGGGTGTAGAAGGTGAAGCCCAGGTCGGAGGTGCGGGCCAGGGCGCGCTTGAGGACGTAGCGCGGGTCCGCGAAGGACGGGGAGCCGTCCGGCATGAGGATGTCGCAGAACATCCGGGCCGTGCCGGGGGCCTCCGCGCGCCAGGGCAGTACCTGGAAGGTCGACGGGTCCGGCTTGGCGATCATGTCGGACTCGTAGACCCGGGCGAAGCCCTCGATCGCGGAGCCGTCGAAGCCGATGCCCTCGTCGAACGCCTGCTCCAGCTCGGCCGGGGCCACGGCGACGGACTTGAGGAAGCCCAGCACGTCCGTGAACCACAGGCGTACGAACCGGATGTCGCGCTCCTCCAACGTCCGGAGCACGAACTCCTGCTGCTTGTCCATCTTCCGCTTCCCCATCCTTGCTGGTCAGGCCGCCTGCTCCCGCGCCACGACAGGCGGTCGGGCACCTGAGCATCCCACCACACCACCGTTTCGTGCGCGTTGCGGGCCATGATCGTCCGGCCGACTCCGGGCCGAACGCCCGCCGGACGGCAGGTGAACGCTCTGGTGCCCATCTTGCCTGCTGGGGCCGACATCCGTAATGGGCAGAGGGCTCGTCGTGCGGGCCGGCGGACCGGGCAATCCTCCGCCCTCCCTACGAACGCACGGTCGTATCCCATTACGATCAGCGCACCCGACCGTCCTCCACATCCCCAGAAGGGGTCCCCCCATGGGTTCCGCGAAGAACAAGAACAGCGCCGAGCGCAAGGCACGCATAGAGGAGATGCGGCGCGCCGAGCGTTCGCGCGAGCGCCGCAGCCGGATCCTCACGATCACCGCCAGCGTGGTCGTCGTGGTCGGCCTCGTCGTCGGCTGTGTCGTCCTCGTGCAGAACCAGTCCGACGACTCCGCCGACACCGCGAGCGACGGCAAGACGACCTCCGGGAAGTTCGTCACGGGCGAGGACGGGGTGAAGACGTGGAAGGGCACGCTGTCGCGCAACCACGTCTCCAAGTCGGTGAAGTACGCCTCGGAGCCCCCGGTCGGCGGTGACCACAACCAGGTGTGGATGAACTGCAACGGCGACGTCTACACCGAGCAGCTCAAGAACGAGCACGCGGTGCACTCGCTGGAGCACGGCGCGGTCTGGGTCACGTACACCTCCAAGGCGGCCAAGACCGACGTCGACGCGCTCGCGGCGAAGGTGAAGAAGACGCCGTACACCCTGATGAGCCCGGACGAGAAGCAGACTGACCCGATCATGCTGAGCGCGTGGGGCCACCAGCGCACGGTGACCGGCGCGGACGACCCGAACGTGGACAAGTTCTTCGAGAAGTACGTCCAGGGCGAGCAGACGCCCGAGAAGGGCGCGGCCTGCCAGGGCGGGCTGCCGCAGTGAGGCAGGCGCAGGCCGGCTGGATCGCCGGGGCCGCCGCGGCGGTCCTGGTGGCGGTCGGGGCGCTCACCTACGCCGTCGCGGAGGACGGCGGTTCGAGCGCCACGCCGTCCGCCGGCTCCGCCGACGCCGGGTTCGCCCGGGACATGGCGGTGCACCACCAGCAGGCCGTGGAGATGTCGTACATCGTGCGGGACCGTACCGACGACGAGGAGGTGCGGCGCCTCGCCTACGACATCGCGCAGACGCAGGCGAACCAGCGCGGGATGCTGCTGGGCTGGCTGGACCTGTGGCGTCTGCCGAAGGTGTCGGCGGACCCGCCGATGACCTGGATGGGCATGGGGGACATGCCCTCCGAGGGCGAGGGCTCGCTGATGCCGGGCATGGCGACGGACGCCGAGATGGCGCGGCTCGGGAAGCTCGGCGGGCGCAAGGCCGAGGTGTACTACCTCCAGCTGATGATCGACCACCACAAGGGCGGCATCCACATGGCCGAGGGGTGTGTGGACCGGTGCGCGGTCGGTGTGGAGAAGGACCTGGCGCAGGGGATGGTCGAGGGCCAGCAGTCGGAGATCGACCTGATCGAGGGCATGCTGCGCGAGCGTGGCGCGACGCCTCGGAGCTGACCCGCCGCGGGAGTCGGCCGCGGGAGTCCTCCGAGGTCCCGTGCGGGCCGCGCGCGGTGCCGTGGGCGGGGCCACACCCCGCCCGCCCCCCATTGCGTCGCTCTGACGATTACACTGGGGGCGTGCCTCAACTTCGCCTCGCCCTGAACCAGATCGACTCCCGAGTCGGCGACCTCGCCGGCAACACCGAGACGGTCCTCGCCTGGACCCGGCGCTCCGCCGAGCAGGGAGCGCACCTGGTGGCGTTCCCCGAGATGGTGCTGACCGGGTATCCCGTGGAGGACCTGGCCCTGCGCTCGTCCTTCGTGTCGGCCTCCCGCGCGGCCCTGCGCGATCTCGCGGTGCGGCTCGCCGAGGAGGGCTTCGGGGAACTGCCCGTGGTCGTCGGCTACCTGGACCGCAGCGAGCGGGCCCAGCCGCGGTACGGCCAGCCGGCGGGCGCCCCGCAGAACGCCGGCGCGGTGCTGCACCGCGGCGAGGTGGTGCTGAACTACGCCAAGCACCACCTGCCCAACTACGGCGTCTTCGACGAGTTCCGCTACTTCGTGCCCGGTGACACCATGCCGGTGCTGCGGGTGCACGGCGTGGACGTCGCGCTCGCGATCTGCGAGGACCTGTGGCAGGACGGCGGCCGGGTGCCGGCGGCGCGTTCCGCGGGCGCGGGGCTGCTGCTGTCGATCAACGCCTCGCCGTACGAGCGGGACAAGGACGACACCCGGCTGGAGCTGGTGCGCAAGCGCGCCCAGGAGGCCGGCTGCACGACCGCCTATCTGGCGATGACGGGCGGCCAGGACGAGCTGGTCTTCGACGGCGACTCGATCGTGGTGGGCGCGGACGGCGAGGTGATCGCGCGGGCGCCGCAGTTCTCCGAGGGCTGTGTGGTCCTGGACCTCGATCTGCCCGCCGCGGCCGCGGACGCGCCGACCGGTGTGGTGGACGACGGTCTGCGCATCGAGCGGGTGGTGCTGTCCGAGAAGCCGGTCCCGGCCTACGAGCCGGAGCACACCGGCACGTACGCCGACCGCCTCAACGACGACGAGGAGGTCTACTCGGCGCTGGTCGCGGGCCTCGGGGCGTACGTACGGAAGAACGGCTTCCGCTCGGTCCTCGTCGGTCTGTCCGGCGGCATCGACTCCGCGCTGGTCGCGGCGATCGCCTGTGACGCGGTGGGCGCGGAGAACGTGTACGGCATCTCCATGCCGTCGAAGTACTCCTCCGAGCACTCCAAGGACGACGCGGCCGAGCTGGCCCGGCGCACCGGCCTGAACTTCCGTACGGTGCCGATCGAGCCGATGTTCGACGCGTACATGGGCTCGCTCGGGCTCACCGGCCTCGCGGAGGAGAACCTCCAGTCCCGGCTGCGCGGCACGCTGCTGATGGCGGTCTCCAACCAGGAGGGCCACATCGTCCTCGCCCCCGGCAACAAGTCGGAGCTGGCGGTGGGCTACTCGACCCTCTACGGCGACTCGGTCGGCGCCTACGGCCCCATCAAGGACGTGTACAAGACGTCGGTCTTCCGGCTCGCCGAGTGGCGCAACCGGTCGGCCTCCGAGCGCGGTCAGACCCCGCCGATCCCCGAGAACTCCCTCACCAAGCCGCCGAGCGCGGAGCTGCGGCCCGGCCAGGTCGACACGGACTCGCTGCCCGACTACCCGGTGCTGGACGGGATCCTCGCCCGTTATGTCGACCGCGACGAGGGCGCCGACCTGATCGTCGCCGCGGGCTTCGACCGCGAGCTGGTCACGAAGACGCTGCGGATGGTGGACACGGCGGAGTACAAGCGGCGCCAGTACCCGCCGGGCACGAAGATCTCCCCGAAGGGCTTCGGCAAGGACCGCCGTCTGCCGATCACGAACGGCTGGCGCGAGACGGTGTGACCGCCTGAGCGCGTGACCGTTCGGCCATGGACGCCGGGTGCCTTCGGGCACCCGGCGTCCATGGTTCCGGCGGACCGCCCGCCGCCACGACGGACTGCCCGCCGTCACGGCAAACCATCCAGCGCCACGGCGAGCCGCCCGGCATCCCGCGGACCGTCCACCGTCACGGCCGACCGTCCACCGTTCCCGCCGGCCGTCCGCTGTCACGACGAACCGTCCAGCGTCACGGCGAGCCGCCCGCCGTCACGGCGAGCCGCCCGGCATCCCGCGGACGACCACCCACCGTTCCCGCGAACCGTCCGCCGTCACGGCCGACCATCCACCGTTCCCGCCGGCCGCCCGCCGTCACGGCGAGCCGTCCAGCGTCGCGGCGAGCCGCCCGGCATCCCGCGGACGACCACCCACCGTTCCCGCGAACCGTCCGCCGTCACGGCAAACCGTCCACCGTCGCGGAAGACCACCCGCCGTCACGGCAAACCCTCCGCCGTCGCGGCGGACCGTCCGCTGGTCCCGCGAGCCGTCCGCCGCCAGGGCGGGCCGGGATCAGCCCGCCACCCGCTGCGTCTCCTGCCGCGCCGACGCCGCCACCAGCAGCTCCCGCGCGCCCGCCAGGCCGCCCCGGCGCCGGTCGACGCCGTACGCCACGGCCGCCACCCCGATGCCCAGCGCCGCGAGCGCCGCGCCCGCCAGGGCCGGGGACGTCACGCCGAAGCCCGCGGCGAGGGCCAGGCCGCCGATCCACGCCCCGCCCGCGTTGGCGAGGTTGAAGGCGGCCTGGTTGGCGGAGGAGGCCAGGGAGGGGGCGGCCGACGCCTTCTCCATGACCATGAGCTGGAGCGGGGAGCCCGTCACGAAGGCGGCCGTGCCGAGCAGGACGACCGCCAGGGCCGCGGTCCACTCCGTGCGCATCAGCAGCGGGAACGCCGCGAGCACCGCCACCAGGGACGCCAGGCCCCCGAACAGGGTCGCGCGCATCGCGTGGTCGGCCAGGCGCCCGCCGAGGAGGTTGCCCGCCGTGGCTCCGACGCCGAACAGGGCCAGCAGCAGGGTCACGCTGGCGTCGGCGTAGCCCGCCGCGTCCGTGAGCATCGGGGCGATGTAGCTGTACGCCGCGAACAGCGCGCCGAAGCCCGCGACCGTCGTGCCGAGGGCGAGCCAGACGGGCAGGGAGCGCAGGGCGGCCAGTTCGCCGCGCAGGCTCGTGGCGGGGGCGCCGCCGTGATCGCGCGGGATCAGCAGGGCCAGGGACGCGATGGCCGCCAGGCCGATCGCGGAGACGCCGAGGAAGGTGGCCCGCCAGCCCAGGTGCTGGCCCATGAGCGTGGCGGCGGGCACTCCGACGACGTTGGCGACCGTGAGGCCGAGGAACATCAGCGAGACGGAGCGGGCCCGGCGTTCGGGCGCGACCATGTTCGTCGCGACGACCGCGCCGACGCCGAAGAAGGCGCCGTGCGGCAGGCCGCTGAGGAAGCGGGCGGCCAGCAGGGCCTCGTTGCCGGGGGCCAGTGCGGACAGGGCGTTGCCGGCCACGAAGAGGGCCATCAGGCCGATGAGGACCGCACGGCGGGACATCCGGGCGGTGGCGGCGGCCAGCAGCGGGGCGCCGATCACGACGCCGAGGGCGTAGGCCGACACCAGGTGGCCGGCGGCGGGGAGGGAGATGTCCAGGTCTGCCGCCACGTCGGGCAGCAGGCCCATCATGACGAACTCGGTGGTACCGATGCCGAAGGCGCCCACGGCGAGGGCGAGCAGGGCCAGAGGCATGAGGGGCCTTTGCCTTTCGAGAGCTTCCGGGTGCCTCACGGGCGCTGCCGCGAGACGGGTTTCGTCACTGCGTATGTTCAGTGGCGAAACAAATTCTCTCAGACCCGGTATTCCGTTCTCGTGCCAGCCCCGTACCAGGACGTCAGTCGGAGACGGCGAGCCGGATCCGAGCCGCCACCGGCAGATGGTCGCTGCCGGTCTCCGGCAGGGTCCAGGAGCTCACCGGCTCGATGTCGCGGACCATGATCTGGTCGATCCGCGCCATCGGGAACGACGCCGGCCAGCTGAAGCCGAAGCCGCTGCCCGCGGCACCCTGGGTGGAGCGCATCTGGGAGGTGACGGCGTTGAGCGCGCGGTCGTTCATCGTGCCGTTGAGGTCGCCGAGCAGCAGCACCCGCTCCAGCGGCTCGCCGGCGATCGCCTCACCGAGCGCGTCGGCGCTCTTGTCGCGCTGCCGAGCGGTGAAGCCGGCCTCCAGCTTCACCCGCACCGAGGGCAGATGGGCGACGTAGATCGCGGCCTGTCCGCCCGGCGCGGCCACCGTGGCCCGCATGGCGCGGGTCCAGCCCAGCTTGATGTCGACGGCCTTCACCCCGCTGAGCGGGTACTTGCTCCACAGCCCGACCGTGCCCTGCACGGAGTGGTACTTGTACGCCGGCTTCAGCGCCTTCTCGTACACCGGCACCGCCGCGGACGTCAGCTCCTCCAGCGCGACGACGTCCGCGCCGGACGCGGCGACGGCCCGGGCGGTGCCCTCGGGGTCGGGGTTGTCGGCGTTGACGTTGTGGGTGGCGACCATCAGATCGCCGCCCGGGGCGGACCGGTCGACGAGCAGCCCGCCGAAGAGGTTCAGCCACACGACCAGAGGCACCAGCAGGGCGATCAGCGCGGTGGCGGACCTGCGCCACACGGCGAGCACCAGCAGCAGGGGGATCAGCAGCCCGAACCAGGGCAGAAACGTCTCGCCGAGGCTGCCGAGGTTGCCGACCGCGTTCGGGATCTGCGCGTGCAGCACCATCACCAGGGCCAGCAGCACCGCGACGGCCGCGACGACGATGCCGCGGCGCCAGATGCGCCGGTCCCCGCGCCAGCCGTCGAGCAGCCGGTGAGCCAGGCGCCGAAGCCGAGATCCGCGCGGCTCGGGCTCCGAGCCGCCGTCGTCCGTCTCCGTTGCGTACGCCTGCTGCGCCATACCGTCGCCTCGCTACCTGCCGTGCAACACCGTCGTCCCCCGCGCCTACGACCCTAGGGGATGATCGGCTCCGTTCCTGCCCTCCAGGACGGTGCCGGGGGCGGCGGCGGTTTCCCTTGTAACGAAACGCGCACATTCGGGCCCTCTGGAGTCCCGCTGGGGCGTGCTCCTTGTCTCTCCGGGCGGCCTGGCACTCGGCGGGGCCGAGGTGCCACCATGGGAAGCGGTCCGGGGACGCCGTCAGGGCGCCTCGAGATGACGTAAGGAGCCGTTGCAATGACGCAGCTTTCGGCTGCCCAGCCTGCGCAGCAGACCCCCTCCGACGGCAGCAGGGCGCTGTACGGGGGCAAGGGAACCCGCCGCATCACCGTCCGCGACATCGCCCTCGCCAAGGAGCGGGGCGAGAAGTGGCCCATGCTCACCGCCTACGACGCGACGACCGCGTCCGTCTTCGACGAGGCCGGGATCCCGGTGATCCTCGTCGGCGACTCGGCGGGCAACTGTCATCTGGGCTACGAGACCACCGTGCCCGTCACCCTCGACGAGATGACCATGCTGTCCGCGGCCGTCGTCCGCGGGACGAAGCGCTCGCTGATCGTCGGCGACCTGCCCTTCGGTTCGTACCAGGAGGGTCCGGTGCAGGCGCTGCGCTCGGCGACCCGGCTGGTGAAGGACGCCGGGGTGCAGGCCGTCAAGCTGGAGGGCGGCGAGCGGTCCTACGACCAGATCCGGCTGCTGGTGGAGGCCGGGATCCCGGTCATGGCGCACATCGGGCTCACCCCGCAGTCCGTCAACGCCATGGGCTACCGCGTCCAGGGGCGCGGCGAGGAGGCGTCCCACCGGCTGCTGCGCGACGCGAAGGCCGTGCAGGACGCGGGCGCGTTCGCGGTCGTGCTGGAGCTGGTGCCGGCGGAGCTCGCCGCCGAGGTCACGCGCACGCTGCACATCCCGACCGTCGGCATCGGCGCCGGGTCCGCGACGGACGCGCAGGTGCTGGTGTGGACCGACATGCTCGGGCTGACCGGCGGCCGGGTGCCGAAGTTCGTCAAGCAGTACGCCGACCTGCGCACGGTCATGGGCGACGCGGCGAAGGCATTCGCCGAGGACGTCGTCGGCGGAACGTTCCCGCTGGAGGAGCACTCCGTCCACTGAGCAAAGCGCGCCACTGAGCAAAGCGCGCCACCGAGCCAACACGGCACCACGGACAGCCCGTCGATCTTCCCCCGTCGACGGGCTGTCCCCTTTCCCCCTTTCCTCGCTTTCCCCTGGTCCCGCGTCTCCCTCGTCTCCCTCGTCTCTCTCGTCTCTCTCGGCCGCCGTGCCCGGGGCTCTTCCCCGGACCCCGTCGGCGGACTGTCGGCGGTCTGTCGGCGGCCTGTCGGTGCTGTGTGCGGACTGTCGGCGGTCTGTCGGCCGGCCCTGACACCGTCTTCCTCATGACGCGAATCGAGAACGAGCCCGGGGGAACGGGCGCCGCCGTCTCCGTGCGGGGGCTGGTGAAGCACTACGGCGAGACCAAGGCGCTGGACGGTGTCGACCTGGAGGTCCGCGAGGGGACCGTGATGGGGGTGCTCGGCCCGAACGGCGCCGGGAAGACCACCCTCGTACGCATCCTGTCGACGCTGCTCACCCCGGACGCCGGGCAGGCGACCGTGGCCGGGTACGACGTCGTACGGCAGCCCCGCCAGCTGCGCCGGGTGATCGGGCTGACCGGGCAGTACGCCTCGGTGGACGAGAAGCTGCCCGGCTGGGAGAACCTCTACATGATCGGCCGGCTGCTGGACCTGCCCCGCAAGGACGCCCGGACCCGCGCCGACGAGCTGCTGGAGCGGTTCTCGCTCACCGAGGCCGCCAGGCGCCCGGCCTCCACGTACTCCGGCGGTATGCGGCGGCGGCTGGACCTGGCCGCGTCGATGATCGGCCGCCCGTCCGTGCTGTACCTGGACGAGCCCACCACGGGCCTGGACCCGCGCACCCGCAACGAGGTGTGGGACGAGGTCAAGACGATGGTCGACGAGGGCGTGACCGTGCTGCTCACCACCCAGTACATGGAGGAGGCCGAGCAGCTCGCCTCGGAGCTGACGGTCGTCGACCGGGGCCGGGTCATCGCCGGCGGCGCGATCGACGAGCTGAAGTCCAGGGTCGGCGGGCGCCGGCTGCGGATCAGGCCGGCCGACCCGCTGCGGGCGCGGCAGCTCGCCTCCGCGCTGGACGAGCTGGGCATCACGGGCCTGGCGACCACCGAGGTCGACACGCACAGCGGCTCGGTGCTGGTGCCCGTGCTCAGCGACGAGCAGCTGACCGCCGCGATCGGCGCCGCCGTCGCACTCGGCATCACCCTTGCCTCCGTCACCACCGAACTTCCCAGCCTGGACGAGGTCTTCCTGAGCCTCACCGGCCAGCGGGCGACCGTCCCGCAGTCCACCGAGTCCCCCGACGCCCTCCAGGAGGTCGCCGTATGAGCGCCGCCACCGCCTCTGCCCCCGCCGACTCCCGGATCACGCTGCGCGGGCATCTGCGGCACACCGGCGCGCTGGTCCGGCGCAACCTGCTGTGGATCCGGCAGGACCCGGAGTCGATGTTCGACGCCCTGCTGATGCCGATCGTCTTCACCCTGCTGTTCGTCTACGTCTTCGGCGGCTCGATCGGCCAGGCGCTGGGCGGCGGCCAGGACCGGTACGTGCAGTATGTCATCCCCGGCATGATCGCGATGATGAGCATGACCCTGTCCCAGGGCGTCGGCACCGGCTTCAGCCAGGACTTCAACAGCGGTGTCATGGACCGCTTCCGGTCCCTGCCGATCGGACGCGGCTCGGTGCTGTTCGCGAAGATCGCGGTGGAGCTGGCGCGGATGCTGTTCGCGACGGCGGTCCTGATGGTGGTCTCCGTGCTGGTCGGGTTCGAGATCACCAGCTGGTCGGGCATGTTCGCGGCGGTGGGCCTGGCCTCGCTGTTCGCGTCCTCGATCATGTGGGTGTTCCTCACCCTCGGCGTCGTGCTGAAGAACGCGCAGTCCGTGCAGGCGATGGGCTTCCTGGTGCTGTTCCCGCTCCAGTTCGGCTCGTCGATCTTCGCGCCGCCCCAGTCGATGCCGGGCTGGCTCCAGACATTCACCGACTACAACCCGCTGTCCACGCTCGCCGACGCGGCCCGCGGCCTGATGACCGGCGGGCCGGTCGCCCACGACCTGTGGATCACGGTGGGCTGGTCGGTGGCGATCACCGCGGTGATGGCGCCGGTCGCCATCCACAAGTTCCGCACCAAGACCTGAGCCCGTGCGCTCACAGCAGGGCGGTGGCCTCCTCCGGAGAGAGGCCGCCGCCCTCGGCGTACGCCGTGTCGTAGGCGGCGTCGTCCAGGACGGCCCGGACGGCGGCCTCGGCGCGCTCGCGGGTGGTGCGCTCCAGCAGGGAGGGCACGTGCGCGGGCGGCAGTGCGGCGTCGGCGGCACCCAGACAGCGGGCGGCGTCCACGGCCCGGCGGCCTGCCTCGTGCTCGGCCAGGGCCCGCGCGGCGATGCACAGATAGGCGGAGCGCATGCTCGGCTGCATGGCCCGTGACAGCGGGTCGGCGGCCATGCGCAGCGCCTCGCGGAGCTTGTCCAGGCCCTGGGTGTACCGGTGCTCGTCCACGTCCAGCCCGGCCTCGGCGCCCAGGATGAACGCGTCGAAGACGACGAAGTGGGCGAGCTGGAACTCCTCGCGCAGCAGCCGCAGCTGCTCGCCCGCCTCGGCGGTGCGGCCGGTGACGCCGAGCCAGCCTGCCAGGAACAGCCGGGCGGCGGGCATGCCCTCGCTGAGCGTGCCCTCGTGCTCGGCGATCACCTCGCGCAGGATCCGCTCGCCGCGCTCGGCCTCCCCCGCCTCCAGCAGCGCGGCCCCGAGCCGGGAGGCGAGTACCGCGGTGTGGGAGCGGGCGCCGAGCTGCTCGGCGTAGTCGCGGGCCTCCTGGTAGTCGGCGGCGGCGAGGGTGAACCTGCCGTGCCGTTCGCGGGCCTCGCCGCGTGCGGAGAGCGCCTCGGCGTAGCCCCAGTCGTCGCCGATCCGGCGGAAGATCGCCAGTGCCTCCTCGGCGTCGCGTTCGGCGTCGGCGGCCCACGCACTGTGGTTGGCGCGGAAGTTGGCCCGCATCTGGAGACTCACGGCCAGTTCCCAGTCGAAGCCGGGAGTGGTGCGGCAGGTGTCCACGCAGGCGTCGACGATCTCGTAGACGCGGTCGATGTCGCCGGTCAGCATCACCGCGTAGAACCAGAGCATGCCGGGTATCCGGCAGGTCTGCGGCTGACCGGGTTCGTAGGCGTCGGCGATGAGCCGCATCTTGGCCTGGGCCTCGGGGGTCTGCCAGGCGTCCAGCTCGGTCTCCATGGAGGCCATGTGCGCCAGATGCACGCCGCGCCGGGCCTCGGTGAGGGCCTCGCCGGTCAGCGGCGGCGGCGCGGCGGTCAGGCGTTCCCACACGGGGGCGGCCCGCCGGAGGGGCTCGGCGAAGGGGTCGGGGCCGAGGGTCATCACCTCGGCGCACCAGTTGCGGCTCTCGTGGCGCAGGTCGCGCATCTGCCAGAACATGACCAGCGACAGCACCAGGCTGATCGCCTCCTGCTCGTCGCGCTCGGCGACGGCGTGCCGCAGGGCGGTGCGCAGGTTCTCGTACTCCAGCTCCAGCACGGCGATGGCGGCGCGCTGGCCGGGGCTGCGCAGCAGCGGGTCGGTGGTGCGGGCGAGTTCGCGGTAGTGGACGAGGTGGGCGCGCTCGGCGGGGGCTCGCTGCCCGGCCTCCTCCAGCCGTTCGCGGGCGTACTCGGCGACGGTCTCCAGGAGCCGGTAGCGCATCTCGCCGGTGCCCGAGGGGGCGGCCACCACGAGGGACTTGTCGACGAGCTGGCCGAGGACGTCCAGCGCGGCGGGCCCGCACACGGCCTCGGCTGCGGTGAGGTCGCAGCCGCCGGCGAACACCGACAGCCGGCCGAGGACGTCGCGTTCGTCCGCGTCGAGCAGTTCCCAGGACCAGTCGACGACGGCCCGCAGGGTCTGCTGGCGGGGCAGCACGGTGCGGCTGCCGGTGGTCAGCAGCCGGAAGCGGTCGTCGAGCCGGTCGGCGATCTGCCGCAGGGTGAGCATGCGCAGCCGGGCGGCGGCCAGTTCGATGGCGAGCGGCAGTCCGTCCAGGCGGCGGCAGATCTCGGCGGCGGCCTCCGGGTCCTCGTCGGGGCTGAAGCCGGGCCGGGCGGCCGCGCCGCGGTCGGTGAGCAGCCGCAGCGCGTACGGCTCGGGCAGCGGCTCGACCGGGCGCACCAGCTCCCCGGGCACGCCGAGGGGTTCGCGGCTGGTGGCGAGCACGGTCAGACCGGGACAGCGGGCGAGCAGCTCGGCCGTCAGCCGGGCCGCGGCGTCCACGACGTGCTCGCAGTTGTCGAGGACGATCAGCATGCGGCGGCGGCCGCAGTGCTCGGCGAGCCGGGTGAGGGCGTCGTCGTGGTGGTGGTCGGAGACCGCGGCCCGCATGCTCTCGGCGCCGGCGCCGTAGAGGACGGTCTCGCGGGCGCCGATCGCGGTGAGCACGGCCTCGGGCACGGCGGCCGGGTCGTCGACCGGAGCCAGCTCCGCCAGCCACACCCCGTGGGGGGCCAGTTCGGTGACGCCCTCGGCGGCCTCCTGCGACAGCCGGGTCTTGCCGGCGCCGCCGGGTCCGAGGAGCGTGACGAGCCGGGCGGAGGCGAGGTCGGCGCGGATGGCCGCGATGTCGTCCTCGCGGCCGACGAACGAGGTCAGCCGGGCGCGCAGATTGCCGCGCGGCCGGGCGGGAACGTCCGCGGCCGGGGACGCGGGAACGGACCCGGACGCGGGAACGGGCAGGGAAGGAGGACCGGGCAGGGAAGGAGGACCGGGCAGGGAAGGGGGAACGGAAGCGGAGGCGGGCGCGGGGGCCTCGGTGGCGTGGCCGGATCCCGGTGCCGTGCCGGGCGCGGGCCCGGGGCGGGCGGGCGGCGCGGGCGCTGTCCCGGGGGCGCGTGCCGGGGGCTCGGCCGGGCTCAGCAGCTCCGCGTGCAGGGCCCGCAGTTCCGGGCCCGGGTCGGTGCCGAGCGACTCGGACAGCAGCCGTCGTACGGCGTCGTAGGCGGCCAGCGCCTCTGCGGTGCGGCCGGTGTCGCGCAGGGCGCGCAGCCGCAGGACCTGGAGCGGTTCGTCGAGCGGACGGGCGTCGCACAGCGCGGTCAGCTCGGGCAGCGCCCGGTCGGCCCGGCCGAGGGCGAGGGCGGCGGTGAGGCGGCCGCGGCGCGCGTCGAGGTGGAGGCGCTCCCAGCGGGCGGCCTCGCCGGTGCGGCCGGGCAGATCGGCGAGGACGGGATCGCGCCACAGCGCGAGGGCGTCGTCGAGGACGGCGGCGGCCTTGGCGGGGTCGCCGTCGGTGAGGGCGCGCAGCCCGTCGCCGGTGAGGCGGTCGAAGCGGTGCAGGTCGATGTCGTCGGGGACGGCGGCGAGCCGGTAGCCGCCTTCGCCGGAGACCACCGCGTCCGCGCCGAGCGCTCTGCGCAGCCGTCCGATCAGGGCCTGGAGTGCGCCGCCGGCGTCGGCGGGCGGGTCGCCGTCCCACACCTCGGCCACGAGTGTCCCGGCCGGCACGACCCGGTCCGGGCGCAGCGCGAGCACGGTCAGCAGGGCGCGCAGCCGCGCCCCGCCGACGGGGACGGGGGTGCCGTCGGGGCGGAGAGCCTGGGTGGTGCCGAGGATGCGATAGCGCACAGGTCATTCTCTCCGGTGCGGCGGGGGGCCGGGCACCGGGTTTTCCGCTGCGTCTTTCTCAGGAACCGTCGTCCGTTCCCGGGACGTTGTCCCGGTACGCCGGGTACGGTCGGGCAGGCCAGCCGCCCGAGCCCCGGAGGTGTCCCGCTCATGACCACCGCGACCAGTCGGCACAGCGACCGCAGGATCAGCCCCGTCTTCGTGGGGATCCTGGCCGTGACGGCGGTGACCGGCTGGGCCACCTGGACCGGGTTCGCGGAGCAGCCGGGCCTGGCCGTGTTCCTGTTCGTGACGGCGGCGTGGATCGTCTCGCTGTGTCTGCACGAGTACGCGCACGCGCGCACGGCCCTGCACAGCGGGGACATCTCGGTGGGCGCCAAGGGCTATCTGACGCTCAACCCCTTGAAGTACACGCACGCTCTGCTCAGCATCGTGCTGCCGGTGCTGTTCGTGATCATGGGCGGGATCGGTCTGCCGGGCGGCGCGGTGTTCATCGAGCGGGGGCGCATCAAGGGCCGGTGGCGGCACAGCCTGATCTCCGCGGCGGGCCCGCTGACGAACGTGCTGTTCGCGCTGGTGTGCACGGCGCCGTTCTGGCTGGACGCACTGGACGGGGTGCCGCGGGACTTCCGGTTCGCGCTGGCGTTCCTGGCGCTGCTCCAGGTGACCGCGGCGGTCCTGAACTTCCTGCCGGTGCCGGGCCTGGACGGCTACGGCGTGATCGAGCCCTGGCTGTCGTACAACGTGCGGCGGCAGGTGGAGCCGCTGGCGCCGTTCGGGCTGCTGATCGTGTTCGCGCTGCTGTGGATCCCCTCGCTGAACGGCGCGTTCTTCGACATGGTCGACGCGCTGCTGCGCGGTCTCGGGATCAGCGACTTCGACACGTACTGCGGCTACGACCTGTACCGCTTCTGGCGCGGCACGGACGGCATCTGCTCGGTCAGTTCGTGACGGACTTCCTGAGCTTCTCGCGCCTGAGGTAGTACCAGGTCATGTTGGACGACAGTCCCGCGACCAGCACCCAGACGACGCCCAGCCAGCTGCCCTGCGCGAAGGAGACGACGGCGGCGGCCACGGCGAGGAGGCAGACGATCAGGGCGTAGAGGGCGAGGCGGGGCATGTCGGCGGGCTCCTTGCGGGGGGACACTGCTGCGGTGATGCCCACCAGTGTCCCCCATGGGGTCATACGTCCGTGACGCGGAGCCCGGCGTGTGCCTTGTAGCGGCGGTTCACGGAGATCAGGTTGGCGACCAGCGACTCGACCTGGTGGGCGTTGCGCAGCCGGCCCGCGAAGACGCCGCGCATGCCGGGGATGCGGCCGGCCAGTGCCTGGACGGTCTCCACGTCGGCGCGGTCCTCGCCGAGGACCATCACATCGGTGTCGATGCGCTCGGTCCCGGGGTCCTGGAGCAGGACGGCGGACAGGTGGTGGAAGGCGGCGGTGACCCGGGATCCGGGCAGCAGGGCGGCGGCCTGCTGGGCGGCGCTGCCCTCCTCGGGCCTGAGGGCGTAGGCGCCCTGCTTGTCGAAGCCGAGCGGGTTGACGCAGTCGACGACCAGCTTCCCGGTCAGTTCCTCGCGCAGGGACTCCAGGGTCTTGCCGTGGCCGTCCCACGGCACGGCGACGATCACGATGTCGCTGCGGCGGGCGGTCTCGGCGTTGTCGGCGCCCTCGACGCCGTGGCCGAGTTCCTCGGCGGCGGCCTGCGCGCGCTCGGCGGCACGCGAGCCGATGATCACCTTCTGTCCGGCCAGGGCGAGCCGGTAGGCGAGGCCCTTGCCCTGCGGGCCGGTCCCGCCGAGCACGCCGACGACCAGCCCGGAGACGTCGGGCAGGTCCCAGGGGTCCTTGGCCGGGGCCTTCTGTGCAGCACTGTCGGTTGAGGTCATGCGCCGACTCTACGGCGGCGGGCGCGGGGCCCGTCGGGCGGTCCGGCGCCCCGGTCCGCCGGTTCGGGGGAATCCGCGGTGAACTCCGGGTGTCGGCCGTGCCGGTGCGGCAGGATGCGGGCGCATGGACGCCGTACGGGTCGCGCTGCTGCGCGAGGTGCTCGCCGGGACGGAGTGGCCGGCCGCGACGCGGCGGTTCGCCGGGGTGCTGCGCGGGTCGGTGGTGTCACGCGGGGGCGGGCTGCTGCTGGTCGGCACGCCGCGGTACGAGCCGTGGCATCTGGCCGCGCATCTGGTGGACGAGGCCGCGTGGTCGGGCACCCCGGAGCTGGCGCCGACGCTGGTACGGCATGCCGCGCGGCCGTCCGATCCGGCGCATCTGTCGGTCGGTCCGGGCCGGATCGGGGCGGCGGGGCGCGGGGAGACGCTGCTGGCGGTGGCGCCGGACGAGGACGCCGCGCTGCTGGAGCGGGTGCACGAGGCCCGGCGGGCCGGGGTGACGGTGCTGGCGCTCGGGTCGGGGGGTGAGCTGGAGGCCATGGCGCACGAGTCGCTGCCGGTGCGGGAGGGGGCCGAGCTGGACCTGGACACGGTGCAGCATCTGGTGAGCGCGGCCGCCGGGGAGAACGCGGGGCCGCTGCCGCGGGGGCGCCGCAGGTTTCGGGATCGGCTGTCCCGGTGGGCCGACGCGCTGACGGCTCCGCCGCCGGCCGGGTGGTGAGCGGGTCGCGGGGCGGGTGCGGGCCCGGTGGGGGCTGATCGCGCAGTTCCCCGCGCCCCTGAGGAGATGGGCCTCGGCCGCTTTCCGTGGTCAGGGGGCGGGTGCGGGCCCGGTGGGGGCTGATCGCGCAGTTCCCCGCGCCCCTGAAGAGATGCGCCTCGGCCGCCTTCCGCGGTCAGGGGGCGGGTGCGGGCCCGGTGGGGGCTGATCGCGCAGTTCCCCGCGCCCCTGAGGAGATGGGCCTCGGCCGCTTTCCGTGGTCAGGGCGCCCTCGTGCCTCTGAGGGGGGTGCTTGGTCTTCTGGGGCTCTGCGGAGGTGGGTCTCCGTGTTTCTTCGGGGTGGAAACTCGGTTGCGGCGGGCGTGGGGGGCCACCGAGCATGGCCCGTCGTGAACGACGACGTACCCGCCTCCGCCTCGCGTCTGCGCGGCCTGCTTCCCGACCTGTCCCCCTGGCGGGCCTCCCGTGACTTCCGCAGGCTGTGGGTGTCGGGGGCGGTCTCCAACTTCGGCAGCTTCCTGACGTTCGTCGCGCTGCCCGTGCAGATCAAGGAGCTGACGGGGTCGGCCGCGGCGGTCGGGGCCGTCGGAGCCGTGGAGCTGCTGCCGCTCATCGTGTTCGGGCTGTACGGCGGTGCGCTCGCGGACGCGCTCGACAAGCGCGGCCTCATCGTGTGGACGGAGGCCGGCCAGGGCGTGCTGAGCGCGGTCCTGCTGGTGAACGCGCTGCTGCCGCGGCCCGCCGTGTGGCCGCTGTATCTCGTGGCCGCGCTCTCCTCTGCGCTGGTGTCCGTGCAGCGGCCCGCGCTGGACTCGCTGTGGCCGCGGATCGTGGCGCACGAGCATCTGCCGGCCGCGGCCTCGCTGAACTCGCTGCGCTGGACCGTCGGCGGGGTCGCGGGACCGGCCCTGGCGGGTGTGGTCGTGGCGTACGCGGGACTGGGCTGGGCGTACGCGGCGGATCTGCTGACCTTCGTCGTGTCCGTCGCGCTCGTCCTGCCCCTCGCCTCCTCCCCCGCCGCCCGCGAGGCCGCGAAGCCCTCGCTGAAGGCGATCGCCGAGGGTGCCCGCTACGCCTGGAGCCGCAAGGAGCTGCTCGGCACCTACGCCGTCGACCTCGCGGCGATGTTCCTGGCGATGCCGCTGGCGGTGCTGCCGTTCCTCGCGGACGACCTGGACGCGGAGTGGTCGCTGGGCCTGATGTACGCGGCGGTGCCGCTGGGCTCGCTGCTGGTGAGCGTGACCAGCGGCTGGACCGCGCGGATCCACCGGCACGGGCGCATGGTGGTGCTGGCGGCCGCTCTGTGGGGCCTGGCGATCGCGGCGGCGGGCGTCTGCGGGAACGTCTGGCTGGTGCTGCTGTTCCTGACCGTCGCCGGGGGCTGCGACATGGTCAGCGGGATCTTCCGCGGGGTGATGTGGAACCAGACGATCCCCGACGAGCTGCGGGGCCGGCTCGCCGGGATCGAGCTGCTGTCGTACTCGGTCGGGCCGACGCTCGGCCAGGTCAGGTCGGGCGGGTTCGCCGCCTGGTGGGGGGTGCGGACGTCGGTCTGGTCCGGCGGGCTGCTGTGCGCGGGCGCGGTGGGACTGCTGGCACTGTGCCTGCCGAAGCTGATGACGTACGACGCCCGCACCGACGAGCACGCCGCCCGGGTACGGGCCCAACGGGCGGCGGCCGCGGCCGGGACACCGACCGGGGAACCGGCCGGGCCCCAGGCCGGGACACGGGCCTGAGCGGCGCGCGGGCCCGGCGGCCCGGTCAGTCCTCGTCAGGGGCCCGGCCGGTGGCGGCGTCGTGCCAGCGCGGGTCGTTCTCCCACTCCAGGTTGCGCTCGCGGGCCGTCTCCATGGCGTGCTCGGCCTCGGCACGGGTGGTGTAGGGGCCGAACCGGTCCTTGCCGGGGCATTCCGGCCCCTCCTCGACCTTCTTGTGCTCCAGGCAGTAGTACCACTCGCCCGGCTTGCCGGCCGTGCGCTTCTTGAACAGGGCCATCAGCGGCTCCTTTCGCCAAGGTCATGGTCCCCCAGGACCGCTGTCTTAGACTCGCTGGCATGTCTGGCCAGTCGCTGCTCGTACCAGGGGAGCTGTCTCCCACCCGTTCCGTACCCGGAAACATCCGGCGCCCCGAGTACGTCGGCAAGCCCGCGCCGACGCCGTACACCGGTCCGGAGGTGCAGACGCCCGAGACGGTCGAGGCGATGCGCCTCGCCGGCCGGATCGCCGCGCGGGCGATGGCGGAGGCCGCGAAGATCATCGAGCCGGGCGTCACCACGGACGAACTGGACAGGGTGGCGCACGAGTACCTGTGCGACCACGGCGCCTATCCCTCGACCCTCGGCTACCGCGGCTTCCCCAAGTCCCTGTGCTCCAGCGTCAACGAAGTCATCTGCCACGGGATCCCGGACTCGACGGTGCTGCGCGACGGCGACATCGTCAACCTGGACGTCACGGCGTACATCGGCGGGGTGCACGGCGACAACAACGCGACCTACCTGGTCGGTGACGTCGACGAGGAGAGCCGGCTGCTGGTGGAGCGCACCCGCGAGTCGCTCACCCGCGCGATCAAGGCGGTCAGGCCGGGGCGGCAGATCAACGTCATCGGCCGGGTCATCGAGTCGTACGCCAAGCGCTTCGGCTACGGCGTGGTCCGGGACTTCACCGGGCACGGCATCAACTCGTCGTTCCACTCCGGCCTGATCGTCCCGCACTACGACAGCCCGCACGCCACGACGGTGATGCAGCCGGGGATGACCTTCACGATCGAGCCGATGCTGACGCTCGGGACCCATGAGTACGACATGTGGGACGACGGCTGGACGGTCGTGACGAAGGACCGCCGGCGCACGGCGCAGTTCGAGCACACGCTGGTGGTCACGGAGACGGGAGCGGACGTCCTCACCCTGCCGTGACCTCCGGCGGCCCGGCCGCCCGCCTCCTGCCCGCCTCCCGCCCGTCCTCCCCCACGGTCTCCGACCGGGTGAGGGCGGGCTCTTCCTTGCGGCTTTTTGCCGACAGACTGTCGGCAAGGCTATTGACTTAGGTAAGCCTAACCTTGAAGGATGGGGTGCATGGAGAGCTTCTCGACCGTCATCCGCACCGCGTCCCACGAGCAGCACACGGAGGCGGAGACCTCTACGTTCATGAGCGACCTGCTCGGCGGCCGGCTCGGCGTGGACGCGTACGCGCGCTACACCGAGCAACTGTGGTTCGTGTACGAGGCCCTGGAGGCCGGTGCCGGGCGGCTGGCCGCGGATCCGGTCGCGGGGCCGTTCGTCAGACCGGAACTGTTCCGGCTCGCCGCGCTGGAGCGGGACCTGGAACATCTGCGCGGCCCCGGCTGGCGGGCGGGCCTGACCGCGCTGCCCGCCACCCGGGAGTACGCGGACCGGGTGCGGTACTGCGCCGGGAACTGGCCGGGCGGCTACGTCGCCCACCACTACACCCGCTACCTCGGCGACCTCTCCGGCGGACAGATCATCCGCGACAAGGCGGAGCGGACGTGGGGCTTCGCCCGCAAGGGCGACGGTGTGCGCTTCTACGTCTTCGAGCAGATCCCCAACCCCGCCGCCTTCAAGCGGGACTACCGGGAACTGCTGGACACCGTCGCGGCGGACGAGCTGGAGCGGCAGCGGATCGTGGCCGAGTGCCGGGACGCCTTCGCTCTGAACACGGCGGTGTTCGGGGCGCTCGGCGAGGAGTACCCGCTCAGCGCCTGAACACCGCCGCGGGTGGCTTTGTCGGCGGTGCCCCGCGGCACCGCCGTGGCCCGTCGCGCAGTTCCCCGCGCCCCTGGGACGTGCCTTCGAGGGCTAGCGTTCCAGGACCACCCTGCCGCCCAGTTCGACCCAGCCGTGAGGCTGGGGGGCCGTGAGGAGCTGGGAGCCGGCTCCCTGGGTGATGTTCAGGGCGCGGCCCAGCTGCGCGGTGAGCAGCAGCGCGGCCGCGCCGGTGGCCTCGTCCTCGTCGATGCCGTCGTCCCGGCCCGGGAAGGCCCGGGCGCGGATCCGGCCCGCGGCCTCGTCCTCCCAGGCCCAGGCGTAGATCCACTCCCCCTTGGGCGGCACCGTCAGCGCGTCGACCTCGGCGGCCGAACCGTGCTGCCGCAGGGTGCGCGGCGGGGCCCACTCCGCGCGGGCCTCGATCCAGCTGAACTCGCCGTCCTGGCGGGCTCCCACCAGCCCGGCGGGAGTGACCAGTTCGGGCACGTCCAGCAGCCAGGCCGCGCCGACGCAGGGGTAACCGGCGAAGGGCAGCCGCAGGGTGGGGGTGTAGATGTCGACGACCCCGCGCTCGGGGTCGTCGACGAACACGGTCTCGCTGAAGCCGAGCTTGCCGGCCAGCTCCTGCCGGCCGGCCCGCTCCGGCACCGTCGAGCCGTCGCGTACGACGCCCAGCTCGTTGCCGTAGCCGCCGTTCGCCGCGCAGAACACGCGCAGCACGTCGTAGTCAGTCACCGGGGAATTGAACCATCGGTCGGCGCCGGTCGCGCGGGAGAGGTGACCTGCCGGTCTTCTCTCCCGCGCGGACGCCCGTTCTCACGGGTGCCGGTGTCATGCCTGCGTACGGCGGCGGCGCACGGCGAGGACCGCGCCCGCTCCGGCGGCGGAGGTCACCGCGGCGGCCGTGCCCAGCGCGGCCACCGGGACGCCGGCGCCGGTGGCGGCCAGGCCGCCGCCGGTGACCATGCCGGTCGTGCCGCCGCTGCCTCCGGTGGTGCCGCCGCCTGCCGTGACGCCGCCGCTGCCGCCGTCCGCGGGCCGGGTCGTGCCGCCCGAGGGGCTCGCTCCGCCGCCGGGGGGCAGTGCGGCGCCGTCGGTGAGGGCGACGGCGAGATCGACCGGGTCCAGGGCGGTGCCGGCCGGGTAGAAGCCGCCGAAGGCCCGGGAGCCCGCGGCGGTGAGCTTCGCCGCGACCCCGTCGACGGCGATGACGTCGTCCTCGGCGGACAGCTCGGCCGGCCTCGCCGTCAGGTCGGCGAGGACCACGTCGCGGGTGGTGCGGCCGAGGCTGGTGACATCGGCGGTGAGTTCGCCGGTGCCGCCGTCGAGGGTGGCCTCCACACCGGCGAGGGTGAGGTCGAGGCCGTAGGTGCCGTTCTCCTCGTGGCCCTTGAAGTTCACCGACCCGGCGAAGGCGGCTTCGAGGGTGTCCGCGCCGGTGTCGTAGCTGCCGGTCGCGTCGGAGAAGGTGAACACTCCGTTGCCCGGGGCCTGGGCGGCTCCGCCGGAGACGGTGATCCGGCCCTGGGCCGCGCCGTCCACGACGTAGGTCCGGAAGGACTCCTTCACTCCCCAGGCGAGGGTGCCGCCTGCGATGTCCCCGCGGCCGGCGGGCGCCTCGGTGGTGGCGGTCGCGGAGGCGCCCGGCGTGGAGGAGGCGGTGGGGGCCGGGCCGGTGGAGGTCGCGGTCGCGGTCGCGGTGGGGTCCGGGCCGGTGGAGGCGGTCGGGCCGGCGGTGGACGTCGGTCCCGCGGTGGCGGTCGGTGACGCGGTGGCGGTCGGTGACGGGGTGCCGGTGGGAGTGGCGGTGGGAGTGGGGGTGGCGGTGGGAGTGCCCGTCGGGGTCGGCGTCGGCGTCGGGGGCGTCTTCTGCACCACCGTCAGCGGGTCGCCCGCCGCGCCCTTGTAGCCGGCGCTGCCGAAGACCTCGGCGGCCTCCTCGGTCAGCGTGGTCGCCATGTCCGTCATGGCGCGGGTGACGGTGACGTCGGCGAGCGGCACGTCCTCGGTGGTGGTGCCGCCCCTGGTGACGTCGGCGGTGATCTCGGCGGCCGCGCTGTCGAACCGTACGTCGGACAGGGTGATCGAGAAGCCGTGCAGCCGGGAGACGATCGCCAGGCGGCCCTTGAAGGCGAGGCCGAGGGTGTGGGCGGTGGAGTCGTAGGTCCCGGTGCCCTCGGTGAAGGTGAACGCGCCGTTGCCGGCGGCCTGCGAGGCGCCCTGTGCCGGGGTGAAGGTGCCCTGCGCGAAGCCGGTCACGTAGGAGCGGTACGACTGCTTGATGCCCCAGGTCAGTTCGTAGCCGCTGAGCGGGACCTCGGCCGCCGAGGCGGTGGTCGCGCCTGCGGTGGCGAGCGCGGTGGCGCCGAGCGCGGCGGCGGTCGCCACGGCGGCGGCGAGGGCGGTGGTCCGGCGGGGGCTGCTGGACATGTCGGTGGGTCTCCTCTGGGTGTGTGGTGCCGCCCGCGAGGGGCGGTGCGGGAGGGTCAGTCCCGCGGCTGTCCGGCGGCGGGGTCCCGGCGGGTACGGCGCCTGCGCAGGCCGTACGTCACCGCGAGCGCGGCGAGCAGGAACGCGCCGCCGGTGAGGGCGACGGGGAGTGCGGGGGTGCCGTCGGCGGCGGAGCCGGAGCCGCTCGCGACGGGCCGGACGGGCGGGGTGGCCCCGGCCGGGCCGGGGCTGGCCGGTCCGGAGTCCGGCTCCGGGGTGCTGCCGAGGTCGGGCAGGGCGGGCAGTTCGGCGTCGCCGGTGAGAGAGACGGCGAGGGAGACGGGGTCCATCGCGGTGCCGGCCCGGTACAGGCCGCCGAAGGCACGGGCGCCCCGGGCGGTGAGTGTCGCGGGCGCCTCGGTGAGCACGGCCAGGCCGCCGTCCGCCGTCAGCCGTCCGGCGGTGAAGGTGACCAGCGGGACGTTCTCGTCGCGGCGGCCGGCGGTGCGGACGTCCGCGAAGAGCGTTCCCGTGCCGCCGCGCACGGTGACGTGGACGCCGCTGAGCCCCAGGTCGAGGCCGTGGGCGCCGGTGAAGCGCACGGCGCCCGCGAACCGGGCCGTCAGCCGGCCGGTGTCGTAGGTGCCCCGGCCCGCGGGGAAGCGGAAGAGGGCGCCGCCGTCCCGGGCGCCGCCGGACAGGGTCCACGCGCCCTGGGCGATGTCCCCGGTGACGTACTCGCGGAAGGTGCGGCGCACGCCCCAGTCGACGGCGCCGTCCCGCAGCGCGCGGCCCGAAGCCGGTTCGGCGGAGGGGGACTTGGGCGTACTCGGCTCCGGGGCGGGCGTGGGCGTGGCCCGCTGCACAATGTCCGCCGACAGGCTCACCGGGTCCAGGGCGGTGCCCGCGGTGTAGTACCCGGCGAAGGACCGGGCCCCCTGGGCGGTGAGGGTGGCGGGGACGTCGTCCAGCACGACGGCGGTGCCGTCGCCGTGCAGGTCGGTGCCGCCGAGGGCGAGCGTGGCGAAGGGCACCTGCGCGGAGCTGGTGACCCGGCCGGTGCCGCGGTCCTTGCCGGTGATGTCGGCGTAGAGCGTGCCGGTGCCGCCGGCGATGCGGACGGCGGGGTTGGCGATCGTCAGGTCGAGCCGGTGGCCGCCCTTGCCGTCGGGGTGGCCGAGGAAGCGGACGCCGCCGGAGAACGCGGCCGCGAAGGAGCCGTCGGCGCCGTCGTGGGTGCCGCGTGCGGAGTGGAAGCGGAACCTGCTGTCGCCGACCGTGGCGGCGCCGCCGGTGAGCGAGTAACTGCCTTGTGCGACGGGGCCGGTGACATAGCTCTGGAACGAGGACCTGATGCCCCAGTCGAGCCGTCCGCCCCGCACCGCGGAGTCCGCGGCATGTGCGCGGGCGGCCGGGAGCAGGGCGGCGAGCACGGCTCCGAGCACGGCCAGACACAGCGCGGCCGCACCGCCGTACCGGCGCGGACGCGGGAATTCGGGCATGACCGACCTCCGGAACGGAACGAGGACTGGTGAGTAAGGTAAGGCTAACCTAAGCTACATCGCGTCCGATGTGGAAGGCCGGACGCGGTGCGAAGGCCGAGTGGCGCTCCCTGCGGGCGCGGAGAGGAACGGCGGACGGTGCGACCGATGCGCACACGAGTGGCGGGCGCCCTGCTGGCGCTGCTCGCCCTGACGGCGGCCGGCTGTGCCGGGACCGGCGGACCGGCGGGCGAGGACCCGGGCGGGGGGCGGGAGTCCGCGAACCGGGTCGAGCCGCTCGGCGGCACGCCCGCGCCCCGGCTGCCCGTCACCGTCGTCTCGGCCGACGGCCGGAAGGTGACCGTCGGGGCGGCCGACCGGATCGTGCCGCTGTCGGGCGGCCTCAGCGAGATCGTCTTCGGTCTGGGTCTCGGCGGCCGGGTCGTCGCCCGGGACGTCTCCGCCACCTTCGACCAGGCGAGGGCCCTGCCCCTGGTCACCCGGGCGCACGACGTCTCCGCGGAGGGAGTGCTCTCGCTGCGGCCCGACCTCGTCCTCGCCGAGGAGACGACCGGGCCGGCGGAGGCCGTGCGGCAGATCCGGGACGCCGGGGTCCCCGTCCTCGTCGTCGCCCCGGCGCGCGGCCTCGACGACGTCGGCCCCCGGATCAGGGCCGTCGCCGACGCGCTCGGCGTGCCCGGCGCGGGCGACCGGCTCACCGCGCGCTCGCAGCGGCGGATCGCCGCCGCACGCGAGGACGTCCCGGACGAACGGCATCCCGCGCCACGCGTGGCGTTCCTCTACCTGCGCGGCTCCGCGTCCGTCTACCTCCTCGGCGGCAGGGACTCCGGGGCGACCTCGCTCATCGAGGCGGCCGGAGCGGTCGACGCCGGGGCCGCGGCGGGGCTGGAGAAGGACTTCACCCCGCTGACCAGCGAGGCGCTGGCACAGGCCGCGCCCGACGCGATCCTGGTGATGAGCAAGGGGCTCGCATCCGTCGGCGGCGTCGAGGGACTGGTACGGATCCCGGGCGTCGCCCAGACCCCGGCCGGGGCGGACCGGCGCGTGGTGTCCGTGGAGGACGGTGTGCTGCTGAGCTACGGCCCGCGCACCGACCAGGTGCTGCGGTCCGTCGTCGCGCAGCTCTACGGGGACACCGCCCGATGACCGCCGTACCGCAGAAGCCGCTCACCCTCGGCACCGGGCGGCGTGCCGTGTGGTGGCTGACCGGCGCCCTCGTGGCCGGGCTGCTCGCCCTGGTGCCCGCGGCCGCGGCGACCGGCGCCTTCCCGGTGCCCGTCGGGGACGTCCTGGCCTCCGCCCGGCACCGGGCCGGGCTCGGGGGCGCGGAGCTGGAGCGGGTGGCCGAGTCCGTGCTGTGGAACGTCCGGTTCCCGAGGATCGTGCTCGCGCTGCTGGTCGGTGCCTCGCTGGGCTGCGCGGGCGCGCTGATGCAGGGCGTGTTCGGCAATCCGCTCGCCGAGCCGGGCACCATCGGGGTGTCCTCCGGGGCGGCGGTCGGCGCGGTCGGCGCGATCTCGCTGGGCCTGGACACCTTCGGCGGCTGGACCGTGCCCGTGCTCGCCTTCACCGGCGGGCTGCTCACCGCCCTGCTGGTGTACGCGATGTCCCGCTCGGGCGGCCGTACGGAGGTCGTGACGCTGATCCTCACCGGGATCGCGGTGAACGCCTTCGCGGGCGCGCTGATCGGCCTGTTCCTGTTCTTCGCGGACACCGCCGCGGTCAACCAGATCACCTTCTGGCAGCTCGGTTCGCTCGGGCAGGCGACCTGGCCGAAGGTGCTCGCCGTACTGCCGTGCGCGGCGGCCGGGCTGACGCTGGCTCCGCTGTACGCGCGCCGGCTGGACCTGCTCGCGCTCGGCGACCGGCCCGCACGGCACCTCGGGGTGGACGTGGAGCGGCTGCGGATCGTGCTGATCCTAGTGGTGGCGCTGCTGACGGCCGCCGCGGTGAGCGTCGCCGGGGTCATCGGGTTCGTCGGTCTGGTCGTCCCGCATCTGCTGCGGATGCTCGCCGGTCCGGGACACCGCTTCCTGGTGCCGGGCAGCGCGCTGGGCGGCGCGCTGGTGCTCCTGGCGGCGGACCTCGCGGCCCGTACCCTCGCCGCGCCCGCCGAACTCCCGCTGGGCGTGCTGACCGCGCTGGTGGGCAGCCCGTTCTTCTTCTGGCTGCTGCGCCGCACCCGTCGCGGGCAAGGAGGCTGGGCATGATCCGCCTGCGCACCCGTCCCGTGCCCCCGCCCGCGCCGCGCGAGGGCGAGGTGGTGGCCGAGGCCGACGGACTCCAGGTGCGTCTCGGGCCCCGTGCCGTCCTGCACGGGGTGTCCCTCGGTGTCCGGGCGGGCGAGGTGCTCGCGCTCGTCGGGCCCAACGGGGCGGGAAAGTCGACGCTGCTGGGCGCCCTCGCCGGGGATCTCGCGCCCGCCGCCGGGACCGTACGGCTATTCGGGCGGCCGGTGTCGGGGTGGAGCGCGCCCGAACTCGCCCTGCGTCGTGCGGTCCTGCCGCAGTCGGCGGAGCTCTCCTTCCCGTTCACGGTCGAGGAGGTCGTCCGGATGGGCCGAGCGCCCTGGGCCGCCGTGGACCCCGGCGCGGACGACGACGCCGTGGCCGGGGCGATGGCGGCGACCGAGGTGACGGGTTTCGCCGGGCGGCCGTTCTCCGCGCTGAGCGGCGGCGAGCGGGCCCGGGTGGCGCTCGCGCGGGTGCTCGCCCAGCGCACCCCGCTGCTCCTGCTGGACGAGCCGACGGCGGCGCTGGACCTGCGGCACCAGGAGCTGGTGCTGCGGCTGTGCCGGGAGCGGGCGCGGGCCGGGGAGGCGGTGGTGGCGGTGCTGCACGACCTCGGTCTCGCGGCGGCGTACGCGGACCGGGTGGCGGTGCTGCGGGCGGGGCGGGTCGCGGCGGCCGGCTCCCCGGCCGCCGTGTTCACCGGGCCGCTGCTGTCGGAGGTCTACGGCCGGCCGGTCGAGGTGCTCGCGCACCCGCGGACGGGGACGCCGATGGTGGTGCCCGTCCGGGACCTTTGACGTTTCTTTGACCTTCCCATGACGTCCGGTTTGAGCCATCGTGATCGGCCCGTGCTCATACACCGTCTATGAGAGCTGAATCACCGCCCGCATGGGTATCGCACAGGTAAGGCTCGGATAAGTTAGGCGAGCCTACCCATGCCGAAGTGGCGTGGGTCACGTCGGTTTTACGCCACCCGTCTGGAGCCCGTATGCGCGCCGTCCGCCTCTCCGTCGTGACCGCCGCCGCCACCGCGGCGGCCCTGACCGCTGTCACGGGCTGCACCGAGAAGAGCAAGGGCGGCGAGGGCTCGGACCACGTCATCAGCGTGACCGCCACCGACGACTCGTGCGAGGTGTCGAAGAAGGAGGTGCCCGCCGGGCACCTCGAACTCGCCATCGAGAACAAGGGGTCGAAGGTCACCGAGGTCTACGTCCTCTTCCCCGACGACCGCGTGGTCACCGAGCGCGAGAACATAGGCCCCGGCACCAAGCAGCGGGTCACCGCCGAGGTGAAGGCCGGCGACTACCAGATCGCGTGCAAGCCCGGCATGAAGGGCGACGGCATCCGCCAGGCCATCAAGGCCACCGGCGGGACCGCCGCCAAGCGCGACTCTCGCCTGGACAAGGCCGTCGCCGAGTACCGCACCTACGTCCAGGCCCAGGCCGACGAGACGCTGCCGCTGGCCGAGAAGTTCGCCCAGGCCGTCAAGGGCGGCGACCTGAAGGCCGCTCAGGCCGCCTACGCCGCCTCCCGCATCGGCTGGGAGCGCACCGAGCCGGTCGCCGAGTCCTTCGGCGACATCGACCCCAAGGTCGACGTCCGCGAGGACGGCCTGGACGACGGCCAGGACCCGGCCACCGACTGGACCGGCTGGCACCGCCTGGAGAAGGCCCTGTGGCAGGACAAGAAGATCGGCGACCGTGAGAAGGAGCTCGCCGACCTGCTGATCAAGGACCTGAAGGACTGGCAGAACCGGGTCGGCAAGGCCGAGATCACCCCCACCTCCATGGCCAACGGCGCCAAGGAGCTCCTCGACGAGGTCGCCACCGGCAAGGTCACCGGCGAGGAGGAGCGCTACTCGCACACCGACCTGGTCGACTTCAAGGCCAACGTCGAAGGCGCCGAGAAGTCCTACGCGCTCCTCAAGCCGGTCGCCCAGGAGAACGACGCGAAGCTCACCGCCGAACTGGACAAGCAGTTCGCCGCGCTGAACGGGCTGCTCGACAAGTACCGCCCGAACACGACCTCGTACGCGTTCACCTCGTACGACAAGGTCTCCGAGGGCGACCGCAAGGAGCTGTCGGACGCGGTGAACGCGCTCGCCGAGCCGCTCTCCCGGCTCGCCGCCGCCGTCGTCGTCAAGTGAACGAGGGGCAACCGAGGATGACCGACACGGACAGCACCCAGACCACGACGAGCCGGCGTTCGCTGCTGGGCTGGGGCGGCGCGGGCCTCGCGCTCGGCGCCGCCGCGGCCGGCGGGGCGGCCGCCCTGACCCGGACCGGCGACTCCGCCGGCGGCGCCTCGCCGGCCGCCGAGGCGGGCGCCGCGATCCCCTTCCACGGCGCCCACCAGGCGGGCATCTCCACACCCGTCCAGGACCGTCTGCACTTCGCCGCGTTCGACGTCACCACCGACGACCGCGAGGAGTTCGTCCAGGTCCTGAAGGACTGGACCGAGGCCGCCCGCCGGATGGCCGCCGGACAGCCCGTCGGCGAGGGCGGCTACGGCGGCCTGCCCGAGGCCCCGCCGGACGACACCGGCGAGGCCCTCGGCCTCAAGCCCTCCCGGCTGACCCTGACCATCGGCTTCGGCCCGTCGCTGTTCGAGAAGTTCGGCCTCGCCGGACGGCGCCCCGAGGCCCTGGTCGATCTGCCGAAGTTCGCGGGCGACAACCTCGACAGGAACCGCAGCGGCGGCGACCTGTGCATCCAGGCATGCGCGGACGACCCCCAGGTCGCCGTGCACGCGGTGCGCAACCTGGCCCGCATCGGCTTCGGCAAGGTCGTCGTCAGGTGGTCCCAGCTCGGCTTCGGCAAGACCTCCTCCACCACGCCCGAGGAGCAGACCCCGCGCAACCTCATGGGCTTCAAGGACGGCACCCGCAACATCGCGGGCACCGAGTCCGACCGGCTGGAGAAGTTCGTGTGGGTCGGCGAGAAGGACGGCGCCGGCTGGATGACCGGAGGGTCCTACCTGGTCGCGCGGCGCATCCGGATGCACATCGAGACCTGGGACCGCACCTCGCTCCAGGAGCAGGAGGACATCTTCGGCCGCGACAAGGGCGAGGGCGCCCCCGTCGGCAAGGCCAAGGAGCGCGACGAGCCGTTCCTGAAGGCCATGAAGCCCGACGCGCACGTACGGCTCGCCCACCCCGAGGCCAACAGCGGGGCCACCCTCCTGCGCCGCGGCTACTCCTTCACCGACGGCACCGACGGCCTCGGCCGCCTGGACGCGGGCCTGTTCTTCCTCGCCTACCAGCGGGACGTCCGCAAGGGCTTCATCCCGGTCCAGCGCAACCTCGCCACGGACGCCCTCAACGAGTACATCCAGCACGTGGGTTCGGCGGTCTTCGCCGTCCCGCCCGGCGTCCGCGACAAGGACGACTGGTGGGGCCGCACGCTGTTCGCCAAGGAGGCGTGAGCGGTGTTCTCCAACTATCTGATCGGTCTGCGGGAGGGCCTGGAGGCCAGCCTCGTCGTCTGCATCCTGATCGCCTACCTCGTCAAGACCGGCCGCCGCGACGCGCTGAAGCCGATCTGGACCGGCATCGGCGTCGCCGTCGCGGTCGCCCTCGGTTTCGGCTGCGCCCTCGAATTCGGCTCCCAGGAGATGACGTTCGAGGCGCAGGAGATGCTCGGCGGCTCGCTGTCGCTCGTCGCGGTCGGCCTGGTGACCTGGATGGTCTTCTGGATGCGGCGCACCGCCCGGCACCTGAAGGCCGAGCTGCACGGCAAGCTCGACTCCGCCCTGCAGATGGGCACGGCCGCCCTGGTCGCCACCGCGTTCCTCGCGGTCGGCCGGGAGGGCCTGGAGACCGCCCTGTTCGTGTGGACGTCGGTGCGCGCGGCCGGCGACGGCACCCCGCGCCCGCTGGCCGGCGCCGGACTGGGCCTGGCCACCGCGGTGTTGCTGGGCTGGCTGTTCTACCGGGGCGCGCTGCGCATCAACCTGGCGAAGTTCTTCACCTGGACCGGCGGCATGCTCGTGGTGGTCGCGGCGGGCGTGCTGGCGTACGGCGTCCACGACCTCCAGGAAGCCGACTTCGTGCCCGGTCTGACGGACAAGGCGTTCGACGTCAGTGACGCGATCCCGCCGGACAGCTGGTACGGCACACTGCTGAAGGGCGTCTTCAACTTCCAGCCCGAGCCGACCGTTCTTCAGGTCACGGTGTGGCTGCTGTACCTGATCCCGACGCTCGCGCTCTTCCTGTCCCCGGTAGGGTTCCCCTCCGGGAAGGGGAAGGTGAAGCAGTCCGATGACCAGGGATCGCAGCCGTCCGAGGCTCCGCAGGCGTGACCGGAACGCACTCGTGGCGGCGGCTCTGACCGCTTTGTCGCTGACGGCGAGCGGGTGCGTCGTGGTGCGCGGGGAGCGCGAGGTGCTCCCCGCGGCCACCCGGGCCGAGGCCGCGAAGGCGCTCCGGGACTTCACCAAGGCGTACAACGCGGCCGACAAGACCTACGACGCCTCCCTGGACGCCGGCCGGGTCACCGGTGCGCTCGCCGACATCGACGGGGCCCGCCTCGAGGCGGGCCGCGCCAACCACCCCGAGGGCAACCCGGCGCACACGCCGCTGGAGCTGACGGACGCGCGGTTCACGATCGTGGAGAAGGCGGGCTGGCCCCGCTGGTTCCTCGCCGACGCCAGGGCCAACAAGGGCGGCGACGCCCGCTGGCTGCTGGTGTTCACCCGCGGCTCCCGGGACGCGGCCTGGGAGGTGGCGTATCTGACGCTCGTCGCACCGGGCGAGGTACCCGCGTTCAAGAAGGACGAGGACGGCCACGCCGAGGCCGTCCCCGCGGACTCGCCCGAACTCGCCGTCTCGCCCTCGGACCTGAGCCGGTCGTACGTGTCCTACCTCAAGGACGGCAAGGCGCCCTTCGCCGACGGCACGCACACGTCGGACTGGCGCGAGCAGCGCGAGAAGAACGCCAACCGGCCCGGACTGGCGCGGCAGTACATCGACGGGCCACTGGCCGAGGGCGGCTACGCACCGCTCGCGCTGCGCACGGCCGACGGGGGCGCGCTGGTGTTCTTCGCCACGCACCACTACGAGAAGCAGACCGCCGCGGCGGGGGCGTCCGTGCCGACGCCCGGCGACGACGTGCTGGCTCTCACCTCGGGCGAGATCAAGCAGTCGCTGACGCTGGAGTTCGTGTCCAACGAGGTGGTGCTGGATCCCCGCAAGGGCGCCGAGGTGAAGATGCTGGGCCGGATCCAGGGGCTGACGGGCGCGAAGGGCGAGTGATCCGCCGGCGGCCGTGATCCTGACGGCCGTGCTCCCGGCGGTCGTGCTCCTGACGGCCGTGCTCCCGGCGGTCGTGCTCCCGGCGGTCGTGGTGCGTCCGCCGCGCCTCCGTGGTCTGTCGCGCGGTGTCCCGCGCCCCTCGGGTCAGTGACGCAGCGGCCACGCGGCCGTCGCATGGCCCGTGTGGCGGGCGCAGGCGTCGGTGAGGTGCTCCAGCAGCGACAGCGGCTCGGACAGGGCGTGCTCCGGGCCCCGTACCCAGTGGACGGTCTTGTTGTCGTCGCCCGGCAGCCGGGCGGGCGGCACGAGGACGTACGAGCCGCGGCAGTGCCAGCGCAGACCGGGATGCTCGTCCATGGTCTCGGGGTGGCAGTCCAGCTCGCACGGCCACCACTCGTCCTCGTCCTCGGGGGTGCCGCGGGTGAGGGTGAAGAACAGCATGCGGCCGTCGTCGCTCTCGGCGACCGGCCCGACCTCGACCCCGTCGGCGAGAAGCCGCTCCAGGGCCTCGCGGCCGGCCTCCAGCGGGACGTCGAGGACGTCGTGGACCATGCCGGTCGCGGTGATGAAGTTGGCCTGCGGCTGATGCCGGGCCCAGCGCTCGATCTGCGCGCGGTCGGTGGTGGACTGCGTCTGCCAGGCGAACGACACGGGGTGCCGCGCGGGGGTGGGACAGCCGACGCGGTCGCAGGAACAGCGGTAGCCGGGGGCGGGGTGCGCGGCGGGCGCGAGCGGCAGGCCCGCACCGGCGGCGGCGAGCAGCAGGGCCTCACGGCCGCCCTCGCCGGCGGCGGCCTGCTCCTGGCCGCTCCTGCGCAGCCATTGGGCGAGTCTGCCCCGCAGGCCGGTCCGACCGCCGAACTCCGCGCTCATCTATCCCCTCGCCCTCGCCGTCGTGCGCCCAGCATGCCTCATGGTCCCACCATCCTGCGCCCTGGGGGGCCGGAGCCGACAACCGGGAAGGGCGGGGCGAGACATACCCCACACCGCCGATCACGGCCGATGGGACGCTTTGCCGGGATTACCGGGACTTGCGGCGGGGGACATCGAGCCGGAATGTGACACTCCGTGCCACTGCCTCCGGCCCGTCCGCCCTCTCCGGCCCCCGCCTCCCGGACCGCCGCCGCGGACCGTCACCCCCGGGCGTCGCGCGGGGCGAGGCCGTTCAGGGCGTAGTCGACGAGGGTGTCGGTGTACTCGTAGGAGATCGGCGCGGTGCGCTGGAGCCAGCGCTGGGCGAGCGGGGAGACGAACAGCTCCAGGGCGATGCGCGGGTCCACCTCACCGCGCACCTGGCCGGCCTCCTGGGCGGCGCGCAGCCGGTCGACGTAGAGCTGGAGCTGGGGTTCGAGGAGCTTGGCGACGAACTCACGGCCGAGCTGCTCGTTGACCACGCCCTCGGCGGCGAGGGCGCGGGAGGGGACCTCGAAGCGGGGGTCGAGGAGTTCGTCGACGGTGGCGCGCAGGACGGCCTTCAGGTCGGCGGCGAGGTCGCCGGTGTCCGGGATGCCGTACACCTCTCCCTCCCCGGCGCCCGCCGCCCGGGCCGCTTGTTCCCCGAGGTCGAGGAACGCCTCCAGCAGGACGTCCGCCTTGGAGGGCCACCAGCGGTAGATGGTCTGCTTGCCGACCCCGGCGCGGGCGGCGATCCCCTCGACGGTGGTCCTGGCGTAGCCGGCCTCGCCGACGAGGGCGAGGGCGGCGCCGTAGATCGCGCGGCGGGACTTCTCGCTGCGGCGGCGGGCGTCGGGGGCGGGCTTGTCGACCATGGGACGACGATACCAAGAGGCGAGACGCCGCGTCTCGCCCGAAGGGTCGCGCCCGGGGCCGCGCCCGGGGTGGCGCCCGCCCCCCGGGGCGGCCTCTCACTCCTCCGGGGCGGCCCTCACTCCCCCGGGTAGCGCACCCCGATGCGCTCGCGGATCGTGTCCAGCGTGCGCATCACGGCGAGGGTGCCGTCGAGCGGGACGAGCGGGGACTCGGTCTCGCCGGCCCGCAGGGCGCGCATCACCTCACGGGCCTCGTGCCGGAGGGTGGTGCGCGGCCCGTCCGCCGGGCCGAGGACGAACTCCTCGGGGTCGCGGCCGTCGCGGTGCAGGACGAAGCGGTCCGGGTGGAAGAAGCCGCCGGGGACGTCGATACGGCCGAGCGAGCCGGTGACGGACGCCTGGACCGCCGTACCGCCGACTATGGAGCAGTGCACCGATGCGAGAGCACCGCTCTCCCAGGAGAGCAGCGCACCTGTCTGGAGATCGACGCCCTCGTCCGAGAGCACCGCTCGCGCCGCGATGTCGGCGGGCTCCCCGAGCAGCAGCTGCGCGAACGACACCGGGTACACCCCGAGGTCCAGCAGCGCTCCCCCGCCCTGCCGCGGATCACGCAGCCGGTGCGCGGGCGGGAAGGGGCCGGACAGCCCGAAGTCCGCCTGCACCGAACGCACCTCGCCGAGCGCGCCGTCGTCGACCAGCGCCTTCAGCCGCCGCACCAGCGGGTTGCAGTACATCCACATCGCCTCCATCAGGAAGCTCCCGCGCTCACGCGCCAGGGAGACCAGCTCCCCGGCCTCGCGCGCGTTCAGCGTGAACGCCTTCTCGCACAGGACGTTGCGCCCGGCCTCCAGGCACAGGCCCGCGGCCTCCCGGTGCGCCGCGTGCGGGGTGGCGACGTAGACGACGTCGACCTCCTCGTCCATCGCCAGCGCCGACCAGTCGCCGTAGGCCCGCGGGATCCCGAAACGTTCCGCGAACGCCTTCGCCGAATCCTCGGTGCGCGACGCGACCGCCACCACCTCCGCGTCCGGCAGATCCACCAGATCCGCCGTGAACGCCGCCGCGATCCCGCCGGTCGCCAGGATCCCCCAGCGCACGCCGTCCGTCGTCATTCCCGCCCCGCCCTCGCTCGGTGACAATCAGCACTGACCATCAGCATGGTTGTTCGAGCTGAGAGCATAGGGAGCGCACGGCGTGACGAGGGAGGGGCAGGGGCACATGGCCGAGGGCGGGGCGTCCACACCTGATCTGCCGCGGGCGGCCGCGCCACCGGCCGGGCCGCCCGTCCGTCCGGCGGGCCGCACCGGCCTTCTCGTCACCTTCGTCCTGGGCGGGCTGACCGCCACACCCCCGCTCGCGCTGGACATGTACCTCCCGGCGCTGCCGGAGGTCACCCGCTCGCTGCACGCGCCCGCGGCGACCGTGCAGCTCACGCTCACCGCGTGTCTGCTGGGCATGGCGCTGGGCCAGCTGGTGGTCGGCCCGATGAGCGACCGCTGGGGCCGGCGCCGTCCGCTGCTGGCGGGCCTCGCGGTGTACGTCGTCGCCACCGCGCTGTGCGCCTTCGCGCCGACCGCCGGGACACTGGTGGCGTTCCGGCTGGCGCAGGGGCTCGCGGGTGCCGCCGGGATCGTCATCGCGCGGGCCGTGGTGCGCGACCTGTACGACGGCGTGGCGATGGCCCGTTTCTTCTCCACCCTGATGCTGATCTCGGGCACGGCCCCGGTCGTCGCGCCGCTGATCGGCGGACAGATCCTGCGGGTGGCGGACTGGCGGATCGTGTTCGTCGTCCTCGCGGTGATCGGGGTGCTGCTGTCCGCGCTGGTGTGGACGCGGCTGCCGGAGACGCTGCCCGCCGCCCAGCGGCACACGGGCGGCGTCGGGGAGGCGCTGCGCTCGATGCGCGGGCTGCTGGCGGACCTGCCCTTCACCGGGTACACGCTCACCGGCGGTCTCGCCTTCGCCGTGCTGTTCGCCTACATCTCCGCCTCGCCGTTCGTGATGCAGGAGATCCACGGTGCCTCGCCGCAGGCGTTCAGCCTGCTGTTCGGCCTGAACTCGATCGGGCTGGTCGCGGCCGGGCAGTTCAACGGCAAGGTGCTGGTGGGGCGGGTCCGGCTGGAGCGGGTGCTGGGCATCGGGCTGGCGGTCGTGACGGCCGCGGCGACGGTGCTGCTGCTGCTGTCGCTGGGTGTGTTCGGCGAGACGGGGCTCGTGCCGGTCGCGGCCACGCTGTTCGTGACGACCACGGCGCTGGGTCTCACGCTGCCCAACACCCAGGCGCTGGCGCTGATGCGCACGACGCACGCGGCCGGGTCGGCGTCCGCGCTGCTCGGCACGTCGTCGTTCCTGATCGGCGCGGTCGCCTCGCCGCTGGTCGGGATCGCCGGGGAGCGCACCGCCGTGCCGATGGCCGTCGTCCAGCTGTCGGCGGCCCTGCTGGCGGTGGCCTGCTTCGCCGGGCTGTGCCGTCCGTGGCGGGCGGAGGACCCCGCCGGGGCCGCACACCCCGGGGACCTCGGGGAGGAGCGCTGAGCGCGCCGAAGCTGCGTACGGGCACGCCGGAGCGGGCCGGGCTCGACCCCCGGGAGATCGACCGCCTGGTGCGCGAGGTGCGCGGCCTCACCTCCGGGGAGCGGCCCTGGGCCTCGGGCGCCGTCGTCGTCGCCGGGCGCGGCCCGGTGCTCGCGGTCGCGGAGGCGGCGGGCTGGGCCGTGCGGTACGCGCGCCACGACCCGGTGGCCGACCGGGGCGTGGAGCTGCCGCCGGGACGGCGGGTCGCCATGACCGTGGACACGCCGTTCGACCTGGCGTCGCTGACCAAGCTGTTCACCTCGGTGGCGGCGGTGCAGCAGATCGAGCGGGGCACGCTCGGGATCGACGCGCTGGTGGGGGCGTATCTGCCGGAGTTCCGCGGGGCGGCCGAGCACGGGATCACCGTGCGACAGCTGCTCACCCACACCTCGGGGCTGCGGCCGGAGCTGCCGCTGTACGACTGCGCGGACGACGTGGAACGGCTGGCGCTGCTGCGGGCCGAGGCCCCGGTGGGTGTGCCCGGCGTCTGCACCTACTCGGATCTGAACATGCTGCTGCTCCAGCACGTCCTGGAGCGCATCACCGGGCGCGGCCTGGACGTGCTGGTGCACGAGGGCATCACCCGGCCGCTGGGGATGACGGCCACGCGGTTCGGGCCGAGTCCGGGCGCGGCGGCGACGGAGGACCAGCGGCGGCCCTGGGCGAAGGCGGACCGCGGGATGCTGCGGGGGGTGGTGCACGACGAGAACGCTTGGGCGCTGGGCGGGGTGGCCGGGCACGCGGGTCTGTTCTCGACGGGCCCCGACCTCGCCGTGTTCTGCCGGGCGCTGCTCGCGGGCGGCTCGCACGGTCCCGCGCGCATCCTGGGTCCGGACTTCGTGGAGCTGCTGCTGACCCCGCCGGGGCTGGGCTTCGCGCTGGACCAGCCGTGGTTCATGGGCGAGCTGGCGGGCCGGGGCGCGGCGGGCCACACCGGCTTCACGGGCACGTCGCTGGTGCTCGACCCGGCGACGGACACGTTCCTGGTGCTGCTGGCGAACACGGTCCATCCCCGGCGGCGCCCGGCGGACAGCGCGCCGAGGGCGGCCGCGGCGACCCGGATGGCCCGGGCGGTCAAGGGGGTCTGAGCACGGAGGGCCCTGGCGGCCGGGCGAGGAGGTCCGAGTCCAGGGCTCCCGGCGGCCGGGCGAGGAGGTCCCGGCGGCCGGGCGAGGAGGCCCGGGCAGCCGGGCGAGGAGGTCCCGGGCAGCCGGGCGAGGAGGTCCCGGGCAGCCGGGCGAGGAGGTCCCGGCGGCCGGGCGAGGAGGTCCGGGTCCAGGGCTCCCGGCGGCCGGGCGAGGAGCTCCCGGGCAGCCGGGCGAGGAGGTCCCAGCGGCCGGGCGAGGAGCTCCCGGGCAGCCGGGCGAGGAGGTCCCAGCGGCCGGGCGAGGAGGTCCCGGCGGCCGGGCTCCCGGCGGCCGGACGGGGAGCTCCCGGGCAGCCGGGCGAGGAGGCCCCGGCGGCCGGGCGAGGAGGCCCGGGTCCAGGGCTCCCGGCGGCCGGGCGGGGAGGCCCGGGCGACCTGAGAGAATCGCCGGGTGAACGCCCCCGCCTCCCCCGCCGAAACCCTCCGCGCCTCCCTCGCCGGGCTGCTCGACGGCCTCCCGCCGCGGCAGGCCGCCCAGGCGGTGGAGCGGCTGATCGCCAACTACCGGGGTGCGACCCCGACCGACGCGCCGATCCTGCGGGACCGGGCGGACGTGGCGGCGTACGCGGCGTACCGGATGCCGGCCACCTTCGCGGCGGTGTCGCAGGCGCTGGAGGCGTTCGCCGCGGCCGTGCCGGGCTGGGCCCCGCGCAGCCAGGTGGACGTGGGCGGCGGCACCGGAGCGGCCACCTGGGCGGTGAGCGCGACCTGGGACGGGCCGCGCGAGGTGACGGTGCTGGACTGGGCCGAGCCCGCGCTGGCGCTGGGCCGGGAGATCGCGGCCGCCAACCCGGCGCTGCGCGGCGTGCAGTGGCGGCGCTCCCGGATCGGAGCGGCGCTCACCATCGAGAGCACCGATCTCGTCACGGTGTCCTACGTCCTCAACGAGCTGGCCGAGGCCGACCGCGCCGCGCTCGTGGACGCCGCGGCGGCGGCCGCGCAGGCCGTGGTGATCGTCGAGGCCGGCACCCCCGACGGCTACGGCCGCGTCATCGAGGCCCGCGACCGTCTGCTCGCCGCCGGGTTCCGGGTCGCCGCGCCCTGTCCGCACAGCGCGGCCTGTCCGATCGTGCCCGGCGAGGACTGGTGCCACTTCGCGGCGCGGGTGAGCCGTTCCTCGCTGCACCGGCAGGTGAAGGGCGGCTCGCTGGCGTACGAGGACGAGAAGTTCGCCTATGTCGCCGCCGTGCGCCCGCCCGCCGCGGACTCCCCCGTCGTCCCCGCCACCGCCCGGGTCGTACGGCGTCCGCAGATCCGCAAGGGACAGGTGCTCCTCGACCTGTGCGAGGCCGACGAGCAGCTGCGCCGTACGACGGTCACCAAGCGGCACGGCGACCTGTACAAGGCGGCCCGCGACGCGGAGTGGGGCGACGCCTGGCCCCCGGCGGACTGAACCCGCAGCGACGGCAGGGGCCGGACGGGTCCGGGGCGACGAACACACGACACCCACATCGCGGAATGTGAGTTCCGCATCCCGGACCTTCCCGTACGCTGCGGGGCCATGAACACCTTGGAGACCGGTGACAGGCCGGGGATCGCGGTGGTGACCGGGGCGGGCTCCGGGATCGGCCGCGCGGTCGCCGTGGAGCTGCTGGACGCGGGCTGGTCGGTGGTGCTGGCGGGCCGCCGCGCCGAGACCCTGGAGGAGACGGCGGCGCTCGCGCCGGAGGGCACCTCGCTCGCCGTGCGCACCGACGTGTCGCGGCCGGACGACGTGGCCGCGCTGTTCGCGGCGGCCGTCGGCCGGTTCGGCCGCGTGGACCTGCTGTTCAACAACGCGGGCACGTTCGGACCCGGCGGCGTACCCGTGGAGGAACTGCCCTACGAGGCATGGCGGCACGTGGTGGACACCAACCTCAACGGGGCGTTCCTGTGCGCGCAGGCGGCGTACCGCCAGATGAAGGAGCAGACCCCGCGGGGCGGGCGGATCATCAACAACGGGTCCGTCTCCGCCCACGCGCCCCGGCCGCACTCGGTCGCCTACACGGCCACCAAGCACGCGCTGACGGGTCTCACCAAGTCGCTGTCGCTGGACGGCCGGGCGTACGGCATCGCGGTGGGGCAGATCGACATCGGCAACGCGGCGACGGACATGACGGCCCGTATGCGGACGGGAGCGCTCCAGGCGGACGGCCGGACGGTGCCGGAGCCGGTGATGGACGTGGCCGATGTGGCGCGCACGGTACGGCACATGGCGGAGCTGCCGCTGGAGGCGAACGTGCAGTTCGCGACGGTGCTGGCGACCGCGATGCCCTACGTGGGGCGCGGCTGAGGACCCTGCGGCGGACCCGCGACGGGCGGACGGCGGGCGAGCGGCGGGCCGACGTCCGGAAAGGGGCCGCTATTTACACAACCGGAATTTCAAGGTCCGCCCCATTGCGGCCGGTAGGCGCCATATGCTCAACTCTCCTACACAAGAGCTTCACACTTGGAGCTCTGTAGTTCCGGCCAATCCGGAGGGGGGAAGGCGGCAGTCGTTCCACGGCGCCGGGTGGGGGTGGATCCCGTCCGGGACGGCGGGATACGCACCGGCCCGTGGAACGGCTGCCGCATCACTTCGGCCGGGCCGGGCCCGGGGCACCGGTCAAGCCTGGCCCGTCTCGAAGCGGGAGATCTTTCCGCCCTCGACCTCGAAGTGCCAGCGGGTGCGCATCTCGCCCCAGGTGTCGTTGCGGTAGCCGGCGATCAGATCCCGGCCGTTGTTCGACTCCCGGTCGACGTCCATGTGGCCGTTGGAGGAGAAGATCTCCCGGTCGACCCAGTCGGCGAGGTCCCGGTCGGAGCCGTCGTCCGACATGGTCGCGTCCGACGTGAGCAGGTTCTCGAACGCGGCGCGGTCGTGCGCGTTGACGGCGGTGACGAAGGCCCGGACGGCCGGGTCGCTGAGCTTGGCGGTCTGAATCGTCATGGCGCCCAGCCTCACACCGGCCCCCCGCACCCGCCACCGGAGCGCCCCCCGTCCGAACGGCCGCCCGGAACGCCACCCGAACGGCCGCGTGGGCCGGGCCGCCGGGTGTGACGGATGGGACGGTGGACACGCGACACGGAGCGGGGTCGTCTCCGCCCGCCTCTCACCTCTCCCGGGAGCCATCGTGACCTGCTACGACCGACGTGATCTGGGCCTGCTGCTGCTCCGCCTCGCCACCGGCGGGGTGCTCGCCGCGCACGGCGCGCAGAAGCTGTTCGGCTGGTTCGGCGGCCACGGCATCGAGGGCACCGGCCAGTTCATGGAATCCGTCGGCTACCGGCCGGGCCGGACCAGCGCGACCGCGGCGGGCCTCGCCGAGATGGGCGGCGGCACCCTGCTGGCGCTGGGCCTGGCCACACCGGCCGCGGGCTCCGCGGCGGCCGGGGCGATGGGGGGCGCGGCCGCGGTGCACGCCCCGAACGGCTTCTTCAACCAGGAGGGCGGCTACGAGTACGCCGCCACGCTGGGTCTGGCCGCCACGGGTCTCGCCGTCGCGGGACCCGGCCGGCTGTCCCTGGACCACGCGCTCGGCCATGCCGTCGACCGCGGCTGGATGGTCCCGCTGGCACTCGGCGCGACGGCCGCGGTCACCGCGGTCGTCGTCGGCACCCGCAATCAGCGGCTGCGCAAGGACGAACGGGCCGAGCAGGCAACCCTGTTCGACGACCAGGAGCCGCTGCTCGGGGAGTAGCGGGACACGCGCGCTCCCCGGTGTCACGCCTCCGGCGTCACACCCTCCGGCGTCGCGCCCCGGTGTCGCGCTCGCCCGTCCGGGAACGCTCGCCGCCCGAGGGAACGCTCGCCGGCCCGAGGGAGCGTTCGCCGTCCGAGGGAACGCTCACCCGCCCAGGGAACGCTCCGTCACCCGGGCCAGATGCCGCGCGAAGGTCTCCCGTGCGTCGGGGGTCAGCGTGCGCAGGGCCACCAGCGCGGTGATCACCACGTCGCACAGCTCGGCCTCGACGTCCTCCCAGGTGTGGGTGACGCCCTTGCGCGGGTTCTGCCCGGTCGCCCCGATCACCGCCTGGGCGGCCTCGCCGACCTCCTCGGACAGCTTCAGCATGCGCAGCAGCAGAGCCTCGCGGCCGCCGTGCGCGCGATGGCCGTCCAGCCATGCCCACAGGGCGTCGATGTCGTTCCACATGCCGGTGTCCGACGCGCGCTCGTCCGCCATGCGCGCCAGCCTGCCACGCCCCCGGCCGCGGACGCACACGCCCCGGCGCCGGTGGCCGGGTGCGGACCGGCCGGTCGCGGTCGGCGCGGGCGGGGGGAGCTGGACGGTCGTGGTGGAGCGGAAGCCGCTCCAGGCCGGGGTGTCCGGCCGGGCGGGGCCGCCGGATGCGGGTGAGCCCGGACGGCCCGCTGCCGCTGATGCCGGTGCCGGGCGTCAGCAGCACGGCCCAGCTCGACGAACCGGCCCCGCTGGGCCGCCTGTGGACGCCGAGGGGCCCGGGGCGGGGCGAGGTTCCCGCCGGCGGGAAGCCTTGAGCGGCAGACGAGTCGGGCTGTACGCCGGGTTCTGTTCCGAGGGGTCCTCGCGGGCCCCTCGGTGACGGCCATCCATCTAGGACCGGCGTTGCCGCCGGTCTCGTGCGGTCTACCCGCGGACTCGGGCGGGCAGCCCTCGAACGTCCGCGCAGAGCGCTTTTCACGGCGCTCCTCTTGACCTTGCTCCGGGTGGGGTTTACCTAGCTGCCCAGGTCGCCCTGGGCACTGGTGGTCTCTTACACCACCGTTTCACCCTTACCCGGCGCCTGAGCGCCGGGCGGTCTGTTTTCTGTGGCACTGTCCCGCGGGTCACCCCGGGTGGCCGTTAGCCATCACCCTGCCCTGTGGAGCCCGGACGTTCCTCGGGAAGCCCCTAAGGGGACTCCACGCGGCCGTCCGCCCGGCTCGTCTGCCGTGGCGACCATGTTACCGGCCTGCGCGGGGCCGCTGTCGCCAGCACCGAGCCGACGAGGATCAGGGAGAAGGCCACCACGATCACGGGGGTGAGGGACTCGTCCAGGAACAGCGCTCCCGCCGTCACCGCCACCGCCGGGTTGACGTAGGTGATGACGGTCGCCCGGGTCGGGCCGGCCTCCTTGATCAGCTCCAGGAAGGCCACGAAGGCGACCGCCGTGCAGATCACGCCGAGCCCCGCCAGTGCCGCCAGGCCCTGCCCGGAGGGCGTCGTGGAGGGCCAGGTCAGCGCGGCCGCGGGGGCGTAGACGAGAGCCGCGAAGGCCAGGCAGGGGGTGATCAGGTGCAGCGTGGGGACGTTCTTCAGCCACCGGGCGGCTATCAGCGGAGCGGTCGCGTAGCCGACGACCGTCAGCAGGACCTCGGCCAGGGAGCGGGCGTCCCCGCCGGTCAGGTGGGGGACGGTCAGCACCGCCACGCCGCCGAGTCCGACGGCCAGCCCCGTCAGCCGCCGTGCGCCGAGGTGCTCCGTGTCGCCGAAGGAGCGGGCCAGGACCACGCCGACGATCGGCACGCCCGCGATGAGCAGGCCCGCGGTGGAGCTGGAGAGATGACGTTCGGCGTCGGTGAGGGTCCACCAGGGGCCCACGATCTCGATGCACGCGAAGGCCAGCATGGGGCGCCAGTGGGCGCGGACGGTGGCGGCAAGACCGCTCTGGCGCAGCGCGAAGGGCAGCAGGAGCACGGCGCCGATCGCACAGCGCGCGAACACCACCACGGACGGGGACATCTCGTCCACCGCCACCTTGATCATCAGGTAGGGGATGCCCCAGACGACTCCCATCAGGGAGAACAGGAACCAGCCGCGTGCAGTCATGCGGCGAGTGTCGGCCGGATCAGCCCCTGGCGTCTTGAACGCTGTTGCGGTAGGCCGCCGGGGTCACCCCCAGCACCCGGCGGAACCAGCGGGTCAGATGCGCCTGGTCGGCGAAGCCCACCAGGCCCGCCACCTCGGCGGGGCGCAGTCCGCGGTCGAGCAGGCTGCGGGCCCGGCTCACCCGGTGCTGGGCGAGCCAGGCGTACGGCGGGACGCCCATGGTCGTGCGGAAGGCGCGCAGCAGCTGGTAGCGGGACAGACCCAGGTCGGCGGCGAGGTCGGCCAGGGAGGGCGGGGCGAGCAGTTCGTCGGCGAGGCGGTCGCGGACCTCGTGCGCGACCCGGTCGGCGCCGGGGACCAGGTCGGTCGTGGCGCGGGCCGTGGAGTGACGGCGGGTGAGGGCCGTGAGCAGCCACGGCAGCCGGGACTCGGTCTCCAGGGGGTCGGGGCAGGCGGCCAGCTCGGTGTGGGTCAGCCGCAGCGCGGCGGCCAGCTCGGGGTCGTCGAGGAGGGGTTCGGGGAAGTACGGCGTCCCGAGCGTGCCCTCCCGCAGGAGCGACGGGTCCGCGTACAGGGCGCGGTAGGCGTAGCCGTCGGTGGCCGTGCCGGGCCCGCCGGTGTGCATCTCGCCGGGCGCGAGGACGACGATCGATCCCGGTCCGGTGCGTATGTGTCCGCCGCGGTAGTCGATGACCTCCGACCCGCCGACGCACACCCCGATGGTGAACTCCTCGTGCGCGTGCGGGGCGTAGACGTGCCGCTGGAACCGGGCGGTCAGCAGATCCAGCGGCGGACCGCACCGCCCCATCCGCGCCCGCGTCCACAACGCCTGTTCGGCCACCCCGCGCTCCTTCCGGCTCCACGGGGTGCAACGCCGGGAGGGTCAGAGAAAGTCCGCGGTCTCCAGGTCGAAGCCGAAGGGCTCGGGCAGGGAGAGGGGTTTGCCGAAGGGGAGGGTGATGTGTTCGCGGTAGTCCTCGGTCTTCGGGTCGCTGAACAGAGTGAGGGAGGAGGCGTCACGGTCGACGAGCAGGTAGAGCGGGATGCCTGCCCGGGCGTAACAGCGGCGTTTGGTCTCCCGGTCGGCGGCGGGCCGGGTGGAGGTCACCTCCAGGACCAGGGCGACGCCCTCGGGGGGCATCCAGGGGTCGGCGCCGCCGAAGAGATCGAGCTCGACCGGACCGACCGTGGCGTCCGGGATCAGGTGGTTCTTCGGGCAGGCCCCGCCGCTGCGCATCTTCAGCCCCTTGTTCCCGGAGAAGTCCATCTCCGAGCGGGACCGCTTGATCACCTGCCTGATGATCCTGCTGATGTACTTCTCGTGATCCCCGTCCGGCGGCGGTGTCACAACGATCTCCCCCTCGATCAGCTCCGCCCGGAATCCCTCCGGGGTGTCCAGGGCGAGAAAACCCTCCAGCAGGACGTCTTCCTGCGTGAGCGGCTCATGGGCCATGGCAGTCATGTCACGCCCCTCCTTCGGTCGCTCGCCAGACTGGGACACGGGCTGACCACCTGTCCGAGAGATCGGGAACCGTTCCCTCGATCGTGGCACAGGAGCCCCGCCGACGTCAGGCGGCGAGGCGGCGAGGCGGCAAGGCGGCAAGGCGGCAAGGCGGCGAGGCGGCAAGGCGGCGCTTGACCCTGCCGTAGCGTCAGGCTCTCTACTGGTCGTATGCGGATCGGAGAACTCGCCGACGCGGTCGGGGTGACCCCGCGGACCGTGCGGCACTACCACCACCTGGGGCTGCTGCCGGAGCCGGAGCGGCTGGCGAACGGCTACCGGGACTACACGCTGCGCCATGCCGTGACCCTCGCGCGGATCCGGCGGCTGACCGAGCTGGGACTGGGCCTCGCCGAGGTGCGGGACGTGCTGGCGGAGGACGCGGGCAAGGACCTCGTGGAGGTGCTGACCGAGCTGGACGAGGACCTGGCCCGGCAGGAGGCCGCGCTCCGGGAGCGGCGGGCACGGCTGAAGGTGCTGCTGGAGGCGGAGGAGCTGCCCGCGGAGGCGCCGGTGTCGCCCGAGCTGGCCGCGCTCTTCGGCCGGACCCGCCCCGACTCCCCCATGGCCGCCAAGGACCGGGAGTTCCTCGCGCTGATCGACACCGCGGCGCCGCCCGAGACCCGGGGACGGATGGCCTCCGCGCTGGGCGAGGTCCTCGGCAGCCCGGAGGGGATGGCACGCGCGCACGAGACGTACGCGCTGCTCGACGCCCTCGCCGACGCCGAGCCGGACGATCCCCGGGTGGCGGAGGCGGCCCGCGCGCTGGCCGGGCTCGTCCCGCCCGGGACGGTCCCCGACACCGGGATCGACCACGGGCACGGCTTCCTGCGCGCCTTCTACGCGGATCTGGCCCCGGCCCAGGCGGAGGCGGTCCGGCTGACGATCACGCTGCTCCAGGAGGGTCCCGCATGAGGCTCGTGCTGCGGCTCGCCGGGCACGAGCTGCGACTGCTGACGAGCCTCGTCCGGTGGGTCCTGCGGCGTCCCCGCCGCGTCCCCGGCCAGGTCTTCGGCTACGCCCGCGGGCAGGGCGCCGTGATGTCCGGCTTCGCGTTCGTGTGCGTGATCGAGACGTTCACGATGTCCGTGCTGCTGCGCGGCTGGCCCGCGGTGCACGCGGTGGTGCTGGTGCTGGACGTGTACACGGTCGTCGTGGTCGTCGGGCTGCACGCCGCGTCCGTCGTGCGGCCGCACGTCCTGGAGGCGGACGCGCTGCGGGTGCGGTACGCCGCCCATGTCGACCTTCGCATACCGCTCGCCGCCGTCGGCTCCGTACGGCGTGAGCTGCGGACGGGGCGGGAGCGGACGCCCGGTGAGCTGGACGTGGCCGTCGGGCATCAGACCTCGGTGACGCTGGAGCTGGCCGAGCCGGTCACCCACGTCACGTTCCTCGGCCGACGCCGCGAGGTGCGGGTCGTGCGCCTCCACGCCGACGAGCCGGGCCTTCTCGCGGCAGCGCTCACGCAGGCACGAAACGCACCTTCGCCACTCCCGGATCCGCTTCCGTGAGCCGTACCCGCAGGCGTTCGCCGAGCAGGAGGCCGTCGCCGTCGACGCGGCCCACGACCGCCGGGGACTCCAGATGGACCGTGCCGGTGGTGGGGCGGTGCTCGGCCAGGTCGATCACGCAGGCGTCGAAGACCTCGCCGATCCGGTCCTTCAGCAGGGCCGCCTCGACGATGTCGACGCAGGCGCGTTCCACCGTGGCGGCACGGCGGCCGCCGTCGGCCATCCGCTCGGGCAGTGCGTCCAGGGCGGCGAGGACCTCCTCGGGCACCGGCCGGCCGGCGGCCACGGCCAGGCAGATCTCCGTGGCGTAGCGGTCGGCGAGGCGGCGCAGCGGGGCCGTGCAGTGGGCGTAGGGGGCGGCGACGGCGGAGTGGGTGGTGATCTCCGGGAGGGCGAAGTCGCGGAAGACGGTGCAGCCCGCGCCGCGCAGCAGGGCCGTGCACTCCTGGAGGAAGGCCGCGTGCCGGGGTTCGCGGGGGTCGAGGGAGCGCACCAGCGCGGCGTACGAGACGTGGTGCGGCCAGTCGACGCGCAGGGCGGTGGCGGTACGGCGCAGCCGGCCGACCGCGCCGTCGGGGGCGGCGGGGAGCGTGCGCAGCACCCCGGTGCCGGACGACAGCATCAGATCTGCGGCGGCCATGCCGGTGAGCAGGGAGAGCTGGGCGTCGAAGCCCTCGGCGGGCAGCGGGGCGCGGTAGGCGAGGCCGTAGGCGTGGTCGTGCTCGGTGATCTCCTGCTCGGGCACGTTGAGGGAGATGCCGCCGCGGTCGGCCTCCAGTGCCTCCCGCAGGCGGCCGACGGTCCGCAGCAGCGCGAGAGGCTCCTCGGCGGTGCCGGAGTCGAGCTCGCGCTGTACGCCCGCGTGGTCGAGCCTGGCCCGGCTGCGCACGAGGGCGCGGCGCAGGTCGACGGCGAGCGGGCTGCCGTCGGCGTCCAGGTCGATCGTCCACAGCACGGCCGGGCGGGTCTGTCCGGGCAGCAGACCGGCGGCGCCCTCGCTGAGCACGGGCGGGTGCAGCGGGATCTTCGCGTCGGGGAAGTACAGGGTCATGACCCGCCGGTGGGCCTCGGCGTCCAGCGCGCCCCCGGGGGCGACGAACGCGGCGACGTCGGCGACGGCGTACCGGACGCGGTAGCCGGTGCCCTGCCGGGACAGGTGGAACGCCTGGTCCAGATCGGTGGAGGCCGGGGGACCGACGGTGGCGAAGGGGATGTCGGTCGCGTCCTCCGCCGGGAGGACGGGATCGCGCGCGGCACGTTCGGCCTCGGCCAGCACCTCGGGCGGAAAGCCTGCGGGGATCCCCGGCTCGGCGCGGAGAGCGGTGAGCGCGGCCCGCAGGGGGCCCTCGGGGACGCCGGTCACACGGATGGGGCGGCGGGGCATACAGCGAGCGTAGGACGGGGGTGCCCGGGCGGCACGCCGTACGCTGTCCGGAGCTGAACCGAAGGAGAACCGCTCGTGCTTGTCCTGCTCCCGCCCTCCGAGGGCAAGGCCGCGTCCGGGCGCGGCACGCCGCTGAAGCCGGAGTCGCTGTCGCTGCCGGGGCTGGGCGCCGCGCGTGCGGCCGTGCTCGACGAGCTGGTCGAGCTGTGCGCGGGCGACGAGGTCAAGGCCCGTGAGGTGCTGGGGCTGAGCGAGGGGCTGCGGGGCGAGGTCGCGAAGAACACCGAGCTGCGCACGGCGGGCACCCGGCCGGCCGGGGAGATCTACACGGGTGTGCTCTACGACGCCCTGGACCTGGCCACGCTGGACACGGCGGCCCGGCAGCGGGCGGCGCGTTCGCTGCTGGTCTTCTCCGGGCTGTGGGGCGCGGTGCGGGTCACCGACCGCATCCCCTCCTACCGCTGCTCGATGGGGGTGAAGCTGCCCGGGCTGGGCGCGCTGGGCGCGCACTGGCGGGGGCCGATGGCCGAGGTGATGCCGGAGGCGGCCGGGTCGGGTCTGGTGCTGGACCTGAGGTCGTCGGCGTACGCGGCGGCCTGGAAGCCGAAGGGCGAGGTCGCGGGGCGTACGGCGTCCGTGCGGGTGCTGCACGCGCCGACGCGGAAGGTGGTCAGCCACTTCAACAAGGCCACGAAGGGGCGGATCGTGCGCGCTCTGCTCGGGGCGGGCGCCGCTCCGCGGACTCCGGCGCAGCTGGTGGAGGCGCTGCGGGATCTGGGGTACGCCGTGGAGGCGCAGGCGCCCGCCAGGGCGGGGACCGCGTGGTCGCTGGACGTGCTGGTGGACGAGATCCACTAGCGGCCTCCCATCGCCGTTGCAGTATGCGCAACGATCTTTGCGCGTGCTGCACGCCCTGGGCAGGATGAGGCCATGACCTCCTCCGTCCTGGATCTGTCGCCCGTCGTGCCCGTGGCCGTCGTGGACGGCCCCGCCGACGCCGTGCCGCTGGCGCGCGCCCTGGTCGCGGGCGGACTCCGCACGATCGAGGTGACCCTGCGGACGCCGGGCGCCCCGGCGGCCATTCGGGCGATCGCCGAGGAGGTGCCCGGGGCGGTCGTCGGCGCGGGCACGGTGATCACGCCCGCGCACGCGGAGGACGCCGTCGCGGCGGGAGCGCGGTTCCTGGTCAGCCCCGGCTGGACGGACGTCCTGCTGGAGGCGATGCGGGCGTCCGGGGTGCCGTTCCTGCCGGGGGTGTCGACGGCCTCGGAGGTCGTGGCGCTGCTGGAGCGCGGGGTGCGGGAGATGAAGTTCTTCCCGGCGCAGGCCGCGGGCGGTACGGCGTATCTGAGGTCGCTCGCCGGGCCGCTCCCCCAGGCCCGTTTCTGTCCGACCGGGGGGATCGGGCCGGACCTCGCCCCCGCGTACCTCGCGCTGTCCAACGTCGGCTGCGTGGGCGGCACCTGGATGCTTCCGCCCGACGCCCTCGCGGCCCGGGACTGGGCACGGGTCGAACGCCTCGCCCGGGAGGCGGCCGGGCTCAGCGCAGGTGGGACGTGTCGTTGACGAGGCGGACGCTGGCGTTGCCGTCGGCGTAGTAGGCGATCGCGGACAGCGAGGCCGCCGACAGCTCCATGCGGAACATCGACTGCGGCGGGGCGCCCAGGGCGAGCCGTACGAGCGTCTTGATCGGCGTGACGTGCGTGACCAGCAGGACGGTGCGGCCCGCGTACGCCGCGACCAGCTTGTCCCGGGTGGCGGCGATCCGGTCGGCGGTCTCCGCGAAGCTCTCCCCGCCGCCGCTGGGGCGGGCCTCGGGGTCGGCGAGCCAGGTGGTCAGGTCCTCGGGGTGACGCTCGCGCACCTCGCCGAAGGTCAGTCCCTCCCACGCGCCGAAGTCCGTCTCCCGCAGACCGTCGTCGATCGTGACGTCCAGCCCGAGCCGGGCGGCGACGATCCCTGCGGTCTCCCGGGTCCGGGCCAGCGGCGAGGCGACGACGTCCTGGATCGTCCCGCGCCTGGCCAGTGCCGCCGCGACCCGCTCGGCCTGTTCCCGGCCCACGTCCGAGAGCGAGGGGTCGGTGCCGCCGCTGCCGGAGAACCGCTTCTCGGGCGTGAGCGGCGTCTCCCCGTGCCGCAGCAGCACGAAGGTGGCGGGGGCGCCCATGTCCGCCGGCGCCCACCCCGGGGCGGCCACGGTGCGCGCGGCGCGCACATCGGCGTCGGCGGAGGAACCGGCGGACGGTGAGCCGGTCGCGGACGGCGAACCGGGCTCAGGCAGTGAACCGGCAACGGGCAGTGAACCGGCCACGGGCAGCGGGCCGGGCACCGCTTCCCCGGTCTGTGCCACGGAAGGGTTCGCCGTGCCCTGAGTCACGGCCGCGGCCCGGTCAGCGCCCTGGGTCTCGGCCCGGGTCTCGGCCCGGGTCGCGCCCTGGGTCTCGGCCCGGGTCTCGGCCCGGTCCGTGCCCCGGGCCGTGCCCTGGTCCATCGCCTGGTTCGCCAGCCGGTCCGCGTGCTTGTTCAGCTCGCGCGGGATCCACTCGTACGTCACCCGGTCCGCGGGGAACACCCGTCCGGCCCGCAGGGCGAGCGGCTTCATGTCGGGGTGCTTGATCTTCCAGCGCCCCGACATCTGCTCGACGACGAGCTTGGAGTCCATGCGCACGTGCACGGCGGCGTCCGGGTCCAGCGCGTGCGCGGCGAGGAGCCCGGCCAGCAGGCCCCGGTACTCGGCGACGTTGTTGGTCACGACACCGAGGTACTCCGCCGCCTCCGCCAGCGTCTCCCCCGTCACCGCGTCGCTGACGACCGCCCCGTAACCGGCCGGGCCGGGGTTGCCCCGCGACCCGCCGTCCGCCTCGACGATGAACTCCCGCACCGCGCCCGGCCCCTAGAGCCCGGACTCGGCCGTACGCACGAGGATGCGGCGGCAGTTCTCGCAGCGCACCACGGTGTCCGGCGCGGCCTTGCGGATCTCGGCCAGCTCGGTGATGGCCAGCTCCTGGCGGCAGCCCTGGCAGGTGCGCGCGTACAGCTTGGCCGCGCCGATGCCGCCCTGCTGCTCCCGCAGCTTGTCGTAGAGCTTCAGCAGGTCCGCGGGGACGGATCCGGCGACGACCTCGCGCTCCTTGGTCACGGTGGCCGCCTCGCCGTCGATCTCCTCGAACGCGGCGTCCCGGCGGCCGGTCGCGTCGTCGGTCTTCGACTGGACGGAGGAGACACGGCCGGTCAGCTCGGCGACCCGCTCCTGCGCGGACTCGCGGCGCTCCATGACCTCCAGGACGACGTCCTCCAGGTCGCCCTGGCGCTTGGCGAGGGAGACGATCTCGCGCTGGAGGTTCTCCAGATCCTTCGGGGAGGTGACCGCACCGGAGTCCAGACGCTGCTGGTCACGGGCGGCACGCTGGCGGACCTGGTCGACGTCCTGCTCGGCCTTGGTCTGCTCGCGGGCGGTGTCGCTCTCCTCGGTCTGCGCGGCCACCAGCAGGTCGCGCAGCTGCGTGAGGTCCTTGCCCAGCGCCTCGATCTCGGCGTGCTCGGGCAGCGACCGGCGCTTGTGCGCGAGCTGCTGGAGGCGTACGTCGAGGGCCTGGACGTCGAGGAGACGGATCTGGTCGGCGGGCGCGGCGTTCAGTTGGGGGCTCCAAGGGAAGGGGAATGGATGGTCCAGGGGTCGGTGACCGTCTTCGAGACATGGACGCGCAGGTCCCAGCCGTGGCGGTCGGAGATCTCGTCGAGCTGGGCGGCGGCCAGCTCGCACCAGGGCCACTCGGTGGCCCAGTGCGCCGCGTCGAGCAGCGCGAGGGGGCTCTGGGCCACGGCCTCCGAGGCCGGGTGGTGGCGCAGGTCCGCGGTGAGGAAGGCGTCGACACCGGCCGCGCGCACCTGGTCGAAGAGGCTGTCGCCGGAGCCGCCGCTGACGGCGACCGTACGGATCAGGGCCTCCGGGTCACCGGCCGTGCGGATGCCCTGCGCGGTGGCGGGCAGCCGTTCGGCGGCGCGTGCGGCCAGTTCCTTCAGCGGCATCGGGTGGTCCAGCTCGCAGATCCGGCCCAGTCCCCGGCGGCCCGCCGGGTCGGTCGGGTCCGGCACCAGCGGCCGTACGACCCGCAGGTCCAGCGCGCCCGCGAGCGCGTCGGAGACACCCGGGTCGGCGGTGTCCGCGTTGGTGTGGGCGACGTGCAGCGCGATGTCGTTCTTGATCAGCGTGTGCACGGCCCGGCCCTTGAAGTGCGAGGCCGCCACGGTCGTCGTACCGCGCAGATAGAGCGGATGGTGGGTGACCAGCAGGTCCGCGCCCAGCTTCACCGCCTCGTCGACGATCTCCCGGACGGGGTCGACGGCGAACAGGACCCGGGTGATCTCCTGGCCGGGATCGCCCACGACCGTGCCGACCGCGTCCCAGGACTCGGCCCGCTCGGCGGGCCACAGGTTCTCCAGCGCGGCGATGACTTCAGACAGACGGGGCACGGGGAAAGGCTACCTGGCCGTTTCCCGCCGCCGCACCGGTGCGGACGCCCGCGCCTGCGGCAGCGCCTCGCCGTGCCCGCCGGCGCGTCCCGGCCGGGCCCGACCGGGACGTACCGGCCGGCACGCGGGCACCTCCCGCTCAGGCGCGTCGGCGCGGCCCGGCCGGACCGCCCGCGGATGCCCGACGCGGGGGCGTCTCCGGACCCGGACCCGTCCCCGGAGACGGCCCCGACCTCGAACCCGGATCCGAAGACCGGCCCCGAACCCGGACCTGAGACCGGACCCTGACCCGGACTCGGAGGCCGGAAACCGGAGACCGGACCCTGACCCGGAGGCCGGCAAGCGGACTCGGGGACCGGACCCGGAGGCCGGGAAGCGGACCCGGGGACCGGGCCCTGAGGCCGGGCGGACCCGTCGGGGCGGCCCGCGCGGGGCCGCTCGTCCGCCCCGGGCAGCACACGGGCCCCCGTTCCCTCAGGCGAATCGTTCCGCGGCCACCCTTATGTGTGAAGCGCCAGCCCGCCGGTCCCACGTCTGTGCGTACGAAAACTAGCTTCGTCGCCGGAGGTGACCGACCGATGACGGCCTGTGCGATCGAACCCGCTGCGGCGGACGCGGACGACCCCGACCCCGCGGCGGGGTGTGTCCTCACGGAGGACGGCACGTACGCCGCCCGGCTCGCCCTGAGCGGCGACTCATGGTTCCCGGAGCGGTGGACCCTGGACGGCCCCGAGCCCTACGCGGTGCCGCTGCCCGGCAACCAGCCGGAGGAGCCCGGCACCGAGGTGCAGCCGCTGGCCGACGGCCGGGTCCTGATCAGCCGGGCCACCGACGGACGGCAGGTCTTCTCCCTGCTGTACCCGACCGGCCCGGACACGGGTGAGCTGCCGCTGGGCGCGGTGGACGGCCGGGCGCGGCTGCTGCCCCCGGCGCCGGGCGGTCACCGGGCGTACGCCCTGACGGTGGGCGCACGGTCCAGCGCGGTGTGGCTGGTGGCGGGCGGCGCCTTCGGGCCCGAGCGGGTCGCGGAGGTGCCGGGGCGCTGCTCGGGCGGGGTGTGGCTGGACCGGGCGGGACGGATACTGGTCCTGGACCGGGAGTCCGGGGGCCGGACCAAGTCGGTCGTGGTCGATCTGGCCCGCGGCGGCGAGGTGTCGCCCCTGCTCCAGATCGCCGCCGACAGCGACGACCGGCTGCTGTGCGCCGACCCGGACAGCGGGCTGCTGCTGATCGGCTCCGACGCGCCCTCGCCGGGCCGGGAACGGCTGGGCTGGGGCGTGCTGGGCAGCACGCTGCCGGTGCGGTTCCCGGAGTGCCTGCGGGTGGAGGGCTGCGCGGTGACGCCGTTCGCGATCCAGCCGGGGCAGGTGCTGACGCCGGAGAACTGCGCGGTGGCGCTGCGGGTGGACGGACCGGCGGGCAGCTGGGTCGGCGTCTGGCGGCCCGCGGACCGGCAGGTGCGTCATCTCGCGGCGCCGCCGGGCTGGCTGGAGGGGGCCGGGCTGTGGACCGAGCAGGGCGTGCTGCGGCTGCCGTACGCCACCGAGGACGCTCCCTGCGGCGTGGCCGACTGGCCCCGGCAGTGGGTCCTGGCGGACGTGCCCCCGGACCCGGACCCCGAGGGGCTGTGCTCGGACCCGGCGGGCGCGGCCCCGGCTCCTGGGGGCGCTGTTTCGGGCCCCGGGGACCTGGCGGACGAGCCGGTCGAACCGGCGGAACCGGACCCCCCGGCTCCCTCCGCGCCGCGCCCTGTGCCGTTGCAGCAGGCGCCTCTGGGAGGTCTTGTAACGAAGTAGCGACGGCCGGCGTGGCCGCCTGGATTCGGCCCGAGGCGTGCCGGTTAGACTCCCCCGGCTGTAAGAAGATCATGTTTGACGGGGTGAATTCTTCGATGAGCGCGATGAGCGACGTCAGCACGTCCCAGCCGTTGTCCGCGGCCGCCCACGAGGCGTCCGGACACGGCAGGCACCGGGGCCCGGTCTCGGCACAGGACACCGAGACGGCTCCGCGCGGCCGCCACCGCAAGCCGGTGGAGAAGCCGAGCGAGACGGCGGCCTGAGAGCCCGCCGACCGGCACGTCCCGCGGCCCCGTTCGTCTCCTGGCGAACGGGGCCGCGGCCGTGTTCCCTCAAGGTCCGCTCCAGATCCGTTCCTGATCCGTTCCTGATCCGCTCGGGTCGGCTCGGGTCGGCTCCCGATCCCTTCCCGATCCCCTCCTCGTCCCCTCCGGGTCCGCTTCAGCCTCGCTTCAGGCGCAGCACCTCCGTCGCCGCGAAGGTCTCCTCCGGCGGGCGCCGCGCGTAGTACGGCGTGAGCAGCGCGTCCAGCTCGTCGTAGGTGAAGACGTCCTGCCCGCTGTCGAACTGCGCCTGCACCCGCGGCCGCTCGACGACGGCGACCATGCCGCCGTGCACGACGAACAGCTGGCCGTTGAGCCGGGCGGCGGCGGGCGAGGCGAGGTAGCCGACGAGCGGGGCGACATGCCCGGGCGCGAGCGGGTCGGTGCCCTCCTCCGGAGCGGCGAGACCCGCGAACACGTCCTCGGTCATCCGGGTGCGGGCACGCGGGCAGATGGCGTTGGCGGTCACTCCGTACTTGGCGAGCGCGAGGGCCGTGGAGGTGGTCAGGCCGACGATCCCGCCCTTCGCCGCGGCGTAGTTGGGCTGCCCCGCCGAACCGGCCAGGAACGCCTCCGAGGAGGTGTTCACGATCCGCCCGTGGACCGGCGCGCCCCGCTCCCGGGCCCGCTCGCGCCAGTGCGCGGCAGCGAACCGGGTGGTGTTGAAGTGCCCCTTGAGGTGGACCCGTACGACCGTGTCCCACTCCTCCTCCGTCATCGAGAAGACCATGCGGTCGCGCAGGATGCCCGCGTTGTTGACGAGGATGTCCAGCCCGCCGAACTCCTCGACGGCCGACCCGACGAGCGCCCCGGCCTGTTCGAAGTCCGCGACGTCCCCGGTGTGGGCGAGGGCGGTGCCGCCCGCCGCGCGGATCTCGGCGGCGACCCGCTCGGCGGGACCGGCGTCGGCCTCGCCGGTGCCGTCGCGGCCGGGCTGTCCGTAGTCGTTGACGACGACGGCCGCACCGAGCCGGGCCAGTTCCAGCGCCTCCGCCCGGCCGAGCCCTCGTCCGGCACCGGTCACGATCGCCGTGAGCCCGGCGAGCGGGGCGGTCATCACAGCTCCACGCAGGTGCGCAGGGCGGTCCCGCTGCGCATCTGGTCGAGGGCCTCGTTGATCCCGGCGAGCGGCACCCGGTGGGTGATCAGGCCCTCCAGGTCGATGCGGCCCGCCCGCCACAGGGCGATGGTGCGCTCGTAGGAACGCAGGACGTCCCCGCCGCCGTACATCGAGGGCAGGATCCGCTTCTCGTCGAAGAACAGCTCGAACATGTTGAGCCGGAGATGGTCGTCCGTCGCGCCCGCGCCGACGATCACGAGCGTGCCGCCGCGCCGGGTGCTGTCGTACGCGGTACGGGCGGTGGCGGACCTGCCGACGACCTCGAAGACGTGGTCGAAGCCCTCGCCCCCGGTGATCCGCTGCTTGGCCTCGGCCAGTTCGTCCGGGGAGGCCGCCGTGGTGGCGCCGAAGCGGAGCGCGGCCTCGCGGCGCGAGACGACCGGGTCGACGGCGACGATCTCGGCGGCACCCCGCAGCCGCGCCCCCTGGATCACCGAGATCCCGACGCCGCCGCAGCCGAGCACCGCGACCGACGCGCCCGCCTCGATGTCGGCGGTGTTGAGCGCGGCGCCCAGCCCGGTCGTCACCCCGCAGCCGATCAGCGCGGCGATGTCGAAGGGCACGTCGTCCGGGATCGGGACCGCGCAGCCCGCGTCGACGACGATCTCCTCGGCGAAGGTGCCCGTCCCGGCGAAGCCGAAGACGTCCCCGCCGGCGCGGCGGAAGTTGGGGACGGCGGCGTTCATGAACCCGGCCAGGCACAGCTCGCTCTGGCCGCGCAGACAGGACGGACAGGCCCCGCAGGCGGGCAGCCAGCACACGACGACCCGGTCGCCGGGCTTGACCCGGGTGACGCCCTCGCCCACCTCCAGGACCTCGCCCGCTCCCTCGTGACCGGGGACGAAGGGCGCGGGCTGCGGCAGCACGCCGCTCATCGCGGACAGGTCCGAGTGGCACAGCCCGGTGGCCCGCACCCGGATCCTGACCCGGCCCGGCCCGAAGCCCACGGCCTCGACGTCGTCGAGGACCTCCAGCTTCTCCTGGCCTGTCTCGTGCAGTACGGCTGCGCGCATGGTGCGGCTCCCTTCGGACGTACGTGGCTCGGGAGTTGCGGGGCTCGGGGTGTGCCTGTGACGGGTGCGCCTCGGGTCTGCGTGCCCGTGACGGGTGCGCTTCAGGTGCGCGTGCCCGTGGCGGGTGCGCTTCAGGTGCGCGTGCCCGTGGCGGGTGCGCTTCAGGTGTGCTCGACGACGGTGTCGGTGAGCACCTGGTGGTCCCCCCGGTCCACGGCGCTCACCTCCGCCCGGACCACGCCGCCGTCCTGCCGCCACAGGCGGATCCGCAGGGTCTCGCCGGGGAAGACGACCCCGGCGAACCGCGTGGAGTACGACCGCACCCGGGACACCTCGCCGCCGAGCAGCGTGTCGACGACCGCCTTCAGGGTGATGCCGTAGGTGCACAGGCCGTGCAGGATCGGGCGGTCGAAACCGGCGGTCTTGGCGAAGTCGGGGTCGGCGTGGAGCGGGTTCCAGTCGCCGGAGAGGCGGTAGAGCAGGGCCTGGTCCTCGCGGACGGTGCGCTCCAGGGTCCGGTCGGGCTGTCCGGCGGGCGGCTCCAGCCGGGCGGCGGGGCCGCGGTCGCCGCCGAAGCCGCCCTCGCCGCGCAGGTAGATCTGCGCGTCGTTGGTCCACAGCGGACCCTCGGCGTCGGCGACGTCGGTGCGCAGCACCAGGATCGCGGCCTTGCCCTTGTCGTACACGGCGGCGACGCGCGAGGTGGCGGTCGCCGTCCCGGCGGCCGGGATCGGACGGTGGACGGTGAGGACCTGGCCGCCGTGCAGGACGCGGGCGAGGTCGACCTCGACGCCGGGCATGGACAGCCCGCTGATCACGCCGGGCGCGCCGGAACCGGCGACGGTGGCGAAGCTGGGCAGGACGTGCAGCCGGCTCTCCAGGGTGTAGCGCAGCTCGTCGGGGTCGGTGGCGGGCAGGCCCGCGCCGATGCCGAGGTGGTAGAGCAGGACGTCCTTGGGGGTCCAGGCGATCTCGCCGGAGCGGGGTTCGGCGGCGAGTGCCCTGGCTGCGTCGATGGGCATGGGGCTCCTGACGGTTCTGGGACCTCGGCGCGGGCGTCCGCACCGTCGCCCGCGCCGAGGCCGTCACGGGCGAACATAGAACGCGTTCCAGTCCGGCGCCCTCTGTATAGCCGAGCGCTCCGGAGTTGTGAAGTCTCCTGACGGTATGTCAGTTCAGTCGGGAGAGGGAGCGGGCACGGGGGCGGGTGGGCGCGGGTTCGGGTCCGGGTCCGGGTCCGGGTGGGTCCGGGTGCAGGTGCGGGCTCGGGTGAGTGCGGGTGCGGGTCCGGGTGGGTCCGGGTGGGTCCGGGTGGGTCCGGGTGGGTCCGGGTGCGGGCTCGGGCTCGGGTAAGTGCGGGTGCGGGTGCGGGTGCGGGTGCGGGTGCGGGTGCGGGTGCGGCGGCAGGACAAATGTCCTGCCGGATCCCGTACGCGCGGCCCTGCCCCGCGGAGGCGGGGGCTCGTAGCGTCATGGGTGGACGGCGACCGCACCGGCGGGCGCCGTGAACCGACGGGGATCACAAGGATCACGGAAATCACGGGGATCACGGGGGTAGGGACATGACCGACTGTGCACCGGACGACTGCCGAAAAGGGCGCCCCACGGCCGCTCTGGCGATGCTGCCCTGGCTGCTGCTGGGGATGGGCGCCTTCTCCAACCTGTTCCAGGACCACACCGCGCACCCGGTGATCGCCGGCCTGGGTCTGCTGGCGTTCAACTCGCTGTACATCTACGTCGCCGTGCGGGCCTTCGTGCCCAGCACCCGTGTGTCGGTGTCGACCCGGGTGGCCCTGGGCCTCCTGGCCGCGCTGACCTGCGCGCTGGCGATCGGCTACGGCGGCACCTGGCTGCTGTTCTTCCCGCTGCTGGGCCTCGCCACGGGCGCGGCGCTGCGCGGCAGAACACTGCGGTGGGCGGGCCTGGTGCTGGGTGTGACCGCCGGTGCGGTGTCGGTGGCGCACGACGGCTCGCTCGGGCTGGGCGTCACCTACGCCACCCTCGTGTCGACGGCGGTGACCGCGGCGCTGGTGTCGTTGTCCGAGACCGTCCGCGAGCTGCGCTCGGCCCGTGAGGAGCTGGCCCGCCGGGCCGTCGAGCGGGAGCGGCTCCGCTTCTCCCGGGATCTGCACGATCTGCTCGGGCACACGCTGTCGGTGATCGTGGTCAAGTCGGAGGCGGCCCGCCGGCTGGCCCCGCGCGATGCGGACGCTGCTCTCGCACAGATCACGGACATCGAGTCGGTGGGCCGCCAGGCCCTGACGGAGATCCGTGAGGCGGTCACCGGCTACCGCGAAGGCAGTCTCGCCACCGAGCTGGACCGCGCGCGCTCGGCCCTGGCCGCAGCGGGTGTCACCCCGGTCGTCGACCGCTCCGGCCCGCCTCTGGACGCCCCTGCGGAGGCCCTTCTGGGCTGGGTGGTCCGCGAGGCCGTCACCAATGTCGTCCGCCACAGCTCGGCCGGCCGCTGCACGATCACGGTGACGGGCACGCCGGAGCGGGTCCGGCTGACGGTGGCGGACGACGGCACCGGCATACGGGGGACGGGGCGCGGTGACGGGGCGAGTGCGTCCGGAGCTCCGGACGGAGGCACCGGGACGGCCGCCGCCGTGCCCGGACTCGGCGGAACCGGGCTGCGGGGGCTCACCGAGCGTCTCGCCGCGGCGGGCGGGCGTCTGACCGCGGGCCCCGGTGCCGACGGCGGCTTCCTGGTGGCGGCGGAACTGCCGCTGGCCGAACCGCTCCTTCCGGCCCTGGCCGACCTACCCTTGGGCCGTGAACGAAATGCCCAGTGAGCACCGGCCCTCCAGGTCCATCAGGGTGCTGCTCGCCGAGGACCAGGGCATGCTGCGCGGGGCGCTGGCGCTGCTGCTGGGGATGGAACCGGACATCGAGGTCGTCGCCCAGGTCGAGGCCGGGGACAAGATCGTGGACATGGCGCTGCTGCACCGCCCGGACGTGGCGCTGCTGGACATCGAGCTGCCGGGCCTGAGCGGTCTGGAGGCGGCCGCGGCCCTGCGCGAGGAGGCGCCGGACTGCCGGGTGCTGATCCTGACCACCTTCGGCCGGCCGGGCTATCTGCGCCGGGCGATGGAGGCGGGTGCGGCCGGTTTCCTGGTGAAGGACGGCCCGGTGGAGGAGCTGGCCGCGGCGATCCGCAGGGTGCTGACCGGGGAGACGGTCGTGGACCCGGCTCTGGCGGCCGCCGCGCTCGGGGCGGGGCCCAGTCCGCTCACCGCCCGCGAGTGCGACGTCCTCAGGGCCTCGGCGGACGGCGCGACGGTCGCCGACATCGCCTCCGCGCTGCATCTGTCCGAGTCCACGGTCCGCAACTACCTGTCCTCCGCCATCGGCAAGACGGCCACCCGCAACCGCGCGGAGGCCCTGCGCGAGGCCCGGCAGCAGGGCTGGCTCTGACCTCGCGTCGGCTCCCCCCGCCCTGCGGTGCGGAGGGCTTCTACCGCGTCACCTCCGCCGAGCCGAAGGCCGTGCCATGCGGGGCGAGGCACACGAACCAGGAGTACGGGGAGCCCTCGGCGTCCCGGATGGCGGGCTCGTTGACCGGGAAGTCCGTCCCGTTCACGCCGGGGTCGGTGTCCCTGCCGATCTTCGTGCTGGTGCCGTCCTTCCAGGTGCAGGTGACCTGCCGGGCGGTCTTGGCGACATGGCCGATCGCCAGGCGCTGCGGTCCCCCGGCGGCATCCGGGTCCAGCGGGACCGCGGCGACCTCGATGTCGGTGCCGGACATACGGTCCGCGGCGGTGGTGGTGGCCTCGGTGGTCAGCGTGCCCAGGGTCCCGGGCTGACCGAAGCTGTGACGGACGAAGTAGGCGGACCTGCCGACGAGGTCGGAGGGCCGGCCGATGTCCGCCGGGTACTCGCTGTACTCCGCCATGGCCCCCATCATGGCCCGTGCGTCGTCCTCGTCCTGGGGCGCGGGCCAGACGTCGATGTCGACCTGCCAGGGCCGGCCCCGGTCGATGCCGGAGGCGAGGTTGGTTCTGCCGGCCGGTTTGAAGTAGTTCTCGTCCCAGAGCGCCGACTGCGTCGGCTGCTGCGTCGCCGGTGTCACCTCGTGGTCGCCCTGCCCGGGCAGGGCGGTGACCGCGAGGGCCCCGGTGGAGCCCGCCACCACGACGGCCGTGGCAGCGGCGACCGCCCAGCGGCGGGCGCGGCGCCTGCGTCCGCCGCGGAGCACCGCCTGGGCGGGGGCCGTGCCGACCTCGGCCAGGTCGGCGGCGTCGGCCAGCAGGGCGGCGATGTCGCCGTCGGTCATGCCGTGCTCGAACTCCTGCTGCTGGTCCATCACTTCCGCCCTCCGTGCGTCACCATGTCGGCCAGTTCCGGGATGCCGCGGAGTTTCGCGATCCCCTTGGCCGTGTTGCTCTTGACCGCGCCGACCGAACAGCCCATCGCCTCGGCCGTCTGGGTCTCGGTCAGGTCCTCCCAGTAGCGCAGGACGACCGCCTGCCGCTGCCGCGGGGGCAGCCCGGCGAGCGCCCGCAGCAGCACGCCCCGGTCCTCGGCCTGGGACATGCGGTCACCGGTGTCGGGCACCTCGTGCGCAAGCCCCGAGTCGTCCCGGGGCGCGAGGAACTCCCGCAGTTTTCTGCGGTGTCTGCGCGCGTGCGTGTTGATCAGGACGCGCCGGACGTACGCCTCCTGGTCGTCGGCGGCGCGGACCCTGCGCCAGGCGACGTAGACCCGTTCGAGCGTCGACTGGACGAGGTCCTCCGCCGCGTGCTGCTTCCCCGTGAGAAGAAATGCCGTGCGCGTCAGCCGCGGCCAGCGGCCGACGACGAAATCCTGGAACTCCTGGTCCATGGCCTGTTTCCTGTCCCCCATGGGCACCTCCTGATGTCCGAAGGAGTCCATGGACCGCCGGGACCGTTGCCTCGGCGGCGGACCTTTTCCCGCCCGGCCTGCCCCGGCCTCGGGACGTCCCGGCCTTCGGCTCAGCGCACGGGTTCCTCGGCCGGGGCGCCCTCCGGCTGCGGGGCAGGGGCGGCTGTGCGTGCCGTGCCCGGCAGCCACAGGGACATCAGGACCGCTCCGCCGAGCAGCACCGCCGTGCTCACGCGGAACGCGGCCGCGTAGCCCTCGGCGAGGGCCTCGGGGGTGGGGGCGCCATGGATGTGACCGGCGGCGACCGTGGACATCGCGGCGAGTCCCAGGGAGCCGCCCATGGTGCGGGAGGTGTTGATCAGGCCGGAGAGCAGTCCGGCCTCCGCCGGAGCGGCGCCGGAGGTGGCGAGCGCGGCGAGGGGGGTGGCGGCCAGGCCCGCGCCCAGCATCATCAGCACGCCCGGGATCATGATCGCGGTGGCATAGGCGCCGTGGGCGGTCATCGTGGACTGCCAGGCGAACCCGGCGGCGGCGACGAGTGTGCCGAGCACGGCCAGGTTGCGCGCGCCGAGCACCGGGATGAGGCGGGGCGCGACCTTGGAGCCGACGACGACGGCGAGGGAGCTGGGCACCAGGGCGAGCCCGGCCGCCAGGGGCGTGTAGCCGAGGACGTTCTGGGCGTACAGGGTCATGAAGTACCACATGCAGAACATCGCGGACCCCGACACGAAGTTCGCGGCGTTCGCGGAGGACACCGAGCGCACCCGGAACAGCGCGAGCGGCATCAGCGGGGCCGCCGTGCGCGACTCGGCGAACAGGAAGGCGGCGACCAGCAGGGCCCCGGCGGCCAGCGGCAGCAGGGTGGCGGGCGCGGTCCAGCCCTCGTACTCGGTCTGCGAGATGCCGTAGGCGAGGGTGGCGAGTCCGGCGGTCACCAGCAGGGCGCCGGGCAGGTCGAGGTGGCGTCCGTCGCCGGGCCGGTTCTCCGGCAGCCGGAGGAGGGAGGCGAGAAGGACGAGCGCCCCGACGGGCACGTTGATCAGCAGCACCCAGCGCCAGGACAGGCCGTCCACCAGCACCCCGCCGACCAGACCGCCCGCAGCGCCGCCGCCCGCGCCGACGGCGGTCCAGGTGGCTATGGCCCGGGCCCGTGCGGCGCCCTCGGGGACGGAGGAGGTGACGAGCGTCAGGGTGGAGGGCGCGAGCACGGCCGCGCCCAGCCCCTGCGCGGCCCGTGCCGCCAGCAGTTGCCAGCCCTCCTGGGCCAGCCCGCCGCCGAGCGAGGCGAGCGTGAACAGGGCGAGCCCGGTGAGGAACATGCGCTTGCGGCCGTAGAGGTCACCGGCGCGTCCGCCCAGCAGCATGAACCCGGCGAAGGCGATGGTGTAGGCGTTCACCACCCACTGGAGCCCGGAGCCGGACAGTCCGAGGTCGGCCCGCATCGAGGGCAGGGCCACGTTGACGACGGAGATGTCCAGGACGACCAGGAACTGTCCCGCGCAGGCGAGCGCCACCACCAGCCAGGACGGTGGCGCGGGGCGGCGGGGGACCGGGGTGGTGTCGGCGGGTGTCGGCATGCGTGTCATGGTCTCAACCCAGGTACGCCCCTTGCACGGTGATTTCCCTCGTCCGCCCCTTCCCCGGCAGCCACAGGGCCATGAGAAGAGCCCCGGCCAGCATCAGCGCCGAGCAGGCGCGGAAGGCCGAGGCATAGCCCTCGGTGAGGGCTTCGGGGCCGGTGCCGCCGTGGGTGCGGGCCGTGGCGATCGTGGACATCACCGCCAGGCCCAGGGAACAGCCCATGGTCTGGGAGGTGTTGACCAGGCCGCAGACCAGACAGGACTCCTCCGGCGGCGCCCCGGAGGTGGCGAGGGCGGCGAGCGGGGTGGTCGCGAGGCCCGCGCCCAGCATCATCAGCACGCCCGGGATCATGATCGAGGTCAGATAGGTGCCGTGGACGTCCATCGTCGACTGCCAGGCGAACCCGGTGGCGGCGATCAGGGCGCCCAGCACGGCGAGCCGGCGCAGGCCGAGCCGCAGCATGAGGCGGGGGGCGAGTTTGGAGCCGACGACGACGGCGAGGGAGCTGGGCACCAGGGCGAGCCCGGCCGCCAGGGGCGTGTAGCCGAGGACGTTCTGGATGTAGAGCGTCATGAAGAACCACATGCAGTACATGGCGGCCCCGCACACGAACATCGCGGCGTTCGCCGAGGACACCGACCGTTCCCGGAACAGCGCGAGCGGCACCAGCGGTTCGCTCCGGCGCCGCTCGGCCACCAGGAAGGCGGTGAGGAGGACCAGGCCGACGACGAGCGGGCCCGTCGTGGCGGGGGCGGTCCAGCCCGACGCCTCGGTCCGCGAGATGCCGTAGGCGACGGTGGCGAGCCCGGCGGTGGCCAGCAGCGCGCCGGGCAGGTCCAGGCGGCGCCCGTCGTCGGCCCGGCTCTCGCGCAGCCGGAGCGCGGCCGCGACGAGGACGACCGCTCCGGCGGGCACGTTGATCAGCAGCACCCAGCGCCAGGACAGGCCGTCCACCAGCACCCCGCCGACCAGACCGCCCGCAGCGCCGCCGCCCGCGCCGACGGCCGTCCAGGTGGCGACGGCCCGGGTTCTGGCGGGTCCCTCGGGGACGGCCGCGGTGACGAAGGTGAGGGTGGCGGGTGCCAGCACGGCCGCGCCGACGCCTTGCAGCGCACGCGCCACCAGCAGCTGGGCGCCCTCCTGGGCCAGGCCGCCGCCGAGCGAGGCGAGCGTGAACAGGGCGAGCCCGGTGAGGAACATGCGCTTGCGGCCGTAGAGGTCACCGGCGCGTCCGCCCAGCAGCAGGAAGCCCGCGAAGGCGATGGCGTAGGCGTTCACCACCCATTGCAGGGCGGAGCCGGTGAGTTGGAGGTCGGTTCTTATGGAGGGCAGGGCGACGTTGACGACGGAGATGTCCAGGACGACCAGGAACTGTCCGGCGCAGGCGATGCCGACCACCGGCCAGGCGGACGCCACGCTGCGCCGCGACCGGGTGGCGTCTACGGCTCGGAGCATGCGTGGGATGGTCCCAACGGATGCGGGGCGTCTGCATCGAGACGTCCGAGAGTCTGTGCGACGCCTTTCGGCCAGAAGCGGCGGCCGGAAGCGGCTGCCGCCGGAAAGCTTCCTCCGCCTCCTCGGGAGCGGGCCAAGAATTCGTCGGCCTCACGAGGCGACGGGGCAGCCGCCCGGGCGCACCGCGTCTCCTTCCCGATCGTCACGGGCGCGGTTGTCGGCGGCCCGCCGACGGCCCTGCCTAAGCCGCACCGCACCGGCCCGCACCGGCCCGCACCGGCCCGAGGCGGCCCGAGGGCGGCCCGAGGCGGACGCCGTCCTGGACCGGGCACGCCGCGCGAGGGCCGACGAGTCCGTCACCGCGTAAGCCGCGTCACACGCACCCCCTGTCGTCGCCATGGCGGGGGTGCGGCAGCATAAGCCGCCTGACCTGTAGGTACGACCGAGAGGGACCCCCATGCCCGCGGCCCCCCAGCCCGAGATCCTCGCCGCCTTCGAGGCCGCGAAGGGGTTCATGCCCGTCGACGAGGGGCTCGCCCTGTACGGGGCCGCCGTGGAGGCGGGCGCCCTCGGGCTGCCGCTGCTGGAGGTCGGCACGTACTGCGGGCGCTCCACGGTCCTGCTCGCCGACGCCGCCCGGGCGGCCGGGGTGACGGCGCTCACGGTCGACCACCACCGCGGCAGCGAGGAGCAGCAGCCCGGCTGGGAGTACCACGACCCGGAGACGGTGGACCCGCAGCTCGGCCTGATGGACACGCTGCCCGCCTTCCGCCGCACCCTGCACCGGGCGGGCCTGGAGGAGCACGTGGTCGCGCTGGTGGGCCGGTCCCCGCAGGTCGCTGCCGTCTGGAACACCCCGCTCGGCCTGGTCTTCGTCGACGGCGGCCACACCGACGAGCACGCGAGCGCCGACTACGAGGGCTGGGCCCCGCACGTGGCCGAGGGCGGGCTGCTGGTCATCCACGACGTCTTCCCGGACCCGGTGGACGAGTTCACCGGCCAGGCCCCCTACCGCGTCTACCTCCGTGCCCTCGCCTCCGGCGCGTTCACGGAGATCTCGGCGACGGGCTCACTGCGGGTACTGCGCCGCACGGGCAGGGGTGTCTGAGGCGTTCAGAGATCAGAAGTGGCGGCAGCGCACTTGATTCAGGTAAAGGAAGTAGCCGCGGCCTGCGCACCTGAACGACGGCAACCGTAGTACAGCACGGCCGCACCCCGCACCTCATTATTTATGAGGCGGTTAGGGTGGCAGGCGTGTCGTACACAGGCCCCGACTTCGAACCGACCCCGCCGCGCCGTCGGCGCCGCCCGCTGACCGTCGCCGTCGCGGCGCTGGTGCCGGGCGCGCTGCTGGGCTGGCTGGTGTACGAGACGACGGGCGGTACGGGCGGCTCCGGCGAGGACCCGGGCGCGCGGCGGGCCGCCGCGTCGAGCCCCGCCGCCCCCTCGGGCCCCGGCTCCCCGAGCGGCTCCCCGGACCGGGGCGACGAGAAGCCGAGCCCCTCCTCCTCCCCGTCGGCCGCGTCCACGAGCCCGTTGCAGGGCAAGGTCGTCGTGATCGACCCCGGGCACAACCCGGCCAACTTCCGGCACCCGTCCGAGATCAACAGCAAGGTCGACATCGGCACGGCCCGCAAGGAGTGCGACACCACCGGCACCTCCACCAACGGCGGTTACACCGAGGCCGAGTTCACCCTCGACGTGGCCCACCGGCTGCGCACGCTCCTGCAGCAGCAGGGTGCCACCGTGAAACTGACGCACGACGCCGACCGCCCGTTCGGGCCGTGCATCGACGAGCGGGCCCGCATCGGCAACCAGGCCCGTGCCGACGCCGTCGTGTCGATCCACGCGGACGGCTCCGGGACCGGCAACCGGGGCTTCCATGTGATCCTCCCGGCCTCCGTCCACCAGGGCGCCGCCGACACCCGTCCGATCGTGGCCTCTTCGCGCGACCTCGGCGAGCGCATCGCGGGCAACTTCGTCCGCGCCACCGGCAGCGCGCCCTCCAACTACGTGGGCGACGGAACCGGTCTCGTCACACGTGAGGACCTGGGCGGTCTCAATCTGTCAACGGTTCCCAAGGTGTTCATCGAGTGCGGCAACATGCGCGATAGCAAGGACGCGGCCCAGCTGACCAGCGACAGCTGGCGGCAGAAGGCCGCACGGGGGATCTCCGAGGGAATCGTGGGTTTCCTGCGGGGGTAGTCGCCCGCTCCCCGAACCGGGCGGACACCTCGATCGCGCGGACGATAGTGTCATCGCTGCCGATGACGAGACGACGACTGACGAAGGACAAGTAGTGAATATCCGCTCCCTCACTCGAGGCGACGGCGTGGTGATCGGAGCAGCGGTACTGCTGTTCATCGCGTCGTTCCTCGATCTCTACTCGATCGATGGCGCTCCCGACAGCGCCGACATCCCCAGCCTGTGGGGCAGCGGGCCGGTCCTGTTCAGCGTTGTGCTGGCAGGCATCATCGGCGCCGCGATCGTCGTCGTGTCCCGCGGCCTGCCTCAGGTGCCGAAGGTCGCCGGCCTGGATCTCGGCCAGTTCGGCGTCGCCCTCACGGTCTTCGCGGCCTGGTCGGCCCTCGGCAACATCTTCGACCCGGCGGGCGGCTTCGACAACGGCGAGGGCGGCATCTCCGACGCCTTCGGTGCCGGCACCGGCCTGATCATCGCTCTGATCGCCACCCTGGTGCTGGCGGGGGCCGCCGTGGCGACCCCGCTCGTCCCCGCGCTGAAGGCCGCCCTCGTGGGCGCCCCGCGTCCGCCGGCGCCCCAGCCCTACGGCGGCGGCCAGCCCGCGGGCGGCTACGGCTACCCCGGCGCCCCGCAGCAGCCGCAGCAGCCGCAGCAGCCGTTCGGCGGTCAGCCGCAGCAGCCCCAGGCGCCGTTCGGCGGTGCGCCCCAGCCGGCGCAGCCCCAGCCGCAGCCGGGCGGCGGGGACTTCTCCCCGTTCTGGTTCGCGGTGCCGGTCCCGCGTCCGCTGTTCGCCGAGGACGGCTCGCAGACCCCGATCGCCGAACTCGCCCCGGGCACCTGGTACCTGGCCGTCGAGCAGCGCGGTGCGGCCCTGGTCGCGCAGACGCAGGACGGCCGCCGCGGTGTCCTCCAGGACACGAGCGGCATCCAGCGCGGCTGAGCCCCGCTTCCGGCACGTACGGCCCCTCGCCCTTCCGGGCGGGGGGCCGTTGCCGTACAGTCACCGGGATCTGACGGCACGTCAGGAAGGGTGCGGCATGCGACTCGGTCTCGCGCTCGGCTACTGGGGCCGCGGCCCCGTCCCCGGCCATGTGCCGCTGGCGCAGGAGGCGGAGCGGCTGGGCTACGACTCGGTGTGGACGGCGGAGAGCTGGGGCTCGGACGCCTTCACCCCGCTCACCTGGATCGCCGCACACACCTCGCGCATCCGTCTCGGCACGGCGGTCGCGCAGATGGCGGCCCGCTCCCCCGCCGCCACGGCCATGCACGCCCTCACCCTCGACCATCTCTCCGGCGGCCGTGTGACGCTGGGTCTCGGTCTGTCGGGGCCTCAGGTGGTGGAGGGCTGGTACGGCCGCCCGTTCCCCTCCTCGCCGCTGACGGCGACCCGCGAGTACGTCGACGTCGTACGGCAGGTGCTGCGGCGCGAGGGGCCGGTGGAGCTGGACGGCCGCCATCACCCGCTGCCCTACCGCGGCCCGGACGCCACCGGCCTGGGCAGGCCCCTGAAGCCGATCACCCACCCCCTGCGCGCCGGCCTGCCGGTCCTCCTCGGCGCCGAGGGCCCGAGGAACATCGCCCAGACGACGCGGATCGCCGACGGCTGGCTGCCCCTGTACTGGTCGCCGGGCCGGGCGGACCTCTACGCCGAGGCCCTGGCCGGCGCCCCGAAGGGTTTCGTCGTCGCCCCGCTGGCCCAGGTCCGCGTCTGCGCCGACGTCGCCGAGGGTCTGATGCCCGTGAAGGCCATGCTCGGTTTCTACGTCGGCGGCATGGGCCACGCGGCCCGCAACTTCCACGCCGGCCTGATGGCGCGGATGGGCTACGAGGCCGAGGCCCGGCGCGTGCAGGACCTCTTCCTCGCCGGTCGCCGCAAGGAGGCGGTCCAGGCCGTCCCGGACGCCTTCGCCGACGAGATCTCCCTGGTCGGCCCCCGCGAACGCATCGCGGAACGCCTGGAGTCCTGGCGTGCCGGTCCGGTCACCGACCTCCTGGCCCTCGCCCCGGACCCCGTGTCGCTGAAGGTGCTGGCGGAGCTCAACTCCTGAGCCCGTCGGGGCGCTTCGGGTTTCGTCCCGCCGTGACGGGCAACCCGGGAGGCATGTCCCCCAGACATCGCACAGGTGCCGACCAGGCCGGTACGGTCATCGCCGTCGTGGCCGACGTCATGGCCTTCATCCTGGGCCTATGGATCCTGATGTACCTTCTGGACGCCAATCCGTCCAACGACTTCGTGCAGTTCGTGCACGACACCGCCCGCTGGCTGGCGGGCTGGTCGCACGACCTGTTCACCTTCGACGAGGCATGGGCCCGGGTCGTGGCGGGCTACGGCCTGGCGGCGGTGGTGTACCTGTTCGTGGGCCACGCCATCGCCAACAGGGTGCACAGGCACTGACACTCCCCCAGGCCCGCCGGACACCGACGCCTCAGGGGCGCGAGGAACTGCGCGACCAGCCACAACGAACCCGCACCCGGGACACGGCGAAACCACCGGACGGTCAGCCGCAGCAGCCCGGATCAGGCCCCGCCGACAACCACCCGCCGGACACCGACGCCTCAGGGGCGCGAGGAACTGCGCGACCAGCCACAACGAACCCGCACCCGGGACACGGCGAAACCACCGGACGGTCAGCCGCAGCAGCCCGGATCAGGCCCCGCCGACAACCACCCGCCGGACACCGACGCCTCAGGGGCGCGGGGAACTGCGCGACCAGCCACAACGAACCCGCACCCGGGACACGGCGAAACCACCGGACGGTCAGCCGCAGCAGTCCGGGTCGAGCCCCGCGGGCAGCCGGTCGCCGGAGAAGACCGCGCAGGTCGCCTCGTGCCCCCCGAGCGCCGCGACGGCGAGCAGCAGCGACCCCGCCGTCCAGCTCGTCAGCTCCTGCGGCCAGACCGCGTCGTCGTCGAAGACGTACCCGGTCCAGTACAGCCCGCTGTCCGCATCGCGCAGGTGCTGGATCGACTGGAGCACCTCCAGCGCCCGGTCGGACTCGCCCATCGCCCAGAGGGTCAGGGCGAGTTCGCAGGACTCGCCTCCGGTGACCCACGGGTTGGGGACGACGCACCGCACGCCGAGCCCGGGCACGACGAACCGCTCCCAGGACTCCTCGATGCGCGCCTTCGCCTCGGCCCCGGTCAGCGCGCCGCCGAGGACCGGGTAGTACCAGTCCATCGAGTAGCGGTCCTTGTCCAGGAACCGCTCGGGGTGCCGGCGGATCGCATGCCGCAGGGCGCCCGCCGCCAGCTCCCAGTCCGGCTGCGGCTCCTCGCGCTGCTCGGCGATCGCCAGCGCGCAGCGCAGCGCCTGGTGGATCGAGGAGGACCCGGTCAGCAGCGCGTCGGCCGTCGGTGTGCCGTCGTCGTCGCGGCGCCAGCCGATCTGTCCGCCCGGCTGCTGGAGGCGCAGCACGAACTCGGTCGCCGCGTAGACGGTCGGCCACATCCGGTCCAGGAACACGTCGTCCCCGGTGGACAGGTAGTGGTGCCACACGCCGACCGCGATGTAGGCGACGAAGTTGGTCTCCCGCCCGCGGTCGGTGACGTCGTCGAACGCCCCGTCCGCGTAGGCCGCGTACCAGGATCCGTCCTCGTTCTGGTGCCGGGCGAGCCACTCGTAGGCCCGCTCCGCCGCCTCGTGCTCGCCGGCCGTGTCCAGGGCCATCGCGGCCTCGGTGTGGTCCCACGGGTCGAGGTGGTGGCCCCGGAACCACGGGATCGCCCCGTCCTCCCGCTGCACGGCGAGGATGCCGGCGACGGTCGCGGCGGCCTGCTCGGCGGTGAGGACCCCGGGCAGGACGAGGTGTTCTGTCCGGGGGGTGGTCACAGCGCGGCCGCCTCGGAGTCCTGGGCGAGCTTCGGCAGGTGCGGCTTGGTCGCGTACGCCACGAAGCTCTTGCCGATCAGCGGGTTCAGCGCCTGCTCGGCGACCCGGGTGGCCAGGGGCTTCTTCATGATGTCCCAGACCAGCAGCTTGTGGTACGCGCGCACCGGCAGGGCCTTGTCGTTGTCCACGCCGAACGCGCACTTCAGCCACCAGTACGGGGAGTGCAGCGCGTGGGCGTGGTGGGTGCCGTACGGCTTCAGGCCCGCCTCGCGGATCTTCGCGAGCAGCTCGTCCGCCTTGTAGATGCGGATGTGGCCGCCCTCGACCTCGTGGTAGGCGTCGGACAGCGCCCAGCAGACCTTCTCGGGGCCGTAGCGCGGCACGGTGATCGCGATGCGGCCGCCGGGCCTGAGCACCCGGACCATCTCGGCGAGGACGCCCTTGTCGTCGGGGATGTGCTCCATGACCTCGGAGATGATCACGACGTCGAAGGACTCGTCGGGGAAGGGCAGCGCGAGGGCGTCGCCCTCCATGGCCGTGGCGGTGGCCCCTTCCGGCGCCTCGCCGGCCTCCTTCATCGCCGCGAACCACTTGGCGACCTCGCGGATCTCCTCGGCGTTCTGGTCGAGGGCCACGACCTGGGCGCCGCGCCGGTAGCACTCGAACGCGTGCCGGCCGGCACCGCAGCCGAGGTCCAGTACGCGGTCGCCCGGGGCGAGCGGGAACCGGGAGAAGTCGACGGTCAGCACGTGGCCCTGCTTTCGGGGGTCGAGACTGTTTCTGCTTTCGGGGGTCGAGACTGTTTCTGCTTGCGGGGCCGCGGTGCGGACCCCGGCGCGGGAGCGGGCGACGGCCTCGCGGTAGCGGGCGGCCGTGCCTTCCGCCGCGCGGGCCCAGGTGAACCTCGACAGCACGCGCTCGCGGCCGGCCGCGCCGAGCCGTGCCCGCAGCTCCGGGTCCCCCAGCAGGCGTACGAGGGCGGCGGCCAGCGCGCCCGCGTCCGCGGTCGGCACGGCGAGGCAGGTCTCCCCGTCCGGACCGGCGACCTCGGGGATCGCGCCGCCGGTCGTGGCGACCAGCGGGGTGGCCGTCGCCATGGCCTCGGCCGCGGGGAGGGAGAAGCCCTCGTAGAGGGAGGGCACGCAGGCGACCTCCGCCGAGCGGACGAGGTCGACGAGTTCGGCGTCGGAGATGCCCTTGACGAAGTCGACCGCGCCTTCGAGGCCGTAGCGCTCGATCGCCGTCGCGACGGGTCCTTCCGCGGGCTTCTTGCCGACGACGACGAGATGGGCGTCGGGGTGTTCGGTGCGGACCTTCGCGAGGGCCTCGACGAGGAAGACCAGTCCCTTCAGCGGCACGTCCGCGCTGGAGGTGGTGACGATCCGGCCCGGCACGCGCGGCACGGACGGGTCGGGCGAGAACAGGTCGGTGTCGGCGCCGATGTGCACGACGTGGATCCGGTCCTGGCGTACGCCGAGATGCTCGACGATCTCCTGGCGCGAGGTGCCGGAGACGGTCAGCACGGAGGGCAGCCGGCGGGCGACGCGCTTCTGCATGCGGGTGAAGGCGTACCAGCGGCGCACGGAGTAGCGGCGCTGCCAGGTCTCGGCCGCGTCCAGCTCCAGCTGCCGGTCGACGGTGATGGGGTGGTGGATCGTCGTGACCAGCGGCGCGCCGACATCGCCGAGCAGGCCGTATCCGAGGGTCTGGTTGTCGTGGACGACGTCGAACTCGCCGCGTCTGGCCCGCAGATGGCGGCGGGCGCGCAGCGAGAAGGTCAGCGGCTCGGGGAAGCCGCCGGTCCACATGGTGCCGACCTCGACGGCGTCGATCCAGTCCCGGTACTCGTCCCGCCCGGGCGTGCGGAAGGGGTCGGGCTGACGGTAGAGGTCGAGGCTGGGCAGCTCGGTGACGGGCACGCCCCCGTCGAGGACGGGGTAGGGCTGGGCGCCGATGACCTCGACGCTGTGGCCGAGGCGGGCGAGTTCGCGCGAGAGGTGGCGGACGTAGACGCCCTGGCCGCCGCAGAACGGGTTTCCCTTGTACGTGAGGAGTGCGATACGGAGCGGTCGCTCGCCGTCTGCGGCCGGGCCCGCCGAGGGGCCCGCCTGACTGGCCTCAGCGGTCACCCTGGGCCCCCTTCTGCCTGCACTGTCCCGCGAGACTACGCGGGGACGCTAATCTAGAACAAGTTACAGACTTGATCGTTCAAGAGGCTCTGAATCTACCGGCAGGTAGCCCCGGTGTGAGAAGTGGATCAGGTGATTCACGCCACGGCCGGAGCCTGGCATGCTCGGTCCGATCACTCCCTCTCCCCAGCTCCTCACCGACTGTCACGGAACGGAATCCATGCCCGCGGAAACCAAGCCGGCCAAGGTGGAAGCCAGTGACGCGCGACAGGGCTCCGCGCCGCTGACCGAGCGGCAGCAGGCACGCCGCCGGCGGATCCTGCACGCGAGCGCGCAGCTGGCCAGCCGGGGCGGGTTCGACGCGGTGCAGATGCGCGAGGTGGCCGAGTCCTCCCAGGTCGCCCTGGGGACCCTCTACCGCTACTTCCCCTCGAAGGTGCATCTGCTGGTCGCCACGATGCAGGACCAGCTGGAGCACATGCACGGCACGCTGAGGAAGAAGCCGCCGAAGGGGGACAGCGCGGCCGAACGGGTGGCGGAGACCCTGATGCGGGCCTTCCGCGCCCTCCAGCGCGAGCCGCACCTCGCGGACGCGATGGTCCGCGCGCTCACCTTCGCCGACCGCAGCGTCTCCCCCGAAGTGGACCAGGTCTCCCGGCAGACGACGGCGATCATCCTCGACGCGATGGGACAGGACTCCCCCACCCCCGCCCAGCTCTCCGCCGTCCGCGTCATCGAGCACACCTGGCACTCGGCCCTCATCACCTGGCTCTCGGGCCGCGCCTCCATCGCCCAGGTCCGCATCGACATCGAGACTGTCTGCCGCCTGATCGACATCACGGCCCCGGAGTCCGGGCCCCGGGCGCCTTAGGGCCTGTCCGACCGTTCCCGTCTGCCGCGCGACGCCGTGCACGCACTCTCGCCGCACCGGCCCCGGACCCGGGTACGTCCGGTACGAGGGCCTGGGGCCGGCACGCCGAGAGCACGCACCTGACGGCGCGCGGCCGCCCTTCGGGCGACGACGCGAAGGGGCGGACAGGCCCTGGGCGAGCCCCGCTTCCCGCGGCCGATGCCTGGTACACAACCTGTACCATGACGTCATGGGGCTCAAGCGCACGAACGTCTACGCGGATGAGGCGGACCTCGCCCTGATCAAGGAGGCCGCCGCCCGTATGGGCGTCGCCGAGGCCGAGATAATCCGCGAGGGCATCCATCGCATGGCCCTGGCCACCCGCGTCTGGGACGAGCCGTTCGTCTCCGACGAGGAGACCTTCGACCTGGGCGGCCCGATCACCCGGGACGACATCCGGGCCGCGGCACGGGCCGACGCCGACGCGGACGCGGCCGGACACCGCGGCACGGAGCGGGCCGAGTGATCGCGATCGCCGACACCTCCGGCCTGCTCTGCCTCTTCAACCGCACCGACCCCGACCATCAAGCCGCCCGCAAGGCGGCCGACGCGTGCAGCCTCCTCGTCGCCACACCCCTGGCCCTGACCGAGGTGCACCAGGTGGTGACCGTCCGCGCCGGACGCCGCGCCGCGGACGCCGTCCTGCGTTCCCTCACCCGGCGCGTACGGCAACTGCGCCTCGCCCTCGCCGAGGTGACACCGGACCTCCTGGACGCGGCCGTGGCGGTGCGGGCCCGCTACGACTCGCTCGACCTCGACCTCGTCGACGCCGTGAACGTCTGCCTCGCCGCCGAGTACCAGACCGACGCCGTACTGACCCGGGACCTGCGCGACTTCCGCGCCGTACGACCGATCGGCACCGCTCACACGCACTTCCGCATCCTGCCCGACGACCTGGGCGGCTGACCGCTACTCCTCCGGCGGGAACACCGCCTCGCCGGACTCCGCCAGCGTGAGCGTGATCGCCTCCACCGGGCAGTTCTCCGCCGCCTCCAGGACGTGCTCGTCGGCGTCGAGGCCGGGGTGGCGGGGGCGGGACCGGCGGGCGGGGTCGAGGGCGAAAGCCTGCGGGGCGCGGTGGACGCACTGGGCGGAGCCGACGCACAGGGAGCGGTCGACCTCCACGTGCCAGCGGTCGCCCATGGTCTACGCCCCCGCCGGGAGGTGGATCATCTTGTGCTCCAGGTACTCGCCGTACCCCTCGGGCCCGAACTCCCGCCCCAGGCCGCTGTTCTTGTAGCCGCCGAACGGGCCGAGCATGTCGAGGCTGAAGGTGTTGACCGAATACGTGCCCGTACGGACCCGGCGGGCGACCTCGATGCCCCGCTCGACGTCCGCCGTCCACACGCTGCCGCTCAGTCCGTACTCGGAGTCGTCGGCGATCCTGACGGCCTCCGCCTCGTCGCCGTAGGGCAGCAGGCAGATCACCGGCCCGAAGATCTCCTCGCGGGCGATCCGCATGGAGTTGTCGACGTCGCCGAAGAGGGTCGGCTCGACGTACCAGCCCCGTTCGAGCCCGGCCGGGCGCCCGCCGCCGGCCAGGACCTTCGCACCCTCCTCCTGGCCGATGCGGATGTAGTCGAGGCTGCGGTCCCGCTGCCGCCGCGCCACCAGCGGGCCGACCTGGGTCGCCGGGTCCAGCGGGTCGCCGACCACCAGGGCGCCCGCCGCCGCGGCGAAGGCGTCCGCGAACTCGTCGTAGCGCGAGCGCGGCAGCAGGATCCGGGTCTGGGCCACGCACGCCTGCCCGTTGTTCATCCAGGCGGCCGGGACGATCCCCGCCACGGCCGTCTCCAGGTCGGCGTCCGGCAGCACGACCGCCGCCGACTTGCCGCCCAGTTCCAGGGTCACCCGGGTCAGGTTGCGCGCCGCCACCTCCATCACCCGCCGGCCCGCCGCGACCGACCCGGTGAAGGAGACCTTGTCCACGCCGGGATGCCCGACGAGGTGCTCGCTGACCTCCCGGTCGGCGGGCAGGATCGACAGCACGCCCTCCGGCAGCCCGGCGTCGCGGGCGATCTCGCCCAGCAGATACGCGTCCAGCGGCGACTCGGGGGACGGCTTGAGCACGACGGTGCAGCCGGTGAGCAGCGCGGGCGCGAGCTTGGCGGCGGCGACGAACTGCGGGACGTTCCAGGGGACCACGGCGGCCACCACCCCGACGGGCTCGCGCCGCACGAGGATGCGCCCGAGGACGCCGTCGCGCCTCTCCTCGTACGTGAACTCCCGCGCGACCGTGATCGCCGCGTCCCACACCATCATCGCGCCGAGCGCCTGGGCGAGGACGCTCCAGGAGTACGGCGAGCCGTTCTCGGCGGAGATCAGGCGGGCGATCTCCTCGTGCCGGGCGGCGACGCCGTCCTTGATCCGGGTGACGGTCTCGATCCGCTCCTGCGGCGTCATCCGCGGCCACGGTCCCTCGTCGAACGCCCGCCGCGCCACCGCGACGGCCCGGTCGACGTCCTCGCGCGACGCGTGCGGCACCCGTCCGAGGACCTCCTCCGTGTGCGGGGAGATCACCTCGATGACGTCCCGGCCGAGCGGGTCGGTCAACTTCCCGCCGATGAACAGCTGTCCGTGCTCCACGAGCTCCGCCATGGCCGAACGCCTCCCGGGGCAGCCGATTCCAACAGATCTGACGGTGTTTCAGAAATGAAGGGCTGTAGAACAGATACCAGTTCCGGCCGGACAGGTACATCCCCGTAAACGCGAGAACCGCGCCCGTTCGGTCACGGGCGCGGTGCGCTGCGGGGTGGTGCGGCTCGGCTCAGTACCAGCCGTTGGCCTGCCAGAAGTTCCAGGCGCCGACGGGGGAGCCGTAGCGGGAGTTCATGTAGTCCAGGCCCCACTTGATCTGG
>NZ_JBIVOX010000018.1:0-157388 GCF_044754345.1 Streptomyces sp. NPDC093094 | reverse complement strand
TTCCCTTTCCGGCGCTTCCGACTCTATCAGATCCTTTCGGCGTCTGACTCCCAGTCAGGGGGGTTTGTCTTCCCGGCCGCTGGGCCGTTCCGACGTCTCAAACCTTAGCGGATCTCCTCTGCGATTCCCAATCGAGTGGACCGGGGTCACGGAGTCCCTATTCGAATTGAATTCGGGCAAGCCGAAATCAACCCCGTCGGGAGATCTTGCTGAGTGGTTTGTTTGCCGCTGATGCGGCGGGAGGTGCTGTCGAAGAACCGTTACGGCTCCGCGGCAACCCGAAGAACTTTACGGATCCGGGAGGGTGATGTCAAGTGTCCTCCCGGGGTGGGCCCGACCCGCTCAGTCGAGGTCGGTGAGGCGCCCGCCGGCGTCCGGCTGGGCGTCCTCCACCCGGCGCAGCAGCCGGGCCAGGACCTCTCCGAGGAGCGCGCGCTCGGCCGGGGTCAGGTCCTGGAGGAGCCCCTCCTCGAAGACCGACGCCAGGCGCATGGCCTCCAGCCACTTCTCGCGGCCCCCGGGAGTCAGCTCCACGATCACGCGGACCCGGTTGGACTCGTCCCGCTCCCGGGTGACCAGCCCCTCCGTGACCATGCGGTCGATCCGGTGGGTCATCGCGGCCGGTGTGAGACCGAGTCGCTTGGCGAGTTCGCTGGGGCCCATGCGATAAGGAGCGCCGGACAGGACGAGGGCCTTGAGGACCTCCCACTCGGCGTTGCTGATGCCGAGGGCGGAGGTCTGACGGCCGTAGGCGACGTTCATCCGCCGGTTCAGGCGGGACAGCGCCGAGACGATCTTCTCCACCTGCGGATCGAGGTCCTGGAACTCGCGCTGGTAGGCGGCGATCTGTTCTTCGAGTGTCGGCTCACCGATGCCGGGGTTGTCGCCCATGGCCGAAGTATCGCACGGGGCGGCTTGGCATCGAAGTCCTTCGACATGTACTGTTTAGCTTCGAAGTTTAGGTTCGAAGTCTTCAGATCTAAGGCTGCCGGACCGTCAGTGACGAGAGAGGTGAACGTGACCAGGGCAATGGGCGCGGCGATGCGCCGGATCCACGTGGGCAACGCACTCAGCGCGTTCGGGCTCGGCTTCACCGTCCCCTACCTGTACGTCTATGTGGCGCAGGTGCGGGGACTGGGAGCCACGACGGCGGGCATGGTCCTCGCCGTCTTCGCCGTGGCCGCGCTGATCGTGCTGCCGTTCGCCGGCCGGGCGATCGTGCGGCGCGGCCCGCTTCCGGTGCTGCTCGTCGCCCTGGTCACGGCCGCGCTGGGGGCGCTGAGCCTCGGGCTCGCGAGCAGCGCGGCGACCGTGCTGCTGTCGGCGGCGGCGCTGGGCGCGGGTCAGGCCGTGATGCAGCCGGCGCTGGCCACGATGATCGTGGACTGCTCGACCGCGGAGACCCGGTCGCGGGCGTTCGCGATGCAGTTCTTCCTGCAGAACCTGGGGCTGGGCGTCGGCGGCCTGATAGGCGGCCACCTGGTCGACACCACACGCGTGTCGTCGTTCACCCTGCTGTTCGCGATCGAGGCGGCGATGTTCCTGCTGCTGGCCGTCGTGATGACGACCGTGCGGATGCCGCACGCGCCGCGCATCGGCGACAGCCCCGCGCAGCCCGCCAAGGGCGGATGGAAGCAGCTGCTCGGCAACCGGGCCATGGTCCAGCTGATGGTCCTCGGCTTCGTGCTGTTCTTCGCCTGCTACGGACAGTTCGAGGCGGGTCTGAGCGCCTACGGTGTCGAGGCCGCCGGTATATCGACGTCCGCGCTGGGCACGGCGCTGGCCGCCAACACCGCGGTGATCGTCGTGGCGCAGTTCGCCGTGCTGAGGTTCGTCGAGCGGCGCCGGCGCTCCCAGGTGATCGCGGCCGTGGGCCTGATCTGGGCGGTGGCCTGGATCGCGGCGGGTTACGCGGGGCTCGGCCACGCCGGCCAGACGATGGCCACGGCCGCGTTCGTCTCGACGTACGCCCTGTTCGGTCTGGGGGAGGCGATGCTCTCGCCGACCGTGGCACCGCTGGTGGCCGATCTGGCTCCGACGGGCATGGCCGGTCAGTACAACTCGGCCTTCGCCCTGGTGAAGCAGCTGGCGCTGGCGGTCGGCCCGGCGGTGGGCGGCCCGATGGGCGCCTCGCTGCACGCGCCGTACATCGTGACCTTCCTGCTGTTCTCGCTGGGCATCAGCGTTCTGGCGCTGCGGCTGGGCCGCCGTCTGACCGAGTCCCAGGACCACCCGTGGCGGTCGCGCAACCGTGTCGTGGCGCGCGGCGGGGCGGCGGAGCCGGTACCGGCGGAGGTCTGAGCGGCGGAGGCGGCGGGGCGCGGGGAAGCGCGCGGCGCATCACGGACCGGCGGCCGGCCGGGGACAGCGACGACTGTCCCCAGCCGGCCGCTCCGTCATGTCCTGGGCAGCGCGAACTCGCACCACACCGCCTTGCCGCCGCCCGGGGTACGGCGGCAGCCCCAGTTGGACGCGATGGTGGCGACGATCGCGATGCCGCGGCCGGATTCGTCCCCGGGCTCGGCCCGCCGCCGCCGGGGGAGATGGTCGTCCCCGTCGGTGACCTCGATGATCAGCCGGCGGTCGGTGCGGCGGAGCCGCAGCCGCATGGGCGGCGTGCCGTGCTGGAGGCTGTTGGCGACGAGTTCGCTCGCGGCCAGGACGCCGAGGTCGTGCAGTTCGGTGGGGAAGCGCCAGCTGGTGAGGACGCCGGAGGCGAAGGCGCGGGCGCGCGGGGCGGCCTCGACGCCGCCGAGGAGTTCGAGGGCGGCGTTGCGGAACAGCTCGCCGTCGGCACCGGTGCGGGCGGGCTGCTGGAGGACGAGGACGGCGACGTCGTCGTCGTGGTCGGCGGCCACGCCGGCGGAGCGCAGCAGGCGGTCGCAGATGACCTGAGGGCTGCCGGTGGCACCGGCGAGGGCGTGTTCGAGGGCGGCGATGCCCTCGTCCAGGTCCTCGTCGCGGCGTTCGACGAGGCCGTCGGTGTAGAGGACGGCGGTGGCGCCCGGACCGAGCGGGACGGAGCCGGAGGCGTGCATCCAGCCGCCGGTGCCGAGCGGGGGGCCGGTGGGTTCGTCGGCGCGCTGGACGGTGCCGCTCTCGTCGCGGACGAGGATGGGCAGGTGTCCCGCGGAGGCGTACACCAGCCGCCCCTCGTTCGGGTCGTGGATGGCGTAGACGCAGGTGGCGATCTGGTTGGCGTCGATCTCGGTGGCGAGGCCGTCGAGCAGCTGGAGCACCTCGTGCGGGGGCAGGTCGAGGCGGGCGTAGGCGCGGACGGCGGTGCGCAGCTGGCCCATGACGGCGGCGGCGCGGACGCCGCGGCCCATGACATCGCCGATGACGAGGGCGGTGCGGCCGCCGCCGAGGGTGATGACGTCGTACCAGTCGCCGCCGACGGCCGCCTCGGTGCCGCCGGGCTGGTAGGTGGCGGCGATGCGCAGGTCGTCGGGCTGCTCCAGTTCCTGCGGGAGCAGGGAGCGCTGGAGGGTCACGGCGGTCTCGCGCTGGCGGCGCTCGCTGGCGCGCAGGCGTTCGGCGGCTTCGGCGTGGTCGGTGACGTCGGTGGCGAAGACCAGGACGCCGGGGCCGCCGGGGCCGTTCTCGGTGACGGGGGTGCAGGTGAAGGTGTAGGAGCGGCCGTCGCACGCCTTGCGGGACTTGACCGTGCGGGGCTTGCCGCTGCGCAGGACCTGGTCGAGCAGCGGCATGAGGCCGAGTTCGACGAGTTCGGGGAGGGCCTCGCCCGCGGGGACGCCGGGCGGACGCGGGCCGAAGGCGGCGGTGTAGGCGTCGTTGACGTAGGCGAGGCGGTGGTCGGGGCCGTGGACGAGCGCGACGAGGGCGGGCGCGCGGTCGAGGACCTCGCGGACCGGGAGGTCCTCGACGGCCGGCACGGGGGACGGGTCGTCGGCCGGTCGTCCGGCCCGGGCGGCGGGCACGGAACCTTCGCCCCGGGCCTCCCCCCGGCGCTCGGGGACGGGCGTCGGTTCCGTCCGCGCTGCGGCGCGGCGCTGCGTTCCGGGGAGCCGGGCGCTCCAGCGCGTGAAGTTCACGAATCCTTGCCTCGTGTAGTCGTCGTCGGCCGGCTCCGGTCCCGGCCGGGGCCCCCGGGGCGCGGACGGTGGGTACCGGCACCGGGAAATGCAGCACTTGGGGAAAGCCTCGTGGGGTGGCAGGGCGGGCGGTGGCCCGTCCTGCCGCGTGGACCAGTCTGGCAGTGTGGCGGACCGGGCTGACATCCGTCAGACGCCGGGCCGGTCCGTCCAGTTCCTCGCTCGGGTCAGGACGACCCCTTCGGGTCGCCGGGAGGTTTTCCACCGGCCGCGAGTTCGAACTCCGCACGAGGGTGTTCGAGTGAGCCGAGGGAGACGATCTCCCGTTTGAACAGTCCGGCGAGCGTCCACTCGGCCAGGACGCGTGCCTTCCGGTTGAAGGTCGGCACGCGGCTGAGGTGGTAGGCGCGGTGCATGAGCCAGGCGGGGTAGCCCTTGAGCTTGCGTCCGTAGACGTGGGCGACGCCCTTGTGGAGGCCGAGCGAGGCGACGGAACCGGCGTACCGGTGGGCGTAGACATCCAGAGGTTCGCCGCGCAGGGTGCGGGTGATGTTGTCGCCGAGGGTCCTGGCCTGGCGCAGGGCGTGCTGGGCGTTGGGAGCGCAGTCCCGTCCGTCGTCGGCGGTGACGTCGGGGACGGCCGCCGCGTCGCCCGCGGCCCACGCGTGCGCGGCGCCCTCGACGGCGAGCTGCGCGGTGCAGCGCAGCCGTCCGCGGTCGGTGAGGGGCAGGCCGGTGGCGGCGAGCAGGGGGTGCGGTCTGACGCCCGCCGTCCATACGACCGTGCGCGTCGGGAAACGTTGTCCGTCGCTGAGGACGGCGACGCGGTCGGCGCAGGAGTCCAGGCGGGTGCCGAGGAGGACCTGGACGTTGCGGCGGCGCAGTTCGGCGACGGTGTAGCGGCCGAGGTCGGGGCCGACCTCGGGCAGGATGCGGTCGGACGCCTCCACGAGGATCCACTTCATGTCCTCGGGCCGGACGTTGTGGTAATGGCGCGCGGTGTAGCGGGCCATGTCCTCCAGTTCGCCGAGGGCCTCGACCCCGGCGTAGCCGCCGCCCACGAAGACGAAGGTGAGGGCGGCGTCGCGGATCGCGGGGTCGCGGGTGGAGGAGGCGATGTCCATCTGCTCGATGACGTGGTTGCGCAGGCCGATGGCTTCCTCGACGGTCTTGAAGCCGATGCCGTGCTCCGCGAGCCCGGGTACGGGGAGGGTGCGCGCGACGGAGCCGGGCGCGAGGACGATCTCGTCGTAGGAGAGGTGCTCGGAGCCCGCGCCCTCCCGGCCGGCGAGCGTGGTGAGGGTGGCGGTGCGGTGGGGGTGGTCGACGGCCGTGACCTCGCCGACGATCACCCGGCAGAGCGGCAGCACACGGCGCAGGGGCACGACGACATGCCGTGGGGAGATGGATCCGGCGGCCGCCTCGGGGAGGAACGGCTGGTAGGTCATGTACGGGTCGGGCGTGACGACCGTGATCTCTGCCTCACCGCGCCTGAGTTCCGCTTTGAGCTTCCGCTGGAGACGCAGGGCCGTGTACATCCCGACGTAGCCGCCGCCGACAACGAGAATGCGCGCACGTTCCTTCACCGTCCCATGACGCACCCAGCGCCTGCGTTTGTCCACAGCCTCGGCGCATTGTGTGACCGGAAGCCGTCGGTGCGCCGCCCGGGCGAAATGCCGGAGTCGGGGGAAGCCGTGCAGGTCAGCGAGCTTTTACCAGGGGTCGCAAGGGGGCGCAAACCGGGCGTATGCGGCTCGTACTCCGATCGGGGGGCGCTCTGTGCGGAACCTGCCCCTTCTGAATTGACTGCCTCTCAACTATGTTCGTATGCCGACGGGGTGTAGGGGGATGCGCTCTTCGGGTCCGCGCAGGCGGTCCCGGGTCCAGGCTCTCTTCCGCGCGCCCCGGAACATCCGATGACGGGGAGAGTCTCCGGGGGGAGACGTCATTACCGGGGGAATTTGCATGCACATTCAGGATTCTCATTGGGCTTCCGCGCCGGCCATCGCCCCTGGCGCGGCGGTGACCCACGGACGAGGCGACAGTGCGCGCTCGACGCCGCTGCGCGTGGACGCGCAGCGCAACCTCGAGCACGTGCTGCGGGCTGCGCGCGAGGTCTTCGGCGAGCTCGGGTACGGGGCGCCGATGGAGGACGTGGCCCGGCGGGCCCGGGTCGGCGTCGGCACGGTGTACCGGCGCTTCCCCAGCAAGGACGTGCTGGTCCGCCGTATAGCCGAGGAGGAGACCTCCCGGCTGACGGACCAGGCGCGCGCGGCGCTGGGCCAGGAGGACGAGCCGTGGTCGGCGCTGTCGCGCTTCCTGCGCACGTCGGTGGCCTCGGGCGCCGGGCGGCTGCTGCCGCCGCAGGTGCTGCGGGTCGGTGTGGCCGACGAGGCGGAGCCGGGCGGGCACGATGCGGCGCGGGTGCCGCAGCAGCGCAGCCAGCCAGGTTCGGGCGAGCTGCGGCTGGTGCCGGACGACACGGCGGACGACGCCGGGGCGGCGGCACTGCTGGAGGTCGTGGGCCAGCTCGTGGAGCGGGCGCGTGCGGCGGGTGAGCTGCGGCCGGACGTGTCGGTGTCGGACGTGCTGCTGGTGATCGCCACGGCCGCGCCGTCGCTGCCGGACGCCGCCCAGCAGGCGGCGGCCTCGGCCCGGCTGCTGGACATCCTGCTGGAGGGTCTGCGCTCGCGCCCGGCGTGAGGGAGTGACACCTGCAGGGAGAAGTGACGGCTGACGGCGGCGCCGCGGGGCGGTGCGCTCGTGCCCCGCTGTCGCTCCCGGGGCCGTACCGGAGATCTCCGGTACGGCCCCGGGTCTTTTCCCGCCGACGGCCCCGGCGGTCTGCCGCGTCCTCCCCGAAGGGGTGACGTCCTGTACTCGCCGCCGCGCGATCCCCTCGGACGGGTGGCCGGTCCCCGCGTGCGGGCCCGCGGCCGAAACGCCCTGTGGCAGTCTGGCCGGATGGTCGGGACCGGGTGGGGCGGCGGCGGAGGCTTTCCGCGATGAGCGTTGACGGGCGGGACGAGTCTCCCGGCGGAAGCGACGCCGGGACCGGTGGCCCCACCTCGCCGCAGGTGCCGAGCCAGGGCGGCCGCGCCGATGTCCCGCCGGGTTCCGGGCCCGCAGGGACGGACCCTCCGGCCGGCACGGGCCTCCCCGCCGGCACGGGCCTCCCCGCCGGCACGGGCCTCCCCGCCGGCACGGGCCTCCCCGCCGGCACGGGCCTCCCCGCCGGGGCGGGCTTCTCAGCCGGGGCGGGCTTCTCAGCCGGAGCAGGTGTTCCGGACGGGCGCGGCGCCCCCGGGGACAGCCCCGTTCGCGCCGGGGGAAGCGTTCCTGCACAGCGTGACCGGCGCGAGGAGCCCTGGCGGGAGGAGCCCTGGCGGGAGGACGGATGGCGGGAGGACAGCGTCCTGCCGCCGCCCGTCGTGCTTCCGCCGTCCGACGCCGCGCTGATCGAGCGGCTGCGCTCGGGCGACGACACGGCCTACGAGGAGCTGTACCGCCGCCACGCCGACGCCGTACGCCGGTACGCCCGCGGCTGCTGCCGCGACGCCCACACCGCCGACGACCTCACCGCGGAGGTCTTCGCCCGTGTGCTCCAGGCGGTGCGCGGCGGCCACGGACCGGAGCACGCGGTGCGCGCCTACCTGCTCACCAGCGTCCGGCGCGTCGCCGCGAGCTGGACGAGTTCCGCGAAGCGGGAGCAACTCGTCGACGACTTCGCGGTGTTCGCCACGCAGTCCGCGCGGGCTTCGGAGGTCTCCGGCACCACGGCGTCCGCCGGCTCCTTCGGGGCGGGGCTCGACCTGGGCGCCGACGTGCTCGCGATGCACGAGGCCGAACAGTCCATGGCGATGCGGGCCTTCCGGTCGCTGCCCGAGCGCTGGCAGGCCGTGCTGTGGCACACCGAGGTCGAGGACGAGTCGCCGAGCGATGTCGCCACGCTCTTCGGACTCGACGCCAACGGCACGCGCGTGCTCGCCAGCCGGGCGCGCGAGGGCTTGAAGCAGGCTTATCTCCAGGCACATGTGAGCGCCTCCCTCACCGGCGACGGGGAGTGCGCCCGCTACGCCGACCAGCTCGGCACCTACGCCCGCCGCAAGCTGCGCACCCGCGCCGAGCGGGGACTGCGCAGGCATCTGGAGGAGTGCGCCAGGTGCCGGCTCGCGGCCGGCCAGATCGAGGAGGTCGCGAGCGGCATCCCCGCCGTCGTGCCGGTGGCGGTCGTCGGCTGGTTCGGCGCCGCCGGGTACGCCAAGGCCGCCGCGCTCATCGCCGGCGGCACCGGGGCGGGCGCGGCGGGTGCCGCCGGCGCAGCCGCGGCGAGCGGCTCGTCGGGCTCCTCCGCGGGCGCCGGCGCGGCCGTCTCGGAAGGACTGGGCGCGCCGGTGAAGGCCGGTGTCGCGGCCGGGGTGGCGGCCGTGGCGGCAGCGGCGGTCGCGCTCGCCCTGGTCGGCGACAGCAGCCCCGAGGAACCGGTGGCCGGGCCGCCCGCCTCCGCGCCGGTGACCGGGCCGGAGCCGGCCGCCCCCGCGCCCGCTCCCACGCCCACGCCTCCTCCCCGGCCCGTGCCGCAGCCCGTGGCCGCCGCCCCGGCGTCCTCGGCGCCCGCACCGACGCCCACGCCCCCACCGACGCCGGCCCCGACACCCACCCCCGCGCCCACGCCCACGCCCACCCCCACACGGACCCCGACGCCGCCCCCCGCACCGGCCCCGGCGCCGTCGTCCGCACCGGCACCGGCACCGCCTCCGTCTCCGGCGCCCGCCCCTCCGCCGCCTCCGGCCGTCTACCGGTGGAGCGAGCTGGCCTACGACCTCGTCGGCAACGGCACCGGACCGGAGATGCGGCTCGGCGAGAGCAGCTGGGTGTGGCAGCGTCAGGGCCTGTCGATCGGCGAGCAGTCCTACGCCCACGGTGTGACGGTCCACGGCGAGTCCTCCGTCACCGTCGACCTCAACCGCGCGTGCACCGCCTACGACGCCATGGCCGGCGTCGACGACATGGCGTCGAAGCTCGGCAAGGTCCTCTTCTCCGTCCACGCCGACGGTGTCCGGCTGTGGAACTCCGCCGTGGTCGGGGGCGGGGACCCGGCGGTTCCCGTCCATGTCGACCTGACCGGCCGCAGGACCGTCCGGCTGGTGGTGGAGCCGCACAGTCCCTTCGACAGCCTGGCACCGGCCGACTGGGCGCAGTCGCGGTTCACCTGCTCGTAGCGGCGGCGAGTTCGGCCAGGACGTCCTCGACGGTGAGGGTCCCCCCGCCGCCGGTCTCCTCCTCGAACCGCTCCGGGCCGAGGGCTTCGCGGGCCGCCTCCCGGGCACGCTCGGCGTGGGCGTGCTCCGGCATGGGGCGCGGATACGCGCCGCGCAGCCGGTCCGCCGCCGCGAGGAACCGCGCCGCGCGCACGTGGTCGCCCGTCTGCCCCAGCAGATCCGCCAGCCGGTCCAGCAGCCCCGCCGTGACGGACTCCGCGCAGTGCCGCTCGACCGCCCGGCGCAGCGCGTCCACGAGCATCGGCAGGCCGTGCTCCGGCCCCCGCACGGCCGCCGTGACGAGCGCGTCGAGCGCGTCGAGGGCGGCCGTGAACTGGGGCGGCGGTGTGCCGTACCGGGCATGCCCACGCGCCGCCTCGCACCACTCGCGCGCGCGGGCGACGTCGTGGTCCTCCAGTGCCATGTGGCCGCGCAGCAGGCTCACGAACGCGAGGGAGTCCGGCACCCCGTAGCGGTCCGCCGCGTCGCTCGCCTCGTCCAGCGCGGCCAGGGCGGCGGGCCGGTCGCCCGCGCGGTGGGCGATCTCGGCGAGCCGGGCGACGAGGAACGGCGCTTCGGCGTGGGCGCCGACCTCATGGGCGAGCCGCAGCGCCTCCCGGTACTCGCTCCCGGCCTCGTCGAGGCGGCCGCGGGCCATCGCCGCCTCACCGGCCGCGCTGCACACCTGCGCGCCCATCCACCGGTCGCCGACCCGCCGGTTCAGCTCGCGCAGCTCCCTCAGGTCGTCGTCCACACCGGGCATGCCGCCGGGCAGGTCGACCGCCAGATGCACGCGGAACATGAGGGCCACGCCCAGCTCCCAGTCGCCGCCGTAGGCACGGCAGTTGGCCACCAGCGCGTCCAGGGAGGGCATGGGGTCCAGCGGGCCGCGCGCGTGGAACACGGTCAGCGGCCACACGATGCCCGGCATCCGTGCGGCGTCCGGCCCGCCGGGTTCGTAGCGTTCGCGCAGCCGGGCGAGGTACGCGCGCTGCCGCGGGTCCTGCGGGTCCATCGGCTCGGCGTCCGACATCAGGAACAGATGCAGCATCCGCAGGTCCATCCGCATCTCGTGCAGCGGATGCCCGGCCTCGTCGTCCGGAACGGCGAGGCCGGGGCCCGCGCTGGCGAAGACGGTGGCGAGGCCCGGGACCGGGGCGGACGCCGTGCCCCGCGCGGGCACGGCTTCCTCGCGGGGCCCGGCCCCCGAGGGCGGCTCGGTCCCCGACGGCGACTCGCCGCCCGGGGAGGGTGCCGCCGCGCCCGCGCGCAGGACGCGCAGGATCCATTCGGCGCCCTCGAAGCGGTAGTTGCGCAGCCACCAGAACCAGCCCATGGCCAGCGCGACGGCCCCGGCGTCCGCCTCCTCGCCGGCCTCGGCGGCACCGGCCAGCGCCGCCCGGATGTTGTCCAGCTCCCTCTCCAGGCGGGCGATCCAGGGCAGCTGGCCCGCCGAACGCAGCTCCGGCTCGGCCTCCTCGACGAGCGAACGCACCCACGCGCGGTGCCGTCGCTCCGCCTCGGCGCGCTGCCCGGGGGCCTCGGCCGCGCGCTCGACGGCGTACTCGTGGATCGTCTCCAGCATGCGGTAGCGCATCTCCCCGGCGGGTGAGGGGGCGGCCACCACCAGGGACTTGTCGACGAGTGCCCCGAGCAGGTCCGCGGCGGGCCCGCCGCACACCGCCTCCGCCGCCGCGAGGTCCCAGCCGCCGGCGAAGACGGACGCCTCGCGCAGCATCGTCCGCTCCGGTTCCTCCAGCAGGTCCCACGACCAGTCGACGACCGCGCGCAGGGTCTGCTGACGGGGCAGGACCGTGCGACTTCCTGAGGTGAGCAGCCGGAAGCGGTCGTCGAGACGGTCGGCGATCTGGCGGGGCGTGAGCAGCCGCAGCCGGGCCGCGGCCAGCTCGATGGCCAGCGGCAGCCCGTCCAGGCGGCGGCAGATCTCCTCGACGGCCTCGGTGTCGCGCAGCACGGCGGCGGCGTCGGGGCGGACGGCGGCGGCGCGCTCCGTGAAGAGCCGGTGGGCCTGGTCGGGCGGCAGCGGTTCGACCGGGCGCACCGTCTCACCGGGCACGCCCAGGGGTTCCCTGCTGGTGGCGAGGACCGTGAGCCCCGGGCAGTGGGTGAGGAGGGTCTCGGCGAGGCCGGCCGCCGCGCCGATGACATGTTCGCAGTTGTCGAGGATCAGGAGCCGGCTGCGGGTGGCGCAGTGCTCCACGAGGAGGGCCGTCGGATCCTCCTGCGGGGTGCTCATCTCGTTGGTCCGCAGCACGGTCTCGCGCAGGCCGAGCGCGCTGACCACCGCGTCCGGTACCGCCTCCGGCCGGTCGAGCGGGGCCAGTTCGACCAGCCACGCGTCGGGGAGCCCGGCGGCGGCCTCCTCGGCGAGGCGGGTCTTCCCCGAGCCTCCCGGTCCGGTCAGCGTGACCAGTCTGGCCCTGTGCAACGCGGAACGGACCGCGCCCAGTTCGTGTTCCCGCCCCACGAAGGAGGTCAGCCGGGGACGGAGGTTGCCGCCGCCGGACTGCCCGGAGGGCGGGGGGACGAAGGGGTCGGGGGTGGCCGGCAGGGGGCTCGGGGCGGTCCGGGCGGGGTCCGGGTCCAGCAGTTCCCTGTACAGGGCGCGCAGCTGCGGTCCGGGGTCCGCGCCGAGGGTGTCCGCGAGGGCCGTGCGCAGGGTCTCGTAGGCGGCCAGGGCGTCCGCCCCGCGCCCCGAGTCGCGCAGGGCCCGGATCAGGAGGAGATGCAGGGGTTCGTCGTACGGGCGTGCCGTGATCAGCTCCCGCAGTTCCGGTACGACGTCCTGGGCACGGCCGAGTCCGAGGTCCGCCTCGACACGGGCGCGGGTCGCCTCCAGGCGCAGGGCTTCCGGGCGGGTCGCGGCGGTACGGTCCGGGAGGTCGGCGAGGGCGGGGCCGCGCCACAGGGCGAGGGCGTCCGCCAGGTCGCGTGCGGCGGTGCGGGGCTCGCCGCGGTCCAGGGCCGTCGTGCCGCTGCGTACGAGCCGCTCGAAGCGGCACAGGTCCACGTCGTCCTCGGACGCCGCCAGGAGGTAGCCGCCCGCGGCGGAGGCGATCGTGTCCCGGCCGAGCGTGCGGCGGAGCCGGCCGACCAGGGCCTGCAGGGCGGCGGGGGCGTCCTGGGGCGGGTCGTCCGCCCACACCTCGCCGATGAGGATCCCGGGCGGTGTGGCGCGGCCCGGGCGCAGGGCCAGGGCGGTGAGCAGCGCCCGCACTCTGGGGCCGCCGACGGGCAGGGGGCTGCCGTTGTCGTCTTCCGCCTCGGTGACGCCGAGGATCCTGTACCGCATCGGGTCATTGTGGCGGGGGCGGCGGCGGAGAGCACGGCGGTCACCGGCGGCGCGGGCGGACGCCGGGTCCGCGGGCCGTGCCCCTTCTCGTCCCGGCCCCCGCCCGACGCCCACGGGGTGGGGGCTCGCCCGTCGTCCGCGGCTGCCGGCCGTGGCGGGCCGGGCGCGCGGTTCCCCGCGCTCCCTCAGGACATCAGCGCTCGGCCGTGACTGACTCCCGCCGCCGCAACGGCGCCCCGCCGCCCGGCAACTCGCCCGTCGTCCGCGGCTGCCGGCCGTGGCGGGCCGGGCGCGCGGTTCCCCGCGCTCCCTCAGGACATCGGCGCTCGGCCGTGACTGACTCCCGCCGCCCGGCAACTCACCCGGCGTCCGCGGCTGCCGGCCGTGGCGGGCCGGGCGCGCAGTTCCCCGCGCCCCTCAGGCGTGGTGGGCTCCGGCTCCTGCTCCCAGGGCTCCTCTCTGGGGTCTGATGCCCGCCGGCACGGCACGGGCGCGTGCCGGTGTGCCCGTCCAGCAGGTGCCCCGGCGGGCCAGCAGGCGCCGGAGCCAGAGTTCGAGGGAGACGAGGTCGGCGAGCCCGTCGAAGGGCAGGGGTTCGCCGGCCGCGGCGGCGCGCAGGGCCTTGCGGACGACACGGGCCTCCACGAGGCCGGCCTGCGCGAGCAGCGGGGTGTCGAAGAGGGCGATCAGGGAGTCGGCGGCGACGCGCAGGCCGGTGCGGGTGGCCGCGGCGGCCGGCGCGTGGGAGGGGGCGCCCCAGCCGGGGGGCAGGTCGGGGACCCCGGCGCCCTTGAGGACGGTGCTCAGGATCGAGGCGCGGGCACCCGGCTGGACCCTCAGCGCCTCGGGGAGTTCACGGCACGCGCGGACGACCTGGTTGTCGAGGAAGGGCGCGTGGAGACGCTGGAAGCGGATCTCGGCGGCCTGTTCCAGGACGCGGGCGTCGGCGGCGGCGCGGGCGAGGGCGGCACGCGCGCGGTGGTCGCCGGGGCGCTGTCCGGGGCCGACGCCGGAGCGGCCGGCCGCGCCCTGCAAGCGAATCGATACTTCCGCGAGTGCCTCCCCGGTGAGCCAGCGCGCGGCCGGTCCGGGGCAGCCCCAGGCGAGCGCGGCCAGAGAGGCGCCGGCCGCACTGCCGGGATCCTCGAAGCGCCGGTCGATCAGCCGCGCGGCCAGACTCTCCACTCCGCTGCGGTAGGAGGTGCGGGCCAGCCGGCGTGCGGCGCCGTACACGCGCGCGGAGACCATCACGGAGCCGTCGGCCTTGGCGAGGGCCGCGACGGGGCGGACCAGGTGGCGGCGTTTGCGGTCCATCAGGAGGTCGGCCAGCCGGGCCGGATGGGCGTCCAGGACCTGGCGGGCGCCCTGTCCGGTGAAGTGGTCGGCGCTGCCGGCGGCGAGCCGGGCGCGGTGGCGGGCGGCCGTGACCAGGCTGGGGCCGGGCTCGTCCGTGAGGGGGCCGTCCAGGTCGGCGTAGGGCAGGGTGTCCTCCCCGCCGGTCACCACGACGTGGTGCAGGCGGGGGTTGGCGGCGAGGGCACCGGCCCGCTCCAGTTCGGCCTCGCGGCCGCCGACGGCGAGGTCGTTGAAGGTGACGGCGAGCAGCCGCTCGCCCGCACCCGTGCCGTGGCCGAGGACGGTGCCGGGCATGCCGGGCAGTCCGGCCGCGAGGAGGGCGAGGGTGCTGGAGGCGGGGCCGCCGGAGAGGTCGGCGCCGATCCCGGGGACCGGCATCCCGCGCGCGGCGCGGCGTTCGGCGGGGCCCATGCCGGGGACGGGGCCGGGGTCGATGTCGGCACCGGGGACATGGCGGGGCGCGGCGAGACGGGCGCGTACGGCGTCGACGAGCGCGTCCCGGACGGCGCCGACCGCGCTGTCGGGGTCGGCGGGGGGCGCGGCGACGGCGAGGGAGGCGACCTGCTCGTACCCGGCGACCTCGCGCGCCCCGGCGCGCAGGATCAGCGCATGCCCCGGCGGAATGCGCCGTACGCCGTCGTAGGGCGTGGAGTCGTAGAGGGCGGCGGGGACGTCGGGGGCGGCCAGCAGGGCGGCGAGGTGGCCGAAGTCGAGGTTGGCCTCGACGAGGTCGGCGAGGGGCAGCGCGGCGGTCGCGTAGGCGGTGCCGCCGGCCCAGGGGGCGTGGAACACGGGGCGGGCGCCCGCCAGATCGCCGCAGACGGTGATGCGGCGGCCGACCTGGACCACGGCCGTGTAGCTGCCGGGCCAGGCCGTCAGGTGGCGCAGGGCGCCGCCGCGCGCGGTGATCAGCCCGAGACGCAGTTCCTCGTCGCCGGCGCCGCAGGTGCCGAGGACGGCGATGCGGCTCTGTTCGTCGGCTCTGACGACGCGGACCTCGTCGGGCCGCCAGTCGCCGACGGCCCACAGCGGGTCGGGGTCGCCCCACAGCAGCTGGGAGCCGACCGGGTGCAGGGTCTCGCCGTCGTATCCGGTGGCCCCCGCGGACCCGGGCCCGACGGCTCCCGCGGCGGCGCTGCTCCATCCCACCAACCACCGCATGGACGCCTCCACGAGCTGTGGACAACCAGTGACCCGTACGAACCGGTTCACCATGCTGCCACGAAGAACGCGTCACAGAGGGTCGGCGGAGCCGCTTACGGCACACCGGATGCGCCCGCGTGTCCGGGATTCCCCGGAGTCCGGCCGCCGGACGGGGTGGGGCGCGTGCGACGCGAATGCGCCCCCCGAATGCTCCTCCGGAACGCCCTTCGCGCCCTCAACTCCCGTGGTGGGAGGGCTGACCGCCACCCCGGAAGGGGTCGATTTTCGGCCAATTACCGGCGCGGTACCGCGCCTCGGGCTTCCCGCGCGCACTCTCCGTACAGGCTCTGCGCACTGCCGGGTGCGCGCAGCCCGGGAGGCGGAGTTCGCCCCCCGGACCGGTCCGCCGCCCGCGGGGATGAAGGCGGCGGTGTCCCCCAGCCCACTGGATCCAGTACAGCGGGCCGACCCACGCGGAAGCCATGGAACCGCTCCCGGAATGGCTGGACCAGAGCGCACGCACAGGCGCACGGCCACACAACGGGGGCACGCCGCAACGCACCGTGCCCGGCCCGTACTTCCGTACGGACCACAATCCCGCCAACCGGAACAATGCCCCTTAACGCTTGGGATGCGGCGAACTACGCTGGGTTTACGAATGCCGCGTGGTTATGCCAGCGCGGCAGCCGTCTGTGTCGAGGGGTGGCGCATGTCCAGGGAGCAACGCGGGCCGAACGAAAAACTCGGCGCCGTTCTCGCCCTCGCGGGAATCAGCAACGCAGGACTCGCGCGGCGCGTCAACGACCTCGGCGCACAACGCGGGTTGACACTTCGCTACGACAAGACGTCCGTGGCGCGCTGGGTGTCGAAGGGCATGGTGCCGCAGGGCGCCGCGCCGCATCTGATCGCGGCCGCGATCGCCCAGAAGCTCGGCCGTCCGGTGCCGCTCCACGAGATCGGCCTGGCGGACGCCGACCCCGCGCCCGAGGTGGGCCTCGCCTTCCCCAGGGACGTCGGCCAGGCGGTGAAATCGGCCACCGAGCTGTACCGCCTCGACCTCGCCGGCCGCCGCGCCGGCTCCGGCGGCATCTGGCAGTCGCTCGCCGGGTCCTTCGCCGTGACCGCGTACGCGACTCCCGCGTCACGATGGCTGATAACCCCGGCCGACAGCTCGGTCGCGCGCGAGGCGAGCCCCGCGGAGGGCTCCGGCTCACCGCTCAAAGTCGGCCACAGCGATGTGCAGAAGCTGCGGGAGGCGGCCGAGGACGCCCGGCGCTGGGACTCCAAGTACGGCGGCGGCGACTGGCGCTCCTCGATGGTCCCCGAGTGTTTACGAGTGGAAGCGGCCCCCCTGCTCCTGGGGTCCTACTCCGACGACGTGGGCCGCGCCCTGTTCGGCGCCAGCGCCGAACTGACCCGGCTCGCGGGCTGGATGGCCTTCGACACGGGCCAGCAGGAGGCCGCCCAGCGCTACTACATCCAGGCCCTGCGCCTGGCCCGGGCCGCCGCGGACGTCCCCCTCGGGGGCTACGTCCTCGCCTCCATGTCCCTCCAGGCCACCTACCGCGGCTTCGGCGACGAGGGCGTCGACCTCGCGCAGGCCGCCCTGGAACGCAACCGGGGTCTGGCCACCGCCCGCACGATGAGCTTCTTCCGGCTCGTCGAGGCACGCGCGCACGCACGCGCCGGGGACGCCCAGGCGGCCGGTGCCGCCCTGAAGGCCGCCGAGAGCTGGCTGGAGCGGGCCCGCCCGGGCGACAACGACCCGAGCTGGCTCGGCTTCTACTCCTACGACCGCTTCGCCGCGGACGCCGCGGAGTGCTACCGCGACCTCAAGGCCCCCCGCCAGGTGCGCCGCTTCACCGAGTACGCCCTGTCGAAGCCGACCGAGGAGTTCGTGCGCTCCCACGGACTGCGGCTCGTCGTGTCCGCGGTCGCCGAACTGGAGTCGGGCAACCTCGACGCGGCGTGCGAGCAGGGGGTGCGCGCCGTGGAGGTCGCCGGCCGCATCTCGTCGGCCCGCACGACGGAGTACGTCAAGGATCTCCTGCACCGGCTGGAGCCGTACGGGGACGAACCGCGGGTGGTGGAGCTGCGCGAGCGGGCCCGGCCGCTGCTGATGGCCCCCGCCTAGGGGCCGCGGGCCGGTGCCGCTCCTCGCGCGGTCTCCCGCGCCTCGGCAGGGTGCTTCCGCGGTCCGCGTTTGAAGGCGTTGTCAGTGGCGCAGTGCACTATCGGGAGCGGGAGGTGGTGCAGGTGCGACCAGGGTTCGCGTACGACTGCGACGTGCTGGTGATCGGCGGGGGGATCGTCGGGCTGTCGACGGCGTACGCGATCACGCGGGCCGCGCCCGGCACACGGGTGACGGTGCTGGAGAAGGAACCGGGACCGGCCCGGCACCAGACGGGGCGCAACAGCGGCGTGATCCACAGCGGGATCTACTACCGCCCGGACTCGCTCAAGGCGCGGTACGCGGTGCGCGGCGCCACCGAGATGGTGAAGTTCTGCGCCGAGTACGGCATCGAGCACGCCGTCACCGGCAAGCTGATCGTCGCCACCGAACGCGCGGAGCTGCCCCGGCTGCACGCACTGGTGCAGCGCGGCCGGGAGAACGGCATCCCGGTGCGGGAGCTGGGAGCCGCCCAGATCGCGGAGTACGAACCCGAGGTGCGCGGCCTCGCGGCGATACACGTCGGCACCACGGGCGTGTGCGACTTCGTCGGGGTCGCCCGCCGGCTGGCCGATTCCTCCGGCACCGACATCCGCTACGGCGCGCAGGTCGTCCAGGTGGACCGCAGGCCCTCGCTCGGCGTGGCCGTGCGCACCGCTCACGGGGACATCGTCCGCGGGCGTGTGCTGGTCAACTGCGCGGGGCTCCACTGCGACCGGATCGCCCGGATGACCGGCGACGACCCGGACATGCGGATCGTGCCCTTCCGCGGCGAGTACTACGAGCTGGCGCGGCCCGATCTGGTGAACGGCCTCGTCTACCCCGTGCCCGACCCGGCCTTCCCCTTCCTCGGCGTGCACCTCACCCGCGGCATCGACGGAGGGGTGCACATCGGCCCCAACGCGGTACCGGCCCTCGCCCGCGAGGGGTACGACTGGTCGACGGTCCGGCCGCGCGAGCTGGGCACGACCCTGGCCTGGCCCGGCTCCTGGCACATCGCCCGGCGCCACTGGCGCTACGGCGCGGGTGAGCTGCACCGCTCGGTGTCCAAGGCCGCCTTCACCGAGGCGGTGCGCCGGCTGCTGCCGGCCGTGACCGACCACGACCTCGTCCCGGCACCCGCCGGGGTACGCGCCCAGGCCGTCCTGCGCGACGGCACCCTCGTCGACGACTTCCTCGTCAAGGAAGGCCCCCGAGCCGTCCACGTCCTCAACGCTCCCTCCCCCGCCGCCACGGCGTCCCTCCCGATCGGCCGCGAGATAGCCCACCGCGCCCTGACCTCCCTGGGCGAAACGGAGCGCCGCTGACCCCCTCCCGCCCGGCCCCCGACACCCCGGGGGCGCGGGGAACTGCGCGCCCGGCCCACCACGGCCGGCAGCCGCGGACGCCGGACGAGGCGCCAGGCGGCGATGCGCCGATCCAGCGGCAGGAAGAACCCGTCACGGCCGAGCATCGACGTCCTCAGGGGCGCGGGGAACTGCGCGACCCGCCCGCCACGACCGACAGCCGCACGACGGGCCCCGCCGAACGCTCCAGGGGCGCGGGGAACTGCGCGAGCACCCCCCACGGCCCACGGCCGCGAACGGCGCCCGGGCCCGACACAGCCCGACGCGGTCCCGCGTAAAATCGGCCCCACTGTGTCTGAAGCCCCGATCACCCCCCAGCCCCCGGCCCCCGGCCCCGTCCGCCCCAAGGGAGCCCCCCGCTTCCCCGACGGCCCGCAGCCCGACCCCGCCGGCTCCCACTTCGAGCGGCGGATCCGCAGCTTCCAGCCCCGCCGCAGCCGCGTCACCACAGGCCAGGCGGACGCACTGCAACGCCTGTGGCCCAAGTGGGGACTGGACATCGACGGACACAAGATCCCCGACCTCGCGGAGCTGTTCGGCAACGACAACCCCGTCGTGCTGGAGATCGGCTTCGGCATGGGCGAGGCCACGGCCCAGATGGCGGCCGCCGACCCCGGCACCAACATCCTCGCCGTGGACGTCCACACCCCCGGCCAGGGCAATCTGCTGAGCCTCGCCGACCGCAACAGCCTGCCCAACATCCGGGTCGGCAACGGCGACGCCATCATCCTGCTGCGCGAGATGCTCTCCCCGGACTCCCTCGACGGCCTGCGCGTCTACTTCCCCGACCCCTGGCCCAAGAAGCGCCACCACAAGCGCCGGCTGATCCAGCCGGAGTTCCTCACCCTGGCGGCGGCCAGGCTCGCACCGGACGCGCTCGTGCACTGCGCCACGGACTGGGAGCCGTACGCCGAGCAGATGCTGGAGGTGCTCACCGCGCACCCCGGCTTCCGGAACACCCAGCCCGACGGCGGCTTCGCCCCGCGGCCCGCCTTCCGCCCCCTGACCCGTTTCGAGGGCCAGGGACTGGACAAGGGACACGTGGTGAACGACCTGCTCTTCCGTCGCGTACAGCACACAGCCGAACCCTCCACCGGCGCCTGAGCCCTCTGCTCCCCCTGCGGTCGGCGCCCCTCCCTCGTTAGGGTCGATGCCGTGGCCACCTGTCCCCCGTACCCGGCGTACCCGGCACAGCCCCCGGCTCCCGCCGGGGGTGCGCCGCGGCACCCGCACTGGTGGCAGCGCACCTGGGTGCGCTACGCCGCGCTGATCGTCCTGCTCGCGCTGTCGGGGCTGGTCATCCTCGCGCTGGTGCGGGAGCAGACGGGGACGGACGGCTTCCTGGTGGGCCTGGGCCTCGCCGTGCTGCCCGTGCCCCTGCTCGTCGCCGCGTTCCGCTGGCTGGACCGGGTGGCGCCGGGACCCTGGCGGAACCTGGTGTTCTCCTTCGCCTGGGGCGCCTGCGCGGCGGCCCTGATCGCGATCGTGGCCAACAGTTTCGCGACCAGATGGATAGCGACGGCGACGGCGGACCCGTCCGGCGCGGACACCCTCGGGGCGACCGTCATAGCGCCCGTGGTCGAGGAGTCCGCGAAGGCGGCCGCGGTCCTGCTGCTGTTCCTCTTCCGCAGAAGCGACTTCACGGGCATCGTCGACGGCGTGGTCGTCGCCGGCGTCACCGCGACCGGCTTCGCGTTCACCGAGAACATCCTCTATCTCGGCAACGCCTTCGGCACCGACCAGCTCACCGGCGACACGGGCATCGCCTCGGTCACCGCGGCGACGTTCTTCGTGCGGGTGATCATGTCACCGTTCGCGCATCCGCTGTTCACGGTCCTCACCGGCATCGGCTTCGGCATCGCCGCCCTGTCCGGCGAACGCCAGACCCTGCGCCGTATCGGCCTCCCGCTGTCCGGCCTGCTCCTGGCGATGGGCATGCACGCGCTGTGGAACGGCTCGTCGACGTTCGGCGAGTTCGGGTTCTTCGCGGTGTACGGGACCTTCATGGTGCCCGCCTTCGGCCTGCTGACCTGGCTGGTCGTCTGGACCCGCCAGCGCGAGCTGCGCACGGTCCGCGAGGAGCTTCCCCCCTACGTGGCGGCGGGCTGGCTGACCCCGGCCGAGCCGTACGTCCTCGGCTCGATGCGGGCACGCCGGGTGGCCCGCGAGTACGCCGGCCACCATCTGGGCAGGTCGGCGAGGCGCGCGGTGGCGCAGTACGAGGCGTACGCGACGTCGCTGGCGTTCCTGCGCCACCGCGGCAGGCGGGGCCGCGCGGACTGCGGGTTCGTCGTCCGGGAACGCGAGCTGCTGCACGAGCTGTGGATCCGCCGCGAGGTGGCCCGCCCGGCCCTGCAGTACGCGGCACGGACGACGGCACCGATGCCGATGCACCAGGGCTACGGCTACGGCTACGGCTACGGCTACGGCTACGACCACGGCTACGACCACGCCCTGTACGGGAACCCGCCGTACAACCCGTACCGCACCTGACGGCACGGCGCCGGGAACGGCGAAACCGGCAGCCCTGACGTCGGGGGGGGTTGTCGTCAGGACCGCCGGTGATCTCGAAGAGCTCTGTGAGGAAGCCCCTGTCAGGGGTTGAGTCCCCTGTCGCGCAGCCACGCCATCGGGTCCACGTCGCCGCCGCCGACCTTGACCTCCAGGTGCAGGTGCGGTCCGGTGACATTGCCCGTCGCGCCCACGCGCCCGATCACGTCGCCGGTGTTGACCTTCTGGCCGACGCTGACGTTGATCGAGGACTGGTGGGCGTAGCGGATCTCGGTGCCGTCGTCGAGGGTGAGCACGGTGCTGTAGCCGTACGACCCGCTCCAGCCGGCCTCGGTGATCGTGCCGGTGTGGACGGCCTTGATCGGGGTACCGGTGGGCGCGGCGAAGTCGAGGCCCGTGTGGTACCCGGAGGACCACATGGAGCCGGCCTGGCCGTAGGTGGAGGTGATCGTGTACGAGGACGTCGGCAGGGTGAACTGGGTGGCCAGCTCGGCGAGGCGCTCGGCCTCGGCCTTCTTGCGGGCCTCCTCCTCCGCGGCGGCCTTCGCGGCGGCGGCCTTGGCCTCCGCCTCCTTCTCGGCCTGGGCGGCGGCCTCGGCGGCCTTCTTCTCGGCGGCTGCCTGGGCGGCGGCCTGCGCGGCCTGGGCGGCCTTGGTGTCGGCCTGGTCCTGCTGCTGCTCGGCCTGGGCCATGATGCGGGTGCGCAGGGCCTCGCCGGCGTCGGAGGTGCTCTGCGCGGTGTCGGCGGAGGCGGTGCCGAGAGAGCCGAGGGAGCTGAGCGGGGCGGTGGCCTCGACGGGCTCCTCGGCGGGCTCCTCGTCCGACAGGAGGGAGCCGACGGAGGGCAGGTCGGGCAGCGAGATGGAGACCGGCGGCTTGCCGGTCTGGGCGCTGGCCATGCCACCGCCGGCGACGGCGGCTATGACACCGACGCCGAGGACGGTGGAGCTGCGGGCGAGCCCGCCGCGCTGCTTGGCGACCCGGTGCTTGCCGCGTACGGGAAGAACGGACTCCGCGGTGGGGTTCCACTCCTCCCACGGTCCCTCGTCGCCCGGCCGACCGCCGTAGACAAAGGTTTCGGCGGTGTCGGAGGTGCGCTGGCCCGGGACGAACGGGACGTGCGGGGCAGGCCGGTTGGACGCCACGTGGGCGTACTCCTTTCCTTCCTTCTCGCCTACCGGGTTAGCTGACGGGTTCGGAGCAGGAAGGTCTCCTACGCGCGTATACAAGCCGTGTCTCCACGACCGGATACGCCCGATTCACCCCAAGTTGGTGGTTCCCCGGTTCCCTTGCGGGATTCGGCAGTGCGCACGGAGCCGTCTCTTGTGACGGCTGGGACGACCGCGCTGCGTTATCGGACGTTAATAGAACCAGGGGTCCAATTCCAAGCTGTTCGACTTGATCATTAACGCGCTCGCCGGGGACGTACGGCCCACGGGAGGAGAAATTCGGGCGAGTTGACCAGAACTCAGTACCGTCCGGTTTTTTGATGGTGACTCAGATGTTATGCGCAGGGCGCTCGTCCGGTCACTGCACGTCACATCGGCGCGGGACGCCGTACGGCCAGCAGCGCCATGTCGTCCGTCAGGGCGCCCCCGGCGTGCCGGCGGGCCTCCTCCGCGAGGGTGCGTAACAGGTCCCCCGGACCGCGGAAGACACGCCCGGCCAGCCACGCCTCCGGATCGAAGAACACCCCGCGGGCGTCCCGCGCCTCGGACAGGCCGTCGGTGTACAGCAGCAGCACGGCCCCGGCAGGGAAGGGCAGTTCCTCGGCCCGGTCGGGCCAGTGGCCCAGCTCGCTCATGCCGAGCGGCAGCGCGGTGCGGCGGGCGGACAGGGCGCGCAGGGTGCCGTCGGTGTACAGCACGAGCGGTGGCGGATGGCCGCGGTTGAGGACGCGTACGACTCCCTTTCCGTGCGGGAGTTCGACGAGCACGGCGGTCGTGAAACCCTCCTGCGCCTCCGGCTCCTCGCGCCGCGGTCCCTCGCGGTCCAGTGCCCGCTCCAGACGCTGCGCGACCTCCTCCAGCGTGGCCTCCTGCTCGGCCGCCTCCCGGAACGCCCCGATCACGACCGCGACCGCGGCCACCGCGCCCATGCCCTTGCCCCGGACGTCCCCGACGACGATCCGCACGCCGTACGGACTGTCCTGCACCGCGTAGAGGTCGCCGCCGATGTAGGCGTCCTCCTGCGCGGCCTCGTAGCGGGCGGCGATCTCGAAGCCGCCGATCCGCTCGGCGGGCTCGGGCAGCACGGCGCGCTGGGCGGCCTCGGCGATGGCGTGTGCGGTGGCGAGCCGCTCGTTGCTGCGGCGCACCAGGAGGTTGATGACGACGGCCAGGAAGGACACCGTCACCACGGTGATCAGCCCGGTGACCGCCTCCACGCCGAGGGCGTCGCCGAGCAGCAGCTGCACCCCCAGGACGGCGACGACCGCGGCCGCGCCGGTGAGCAGGGTGCCGCGCCGGGAGCAGAGGGGCGCGGCGACGAGCGGCGCCGCGGTGAAGAAGGGACCGGCCGTGTACTCGGCGGGGGTGAGGTACTCGTACAGGGCACCTGCCGCGATCAGCAAAGCGGGCAGGGTGCGGACGAACGCACGGATGCAGGAGATCCGGCGCCGCTCCGGGGGCAGCCCCGCGGCGGACGCCGTTCCGCCGGCCCTGGCGTACGCCTTGCCGCTCCCCGGCTCACCAGGCCGCACCACTCGCACTCCCGCAGCGCATGTCGTCGCGGGCCGCGCGTCGGGCCCCGTCCGTCCAGGGTTGCCGGGGCGGGGGCGGGGGGCGAGCGGGGGGAGTCCGACCGAGGGAACCGCGCGGGCTCCGGGAAGAAACTCGGGGAATCCCGGAAAACACTCAGGGCCGGGATCCATCTGCATGGATCCCGGCCCTGAGCCTTCAGTAGCGGGGACAGGATTTGAACCTGCGACCTCTGGGTTATGAGCCCAGCGAGCTACCGAGCTGCTCCACCCCGCGTCGGTGAAACCAGTGTACGCCATCCGCGGGAGTGAATGCACAACGGTTCGTCCCCGCCTCCCCCGTCCCCGCTTCCCCCGCCTCCCCCGCCCTCGCTTCCCCCGCCTCAGCCGGGCAGATGCCGGTTGGGGGCCTTGGCCCGCTCCTCGTACTCCGGCAGGACGACGACATCGGCGCCGTGCGAGGCGAGGAGCCCGCTGCCGTCCGCGCCGGCGACGAAGGTGTCGGGCTCGCGCCAGGCGGTGACGACCCGGCGCACGCCCGCGTCGAGGATCAGCCGGGCGCAGGGCGCGGGCCGGGAGGCGCGGCGGGCGCACGGCTCCAGGCTGGAGTACACGGTGGCACCGGGCAGCCGCGGGTCGGCCGGGTCGATCCCGGCGAGCGCGGCCTCCTCGGCGTGCACGACGGGGTCGCCGCCCTCGCGGGAGTGACCGCGGGCCAGCTCGGTGCCGTCGGCGGCCACCACCACCGCGCCGACGCTGAACGCGCTCTCCGACGGCGGGCACAGCGCCGCCAGCTCGCAGGCGAGCCCGAGCCAGTGCCGGTCGGCGGGCGTGGCCGTGCCTCCCGTGCCGGGCGCGGTGGGCTCGTAGCGCATGAGCACGACGTCCTCGACGCGCCGGGTCTCCGTCAGCCGCAGCCTCCCGCCCTGGTAGCCGCCCGGCCCGAACAGCCGCGGGGCGTCGGGGGTGCCGACGAACAGGGGCGCGAGGACGAGCTGGAGTTCGTCGGCGAGCTGCTCCTGGAGCAGCTGGGTGTGCACGGTCCCGCCGCCCTCGACCATCAGCCGCCGGACACCCCGTACGTCGTGCAGATGCTCCAGGACCGCGTGCCAGCCGAGGACGGGGCCGAGGGCGACGACATCGGCGCGGACACCGGCCCGGCGGGCCCGCTCGGCGCCCCGGTCGGTGGTGTACAGGACCTTGTCGCCGCCGGTGTGCCAGAAGCGGGCCTCGGGGTCGAGGTCGCCGGTCGCGCTGACGCAGACCTTCAGGGGGAACTCCGGCTTCCCGGCGGCGACCCGGGCCGCGCGCCGCTCGGCGGAGTTGACCAGCAGCCGCGGGTTGTCGGCGCGCAGCGTGCCCGCGCCGACGAGGATCGCGTCCGAGGCCGCCCGGACCTCGTCGACCCGGTCGAAGTCGGCCGGCGAGGAGAGCAGCAGGCGGTCCGGGCCGGTGTCGTCGAGGTAGCCGTCGAGGGAGACGGCGGCGGAGAGGAGGACGTAAGGGTGCGGCATCGGCGCGGAGTCTCTCTCGGGTCGGGAGCGTCACACTTGGTTCAAGTTTGAAGCAAAACTACACTGGCGGCATGACGACCCGCTGGCTCACTCCGGACGAGCAGCGCGCCTGGCGCGCCTACGTCGCCGCGACGCACCTCCTGGAGGACGCGCTGGACCGGCAGCTCCAGCAGGACGCCGGCATGCCTCATCTCTACTACTCCATCCTGGCCACCCTGTCCGAGGCGCCGGAGCGCAGGCTGCGCATGACGGAGCTGGCCGAGGCGCTGAAGATCACCCGCAGCCGGCTGACGTACGCCGTGACACGCCTGGAGAAGGACGGCCTGGTCGGCCGCGAGGGCTGCCCGTCGGACCGGCGCGGCAGCATCGCCGCACTGACCGGGCGGGGGACGGACGTACTGGAGCGGACGGCACCGGGTCATGTGGAGACCGTACGCAGACGCCTGTTCGACCGGCTCACCACCGAGCAGGTGGCCCGGCTGGAGGAGATCTGCACGGCCATCAAGGGCACCGAGGAGGAGGACGTGCCCTGGCTGCGCCGCTCATGAGAGGCGCGGGACGCCGGGCGCGGAGGGACGCGGGACGCCAGGCGCGGAGGGACGCGGGGCACCGGGCACGGAGAGGCGCGGGACGCCGGATGTGAGGCGCACCACAGCCCAGTTGCTTCAACTTTCAAGCATGAAGTAGGGTCCCCTCCAGACCCTGTGCTTCAAATCTGAAACACAGGAGGCCACTGGACGGAGACCCGCATGTCCGACACCCCCGCCGCCACCCAGCGCGCACGCGTCAGGGTCCCGCTGAGCTTCCCCGACGGCTACCGGGTCGACGCCGAGCTCGTCACCTTCCACGGCCTGGCCGACGGCGCCGAGCACCTCGCCGTGGTCCTCGGCGACCCCTCCCCCGGCACGGCCCCGCTGGTCCGCCTGCACTCCGAGTGCCTGACCGGCGACGTCTTCGGCTCCGCCCGCTGCGACTGCGGCCCCCAGCTGCGCGAGGCCGTGGAACGCATCGCCGCGCACGGAGGCGTCCTGCTCTACCTCCGCCAGGAGGGCCGCGGCATCGGTCTCTACAACAAGCTCGACGCCTACGCCCTCCAGGACCAGGGTCTCGACACCTACGAGGCCAACGCCGCGCTGGGCCTGCCCGAGGACGACCGCGACTACACCGCCGCCGCCCAGATGCTGCGCGCCCTGGGCATCACCGGGCTGGACCTGCTCTCCAACAACCCCGACAAGGCGGCCCAGTTGCGCGACCTCGGCGTCGAGGTGCACAACCGCGTCCCCACCGGCGTCTTCACGACCGCCCACAACGTCCGCTACCTGCGCGCGAAGGTCCTCCAGACCCAGCACACGCTCCCGCTGGCCGAACTCACCGGCCTGACGGCGGGCTGACACCCATACTGGACGCGTCCGAGACAGGCACTCCCTCCCCGACAGCGAGGCCCCTTGTCCCCTTCGCCGACCAGCCTCAGCTACGACACCGTCGCCGAGCGGTACGCCACCGAGATCGCCGGGGAGCTCGACGGCAAACCCCTCGACCGCGCGCTCCTGGACACCCTGACCGAGCTGGCCGACGGCGGTCCGGTCCTGGACATCGGCTGCGGCCCCGGCCACGCCACCGCCCACCTGGCCCGCAAGGGCGCCCGCGCCGCCGGCCTCGACCTGTCCCCGGCCATGTGCGCCGTCGCCCGGCGCGCGACGGGCCTGCCCTTCGCGTCCGCCGACATGACCGCCCTGCCGGTCCGCTCCGGCTCCCTCTCCGCCCTGCTGTGCTGGTACGCCCTCATCCACCTCGACGCCCCGCAGCGCGGCGCCGCCTACGCCGAGTTCGCCCGCGTCCTGCGCCCCGGCGGCCACGCCCTGCTGGCCTTCCACACCTCCGACGCCGACACCGCCCCGGGCTCCTCCCGCCGCCTCACCGACTGGTGGGACCACCCCGTGGACCTGACCTTCCACTTCCTCGACCCGTCCGCGGAGACCCGGGCCCTCACCGCAGCAGGGCTCACCCTCGCAGCCCGCCTCGACCGCACCCCCGACCCGGACACGGAGCACCCGAGCCTGCGGACGTACCTGCTGCTGCGCCGTACGGCCGTCAGCTGTGGGCCCGTGCCGTGAGATAGGGGTCCCGGCGCAGGGCCTCGCGGCTGCCCACGAGGGTCCCGGCGGCCAGGCCGACCACAGGCAGCACGAGCACCGCGACGGCCCAGGCCGGACCCGGCAGCGCGTCCGTGAGGGCGATCGGCAGACCGAGCATGTCACTCAGCGGACCCGCCAGGGCCCCCTCCCTCCTCCGGGAGAGCGAAGGCCGCTTTCGCCCTGCCAGGGGTCAGACGGTCGGGGCCTGCCCGTACACCGCCATCCACCGGTCTCCGCGCATCACGATGTCTGCGGTCTCGACGGCTCGGCCGGTGGCCAGGTCGTAGTAGGTCCGCTCGATCGCCAGGACGGGTCCCGCCGGGGTCATGCCGAGCGCTTGTGCTTCCGCACGGGTGGCCATGCGGGAGCGCACCCGCTCCACTGGGTGGCCGACCTCGATCGAGATGACCCGCATTCGCGCGGCGACGCCGACACCGGCGTAAGGGCCGACTTCGGGAAGGGCGATCAGGCTGGAGCCGGTCAGCTCAAGCGGCTCCCACGACTCGGCCAGCTGCACCGGCACCTCGTCGACAAGGTACGTGTACGAGGTGTGCATGACCGGCACGCCCGGGTCGATCACGAGACGCGCGGCCACGGTGGCGCTCGCCTGCTCCGTGGTCGACTCGTGCCGCCAAGTACCGACAGCCCCCTGCTCGGCGGCACCCTGCGCGAAGGGACTGTCCTCGGACCGGCCATGATGGCGCCGCACGAGCAGCTCAGGCGTTTCAGTCCCGCGGACGTAGTGACCGGCGCCGTGCCGGGAGACGACCAAGCCCTCGTCAGCCAGAAGCCGATAAGCCTTGGTCGCCACGGAGTTGCTGCCGCCGTACTGCTGGATGAGTTCGGCTACGGACGGGAGACGGGCCCCGGGCTGCATCTCCCCTGACTCGATACGGGCGCGCAGCTCGTCGGCGACGCGCAGATACAGGGGCGTCTCGGCGGTCACTCAACGCCTCCCTTCGATGCGACTTGCGTGACAGAGTAGTGCCGTGCGGGCTACTCTCGTGCGAGAGTTAATCTCTCGCACGAGAGTGGGGTCCCGGCATGTCTATCAGTCTGCGAGGAGCAACGTTGCGCATCGCCCTGGAGACAGCCCTGGGCGAGCCCGTCGTCATGCAGTCCACCACGACCGGCGTACGCCTGTCCGCACCCGCGCCAGATCCCACGGATCCGGCGTGGGGCTGCGTGATCGAGGTGCTCGGCCAGGCCGACGCATGGGGCAGCTCGGACGGTACGGACACCCCGCAGATCTGGGCTCACCTGGTGGAGCGGTGACCGCCCTCCGCCTGCCACCCGCGACGACTCTGACCGGTCGGCAGTACGCGGGCTGGGACTGCGTCTACTGCCGAGCCCCTCTGACGAACGGCGGCGCGAGTGCCGGCATCTCGCGTGGCCGCATGGGCGCCCACGTCCTCGATGTCGAGGTGTACGCCTGCACGGCCTGCCTGCCGGAGTCGCCCCCACAGACTCCCGCCCGCTCCGGATCCTGAGCCGGGAGCGGACGGGGCCCGCGCCTCCCCCGGAGGCCGAGACCACCAGGAGGAACATGTGACCGTAGCGTTAGAACGACCCGCCTTCTCCCGCACCAGGGACCCGCAGGAGCTGCTCAACGCGGTGGCCCCGCACATCACGGAACTCACGGTCAACATCTTCGACTCGGGGATGAGCCTGTGGGACCGCGAGGTCACCCTGCTGCTGCGCGACCACACGATGGTCCGTGACATGGCGGAGCGGATCCTCGGCAACGCCGTCATGTACGTCATGGGCTCCATCGAGAACCCCGACGTCCATCTCGGTGTCGGCAAGCTGGTGGACATGGGCGTGCATCAGCTCATCCTCGACACGCCCGTGTGGTGGGGCATCTGCCGCCTGTACAACGGCGGTCGCTTCAAGCATCACGCACCGTTCATCGAACGCCGCAGCGACGGCCTGTGCCTGCGCACGGGCGAGTTCCTCAGGTCCCAGGGCTGGCAGATCGACGAAGAGCTCTGGGCCATCGACGGCGGGGAGTGCTCGCCCTGCGACGACAAGGTCCCCGACAGCCACTGACCCCGGCTACGCTCGCCCCCCGCCCCCGCAGCTCCCGGGGGCCGGGGGCTCCCGCATCCCGACGAGCGAAGGAACGCGCTGTGCCCGTACCGCACGACATCGCCGCCGAGACCGAACTCTGGGACGCCTACGCGAAAAGCGCGTTCGACGCCGAGGCGGAGCCCTCGTTCTGCTGGACGCAGTACGCCGGCCACGGACCGGGGACGGAACTCCTGGGCACACCTGAGTCCGTGCTGGAAATCGGCTGTGGCACCGGTCGTGCCCTCGCCCGTCTCGCACAGCAGGGCGTGAAGGCCACCGGAGTCGACCTGTCCCCTCGCATGGTGCAGCTGGCCTGCAAGCGGTGGGCGCCGCTCGGCGTCCGGATCGAGCAGGCGGAAGTCCTCGGCTGGCTCGCCGCCGACCAGGACCGGTACGACGCGGTGTACTCCATTTTCGGCGCGGCCTGGTTCACCGACCCGTCCCGCCTCTTCCCGCTCGTGCGCCAGCACCTGTCCCCGGGCGGGGTGTTCGTGTTCTCGCAGCCGCCCGCGATCCCCGGCGCCTACGGGCCGCAGGGCATGTACAAAGGCGGATTCGCAGGCAAGGCCATGTTCACCTACCGCTACAGCTACAAGCCCGCGGTGTGGGAGCGGCACCTGATACGGGCCGGATTCGCCAGCGCAGAAGCCCGGATGGTGGCGGCCCCGGAAGCGGGACATATCGGCACGCTCATCGTGGGCGCCCGAGCCTGAGGCGCACCCCGACACGGCCCGGGAGTGCGACCTCGGCAGCCGAACGGGACCGTTCCTCACTCGCTCGGCGGGAGTACGTTCCCGACCTCGGGCAGAAACCCTCCGTCGAGGCCCGCCCGGACCGGACACGCCCCCAGCCCGAAGTACCTCTGAGCTGGGGGCGGCGCGGTAGGCCCTGTGGGACTCGAACCCACAACCAATGGATTAAAAGTCCACTGCTCTGCCAATTGAGCTAAGGGCCCTGGCGATGTTGCCTCCCCGAGCATAGCCGGACGCGGCCGTGTCTCCGATCGGGTATCGGCAGACCCGGCCGCGTCGGGGTGGTGATTGGCTAGGGATCGACCGGTTCGGGGGTGCCCGCGCGGGCCGCCTCGCGGGCGATGGTGCGTTCGTGGCGCGGGTTGAGGAACCAGTGCCGGGCCGACGCGAACCACCAGGTGGCCGCGAAGCCCAGGACGACCAGGACGGCGACGGGGGCGTAGTTGAAGGTCTCCCAGGTGACCGGAGAGACCTGCGGCAGCATGAACAGCACGGTGATCACGCCGACCCAGGCCACCGCCACCACCCCCACGAGCCCCGACCAGCGCCCGAGGTGCCACGGCCCCCGCTCGAACGCGTCGCCCTTGCGCACCCGCAGCAGCGTCGGGATGACGTAGGCGATGTAGAGGCCGATGACCGCGATCGACGTGACGGCCGCGTAGGCGGTGACATTGATCAGATACGGCAGCCCCAGCACGAGCGCGCCCAGCGCGGCCAGCCACACCGCCGCCACCGGCGTCCGCGTCCGCGGGCTCACCGTGTGCCAGACGTGCGAGAACGGCAGGGCGCCGTCGCGCGAGAACGCGTAGATCATGCGGCTGTTGGCCGTCACCGACGCCATCCCGCAGAACAGCTGCGCGCCGATCACCACGAGCAGCAGCAGCTTGCCGGCGGTCGCGCCCAGCGCGTCGAGCAGGATCTGCGCGGGCGGCGCGCCGGTCGGCGAGGTGAGCGCCCCCTCGTACGACCGGATGGCGAAGGTGAAGCCCAGCAGAAGGACGAAACCCGCGATCCACGACGTCCAGATGGAGCGGACGATGCCCTTCGGCCCGGCCGTGGACGCGTCGTGCGTCTCCTCCGTCATATGGGCGGAGGCGTCGTAGCCGGTGAAGGTGTACTGCGCCATCAGCAGGCCCAGCAGCACCACGTACACCCCGCTGCCCCAGCCGGTGTTGTTCACGAACTCGCCGAAGACGAAGGACGCCGACCGGTGCTCGTCGGGCACGAACGTCAGCGCGCCGACGATGACCGCGACCCCGAGGACGTGCCACCACACGCTGACGTTGTTCAGCAGCGCGACGATCCGCACCCCGAAGGTGTTCAGCAGGCCGTGCAGCACCAGGATCCCGGCGAACAGCAGGATCGTCCGGCCGGGCGTGACCTCGAACCCGAACTGGAGATTGAGGTAGGCGCCCAGGAAGGACGCCGCCCCGAAGTCGATGCCCGCGGTCACGGCCACCTGCCCCAGCACGTTGAACCAGCCGGTGAACCAGGCCCAGGCCGCCGCCGTCCGGGCCGGCGCCAGCCGGTGCGCCCAGAAGTACAGGCCCGCCGACGTCGGATACGCGGAGCAGATCTCGGCCATCGACAGGCCGACGAACAGGGTCATCAGGCCGACCGCGACCCATCCCCAGGTGATCACGGCCGGGCCGCCGGTGTTCATGCCGAACAGATACAGCGTCAGACAGCCCGACAGCACCGAGATGATGGTGAAGGACACCGCGTAGTTGGAGAACGCCGACATCCGGCGCGCGAGCACCTGTGTGTAGCCGAGCTGCGCGAGCCGCTCTTCGTCCGACGGACCGCTCGATCTGGCGTCATCTGTCATGCCCCCAGCAATTCCCCCGCCGGGCGCGTGACATGCGTCACAGGTTGGCCAAAAGAGGCCCCTCGCGGAAAACGCCGTGGCCCCCACCGGTTCGGTGGGGGCCACGGCGTTCAGTACGGCTCGGGAACGTCAGCCGTTGCGCTTCCAGCGCGGCTTGTCGTCACGGCGGCCGAAGGAGCCGGCGCTGCCACCGCGGTGGTCGTCACGACGGCCGTGCGGGCGCTCGTGGCCGCCGGAGCGGAAGCCCGGACGCTCGCCCTGACGGTCGCGGTTGAACGGACGGTCGCTGCCACGGTGACCGCCGCGCTCCTCACGGCGCTCGAAGGTACGACCGCCACGGTCGTCACGACGCTCGAAGGAACGGCCACCGCGGTCGTCCCGGCGCTCGTCACGGCGGAAGCCGCCACGGTCGTCACGACGCTCGAAGGAACGGCCACCGCGGTCGTCACGGTCACGGTTGAAACCGCCCCGGTCGTCACGACGCTCGAAGGAACGGCCACCGCGGTCGTCACGACGCTCGAAACCGCGCTCGCCACGGTCACGGTTGAAACCGCCCCGGTCGTCACGGCGCTCGAAGGTACGGCCGCCACGGTCGTCACGGCGCTCGAAGGTACGGCCACCGCGGTCGTCCCGGCGCTCGTCACGGCGGAAGCCGCCACGGTCGTCACGACGCTCGAAGGAACGGCCCCCACGGTCGTCACGGTCACGGTTGAAACCGCCACGGTCGTCACGACGCTCGAAGGAACGGCCACCGCGGTCGTCACGACGCTCACGGCGCTCGAACGGGCGCTCCTCGCGCTCCGTCCGCTCCGCGCGCTCGGCCCGGTCCACGTCCTGCGCCGCGGGCTGCTCCGGCACCGACACCTCGGCCACCACAGCGGCCTCGGCCTCCGCGGCCGCCGCGGCCACGACGGCCTCCGGGTCCTCGCCGCGCTCACGGGCGACCCGCGCCAGCAGCCGGTCCGACTCCTCGCGCAGCTCGGTGGCACGGCGCTGCGCCCGCTCCAGCTGCTTGGTGAGGTGGGCGACATCACGCTCGGCCTGCGTGGCGGCGTTGCCCGCCGACTCGGCCTGCACCTCGGTCATCGACCGCGCACCGGTGATCTCGGCGACCTCCGGGTCGAAGGCGCCGGCGCCCTGGATGATGTGGCGCGAGGCGTCGACGCCCGCGTCCTCCATCAGACGGAAGATCTGGCGGCGCTGGTGCGGAAGCGCCAGGGACACGACCGTGCCGGTACGGCCGGCCCGGGCGGTACGGCCCGCGCGGTGCAGGTAGTCCTTGTGGTCACCGGCCGGGTCCACGTTCAGCACCAGGTCGATGCCGTCGACGTGGATACCGCGCGCGGCGACGTCCGTGGCGACCAGGACGTTGACGTAACCGTCCTTGAAGTCCGCCAGCGTGCGGGTCCGCGCGCCCTGCGTCATGCCGCCGTGCAGCGCGTCGGCCTTCGCACCCGCCTCGCGCAGCTGCTCGGCGACCCGGTCCGCGCCCAGCTGGGTGCGGACGAAGATGATCGTGCGGCCCTTGCGGGAGGCGATCGCGGCCGTGACCGGCGCCTTGTCCTTGGGCTTCACGACGAGGATGTGGTGCGACATCGTCGTGACCGCGCCCTGGGCGGCGTCCACCTCGTGCGAGACGGGCGCGTTCAGGTACCGGTCGACGAGGGTCTGGATCTCGTTCTCCATCGTCGCGGAGAACAGCATCCGCTGACCGCCCGACGGGACCTGGTCCAGCAGCTCGGTGACCTCGGGCAGGAAGCCCAGGTCGGACATCTGGTCGGCCTCGTCGAGAACGGTGATCTGCACGTCCTCCAGGGAGCAGGCGCCGCGGTTGATGATGTCGCGCAGCCGGCCCGGCGTGGCGACCAGGATGTCGACGCCCTTCTCCAGGGCGTAGATCTGGTTCCCCATCGACGTACCGCCGCAGACGACCTTCATCCGCAGGCCCACGACGTCGCCGTACGGCTGCAGGGCGTCGGCCACCTGCATCGCCAGCTCACGCGTCGGGGTGAGGATGACCGCGCGGGGACGCTTGCGCTCGGTGCGGCCGCCCGCCAGCCGGGCCAGGGTCGGCAGACCGAAGGACAGCGTCTTGCCGGAGCCCGTGCGGCCACGGCCGAGGATGTCCTTGCCCGCCAGCGCGTCCGGGATGGTCGCGGCCTGGATCGGGAACGGGGTCGTCACGCCGTTCTGCGCGAGCTTGCGCACGACGCTCTCGGGCAGACCGAGGTCCGCGAAGGTCGGCTCAGGAGCCGCCTCGTCGGCCTCGGGGTTGTCGACCGCTTCGACCGTCTCGACGACGTTCTCGCTGTTCTCGACGACGTTCTCGGTGTTCTCGGTGTTCTCGACGTCGTTCTCGGTGTCCTCGGGCAGGACAGAGTGGTCGGCACTGAAAATGGACATGCGTATGCGAAACCTTCCGGAGTCTCATCGGCACGCGCCCGTCAACTCCGTGATTCGCATACGACCGCCTCAATGCGGTCCGCCACGGCAAGGGAGAGTACGCGCCACACGGCGCGCTCTGCTGTGGCGCCGGGCAAATGGGATCAAACGATCTACCACCATACGCACTCACCACCCCTGAACGCAAACCCGTCACGACATCGCAGGTCAGCCGCACCTCCGGCCCCACCCTCCGCGCACGCCGACGGGCGCACCCGTGGCCACACCGCCGGCGGCACCCCTACGCCGGTGTCCCCGCAGCGGGCGCCGGCTCCCGCTGCTCCAGCTGCGGGCCGGGCTCCGGATGCGCCGACGACGACGGCTCCGCCTCGGTCGGCACAGGAGAAGGCGGCGGTTCGGGCGACGCCGGCGGCGGCTCCGGCGACGGCTCCGTCCGCGTCGGTGTCGGTTCCGCCACAGTCGGCTCCGGCGCCCCCGGCACCGGCGGCCTCCCCGGCCGGGTCGGCGCCGGCGCAGGCGCGCTCGCACTCCCCGACGGTGACACCGAGGGCGAGGCCGACGCCCCCGCGGGACGTCTCCCGTCCGTGCCCCTCGGCCGCGGATCCTCCGCACCGCCGGCCGCGCCGCCGCCGCCACCGCCACCGCCGTACCCGGCCCCCGCGCCCGGCACCGCCGCAGCGCCCTCCGGCGCCCCGGCGCCCCGCTCCCCCGCCGAATGCGCGGGCCGCGCCCGCCTGCCGTCGTCGTCCCCGACACTCATGCATCCCGCGGCGGCGGCGACGGCCACCGCCGTGGCGGCCAGGCGTACAGGTACGGACAAGGGGCGCACGGGCGGCCACCTCCGAAGGCGCGGCGGGAAGTCATGCTGCCCAACTCCCGCCGCCCACAGGAGGACACGCCGGGCTCAGCCGTAACCCAGCGCGTGCAGCCGGGCGTCGTCGATCCCGAAATGGTGCGCGATCTCGTGCACCACCGTGATCTCCGTCTCCGCCACCACGTCCTCGCGCGACTCGCAGAACCGCAGCGTCGGCCCCCGGTAGATCGTGATCCGGTCCGGAAGCACCCCCGCGTACCACTCGCCGCGCTCCGTCAGCGGAGTCCCCTCGTACAGCCCGAGCAGCTCCGGATCGTCCGCCGGCGGCTCGTCCTCGACGAACACCGCCACGTTGTCCATCAACCGCGTCAGCTCCGGCGGGATCCGGTCCAGCGCCTGAGCGACCAGTTCCTCGAACTCCTCGCGCGTCATCTCCAGCACACCGCCATTGTCCGGTACATCACCCCCGTACGGGACGCATCCGAGCCCACCGATCGCACGGCATACCGCCCCGCAGACATGGGCATACGGCACCAATGGCCCGCGTCACCACCCCACGGCCCACCGACGGCCCGCCCCCGCTGCACGACCGACCCGGCCCCTGGACGCGCGCTCTCGGCCTCCTCACGGTCGTCCTCGCCGGCGCCTGGCTGGGCCTGCTCGTCGTCGGCGACGTCCGTATCCCCGTGGGCCCCATGGACACCACCATGACGCTGCGGCCCTCCCTCACCGGCGGCACCAAGATCAACGTCTCTCCCCTCGGCGCCCTCCGGCTCGACAGCCATGTCGCCCCCGTACGCCTCGACGTCAACGTCGACCAGCTCGACCCCGATCGCGCCCAGGCCCTCGTCGACCACCCCGAACGGCTCTCCGGGCTCCAGGACGAGGTGGCGCACGACGTCACCCACGGCACCCTCGACCTCGCCGTGCGCTCCTGCGTCGCCGTCGTCACCGGCGCCACCGCCCTCGGCCTCGCCGTCTACCGCCGCCCCCGCCGCGCCCTCGCCGCCGGCGGCCTCGCGCTCGCCCTGCTCGCGGCCTCCGGGGTCACCGCGTACGCCACCTGGAACCCCAAGTCCGTCCTCGAACCCCGCTTCTCCGGCCTGCTGACCTCGGCGCCGTCCCTCGTCGGCAACGCCCGCAGCATCGTCACCGAGTTCGACGTCTACCAGAAGGAGCTCGCCCGTCTCGTCACCAACGTCACCAAGCTCTACGACGCCACGTCCACGCTGCCCGTCTACGCCCCGGACCCCTCGACCATCCGTGTCCTGCACGTCTCCGACATCCATCTCAACCCCGCGAGCTGGAAGATCATCGCCTCGCTGGTGGACCAGTACGACGTCGACGTCATCGTCGACTCCGGCGACACCATGGACCACGGCACCGCCGCCGAGAACGGCTTCCTCGACCCGATCGAGGACCTCGGCGCCCCCTACGTCTGGGTCCGCGGCAACCACGACTCCGAAGTCACCCAGCGCCATCTGGAGGGCCTGCGCCAGGTGCACGTCCTCGACGACGGCCGGGCGGAGACCATCGCGGGGCTGCGCTTCGCGGGCATCGGCGACCCCCAGTTCACCCCCGACCGCTCCGGGAAGCCCGGCGCGGAGGCGTCGCAGGAACTCGCCGGCGCCCGGCTGGCCACCGCCCTGCGCGACCAGCGCACCGCGGGCACGCCCGTCGACGTGGCCGTCGTCCATGAACCGTCCGCGGCCCGCGAGACCGACGGCGAGGTCCCCCTCGTGCTGTCCGGGCACCTCCACCACCAGGAGATGGAGATCCTGAAGTACGGCACCCGCCTGCGCATCGAGGGCTCCACCGGCGGCAGCGGTCTGCGCGCGATCGAGGGCGAGCACCCCGACCCCATCGAGACCTCGATCCTCTACCTCGACCGCGACACCCGCCGGCTCCAGGCATGGGACGAGATCAGGCTGGGCGGTCTCGGTCTCACGACGGCCGAGGTCAGCCGCCACCTCCCGGAGGAGAACACCCCGGGCGCCGGAACGTCCTCGGGCCCCCCGTCCCCGGCCTCCCCGTAAACCGTTTTGGCGATACCTCCCGCCATCCCATATGCTTCTCACGTCCCCGAGGCGCTGCGAAGCGCCCAGGCGGGCCGATAGCCCTCATCGTCTAGCGGCCTAGGACGCCGCCCTTTCAAGGCGGTAGCACGGGTTCGAATCCCGTTGGGGGCACGTAGTACCGTGTGCGACACTTGAGCACGTCGCTCGCACACAAAGCAAGGTCCTGTGGAGCAGTTTGGAGTGCTCGCCACCCTGTCAAGGTGGAGGCCGCGGGTTCAAATCCCGTCAGGACCGCTGAGATCTTCTCGAAGATCTCGTGGCTGGGTAGCTCAGTTGGTACGAGCGATCGCCTGAAAAGCGATAGGTCGCCGGTTCGACCCCGGCCCCAGCCACAGTCAAGGCCCCGATCTCCGGATCGGGGCCTTCTGCGTGTCCGGCGGGCGCGAGGGCGCTACGTTGTGGCAGCCGAGGACCGGTGTGGGGGAACGGGGGCGTCATGGGGCGCAGTGGTGCCGGCGAAGTGGAGCGGCAGCGGGCCCGGTACGGGTTGCAGGCCGTGCTCGGGAGCAATCTCGCCATCGCCGTGGTCGCCGTGGTCGGGGTGTGGCAGCTCGACGGGGACAAGGCGGTGATCGTGGGGGTGCTGACGACCGCCTTCACCGCGATCAGCGGAGTGACCACGGCCTATCTGGGGATCAAGGCCGTGTCGAACACCGCGCAGAACATCGCCCTCGGCGGGGCGCCCCGCACGCCGGGCGCGGCCGACGCCGGACAGGCCGTTCCGCCTGCTCAGCGGGGCCCGGAGACGCCGGCCGGCTGAGGCGGGCGCGGCGGGGGCAAAAGCGTTCGCCACGGATTTGGCGGGGATGAGATCCTGGACCGCGTATGTCTACGCAGCCTGCCCCCGCCCTCGGCGCCCTCGCCGCCCGTCTGACCGAGCTGTCCCTGCGTGATGCGCACCGGCTCGGGCGGCGGCTGGAGGGTGCCCGCAAGATCCGTAAGCCGGAGGCCCGGGCCGCCGTCCTCGAGGAGATCGAGGCGGAGGTCTCCAAGGGCGAGGAACGGATGGGTGCGCGGCGCCTTCGGGTGCCCGCGGTCACCTATCCCGAGCAGCTTCCCGTCAGCCAGAAGAAGGACGCGATCGCGGCCGCGATCCGGGACCACCAGGTCGTGATCGTGGCCGGTGAGACAGGCTCCGGCAAGACGACGCAGATCCCGAAGATCTGCATGGAGCTCGGCCGTGGTGTGCGGGGCATGATCGGGCACACGCAGCCCCGGCGGATCGCGGCGCGCACGGTCGCCGAGCGGGTGGCCGAGGAGCTGCGGACCCCGCTCGGGGAGGCCGTGGGCTGGAAGGTGCGGTTCACCGACCAGGTGAACCCGGACGCGACGTTCGTGAAGCTGATGACGGACGGCATCCTGCTCGCGGAGATCCAGACGGACCGTGAGCTGCGCGCCTACGACACGATCATCATCGACGAGGCCCACGAGCGGTCCCTCAACATCGACTTCCTGCTGGGCTATCTGGCCCAGCTGCTGCCGAGGCGGCCGGACCTGAAGGTCGTCATCACCTCGGCGACGATCGACCCCGAGCGGTTCTCACGGCATTTCGGGGACGCGCCGATCATCGAGGTGAGCGGGCGTACGTACCCGGTGGAGGTGCGCTACCGGCCGTTGCTGGAGGAGGACTCCGAGGACGCCGACCGCGACCAGATCACGGCGATCACGGACGCGGTCGAGGAGCTGATGGGCGAGGGCCGGGGCGACATCCTGGTCTTCCTCTCCGGCGAGCGCGAGATCCGGGACACGGCGGACGCGCTCAACAGGAAGCAGTACCGGTTCACCGAGGTGCTTCCGCTGTACGCCCGGCTGTCGCACGCCGAGCAGCACCGGGTGTTCCAGCCGCACACGGGCCGCAGGATCGTTCTGGCGACGAACGTGGCGGAGACGTCGCTGACCGTGCCGGGCATCAAGTACGTGATCGACCCCGGCTTCGCGCGGATCTCCCGGTACAGCCATCGCACCAAGGTGCAGCGGCTGCCCATCGAGGCGGTCTCGCAGGCCAGCGCCAATCAGCGCAAGGGCCGCTGCGGCCGTACGAGCGACGGTGTGTGCATCCGGCTGTACTCGGAGGAGGACTTCCTCGCCCGGCCGGAGTTCACGGACGCGGAGATCCTCCGGACGAACCTGGCGTCGGTCATCCTGCAGATGACGGCGGCGGGCCTCGGCGACATCGAGAAGTTCCCCTTCATCGACCCGCCGGACCACCGCAACATCCGTGACGGTGTGCAGCTGCTCCAGGAGCTGGGCGCGCTGGACCCGGCGCAGAAGGACGTGCGCAAGCGGCTGACGGAGACGGGCCGCAAGCTGGCGCAGCTGCCGGTGGACCCGCGGCTGGCGCGGATGGTGCTGGAGGCCGACCGCAACGGCTGCGTCCGGGAGGTCATGGTCATAGCCGCGGCGCTGTCGATCCAGGATCCGCGGGAGCGGCCGGCCGAGAAGCAGGCCCAGGCCGACCAGCAGCACGCGCGGTTCAAGGACGAGACGAGCGACTTCCTCGCCTATCTGAACCTGTGGCGGTACGTCCGCGAGCAGCAGAAGGAGCGGGGTTCGAGTTCGTTCCGGCGCATGTGCAAGCAGGAGTACCTGAACTTCCTGCGCATCCGCGAGTGGCAGGACATCTACAGCCAGCTGCGCACGGTCGCGAAGCAGATGGGGATCCATCTGGCCGAGGAGGACGCTCCCGCCGACCGCATCCATGTCTCGCTGCTGGCCGGCCTTCTCTCCCACATCGGGATGAAGGACGTGAAGGACGGCAACAAGAACGAGTATCTGGGTGCCCGCAACGCCAAGTTCGCGGTCTTCCCGGGTTCGGCGCTGTTCCGGAAGCAGCCGCGTTTCGTGATGTCCGCCGAGCTCGTGGAGACCTCGCGGCTGTGGGCGCGGGTCAACGCGAAGATCGAGCCGGAGTGGGTCGAGCCGCTCGCCGGGCATCTCCTGAAGCGGACGTACAGCGAGCCGCACTGGGAGAAGGACCAGGCGGCGGTGATGGCGTACGAGAAGGTGACGCTGTACGGCGTCCCGATCGTCGTGCAGCGCAAGGTGAACTACGGCCGGATCGACCCCGAGGTCTCGCGGGAGCTGTTCATCCGCAACGCGCTGGTCGAGGGCGACTGGCGCACGCACCACAAGTTCTTCGCCGACAACCGCCGGCTCCTGAGCGAGGTCGCGGAGCTGGAGCACCGGGCGCGGCGCCGGGACATCGTCGTGGACGACGAGACGCTGTTCGACTTCTACGAGCAGCGGGTGCCCGAACACGTCGTGTCGGGGGCGCACTTCGACTCGTGGTGGAAGAGGAAGCGGCACGAGCAGCCGGACTTCCTGGACTTCGAGCGGGAGATGCTGATCCGTGAGTCGGCGGAGGCGGTCACCAAGGCCGACTATCCGGACTCGTGGCGGCAGGGACAGCTGACGTTCCGGGTGACCTACCAGTTCGAGCCGGGCGCGGACGCGGACGGTGTGACCGTGCACATCCCGCTCCAGGTGCTGAACCAGGTGACGGACGAGGGCTTCGACTGGCAGATCCCGGGTCTGCGGGAGGAGGTCGTCACGGAGCTGATCCGTTCGCTGCCGAAGCCGATCCGCCGCCACTACGTGCCCGCGCCGAACTTCGCCAAGCGCTTCCTCGCCACGGCGGTGCCCCTCCAGGAGCCGCTGACGGTGACGATGGCGCGTGAGCTGAAGCGGATGGTCGGGGTGCCGTTCGAGGCGGAGGACTTCGACTGGGCGAAGCTGCCGGACCATCTGCGGATCACGTTCCGGATCGTGGACGAGCGGCGGCGCAAGCTGGCCGAGGACAAGGATCTGGAGGTCCTGAGGCTGCGGCTGAAGCCGAAGGCACGCCAGGCGCTGTCACAGGCCGCGGCGGCGTCGGCGTCGCGCGAGGGCGGGGAGTCGCTGGAGCGCCGGGGGCTGACGGACTGGTCGATCGGCACGCTGACGCGGGTGTTCGAGACACGCCGGGCGGGGCAGCCGGTGAAGGCGTATCCGGCGCTGGTGGACGACGGGGACACGGTGTCGGTGCGGTTGTTCGACACGGAGGCGGAGCAGGCGGAGGCGATGTGGCGGGGCACCCGCCGGCTGATCCTGCGGAACATCCCGGTGAACCCGGCGAAGTTCGCGAGCGACCGTCTGTCGAACGCCCAGAAGCTGGCGCTGTCGGCGAATCCGCACGGTTCGGTGCAGGCGCTGTTCGACGACTGTGCGATGGCGGCGGCGGACAAGCTGATCGCCGACTTCGGCGGGCCGGTGTGGGACGAGGAGTCGTACCGGAAGCTGTTCGACAAGGTGCGGGCGGAGATCGTCGACACGACCGTGCGCGCGGTCGGGCAGGTGCAGCAGGTGCTGGCGGCCTGGCAGGCGTGCGAGCGGCGGCTGAAGGGCGTACGGAGTCCCGCGCTGCTGGCGAATCTGGCGGACGTACGGGCGCAGCTGGACAAGCTGGTGCGGCCGGGCTTCGTGACGGAGGCGGGGATCGCGCGGCTGCCGCATCTGATGCGGTACCTGGTGGCGGCGGACCGGCGGTTGCAGCAGATGCCGACGGGGGTCCAGCGGGACACGACCCGCATGGAGAAGGTCCACGACATGCAGGACGAGTACGCGTGGCTGCTGGAGCAGCTGCCGAAGGGCCGTCCGGTGCCGGCGTCCGTGCGGGAGATCCGCTGGATGATCGAGGAGCTCCGGGTGAGCTATTTCGCGCACGCGCTGGGCACGGCGTACGCGGTGTCGGACAAGCGGATCGTGAAGGCGATCGACGCGGCCGCGCCGTAGCCGGGCGGGCACTGAGGGTGAGTTCGACCAGGAGGCTCACCCTCCTGTAGTGTCCTTCTCGCAGCGCAACGCGGAAACGCAGAGCGAGGCGAAACCTGGTCCTGTGGAGCAGTTTGGAGTGCTCGCCACCCTGTCAAGGTGGAGGCCGCGGGTTCAAATCCCGTCAGGACCGCATGAAGGCCGAGGCCCCGTATCCGTCACCCGGACACGGGGCCTCGGTCGTGTCCGGGAGGGCCCGCCCCGCGAGGGGGCGGGCCTTCTCCGTGTCCGGGTGCGTCGCCGGTGCGCGGGCCCGGCGGGCCCCGGGGTCTTCGGCGGCCCGTGACGCGCCTCACCCCGTCCGGGGGCTCCGACCCCGCCCGGGGGGCCGTTCGCCCCGCCGGCGACCCTCCAGAGCCTCCTCCGCGGCCTTGACGGCGTCACATCCGCTCGGTACCCCGGAAAGGGCAGGGTCGTGGGTGCGGTGGGCGCTGGAGGGGTCGTATGGCGGCATCCGTCAGGCACGAGACGCGGGCTTTGCTGCGGGCGCATCTGGCGGCCGCGTCGTCGTACCGGCATCTGACACGTCATTGCCCGGTGTGCCATCAGCTGCTGCGGCTGGCCATGGACGGGGCGCCGCGGGGTACCGGGACACCCGAGGACGCTCCGAAGGAGCGGGAGGAGACGGAGGACGTGGAGTGCGGGGAGGGCGGGGAAGCGCACCCCCCGGTCCCGTGACGTCCGCCGGCCTCAACCGCCTTGCCCGGAGGGGCCGCTGGAACGCGCGCTTCCACTAGCGCAGATGTGCCGGAGGCAACAAGTACCCTGTCATGTGACGGGAGTCACCGGACGAGTTTCCGGAACAGTGGCTCTTACCCCACCCCTACAAGTGGTCAATTTAATATGTGCAATTGCACCGGTGTTCAGAGGTCGCACCGAGACCGTTCACAGCCCCCTCCCGCCCCGCCGCCGGACCCTGGGTCCGGGCACAAAAAAATCGCGCTGGACCCGGCGGAGTCCAGCGCGATCTACGACACACCCTGTTTCGTGCCTGCGAAGCTCTGAGTGGCTTGGGCGTGGGTCCTGTTGGGGCAGGTCCCGCGTCGTGTGGAGCTAGTGGTGCCGGGCATCTCGACCGGATTGGGGGTCCGACCGGTTTGCCCGGTTATGAAGTTGTTCAGGCCTCGCTGCGCTGCTGCGGAATACCCGCAAGCAGAGCGCGGACCTCAGCCTCGCGATAGCGGCGGTGCCCGCCGAGCGTGCGGATCGACGTGAGCTTGCCGGCCTTCGCCCACCGCGTGACCGTCTTGGGGTCGACGCGGAACATCGTGGCGACCTCAGCCGGGGTCAGCAGCGGCTCGGCATCAGGGGTGCGAGCGGTCATGAGCGGCCTCCTCGGGAGAACCGAACCTTCTCGGTTCTTTCCTCTAAATTCTGCACCTTGACCCGCGTTGCCCGAAATGGCGGACGCGGGTCGAGTCGGTTATAGGACGAACGGCTTGTCCTCGGCACTACAACTACACCATCTGTCCAGCCGCGTCGGCCAAACCGATGGAATTGCCCTCCCAGGTGTTCATCAGCGACGGAAGCCGATGGACCATGCCATAGCGGACAGTCACGCCACTGTGACGATCAGTCACAGGGCGATCAGGAGGCACCAGACCCCCCAAAGCGTGTAATGCTGAGACAGAGCCCTCCCCGGGCTCCTTGTCCTATTTTGGCACGAGGAAGGGCAAGGGGCGCAAGGGTCATGTACGTGCTGTCTGTCACGCTTGGGCTAAACGCCCGGATCGGGACCTACGTCCCGTCAACTTCTGGAAGTGCGGTAGACCGTACGCGGTCCACCGCCTTCAAGTCCGTGACGCAGGTCACTCCCCGGGTCCCGCTTCTGTCGCGGCGTCAGTTCGCGGACCGCAGGTCCCGCACCGCGCGCCAGCGCTCCACCAGCCGCCCGTACGCCTCCCCCGCCGCGACCCCGTCGCCCCGGCGCAGCGCGTCGATCCCCTCGGCCACGTCCGCCGCCGAACGGTCGCCCTCCAGGTCGCCGGCCGGCAGGGCGTGCACCAGCCCGCCGTAGTCCAGCTCGACGAGCGAGCGCGGGTGGAACTCCTCCAGCCAGCGGCCGACGTCCACCAGCCCGTCGATCAGCGGGCCCTCGTCGACGGCCTCCCGCAGGGCGCGCAGGCCCCGCGCGACCCGCCGGCGGGCCTGCACCATCGGGGTGCGGTAGCGCAGCAGGGGCACCTCGTCGCCGGAGCCCTTGGTGTACTCGCGCTCCTCGTCGGCCACGAGCACGAACCAGTTCAGCGGCACCTGCCAGGTGGCCGTGCGGATCCAGGGGCGGGCGTCGGGGTTGCGGGCCAGCCAGCGCTCGTAGTCCTGCGCGGCCTGGTCACGCACGAGGGGCGGCAGCACGGCGTCCAGGACCGCGGCCGGCAGTTCCTCGCCCAGGTCCCCCAGAGCCTGCCAGCCGCGCAGCCGGGTGCGCCACGGGCAGACGTGGACGACGCCGTCGGCCTCCAGCACGAACGCGTCGCCGCTCTCGTGCACCGGGACCGCGACGGGCGGTGTGGGCAGCAAGTCGGCCAGCGAGCGACGCAGTTCGTCCTGGTACGTCGGGCGGTCGGGGCGACGGGCGTAGCGCGTCCAGTGGGCGCGTTCGGGTTCGGGGAAGGCGGCCAGCGGCTCGTACACACGCAAGTAGGCCGCGTACGGGACGATCACCGAGGACACCTTGGGCACGCCTGCTCCCTCCCCCGCCGCCAGCCGGGGAAAACTGCGGAACCCGCCGACAAAGGGACGGGAAAACTATCCGAATCGTCGCACGGGCGTACTCCGTGTGTAGGTGATCCTGAGCTCGGCGAGGTGCGGGGCGTGGACACGCTCTACTCTTCAGCCCAACGGGGCCCCGCCACCCGCACGGGACCCTGTTCCCAACCGCCGCTACTTACCCAGGAGTCACCACAGTGACCGACGTAACCGACGGCGTCCTGCACACCCTGTTCCAGTCGGACCAGGGGGGTCATGAGCAAGTCGTGCTCTGCCAGGACCGTGCCAGCGGCCTCAAGGCCGTCATCGCCATCCACTCCACCGCCCTCGGCCCCGCGCTGGGCGGCACGCGCTTCTACCCCTACGCCAGCGAGGAGGAGGCCGTCGCCGACGCGCTGAACCTCGCGCGGGGGATGTCGTACAAGAACGCCATGGCCGGGCTGGACCACGGCGGCGGCAAGGCCGTGATCATCGGCGATCCTGAGCGGATCAAGACCGAGGAGCTGCTGCTGGCCTACGGCCGGTTCGTGGCCTCGCTCGGCGGCCGGTACGTCACCGCCTGCGACGTCGGCACCTATGTCGCGGACATGGACGTCGTGGCCCGCGAGTGCGCCTGGACGACCGGCCGCTCCCCCGAGAACGGCGGCGCCGGCGACTCCTCGGTGCTGACCGCGTTCGGCGTCTACCAGGGCATGCGCGCCTCCGCCCAGCACCTGTGGGGCGACCCGTCCCTGCGGGGCAGGCGGATCGGCATCGCCGGCGTCGGCAAGGTCGGCCACCACCTGGTCGAGCACCTGGTCGCGGAGGGCGCCGAGGTGTTCGTGACGGACGTGCGCGAGGACGCGGTGCGCCGGATCACCGAGCGGCACGAGGGCGTCACGGCCGTCGCCGACACCGAGGCGCTGATCCGCATCGAGGGGCTGGACGTCTACGCCCCCTGCGCGCTGGGCGGCGCCCTGAACGACGACTCGGTGCCGGTGCTGACCGCGAAGGTGGTCTGCGGCGCGGCCAACAACCAGCTCGCCCACCCGGGTGTGGAGAAGGACCTCGCCGACCGCGGGATCCTGTACGCGCCCGACTACGTGGTGAACGCGGGCGGTGTCATCCAGGTCGCCGACGAGCTGCACGGGTTCGACTTCGACCGGTGCAAGGCGAAGGCGTCGAAGATCTTCGACACCACGCTGGCCATATTCGCACGCGCGAAGGCTGATGGGATCCCGCCGGCCGCCGCGGCCGACCGGATCGCCGAGCAGCGCATGCACGAAGCGGCCGCCGCCCGCGGATTCTGACGTTCCGCGGAGCGTGGGCCAAAGGTTCACGCGGTACCCGCCGGGGGTCGGTTAGAGAGAACTCTCACTTCAACCGGCGGGTCGTCCGTCAGTAAGTGGTTAAAATCGGCACTGACCAGCGAGGACAGGGCGCCTCGAAGGTCCTGTGCACACGCGCGTGCTGCGGGCGACGTACCGTATGGGCGCGAGCTCAGGTACCGTGGAAGCCCTACGGACGGGCCTCTCCGCGGAGAGTCCGTTCCGGATCATGAACGCGTGTCAGACTCTGGGGTTGTCAAGCCCCGTCACCGAGGGGGTCGAGCCATGGGGCGCGGCCGGGCCAAGGCCAAGCAGACAAAGGTCGCCCGCCAGCTGAAGTACAACAGCGGTGGGACTGACCTGTCACGTCTGGCCAGTGAACTGGGCGCATCGAATCCTTCGAGCCAGCCGCCGAACGGCGAGCCGCTCGAGGACGATGAGCACGACGACGACGATCTCTACTCCCGGTACGCCGACCTCTATGAGGACGACGACGAGGACGACGAGGACGAGGACTCCTCACAACACCGTCGCGGCGCTTGACCTCGCACTGAGCACCTACCCGGTCGGTTGACTTCGGTCACCGACCGGGTTCTGTGCTGCCAGCAGGTCGAAGCCGGCCGGAGCCGGCCCGACCCGGGCGGTCGCCTCAGTTCGCGTAGTCACCGATCATGGTGGCACCGGTGGTGTGCTCACCGCGGTCCGTGATCTCGCCCGCGACCCATGCGTCGACCCCGCGGTCGGCCAGCGTCGTCAGGGCCACGTCCACCGACTCCTGCGGGACGACGGCGATCATGCCGACGCCCATGTTGAGGGTCTTCTCCAGCTCCAGGCGCTCGACGTCGCCGGTCCTGCCGACGAGGTCGAAGATCGCGCCCGGGGTCCAGGTGGTGCGGTCCACGGTCGCGTGCAGCGTGTCCGGGATCACCCGGGCCAGGTTGGCCGCGAGACCGCCGCCGGTGACATGGCTGAAGGCGTGGACCTCGGTGGTGCGGGTGAGGGCCAGACAGTCCAGCGAGTAGATCTTGGTGGGCTCCAGCAGCTCCTCTCCGAGGGTGCGGCCGAGCTCCTCGATCCGGGAGTCCAGGGCGAGGCCCGCCTGCTTCAGCAGGACGTGCCGGACCAGGGAGTACCCGTTGGAGTGAAGGCCGGAGGACGCCATGGCGATCACGGCGTCACCCGTGCGGATGCGATCCGGGCCCAGCAGCCGGTCGGCCTCCACGACACCGGTGCCGGCGCCCGCGACGTCGAAGTCGTCCGGGCCCAGCAGGCCCGGGTGCTCGGCCGTCTCGCCGCCCACCAGGGCGCAGCCGGCCAGCACACAGCCCTCGGCGATGCCCTTGACGATCGCGGCGACCCGCTCGGGGTGGACCTTGCCGACGCAGATGTAGTCGGTCATGAACAGCGGCTCGGCGCCGCACACCACGATGTCGTCCATGACCATCGCGACCAGGTCGTGGCCGATGGTGTCGTAGACACCCATCTGACGCGCGATGTCGACCTTGGTGCCGACGCCGTCGGTGGCGGAGGCGAGCAGCGGACGCTCGTAGCGCTTGAGGGCGGAGGCGTCGAAGAGGCCGGCGAAACCGCCGAGGCCGCCGAGGACCTCGGGGCGCTGCGTCTTCCTGACCCACTCCTTCATCAGCTCGACCGCGCGGTCGCCCGCCTCGATGTCGACTCCGGCCGCCGCGTAGGAAGCACCAGTAGTTGTCTCAGACATTGCCTGGGATCTTTCGGGTTGAGAGATACGGGGCTTACGGGCGGCGGATCGCGTCGGCCGCGGCCGTGGCGGCCGGGCCGGCGGCCAGCTCGGTCTCCAGCAGCTGCTTGCCGAGCAGCTCCGGGTCGGGCAGCTCCATCGGGTACTCGCCGTCGAAGCAGGCGCGGCACAGGTTCGGCTTGGCGATGGTGGTCGCCTCGATCATGCCGTCGATGGAGATGTACGCCAGGGAGTCGGCGCCCAGCGAGGTGCCGATCTCGTCGATGGTCATGCCGTTGGCGATGAGCTCGGCGCGGGTGGCGAAGTCGATGCCGAAGAAGCAGGGCCACTTCACGGGCGGGGAGGAGATCCTGATGTGGACCTCGGCGGCGCCCGCCTCGCGCAGCATGCGGACCAGGGCCCGCTGGGTGTTGCCGCGCACGATGGAGTCGTCGACGACGACCAGGCGCTTGCCCTTGATGACTTCCTTCAGCGGGTTCAGCTTCAGACGGATGCCGAGCTGGCGGATCGTCTGGGAGGGCTGGATGAAGGTGCGGCCCACATAGGCGTTCTTCACCAGGCCCGCGCCGAAGGGGATGCCGCTGGCCTCGGCGTAGCCGATGGCGGCCGGGGTGCCGGACTCCGGGGTCGCTATGACCAGGTCGGCCTCGACGGGTGCTTCGGCGGCGAGCTTGCGGCCCATCTCCACGCGGGAGAGGTACACGTTGCGGCCGGCGATGTCGGTGTCGGGGCGGGCCAGGTACACGTACTCGAAGACACAGCCCTTGGGCTTCGCTTCCGCGAAGCGGGAGGTGCGCAGGCCGTTCTCGTCGATCGCGATGAACTCGCCCGGCTCTATCTCGCGCACATAGCTGGCGCCGCAGATGTCCAGAGCGGCGGACTCGGAGGCGACGACCCAGCCGCGCTCCAGCCGGCCGAGGACCAGCGGGCGGATGCCCTGCGGGTCACGGCCTGCGTAGAGGGTGTGCTCGTCCATGAAGACGAGCGAGAACGCGCCCCGGACCTTCGGCAGGACCTGGTGGGCTGCCTGCTCGATGGTGAGCGGCTTGCCGTCCTCGTCGACCTGGGCCGCGAGGAGCGCGGTCAGCAGGTCGGTGTCGTTGGTGGCAGCCACGCGGGTGGAGCGGCTGTTGTTGTCGTTCGGCAGGGCGGCGACCATCTCGGCCAGCTGGGCCGTGTTGACGAGGTTGCCGTTGTGGCCGAGCGCGATCGAACCGTGCGCGGTGGCGCGGAACGTCGGCTGGGCGTTCTCCCACACGGAGGCGCCGGTGGTCGAGTAGCGGGCGTGTCCGACCGCGATATGACCCTGGAGCGAACCGAGAGAGGTCTCGTCGAAGACCTGGGACACGAGGCCCATGTCCTTGAAGACGAGGATCTGGGAGCCGTTGCTGACCGCGATTCCCGCGGATTCCTGGCCCCGATGCTGGAGGGCGTAGAGCCCGAAGTACGTGAGCTTTGCGACCTCTTCACCCGGAGCCCAGACACCGAAGACGCCACACGCGTCCTGGGGGCCTTTCTCGCCGGGGAGCAGATCGTGATTGAGTCGACCGTCACCACGTGGCACGGCTCCGAGTGTAGGCGAGATCGACCACTGGTCCGAATTGGGGATACCCGCCGGTAATGGATCACCGTGCGGCGACGGCGGTCACCTTCTCGCCGTTTTCGCTGGTCAGAGTGAGGGTACGGTGATCGATCCGGTAGTCGACGGTGCCGTCGAGAATGCGCTGGAGGGCCTGTTCGGTCTTCATGAGTGAGCCTTCGCACACCATTCGGGTGGTGGCGAACGTGCCCAGCGTGATACGGCCGTCGCGTACGGTCGCGTCGGCGTTCACCCTGTTGCAGCCGAGACTTCCCGAGAGGGTCTCCTCGGAGGTGTCGAAGGTGAGGCGGGCACGGCCGTCGGAGGCCGGGTCGGTGACCGTCCAGGTGGTGCCGGACAGCGGGGCGGGCTTCTCCTCGGTGAGGCGGACACGGTCGCCGTCGGCGGTGGTCAGGGTGAGCCGGCCGTCCTTCACCCGGGCGGTGAGGCTGCCGTCGGTGAGGGTGTCGGCGAGGGTCTGCTCGAAACCGGCCGGAACGCCCGTGCAGGCCATCTCGGTGGCGCCGAGCTGCCGGAAGACGACGTGGTCGCCGTCGAGGTCGGTGTCGGAGCTGAAGCCGTTGCAGCCGAGGTTGCCGTCGGCGGTGCCGTCCGCGGCGATGTGCAGACGGGCGGTGTCGGGGGCCCGGCTGGTGGTGCCGTCGACGGTGACGTCCGTGACGGCCCAGTGCACACCGGTGAGGGCCGGCCCGGCCCCCACGGCGTCACCACCGGACGTGTCGGTGCCGCAGGCGGCGACGAGCGGGATGAGAGTGAGGGCCGCGAGGGTCAGTCGCTGCTTGTCCATGCCGGTGGGACGGGAGGGACCCGCGATCGGTTCCCCGGACGGTCTCAGGCCATCAGCGGCAGCAGCCCGCTCAGGTCCGCTCGTTCCCCGCTCGCGCTCACCAGGGCGGCCTCCCGGGCGTCGGACCAGGTCAGTCGGCCTGTGGCCAGGCGGATCCAGGTCAGGGGGTCGGTCTCGACGACGTTCGGCGGGGTGCCGCGGGTGTGGCGGGGACCCTCCACGCACTGCACCACGGCGTAGGGCGGGATCCGTACCTCGGTCGCCCCGCCGGGCGCCTTCGCGGCGAGCGCGTCGGCCAGCAGACGGGTGGTCGCGGCCAGGGCCTGCTTGTCGTACGGGATGTCCGGGCCGGGCACGGCGGCGTTGAGGTCGTCGGTGTGGACGACGAGTTCGAGCGCGCGGGTGACCAGGAAGTCGGTGAGGGTCATGCCGCCGGCCCGGATGTCGACCACACGGCTGCCGTCGGCGTCGGCGAGCCGCCGGGTGAGGTCCTCCTCGGTGCGGGCGCAGAGCGCGTCGAGGTCGGGGGTGGCGGCGGCCAGCTGCCGGGTGCCGTCGGCGACGGCCTCGGCGAACGGGGCGGTCACGGACGGGTAGTCGAGCAGCGCGATGCCGGCCTTCGGCGGCTCGGGCCGCTCCAGGGCCCGGCCGACGGCGGCGACCGTCAGGGTGAGGTGCGCGACCAGGTCCCGTACGGTCCAGCCGTCCAGCCGGGTGGGCAGCTCGAGTTGATCCGGGCTCAGGGCGCCGACCGCCTGACGCACATGCCCGAACTGGGCGGACACGGCGGCACGGATCTTGACGGGGTCGTAGCTGCGGGTGCGCTTCTTGGCCGGCATGGGGCGAGCCTATGCCGGGCCGGGGACACGAAGGGCCCCGCCCGTGAGGAAACGGGCGGGGCCTTCGGTGCCGTACCGGCGCGGCCTACTTCAGCAGCGCCGGGATGGTGTTCTCGTGCGCCTCGCGCAGCTCGGCCAGGGGGAGGGTGAACTCGCCCTGGACGTCGACCGAGTCGCCGTCGACGACACCGATGCGGGTGACGGGCAGACCCCGGGCGCCGCACATGTCGTTGAAGCGGACCTCCTCCGAGCGGGGGACGGCCACGACCGCGCGGCCGGCCGACTCGGAGAAGAGGAAGGTGAACGCGTCCAGGCCGTCGGGGACGACCAGACGGGCACCCTTGCCGCCGAGCAGCGCCGACTCCACGACCGCCTGGACCAGGCCGCCGTCGGAGAGGTCGTGCGCGGAGTCGATCATGCCGTCGCGGGAGGCCGAGATCAGGATCTCGCCGAGCAGCCGCTCGCGCTCCAGGTCCACCTTCGGGGGCAGTCCGCCGAGGTGGTCGTGGACGACCTGGGACCAGGCCGAGCCGCCGAACTCCTCGCGGGTGTCGCCGAGCAGGTAGAGGAGGTGGCCCTCCTCCTGGAAGGCGACCGGGGTGCGGCGGGCCACGTCGTCGATCACGCCGAGGACGGCGACGACCGGCGTCGGGTGGATGGCGGCCTCGCCCGTCTGGTTGTAGAGCGAGACGTTGCCGCCGGTCACCGGGGTGCCGAGCTGGAGGCAGGCGTCCGCCAGACCGCGCACGGCCTCCGCGAACTGCCACATGACCGCCGGGTCCTCGGGCGAGCCGAAGTTGAGGCAGTCCGACACGGCGAGGGGCTTGGCGCCCGTCGTCGCCACGTTGCGGTACGCCTCCGCCAGGGCCAGCTGCGCGCCCGTGTACGGGTCGAGCTTGGCGTAGCGGCCGTTGCCGTCCGTGGCGATGGCGACGCCGAGGCCGGTCTCCTCGTCGATGCGGATCATGCCGGAGTCCTCGGGCTGGGCGAGGACGGTGTTGCCCTGCACGAAGTGGTCGTACTGGGACGTGATCCACTTCTTGGACGCCTGGTTGGGGGACGCGACCAGCTTCAGGACCTGGTCCTTCAGCTCCTCGCTCGTCGCCGGGCGGGGCAGCTTGTTCGCGTCGTCCGCCTGGAGCTCGTCCTGCCAGGAGGGGCGGGCGTAGGGGCGCTCGTAGACGGGGCCGTCGTGGGCGACCGTGCGCGGGTCGACGTCGACGATCTTGCCGCCGTGCCAGAAGATCTCCAGGCGGTCGCCGTCGGTGACCTCACCGATGACGGTGGCGATGACGTCCCACTTCTCGCAGATCGCGAGGAAGCGGTCGACCTTCTCCGGCTCGACGACCGCGCACATGCGTTCCTGCGACTCGCTCATGAGGATCTCCTCGGGCGAGAGCGTGGAGTCGCGCAGGGGTACGTCGTCCAGGGTGACGCGCATGCCGCCGGAGCCGTTGGACGCCAGCTCGCTGGTCGCGCAGGACAGACCCGCGGCGCCCAGGTCCTGGATGCCGACGACGAGCTTCTCGGCGAACGCCTCCAGGGTGCACTCGATGAGGAGCTTCTCCTGGAAGGGGTCGCCGACCTGGACGGCCGGGCGCTTCGACGGCTTGGCGTCGTCGAAGGTCTCGGAGGCCAGGATGGAGGCGCCGCCGATGCCGTCGCCGCCGGTGCGGGCCCCGTAGAGGATGACCTTGTTGCCGGCGCCGGACGCCTTGGCGAGGTGGATGTCCTCGTGCCGCATCACGCCGATGGCACCGGCGTTGACCAGCGGGTTGCCCTGGTAGCAGGCGTCGAAGACGACCTCGCCGCCGATGTTGGGCAGGCCCAGGCAGTTGCCGTAGCCGCCGATGCCGGCGACGACGCCGGGCAGGACGCGCTTGGTGTCGGGGTGGTCGGCCGCGCCGAAACGCAGCGGGTCCACGACCGCGACCGGGCGGGCGCCCATGGCGATGATGTCGCGCACGATGCCGCCGACGCCGGTGGCCGCGCCCTGGTAGGGCTCGACGTACGACGGGTGGTTGTGCGACTCGACCTTGAAGGTGACCGCGTAGCCCTGGCCGACGTCGACGACACCGGCGTTCTCGCCGATGCCGACGAGCATCGCCTCGGACTCGGGGGCCTTCTCGCCGAACTGGCGGAGGTGGACCTTGGAGGACTTGTACGAGCAGTGCTCGGACCACATGACCGAGTACATGGCGAGCTCGGCGCCGGTGGGCCGGCGGCCGAGGATCTCGACCACGCGCTCGTACTCGTCCTTCTTCAGACCGAGTTCGGCCCAGGGCAGCTCGACGTCGGGGGTCGCGGCCGCGTTCTCGACCGTGTCCAGAGGCGTGCGGCTCATGCGGTGACCAGCTTCTTGAGGATCGAGGTGAAGAAGGGGAGGCCGTCGGTGCGGCCGGTGCCGATCAGCGGCTCCACGGCGTGCTCCGGGTGCGGCATCAGACCCACCACGTTGCCGGCCTCGTTGGTGATGCCGGCGATGTCGTTGAGCGAGCCGTTCGGGTTGAAGTCGACGTACCGGAACGCGACCCGGCCCTCGGCCTCCAGCTTGTCCAGCGTGTACCGGTCGGCGACGTAGCGGCCGTCCATGTTCTTCAGCGGGATGTGGATCTCCTGCCCCGCCTCGTAGTCGCTGGTCCAGGCCGTGTCCGCGTTCTCCACCCGCAGCTTCTGGTCGCGGCAGATGAAGTGCAGGTGGTCGTTGCCGAGCATGCCGCCGGGCAGCAGGTGGGCCTCGGTGAGGACCTGGAAGCCGTTGCAGATGCCGAGGACCGGCAGACCGGCCTTCGCCTGCTCGATCACCGTCTCCATCACCGGCGAGAACCGGGAGATGGCCCCGGCCCGCAGATAGTCGCCGTAGGAGAATCCGCCGGGCAGCACCACGGCGTCGACCTGCTTGAGGTCCTTGTCCTTGTGCCACAGGGCGACCGGTTCGGCGCCCGCGAGGCGGATCGCGCGCTGGGTGTCCCGGTCGTCGAGACTTCCGGGAAAAGTGACGACGCCGATACGAGCGGTCACTTCGCGGCCTCCGCGACTTCCTCGACCTTGACGGTGAAGTCCTCGATCACGGTGTTGGCGAGGAAGGATTCCGCAAGATCGTGGATGCGGGCGAGCGCGGCCTCGTCGACCGGCCCGTCAACTTCCAGTTCGAATCGCTTTCCCTGACGGACGTCCGAGATGCCTTCGAAACCCAGCCGCGGCAGTGCGCGCTGCACCGCCTGGCCCTGGGGGTCGAGGATCTCCGGCTTGAGCATGACGTCGACTACGACGCGTGCCACTGGCACTCCCGGTGTGTGGTGCTGAGCAGGTTCCTTCAGACTACCCGCACAAAATTTCTACGCGAGTAGAGTCGTAGGAACCTACGTGACCGCCATCACGATCAGGTATCGAAGGGCCGTGTTCGGGAAAAGTTCCGGGAAAGATCGCCGTTCCGTCCGCGATACCTATTGCGCACGGACACGCGGAGAGATTTAGTCGGGCTTCACTTTGCATTGCCGGGCACTGTACAAATGAATTGGCAATAGCCGACACTCGGCACGTCGCCGCAGCTGGAAGTCTGCATCGGCGGCCGTACGAAGGGACCGATATTCGTGGCGCAGAAGGTCGTGGTCACGCTCTTCGACGACATCGACGGCTCGGAAGCGGCGGAAACGATCGCCTTCGGACTCGACGGCAAGTCGTACGAGATCGACCTGAATGAATCCAATGCCGAGAAACTGCGTAAGGCGCTCGCGCCGTACGTGGAGGCCGGCCGCAAGCGGTCGAAGTCGGGCCGGGCCTTCCGGCAGACGGAGGTCGCGCCCGACCCGGCGGCGGTACGCGCCTGGGCCCAGGCGAACAAGATGGACGTGCCCGCGCGCGGCCGCATCCCCAAGAAGGTCTACGAGGCGTTCGCCGAAGCGCAGTGAGCCGGGTGACCGGCCGGTGCGGGGCCGGGTCCGGCACCGCACCGCCGGCCCCGCCCGGGGCCGGGCGGGCACCCCGCGGGGGAACGGACTTGCACAGCACCCCCGCTGATCAGCTAGAGTCTGGAGCACGCCAGCGAGGCGGGGCCGAAAAGCCCAGCTCGCAGGGGCATGCGGGTGTAGTTCAGTAGTAGAACATCCCCCTTCCAGGGGGAAGGCGCAGTGTGCAATTCCTGTCACCCGCTCTGCATCGCCGTCACGACCACTCCGGTGGATCGGGTAGGCTGGTGCTCGCGCCGATCGGTGAGAGCCGGTCGGAGGCAATGCGGACGTAGCTCAGTTGGTAGAGCGCAACCTTGCCAAGGTTGAGGTCGCGAGTTCGAGCCTCGTCGTCCGCTCGGGAGAAAAGCCCCGGTCCTCAGGGACCGGGGCTTTTTCGTGTTCTCCGGGTTCGCGTCCTTCCGGCTCACGTCCTTCCGCTTCGTACCCCTCGGGTTCACGTCCTTTCGTTCGTGTCCTTCCGGGTCTGACATTTGTCATGGGGACCGGTGACAGCGCGCACTGCCGTCACCGGCCGGGCGCCGGGATGCTGAATCCATGAACACGACAGAGCACGTGATCGAGGTCACCGACCTGCGGCGTGTGTACGGGGGCGGGTTCGAAGCGGTCCGCGGCATCACGTTCCACGTGGCACGCGGGGAGATCTTCGCCCTGCTGGGCACGAACGGGGCGGGCAAGACGTCCACCGTCGAACTGCTGGAGGGACTGGCCGGACCCAGCGGAGGCCGGGTGCGTGTCCTCGGCCACGACCCCCACACCGAGCGGGCCGCCGTACGGCCGCGGACGGGCGTCATGCTCCAGGAGGGCGGGTTCCCCTCGGAGCTGACCGTCGCCGAGACCGCCCGTATGTGGGCCGGCTGCGTCAGCGGGGCCCGGCCGCCGGCCGAGGTGCTGGAGCGGGTCGGGCTCTCCCGCCGGACGGGCGTACGGGTCAAGCAGCTGTCGGGCGGGGAGCGCAGACGCCTCGACCTGGCACTGGCGCTGCTGGGCGATCCGGAGGTGCTGTTCCTCGACGAGCCGACGACCGGGCTGGACGCGGAGGGGCGCCAGGACACCTGGGAGCTGGTCCGGGAACTGCGGGACGCCGGTACGACCGTGCTGCTGACCACGCACTACCTGGAGGAGGCCGCGGATCTCGCCGACCGGCTGGCGATCCTGCACCACGGGCGGATCGCGGCCACGGGGACACCCGCCGAGGTGACCGAGGCGCAGCCCTCCCACATCTCCTTCCGGCTGCCCGAGGGGTACTTCCTCGGCGATCTGCCGCCGCTCGGCGAGCTGGGGGTGAGCGGGCACAGCGTGGACGGCGGCGTCGTCCGGCTGCGCACCCGTGAGCTCCAGCGGGCGGCGACCCGGCTGCTGGTGTGGGCCGAGGGGGCGGGGGTCGAGCTGCACGGGCTGGACGTGCGGGCGGCCTCGCTGGAGGAGGCGTTCCTGGGGATCGCCCGGGAGGCGGAGCGGACCCGGTCCGCGGACGGCCGTGAGGAGGTCGCGGTATGAGCACGACGGTGGAGCGGACCACGGGGGACCGGGCGGGGGAACCGGCCGGGGGGCGGGCCGGGAAGCGGGCCGCCACGAGCACGGCGGCCCGTCGGATCACGGCGCTGGGACGGGCCGAGCTGACGCTGTTCGGGCGCAGCAGGGGCATGCTCGTGGGGGCGCTCGTCGTGCCGCTGGTGCTGCCGTTCAGCGCGCGGACGGTCGTCGAGGACATGGACCTCGCGGAGAACGGGCTCAGCGTGGGGCTGGTGCTGCTGCCCGGAGCCATCGGGTTCTCGCTGCTGTTCGCCGTGTACTCGGCGCTCGTCAGCGTCTTCGTGGGACGGCGCGAGGAACTCGTGCTGAAGCGGCTGCGCACCGGGGAACTGACGGACCCGGAGATCCTGGCCGGGACGTCGCTGCCGGCGGTCGTCACGGGGCTGGTCCAGTCGCTGGTGCTGGTCGCGGGCTGCACGGCGCTGCTCGACGTGCCGGCGCCGGAGGCGGCCCCGCTCGCCGTACTGGGGCTGCTGCTGGGGCTGGTGCTGTGCGCGGCGCTGGCCGCGGTCACCGCGGGTTTCACCCGGACGGTGGAGAGCGCGCAGGCCACGGCGCTGCCGCTGGTGATGGTGTCGATGATCGGCTCGGGGGTCATGATCCCGCTGGAGCTGGCGCCCGACCGGGTGGCCTCGGTGTTCGAGCTGCTGCCGCTGAGCCCGGTGATCACGCTGGTGCGCGGCGGCTGGACCGGACAGCTGTCCGGCTACGAGGCCCTGGGCGCCTGTGCGACCGCGCTGGCCTGGACCGTGATCGCGGTGTTTGCTGTACGGCGGTGGTTCCGCTGGGAGCCGCGGCGATGAGCGGACGGGGGACGGGCGTATGCGCGGGGCGGGGGACAGGCGTATGCGCGGGGCGGGGGGCTGGTGGCGGCGCAAGAGCACACCGGCGAAGGTCGAGACGTACACGCGCTGGTCGTTCCACTTCTTCAGCGTGATCGAGGTTCTCTCGATCGGCCTGCCGGCCTTCGCCCAGGCGGAGACCGGGCTCGCGGTCTGGCTGATGCTGGCGGTGTGCGGACATGCGGGTGTCTCCGTGGTGACCGCGTCACGGGCGCTGGACTGGACCCGTGGACAGCGGGAACAGCCGGTACGGCTGCTGTGGGTGTGCGCCTGCGTGACCGCGGCGGTCGCCGTGGCCGCTGTCGTGCTCGCCGAGCACGGGCCCGACGGGGCGGACACGGAGGCCGCGGCGGGAGCGGTCTTCGGAGGCGTCCTCGTCTTCGGGGCGGGCACGCTCGCGCTCGGCGTCCGGGACCGCCGGCGGGTGCTCGCGATCGTGGGCGGCTTCGCCGCGGGGGCCGGCGCGGTCGCCTGGCCGCTGGGGATGCCCGGCCCGGCGGCGGCGGCGATCGCGCTGGTGGTGCTGCTCGGCAGCGCGTTCCTCGCCTTCACCTCGGTCTTCTCCGTCTGGCTGCTGAAAGCCGTCTACGAGCTCGACGCCGCCCGCGAGACCCGGGCGCGGCTCGCGGTCGCCGAGGAGCGGCTGCGGTTCGGGCGGGATCTGCACGACGTCCTGGGGCGCAATCTCGCGGTGATCGCCCTCAAGAGCGAACTGGCCGTGCAACTGGCGCGGCGCGAGCGGCCCGAGGCCGTGGAGCAGATGGTCGAGGTGCAGCGGATCGCGCAGGAGTCGCAGCGCGAGGTGCGCGATGTCGTACGGGGCTACCGGGAGGCCGACCTCGGGGCCGAACTGGCGGGGGCCAGAGGTGTGCTGACGGCGGCCGGCATCGACTGCGAGGTGACCGGGGAGACCGACGGGCTGCCCGGCGAGGTGCAGTCGGCGCTCGGCTGGGTGGTGCGGGAGGCGACGACCAATGTGCTGCGGCACGGCGACGCCGGACGGTGTGCGGTGGGACTGCGGATGACCGAGGGGCATGTGGTGCTGACGGTGGAGAACGACGGCGTGGCCGGACCCGCTCCGGAACGGGACGGATCGGGGCAGGCCGGACCCGCTCCGGGCCGGGGCGGATCGGGGCTGGCCGGACTGCGCGAACGGCTGGCCGCGGTGGACGGGACGCTGGAGGCGGGACCGGCCGGGAAGAACGAGTTCCGGGTGGTGGCCAGGGTGCCGCTGGCCCGTTCCGGGGCGAGCGGGGTCACGGCGTGACCGCTCCGCTGCGTCTGCTGCTCGCCGACGACGAGCACCTCATCCGGGGCGCCCTGGCCGCGCTGCTGGCCCTGGAGGACGACCTCCAGGTCGTCGCGGAGGCCGCCACCGGGCCCGAGGCGCTGGCGATGGCACTGGCGCACACACCCGACGTCGCCGTGCTGGACCTCCAGATGCCGGGTGCTGACGGTGTGAAGGTCGCCACATCGCTGCTGGCCGAACTGCCCGGCTGCAAGGTGCTGATCGTGACCAGCCACGGGCGGCCCGGGCATCTGAAACGGGCGCTCGCGGCGGGTGTGCGGGGGTTCGTGCCCAAGACCGTCAGCGCCCGGCGGCTCGCCGAGATCATCCGCACGGTGCACGCCGGAAACCGCTACGTCGACCCCGAGTTGGCGGCCGACGCGATCGCCTCCGGGGACTCCCCGCTGACGGCGCGGGAGGCGGAGGTGCTGGAGCTCGCGGCCGACGGGGCACCCGTCGCGGAGATCGCCGAGCGGGCCGCGCTGTCCCAGGGGACCGTCCGCAACTACCTCTCCTCGGCCGTCACGAAACTCGGTGCGGAGAACCGGCATACGGCAGTGCGTCTCGCACGGGAGCGAGGTTGGGTATAGTGGCTCTCGCGCCACGGCGCATGCGGACGTAGCTCAGTTGGTAGAGCGCAACCTTGCCAAGGTTGAGGTCGCGAGTTCGAGCCTCGTCGTCCGCTCCAGAAAAACCCCCGGTCATCGGCCGGGGGTTTCTTCGTGTCCGGGGCCGCACATGGCCGGTCCGGCGTGCGGCGGCCCCCGGTGTCCCGGGGGCCGCTCACCTCACGCCCAGCTCACGCCCGTCAGACGCTCGTACGCCTCGATGTACTTGGCGCGGGTCGCCTCCACGACCTGCTCCGGCAGCGGCGGCGGGGGCTGCTCGCTCCTGCGGTCCCAGCCGGACTCCGCCGACGTCAGCCAGTCGCGCACGAACTGCTTGTCGTACGACGGCTGCGCGCGGCCCGGCTGCCAGCGGTCGGCCGGCCAGAAGCGGGAGGAGTCGGGGGTGAGGACCTCGTCGGCGAGGACGAGGGTCTCGCCCTCGAAGCCGAACTCGAACTTGGTGTCCGCGAGGATGATCCCGCGGTCGCGGGCGATGTCGCGGGCGCGGGCGTAGACGTCGAGGGTCGTCCGGCGCAGCAGGGCGGCGGTGTCGGCGCCGACCTGGCGGGCGACCTCCTCGTAGGAGACGTTCTCGTCGTGCTCGCCGACGGCGGCCTTGGTGGCCGGGGTGAAGATCGGGGCGGGCAGCTCGGAGCCGTCGGACAGGCCCTCGGGCAGGGCGAGGCCGCAGACCGTGCGGGACGCGTCGTACTCGACGAGTCCGGAGCCGGTGAGGTAGCCGCGGGCCACGCACTCCACCGGGACCATCTGGAGCGACTTGCAGATCAGGGTGCGTCCCGCCCAGTCGGCGGGGGCGCCCTCGGGCAGTTCGGTGCTGATCACATGGTGGGGGGCGATGTCCCGCAGCTGGTCGAACCACCACAGCGACAGCTGGGTGAGGACACGGCCCTTGTCGGGGATCTCGGTGGGCAGCACCCAGTCGTAGGCGGACATGCGGTCGCTGGCGACCATCACGAGGTCGCCCGCCTCGTTCCGGTACAGGTCGCGCACCTTGCCGGTGTGCAGATGCACCAGGCCCGGGACCTGCATCGGCTCGGGCTTCTCGACGAATCCGGACACGGTTCCTCCCCGTGGTTCTGTCCAAGTGGCTCGATTCTCCCGTATCGGGGAGGCGGGCACGGACACAGGGTCCGCCGTCGGGGCGGATCACGGGCGGCGGGGTCAGTCACGTTTGCAGATGCGGTCCAGAAGATTGGCGGTGGCCCGCTGGACACGGGGGTCGACGTGCCCCGGGCGGTCCAGGGCCGGCGACCAGGCGAACGTTCCGGACGCGAAGACCCACGCCCCGGAGGGCGCCCGGTACAGGGACGTCTCCTGGTGGCGGCGGACGCCGTCGGCGTCGGTGTACGGGGAGTGGGCGAGCAGGACCCGCTCCTCGTGCCGGGGCAGCGGGATGCGCGGGAAGTAGCGGTCGGCCTCGCCCGCCACCAGGCCCTCGATCTCGTCGCCCTCGTGCGCGCCGGTCGCCTCCCACAGCCAGTGAGAGGCGTTGCGGACGATCAGCGGGTGCGGTTCGGGGACCCGGCCCGCGTACTGGATGCCCGCCACCTGCTGCTCGGGACGGCCGAGCTCCCGCCACAGCACCGGCCTGCCCGGCCCCCTGCGCTTGCGGCAGGTCAGCAGCCGGTCGGGCACGCCCGACGGGGAAGGCCCCAACTCCACCTGCCAGTACATGGTGTTGGCGGACAGCAGGACCAGGGAGGTGCCGCTGTCGCGGGCCCCCTCCACGGCGCGGCGCATCGGGATTGACCAGTACTCGTCGTGGCCGGGGAAGACCAGGCCCCGGTAGCGGGTGGGGTCGACGCGGCCGGAGTGCAGGTCGCGGGCGTCGGCGTAGGCGAGGTCGTAGCCGTAGCGCTCGGCCCAGCGGATGAAGTCGTAGGCGTGGCCCACGTGCAGGGGCAGGCCCGCACCGGCGTAGGGGCGGTCGAAGGACACGGTCGTGGCCGCGTCGGCCTCGCCGAGCAGCCGGCCCTGCTCGTCCCAGGCGTGGTAGAGACTCGCGCCGGTGCGGCCGTCCTCCGGGTAGAGGTTGTACGCCTGCCAGGTGATGTCGGGCAGGAGCAGCAGCAGGTCCGCCGGACGGTCGTCGCGGACGGTGAAGGGGATGTGCGAGCGGTAGCCGTCGGCGGTGGTCAGCACGGCGACGTACGCGCCGCTGCTCCAGTACGACGGGACCTGGAGGCGCCAGGACAGCCACCAGTGGTGGCAGGAGACCGTGCGGTCGGCGGTCAGCGGAGGGGGCTGGACGATGCCGGACAGACGGGGGCTGGTGGTGATCTTGGCCGCGCCGTCGCCCCCGTAGTGGCCTATGCGGTAGACGTCGACACCGAACTCCTGCGGCGGGTCGACGGTGATGTGGAAGTCGAGGGCCTCGCCGGGGGCGACCGCGCCGGTGGAGACGAATCCCTTGATCTGGCGGTGTACGTCGTCGGCGGAGCGGGGTGATCCGGCCGGGCCCGGTGCGCCGCGCGGGACGGGGACCCCGGTGGCGCCCTCGCCGGGAACCGGGTCCACGTACCAGGGGACGACCTGGCCGGTGTCGTCGAAGTAGGTCTCGCTGCCGCGCAGCCAGGGGACGGGGCCCTGGCCGAAGGGGTCCGTCACCGCGTGGGCGAGCGCGCCCGACTCCCAGCGGCGGATGTGCTCCGGTCCCATGGTGGCTCCCCTCCCTCGGGCCCCGCGTGTCGGTCCGCCGTGCGGCGTTCGGGGTGTCGTCCGGCGGACTGGTCGGTCTGTGGTGCGGGTACGGGTGAGTTGCTGCGGGCGCACGCGGCTGTCCTATGTCGTGTGCTCTTGCCATGTGCGCGACCGGTCCCAGCACATCACATTGCGCATGGATCCCGTCACTGTTCGTCTTCGATTGACCGAAAGTGGAAGTATCTGCTCCGGTCCTGGTGCGCCGGGTCAGACGAGCCGGACCGGCTTCTCCGGGCGTATCCCCACCCGGACCAGCCAGCCGCGCAGGGGGGCGGGGTCGCCGTCCTCCAGGAGGGTGAGGACCTTCGGGGCCAGATCGGCGGTGCGCTCGCCGTCGACCAGGAGCGAGGGGCCGTCCAGCCAGTCCAGGCCGGGCGTCGCGCCCGCGGTGTCCATGGCGGCGCAGCAGACCATCGCGGTGATGTGGTCGGCCAGGAGCTCCCTGGGGGTGCGCGGAGGCTGGAGCGGGAAGAGAGGCAGGTCGTCGTCCCAGAGGGCGTTGCGGGCGCCGGTCCCGGCCGCGGGACGGGCCTCTCGCTCCTCACGGGCCAGCTCGGCGGACAGGCCCTCGGCCAGGGCTCCGCAGCGGGGGTCGGGCTCCGGGTCCTCGATGCCGAGGCCGGCGCGGGAGCCTGTGCCGTCGGAGAGGCCGCCTGTGCGGGCGCCGGTGGCCGTGCGGATGTCCGCGTCGGCGGCCGTGCGGAGGCCGGCGTCGTCCTTGCGCGAAGGCTTCTCGTCGCCGGCGGTGGCTCCGGGAGGGGGCGGGGCCGTCAGATGGTCCAGGACTCTGGCCAGGGTCGGGCCCCCGGCGTGGGGGCCGCCGCGGCGGACGCCGAGCGTGTCCAGGACACGGTGGAGGCGGGCGGCGTCGGTGCGCCACTTGCGGTCGACGACCTCCTCCGGGTACTCCTGCCACTCCACCGGGGACCAGTCGGGCCCCGCCTCGGCAGGACCCCCGTGGAAGAGACGGGCGGCCAGCAGCGAGGCGGCCTCGTCGACCGCGCCGGGCTCCTCCAGCAGATCGCAGGCGGGGCGCTCGCCCAGCCGGGACGCGAAACCCTCGGCCAGCCGGTCGCGGCGGGACAGCTCGGTGAGGGCGGACACCACGCCCGCGTCCAGGCGCGCGGGCCAGCGGCCCATGCGCCAGGCGGGCAGCGCCACCCGGGTCAGCAGCCGGTCCCAGCCCGCGTAGGCGAGACCCACCTGTTCCTGGGCGACGATCCGCAGGCCGTAGTCCACGGCCTGTGCACGCTCGGCCGCGGCGGCGGCCACCCCCCGCTCCATCTCCACCGCGTGCTGCCGGCAGCCCCGCAGCAGCAGCCGGGCCACCCGGCCGATCCCTCTCCGCAGCAGGCGGGGCAGGGGCCCGCGCGCCGGTGCCGAGGAGACGGCCAGGGCGGCGTCCAGGCCCCGGACGAAACGCCGGGCGGCCGCTATGTCGGGGTGCGCCGACGGTCCCGTACCGGCGACGACCGGGGCGAGGACCGCGCGCAGCTCTCCCACCCGCATCCACCACAGGAACGGCGAGCCGATCACCAGGACGGGCGCCTCGGGCGGACGGCGGGAGACCCGGCGTGCGTCCGCCGTCCCGTCACGGCCGGCCGAGGCGGGCGGACCGTGCGCCGGATGGGTGCGGTCCTCCAGCCAGCTGTCGCAGTCGGGGGTGAGCGCTATCGCCGAGGGCGCCGGGACGTCGAGGCGGTCGGCCAGATCGCGCACCAGCCGGTACAGGTCCGGGGCCGCCGTCTCGGCGATCGGGACGGTCGGGCTGAGGGCGGGGCGGGCCCGGGCGACGACCAGGGCCACGGCACCGGCCGCGAGCAGCACCACGGCGGCGAGCACCGAGACCGCCCAGCGGGCGGTGTCCCAGCCGGGGCCCACGAAATGGTCCGTGGCACCACCGGCCAGCAGGATCACCGCGGCCGCCGCCGGCAGCAGGGCGACGGCCAGCGCACGGCCGCGCACCCGCAGCACGGCCAGCGCCCGTGCCCGAGCGGCCTGCGCACCTGCCTCCACACCCATGCCCGTCACGACCGGACCACACCCCCTCGCTGCTGTCCTGGGGCTTTCCTGGTGTTGCTCACTCCCCCACTGTGGCACCCGCCACCGACATCGCAATGCCGGTGGGCCAAGTGCCGGAACGCTTGCGCCGCACCATAGTTGGGCCTCGGGCCCCCGTCAGCCGGATGGAGGATCGGTCACTCGATGGAATGCCTCTGGGGAGAGGTGGGGGACACAGGGCAAGGATCAGGCCCCGGATCCAGAGACGGATCCGGGGCCTGAAGGGTTCATCGGTGCCGCGGCGGAGCACCGGGCGGATGCCGGACGCGTTACGCGCCCGCGGCCTTCGCCGCGATGTCCGTGCGGTGCTGGGAGCCGTCGAGGCCGATGCGCGCGACGGCCCGGTAGGCACGGTCGCGGGCCTCGGTCAGGTCCCCGCCGGTCGCCGTGACGGACAGGACACGGCCGCCGGCGCTGACGACGGCGTCGCCCTCGTGCCGGGTGCCGGCGTGCAGCACGTAGGCGTGCGGGGCGTCCTGGGCGGCGACCTCGTCCAGACCGGTGATGGGGTCGCCGGTGCGCGGGGTGCCGGGGTAGTTGTGCGAGGCGACGACGACCGTGACGGCCGCGTCGTCGCTCCAGCGCAGGGGCTCCAGGTCGTCGAGGGTGCCGTTCGCGGCGGCCAGCAGGACACCGGCGAGCGGCGTCCTCAGGCGGGCCAGCACGACCTGCGTCTCGGGGTCGCCGAAACGGGCGTTGAACTCGATGACCCGGACACCGCGGCTCGTGATCGCCAGACCGGCGTAGAGCAGGCCGGAGAAGGGGGTGCCGCGGCGGCGCAGCTCGTCGACGGTGGGCTGCAGGACGGTCTCCAGGACCTCCGCGACCAGCTTCGGGTCGGCCCAGGGCAGCGGGGAGTAGGCGCCCATGCCGCCGGTGTTCGGGCCCTCGTCGCCGTCGAGCGCGCGCTTGAAGTCCTGCGCGGGCTGGAGCGGGACGACCGTCTCGCCGTCGGTGATCGCGAAGAGGGAGACCTCCGGGCCGTCGAGGAACTCCTCGATGACGACCCGCTCGCACGCGGCGGCGTGCTCCCTGGCGGCCTGCAGATCGGAGGTGACGACGACGCCCTTGCCGGCGGCGAGGCCGTCGTCCTTGACGACGTAGGGGGCACCGAAGGCGTCGAGGGCCTCCTCGGCCTCCTCGGCGGTGGTGCAGACGTACGAGCGGGCCGTCGGGACGCCCGCCGCCGCCATGACGTCCTTGGCGAATGCCTTGGAGCCCTCCAGCTGCGCGGCCTCCCCGGAGGGGCCGAAGACCGGGATGCCCGCCTCGCGCACGGCGTCGGCGACACCGGCGACCAGAGGCGCCTCCGGGCCGACGACGACCAGCTCGGCGCCGAGCTCTGCGGCCAGCGCGGCCACGGCGGCGCCGTCCAGGGCGTCGACCCGGTGCAGCTCGGCGACCTCGGCGATGCCGGCGTTGCCGGGGGCGCAGTGCAGCGCCGTGACGGCGGGGTCGAGGGACAGGGAGCGGCACAGGGCGTGTTCGCGGGCGCCGCTGCCGATGACGAGGACCTTCACGGGGTCAGCCTAACCGGACGGCGGGTGGTGCCTTTGTGCGGGCTTCCGAAGGAGTGGCGGCGGGCGTGTTGTGGGTTCCTACCAGAGCCGGGCCGGAAACGGGTCCGGTCCCGGTCCGGGGCAGGTCCCGGTCCGGGGCCGGGGAGCGCCGGCCGGGGCTCGGGCCCGGTCCGGGGCCGGGGAGTGCCGACCAGGGCTCAGGCCCGATCCGGGGCCGGGGAGCGCCGACCGGGGCCTGGGAGCGCCGACCGGGGCTCAGGCCCGGTCCGGGGCCGGGGAGCGCCGACCAGGGCTCAGGCCCGGTCCGGGGCCGGGGAGCGCCGACCAGGGCAGGTCCCAGTCCGGGGCCGGGGCAGGGCCGGGGCCGGGGCAGGGCCGGGGCAGGGCCGGGGCAGGGCCCAGTCCGGAGCCGGACCCAGTCCGGGGCCGGACCCGGTCCGGGGCCGATGCCGGTCCGGGGCCGGGGAGCGCCGACCGGGGCTCGGGACCCGGGCTACTCGTTGGTGAACTCCTCCATCACCGTGGCACCCAGTTCGCGCACGAGGAGTTCCTTGCCGGAGAGGGCCGACTCGTCGAGGTCGGGGTCGTCGTCCTCGGGGATGTCGTCCTCGGGGGCGACCGGCACGGGTTCCGGGGCGGCGGGCCGCCCGGCGGGTGCCGGAGCCGGTGCGGGCCGTGCCGCCGGGGCGGAGGCGGCCTGGGGCGCGGCGGCGGCCTGGACGGCGGTGGCTCCGCCGTGGCCGGAGGGGGCCGCCGGGGAGCCGTGGCCGCCGGAGGGCCGGCCGGCCGGGGGCTGGGTGCCGTAGCCACCGCCGCCGAAGCCGGCGGGGCCGGACGGGGCGGGTGCGGACCCGCCGGAGGGGTCGATGACCGCCTCGATCTTCCAGTGGACGCTGAACTGCTCGGCCAGCGCCTGGCGCAGCACGTCCTCGCTGCCGCTGCCCGCGAAGTTGTCGCGGGCTCCGGCGCTGGCGAAGCCGATCTGGAGAGTGGTGCCGTCGAAGCCCGTGACCTGCGCGTTCTGGCTCAGCAGGATCCAGGTGAAACGGCGGCGGTTCTTGACGGCCTCCAGGATGTTCGGCCACAGCGAGCGCGGGTCGAGACCGCCGGGCACCGGGGCCGGGGGCATGCCCGCGGCAGGGGCCGGGGAGGCGGCGGGCGCGGTGGCCCGGGGTGCGGAGGCGACGGGTGCGGGTGCGGGTGCCGCAGCGGGCCGGGGGCCGCCGCCGGGGGCCGCCGCGGTGGGCCAGCCGCCGGGGCGCCGGCCTCCGCCGGCGGAGGCGGCCGCGGGCCAGGCGCCGGGAGCCGGGGGCGCCGCGGGGCCGGGCGCCGCCTGGGCCGCGGCGCCGTGCTCGGCGGCGGGAGCCGGAGCGGGCTCGGCCTGCGGGGGTGCCGCGACGGCGGGGGCCGGGGGCGCCGCAGAGGCAGGAGGAGCCACGGGGGGCGTGGGCGCCGGGGCAGGTGCGGGGGCGCCCGCGCCGCCGCGGACCGCCGCGCGGGCCGCCGCCGCTCCGCCGCCCGGCGGGACGGGCTCGGCGTACGGGGCGGCATGGGCGTCGGGTCCGGGGACGTACCCCAGGGCGGGCATGCCCGCCGCCGCCGCGCCGGCGGAGAAGCCGACGCCGCGCTCCAGGCGGTCCAGGCGGGCCATGACGGACCGCTCGTCGCCGTAGGCGGTGGGCAGCATCACCCGCGCGCAGATCAGTTCCAGCTGGAGTCGCGGGGAGGTGGCGCCGCGCATCTCGGTCAGGCCCTCGTTGACCAGGTCGGCGGCGCGGCTCAGCTCGGCCGCGCCGAAGGTGCCGGCCTGGGCGAGCATGCGCTCGACGGCATCCGCCGGAGCGTCGATGAGGCCCTTCTCGGCGGCGTCGGGGACGGCGGCGAGGATGACCAGGTCACGCAGCCGCTCCAGCAGGTCGGCCACGAAGCGGCGGGGGTCGTTGCCCCCTTCGATCACCCGGTCGACGACCTCGAAGGCGGCCGCCCCGTCCCCGGTGGCGAACGCCTCGACGACGGAGTCGAGGAGAGAGCCCTCGGTGTAGCCGAGCAGGGACGTGGCCATGGCGTACGTCACGCCCTGCTCGCCCGCGCCGGCGAGGAGCTGGTCCATGACGGACATGGAGTCACGCACCGAGCCGGCGCCGGACCGCACGACGAGCGGGAGCACGCCCTCCTCGACGGGGATGTCCTCCTTGCCGCACACCTCGCCCAGGTAGTCCCGCAGGGTGCCCGGCGGGACGAGCCGGAAGGGGTAGTGATGGGTCCGCGACCGGATGGTGCCGATGACCTTCTCGGGCTCGGTCGTGGCGAAGATGAACTTCAGATGCTCCGGGGGCTCCTCGACGACCTTGAGCAGGGCGTTGAAGCCGGCCGACGTGACCATGTGGGCCTCGTCGATGATGTAGATCTTGTACCGGCTGCGGGCGGGCCCGAAGAACGCCTTCTCGCGCAGGTCACGGGCGTCGTCCACACCACCGTGGGACGCGGCGTCGATCTCGATGACGTCGATGGACCCCGGGCCGTTCCTCGCGAGGTCGCGGCAGGAGTCGCACTCCCCGCACGGTGTGGGGGTGGGACCCTGCTCACAGTTGAGGCAGCGGGCGAGGATCCGCGCACTGGTCGTCTTGCCGCAGCCGCGCGGACCGCTGAACAGGTACGCGTGATTGACCCGGTTGTTACGCAGCGCCTGCTGCAACGGGTCGGTTACGTGTTCCTGCCCGATGACCTCGGCGAACGACTCCGGGCGATAGCGGCGGTACAGCGCGAGAGACGACACGCGTACGAGGTTATAGGCGCCCACTGACAAAGCGGACCGCCCGCAGGACCCGGGAACGCAAGCGCCCCCCACGCACCCGCCAGAGCCGACCTACCCTTGCTGCCTTCCGGCCCTGGGGGAGTTCAGTCAGATAGCGCCGCGTGAGGGGCTGCGCCCACAGTACCCGATGCCGACCGGCGGGCAGTACCCGGTGCCGACCGGCGGGAACGGGTTCGCGAGCACACCTCTCGGTCATGTAATGTTCCCACCGGAGGATTCGCCTAGAGGCCTAGGGCGCACGCTTGGAAAGCGTGTTGGGGGCAACCCCTCACGAGTTCGAATCTCGTATCCTCCGCCAGTGCCTCACCGGGCACGATGTCGAAGGGCCCCACCGTTCGCGGTGGGGCCCTTCGTCGTTGTCCGTCTCACTTTCCGTCTCAGTTCGTCTTCGGCAGCTCCCAGAGCGCGTCGCCCACTTGCTGGGCCACCTTCCGCAGCAGCGTCCCAGTCACGTGCATGTACCGGGCGCGCATACGGGCCGCTCCCCCGGGCTCCCAGCCCATGATCGCGTCGACCACGACGTCCGGGACGCCGAGGATCAGGAGAACGGTCGCGGCGGTGTGGCGAGCGTCATGGAGACGGCCGTCCCGTACACCCGCGTCCCGCAGCAGTCGCTTCCAGATGTGGAAGTCGGTGTTCGGGCTGAGGGGGCCGCCGGTCGGTGAGGCGAAGACGTACCCCTTGCCCTCCCAGTCGGCACCAGCCGCCATCCGCTCCTTCTTCTGCTCCTCCTGGTGCTGACGGAGAAGCTTGATCAGCGGATCGGGCAGACCGATCGTGCGGCGACCGGCGCGTGACTTGGTCGACTTGTGCTCGCGGCGGGTCTGCTGCTTCTTCGGGCAGTAGCCGGCCTTCCGGCCGCACGGGTCGTCTCCGCAGCCGTGGGCGTACTTGGGCCGAAGCCGGTTCTTACGGATGCGGACGTATCCCGCGTCGAGGTCGACATCTTCCCAGTGGAGCCCGAGCGCCTCGCCCTGGCGGAGTCCGAGCGCCAGGGCGACGACCCACCGGGCACTGTTGCGGAGCTTGGCAGCCTCCACGAGCAGGCTCTGAACCTCCTCGATCGTGTACGGCTCGATGTCCTCCTCTTCGAGCCGCGGAGCCTTGGCGATCTCCGCCGGGTTGGTGACGACGTGCCCGCGCCGCTTGGCCTCACCGAGGGCGACCCGGATCGTGCGGTGGACGTGATGGGCCGTGCCGGCGGAGCTCCCGGCCTCCTGCATCCTCCGGTAGAAGCGCTCCAGGTGTTCGGGCTCCAGCTTGTCGAGCTTGTGAGCACCCAGGCCGGGAACCAGGTGAACGCGTACGTCGACCTCGTAGCCGTCGTACGTGTTCTCGGAGACGTACGGCTTGGCGATGTTCTCGACCCAGTGCTCAAGCCAGGCTTGGAGCGTCCAGCTCTGGCCCGGTTTCCTGAGCTTCTTGTCGTCCCGCGCCCGTTCCATCTCCCGGACGGCCTTGGTCACCTCGGCCTTCGTCTTGCGCTCGATGTGGCGGCGGTCGGGCTTGCCGTCATCACGGACTCCCACCGTCACCCGACCGTGCCATTTGCCGTCCTTGCCGAGGTAGATCGTCGAAGCCCCGTTGGGCTGCCGGGTGCGCTTCTGCTCTGCCATGACGTCCCTCTCAGGCCGCGTGGGCCGGTCGGTGGCGCAGCTTGGCCACGTAGGCGGATAAAGCGTCGACGGGCACTCGGCGGAGCCTCCCGACCGTGACGGACTCGATCTCTCCGGCCAGGACGAGCCGGAAGCACGTCGTACGGCCGATGCGGAGTCGGCGGGCAGCTTCCTCCACCGTCAGGAGGACCAAGGACGAGTCGGGGGTCTCGGGGGCGGCGACGCGGGGCTCAGCCACGGGTTGGTTCTCCTTCCGTTCCGGGGGCGGGGTCGAGGGTTGTGGCAAGCCAGGTCTCGGCAGCGCTGAGGCCCGTACCGGCGAAGACCCAGTGGGCGAGGACGAGCGTGGGTTCGCCGCTCTGCGGGACGGGCGGAGCCGTCTGGGCGCGGCGCCAGTCGGCGCGGGCGGTGCGGAGGGCGCCGAGGGTGGTGGAGTAGCGGCGGGACTTGGTGGAGAAGTGGCCGCGGAAGCCGAGCATGTGGGCCCAGGCCCGTAAGCGGAGGTGTTCGAGGTCCTTGCGGGCGCCGAGGGTCCAGGCCGTGCGGATCATGCGGCGTGCGTGTTCGGTGATCCGGGCCTGGGCCAGCTCTGCGAGGAAGCGGATCGGCCGGTCGAGGGTTCCGGTCGCCGTCTCGGCGCCCTTGGTGGCGTACTTGGCGATGTACGCCGCTACGGCCCGCTCGGTCAGCTCCTGGCCGCCGTCGAAGTTGGCGGAGCGGATCGGGCGGACGTCGAGCTGACGGCCGAACGCGAAGGTGGGTGCCCGGCCGTCGATCTCCGGGCCATCGATGCGGGCGGCGATCGCGGCTGCTCGGATCGCGTCGGTGAGCAGCTCGGCCGTGGCCCAGGCCGGGGGCGTGGTGTCTCCGCCTTCCGGGCCGTCGAGGCGGATGACCGCGTGAAAGTGGACGGCGCCGCGTTTCTGGTACTCGGCGACCTTGGCGAAGGAGACGCGGGCGTGGTTGCGGAAGGTGCGTTGGGTGAGGCCGGCGCGCTTGGCGATCTCCCGGCGGAGGTAGATGGAGAAGCGCCGCCAGAGCATGCCCGCGTGGGCGTTCCAGAGGACGGCCGTTTCGTAGTCGTAGGTGTCGGGGTCGAGTGGTGTGCCGAGGGCGGTGTCGTCCTGGTCGTGGTGAGTGCCGCAGCGGCAGGGGCGGCCGTCGGTGCGGCGGTTGTGAACCGGGCCGAAGCCGGGGGCGGTGAAGGTGGCGAAGACGCGGGGGTGGGTGGAGACCCGGTCGGGGGTGCCCTTGCCGCCACGGAGTCCGGCGGTGATCAGGTGGTAGGTGTCGCGACGGTAGGTCTCGGCGCACGCGGGGCATCGGGTCGCGCGGCGGTTGTTGCAGCGGACCAGCAGGTGACCGGCGGGGAGGGCCGTCGAGTCGAGGCGGTGGACCACGTTGCCGATCTCGCCGGTCGTGGTGTTGACGGCGTACTCGGTGCGGTGGCCGTCGAGGCGGACGGGGTGGGTGCAGCCGCCGAGGCCCGCGAGTTGTCGGGCAAGGGCGGGCATGGTGCCGAGGGCGGCGAGGGTGCTCAGCTCCGCCAGCGGGGGCGGGGTCGAGTGCGTGAGGATGGGAGTCCCTTTCGGCTGTTTCGGTGGTTGGGAGGAACGGCTCCGGGGCGGCGGATGCTTGGCGGCGTGTTGCCGCCCCGGCGGCCGGTCAGCGCCTGTTGGCACCCGTGACGAGGGAGCGCAGGACCACGGCGGCGATGGCGACGGACACGGCCGTGACGGCGACGGCCGCCAGGAGCGCGGTGAGGACGATCCCGAAGACGGCCACGGCGGCGACCACGCCCAGGTAGGGGGTCAACGGGCGGGCGGCGAGGCGCACGGGTGCCTGGTGCTGCGCGGTGATGACGGTGGGCGGGTGTGGAGCTTCGGGGAGCTGCGGGCGGAACAGCACGGCGGATCTCCTTGTCATTTGTCGGTTCCGTTGACGACCCCGACCCCAGTGCGGGTGCCGGACTCGATCGCGGGGGCGAGGACGGTGTGCGAGAGCCAGAAGCCGAACAGCGCGATCACGACGGCGGCCCAGAGACGGACACCGAGGAACTTGATCGCAGCCCAGGCGATGACGCCCAGGACGAAGACGAGCGGGAGCGAGACGGTCACCGGTTCTCCTCAGCGGACGCGGCAGCGGTGGGTACGGGCGGCGAGTTCGGCGGCGGTGCGGCTGTCGTAGTCGGCGGAGAAGCCGCAGCGCGGAGCCGTGCAGACGGCGGCGTGCTTCTCGCGGCCCCGGCCGTCGTAGTACGTGCCGACCTGGACGGGACCGATGCGCACGAGGCGGCGGAAGCGGGGGCTGGCGGGCATCAGGGCAGCTCCTGGGAGTCGGGGTCGTTCGTGCCGGTGAAGTCGGCGACGTGGTCGAGCAGCCACTGTTTGATCTCGTCACCCTCGTACTCGTCGGCGGTGAGGATCACGGGTTCGGCGATGAGCATTGCTTCGGTGAGGCGGTTCTGGCGGGTCAGCTCGGCGGCGCGGTTGAGTGCGCGGAGCGTGGACGGGCGCATGTGCGGAAGGACTCCTGAGTTCAGATGAGTTGGGCGGCGATCACTTCGGCGAGCGGCAGCGGAACACCGAGCCGGGCGCGAAGGGTCGGGGTGTCGATGGGGGTTCCGGTCCGGGCGTGGTGGTCGTCGGCGACCTTGCGGGCATGCGCGACGAGGGCGGGCGGGACGGGGGTGACGGGCGGCGGGGGCGGTTCGGGGGCCGCTTCAACGGCGGGCGGTTCGGGCACGGGCACCGGGGCCGCCGCGGGCTCTTCTGCCGAGCCGTGGGCGAGGAGCGTGCCGCCGAGGAAGGCGACCGCGGGCCATCCGGCGACGAGGATGCGCAGCAAGGCCGGTACGGCGTCGAGGTCGAGCAGCCCGGCCGTGGCGACGTTGGCGCCGAGGGACGCGGCCAGCGCGACGAGGAACCAGCACCACCCGGACGCTTTCGGCCCACCGGCGCGCAGCCGCCGCCAGGCCGCCACCAACAGCAGGTCGACGGAGACCGGGTAGGCCCACGCCTTCCATCCGTCCTGTCCCGCAGCAGCGGCCAGGTCGTGAAGGTGGGCGAAGGACAGCGCGGCGGCGATCAGGGCTTGGACGAGTACGGCGTCCACGCGGACGGGCAGCCGCATCACGGCCTCTCGACCCGATCCGTCTCACCGTCCGGCAGGGCGGCGGCGTAGGTCTCCAGGGCCCTGACGTAGTCGGCACACGCCGCGGACAGCTCACGGGCGAACGCCAGGTGCTCGTCGAGGGGCACTCGGTCGAAGACCGACACGCTCAAGGAGTGGCCCTCACCGTCGAGGGTGAGGATCGGGGTTCGGACCGTGCCGTACTGGTTGAGGCGGACGATCGTGTTGCCGTCCGCATAGAAGGCCATGGAGGCGGTCATGTGCGTTCCTCTCCGGTGCGGGCATGGCGGGGTAGGGACGTGGCGCGGGACGGCCGCGCCGGCCAGGGGTTCGGGGTGGAGCTACTCGGTGACCGAGCGGGGAGCGACAACTGTCTCGGAGGCCGCTACGGGCACGGGCGGGACGTAGCGCCGGAAGGGCGCGAGCGCCGGTACGTCCGGGGCGAGGTGAGCCGATTCGCGGCAGGTGGCCGCAGCGTCGGCGAGCGACAGGTAAGGGGTGCGGATGCGGGACCAGCCGCCGGAGGTATCCCCGGCGACGGCGAGGCCGGGCAGCTCAGGGGCGATCGAGCAGGCCGCGTAGACCGCTTCGGGCGCGATGTCGCCGAGCGCCATCTTGGCGGAGGCTTCGTCGTTGACCCGGTGGCACACGCGGCCGGTCAACTGGGCCCGGAGCATGGTGGCGCCTTTGCCGAGTTCGGCGCCGAAACGCTGACCGCAGACTTCCAGGTAGATGCCGGCCGCGCGGCCGAGCTGGGCGAGGCGGATGAGGTGGGTGACCATCTCGTCGCGGCGTTCCTCGTCCTTGCGGGTGGCGACGAGGAAGAGTTCCGCCACCTCGTCGACGAACAGCACGATGGGAGCGGGGCGCTCGTTCTCGGGCAGGCCCCAGACGTCCGAGGTGATCTCCTCGTCCAGGGTGCCGGGCGCGATGCCCTGCCGGGCCTTGATCAGGTCGTACCGGTCCTCCATCTCCTTGACAAGGACCGGCAGCAACTCGGCCGCTTCGTCGGGGTCGGTCGCCAGCGCGGAGAGCCGCGGGGCGAAGGGCGCCAGTTCAACGCCGCGCTTGCAGTCGATGCCGACGAGGGCGACGGGTTGGGCCGCGAGGCCGGTGATGAGGTGGCGCAGGTACATGGACTTGCCGGACAGCGTGGCGCCGAGGACGAGTTCATGCGGCACGGCGCGGTAGTCGCGGACGAACGCGGTCGCGTCCTCCCGCAGAGCGACGGGCACTCGCAGAAGCCCGCTGTCGACGCGGCGAGGCATGCGCACCTTGCGTAAGACGTCGTAGCCGACGAGCCGCAGTTCGACGACACCGGGCTTGACGTCCCGGACGTAGACGGCGTGAACGCCCCAGGCGTGCCGCAGTCGTTCGGCCGAGGCCGCTACGTCCGCCGATTCCTGGCCAGGGGCGAGGCGCAGCCGTACCCGCAGGCCGGTCGAGTTGGGCCGGATCACTCCGCGACGCGGAGGAACGGGCCGGACCTCCCGCCGGGTGGCGGCCCGGACGGCCAGGGCCCGCCAGCGGGACGGCTCCACGGTCAGTCCGCACGCGTCCATGGTCGACGAGTACGAGGCCAGCAGCCGGGCGACCGAGAGCGGCAGCCCGACCGTGGACCAGTACACCGCGGGGTGGGCGTGTCGGGCGTAGACCGCGCCGCCTGTCGCGGCGAGCGGTGCGCCCAGCTCGGCCAACGTCACCAGGTCGGTCATGCCGATCAGCCCGCCTGAGCCATCTGGAAGGCGCCGGGCATGACGGCCGTGGCCCGGTAGGCGATGCCGTGCCGCTGCTGCCCGTTGAACACGCTCTGCCAGGGGCGGGCGACGAGCCCCGGCAGCGAGACCGGAGCGCCGACGGTCAGGCCGTCCGTCACACCGCTCTCCGGGATGGTGACCTGGATCAGCGACGACTCGCCCTCGTCGATGTAGACGACGCCGATGGTCATCAGTGCCTCGCCGCTCACGGCATCCTTCGCGATCTCGCCGGTCTGCCGGTCGCGCACCTTCGGCGCCGGCGCTTCGGTGAGCAGGATCGTGGCGGTCGAGGCGTCAACGCGGATCACACGCACAGAACTGTCTCCTTCAGAGTTCGATCAACCCATCACCTGACAGGTTGACTTAGCAAGTTGGAAGTTAGAGATGCCAAGTTGACTTGTCAAGTGAGATGGATGCCGAACTGGCCCCAGTCAGGGCCTAGTTCAGACGGTAGTTGTCTTCCAGTTCCTGCCGATCGGCCGGAAGCAGCACGTCAGAGACCTGCAACGCCTGCCCGGAAGCGTCACGCGCGATGACCAGGACACTCAACACGGGCACGCCGTCCGGGAGCTCCAGCAGCCCCGCTTCCGACCGCTCAGGCAGACGGGCGGAGACACGTTCGCTGACATGGTCGAAGCGGACCTTCTTCCGCGACTCCAGATGCGCGCGGGTGCCGCCGGCCAGGGGTTCGGACCTCAGCAGGTCGGTGCCTTCGACCAGGCCGACGGGGAAGTACGACGAGACCAGCTCGAACGGTTCCCCGTCCGCCTCGACCAAGAACCGACGCATGAGGACCTGTGCATGCTTGGGCAGCCCTAGCGCGGAAGCGACGCGCGGCGGAACAGGCACTTGCCCCACTTCGACGAGCCTGCCACCGTCTTGCGACTCGTCCCGCGCGAGCACTTCACTCCCCCGGCGGTCCTTCTGCTCCACGACCGCCGGCCGACCGCGCACGATCGTGCCGTAACCCTGACGCGACTCAAGCCAGCCGTCACGCTTCAGCAGTTCCAGAGCACGGACGACGGTCGGCCGGGACATCCCGAATGCCTGCACCAACTGGTTCTCGCTGGGCACGCGGCTGCCGGGCGCGTACGTACCGTCCTCGATGCGGCCCTGAATGGTCTGCGCGAGGCGTACGTACTTCGGCGCCTCCACTTCATACGCCATGAACGCCGCCGCCCGTCGAGATTAGCCAAGTCAACTGGTCAACCAGACTAGCGCTACGCGCGACTGTTGATCCCATAGAGTGGGGCAATCTTCAGGTGGGCCAGGCGTCTGCGACCACGAAAGAGACGACCGTCCCACCAAAGCGGCTGGGCCCGGAGTGCCATGATTCGGCGATCGAGTCGACGAGTAAGAGCCCCCGTCCATGCGCATCGCCGGCATCGGGCCGCCTGAGCCGCACGTTCGCCGGGAATCCAGGGTTGTGCACTTCGACCCGGAGCGAGGTCCCGTCCCGGAACCACTCCACCCGCACGCGCCAGGGGTCGTCGGCCTGCCCGTACCGAATCGCGTTGGTGACGAGTTCAGAGATCATCAGTACGCAGTCGTCGACCGAGCAGGCCGGGTTGTACGGGGCGATGAACTTCCGGAACCAGCGCCGGGCGCGAGGCACGGACTCCGGAGAGGGGTGCAAGGTCATCGCTCCGAGCCGCGGAGAGTCCTCGCAGGGGTAGCGGTCGAGCATGTAAGCCATCCGACGCTCACTCCTTGCCGCTGCCGTCGCAGTCGAGGCAGCGCCGCTTCGACGTGGCACGGGCGCGGTCGGCAGTGACGGCGAGGGCGAGGCTCGTACGCGATCCCACGCGCTTCCAGCCCCGCCCACGGCATCCCCGGCAAGGTAAGTGCGCGCCTTGATCCGGTCGCTGACTCGTCACGCCGTGCCCCCTTCCAGTAAGTGGCCTTAGCCACTTTCTGGATAGTGGCATTAGCCACTTGTGCCGCGCAAGCGGTTCGCCGCAACTGGCAAACCGTCAGCCGAGCGGGTAGCCCTGCTCGAACGCCCAGCGGTGCGGCGGGTACGTGGCTTCGGCGAACTCCAACGGCCGGTCCTGGAGGTCGAAGACGACGTGGTGAACGACGAGGACAGCCGAATCGGGGGCGAGTTGGAGGTCCGCTGCCTCTTCCTCGGTGGCGCTCCTTGCGCACATGCGGTCTTCGGCGTAACTCCCCTGGCGGCCGGTCATCTTCTCGACGTACATCAGGGTGCCCTCCTGGATCCGCTCGGGCTCCAGGAGCTTGGGCGCACGCTGCCCGACGTCCGGGGCGAACCATGAGGTGGAGAGCGTGATCGGCCCGTCCTGGTTGTTGGTCACGCGGCGGCGGTGCACGGCCCGCCGGTCCTTGATCAGGCCGAGCGCCTCAGCAACGTGGTCAGGGGCCTCAAGCCAGCCGGCGGAGGTGATGACCGCGTACTCACCGGCCGTGTAGATCTTCCCGGTCTGTCGCGCCCGCCCGTACAACTCCCGCGCACGCCGGTTCACTTCGAGGCTCCGCACGTACGTGCCGGACCCTTGCCGCTTCTCGACAAGCCCCTGATGACTCAGCGCCTCCAAGGCCCGCGCGGCTGTGGGCCTGGACACCTTCCAGTCCGAGGCCAGTTGCCGTTCCGACGGCACCTCGTCCCCCGCCCGCAGGTCACCCCGAAGGATCTGATCGCGGATGAAGTACGCGATCTGGAGATACTTCGGCTGAGCCTCCTCGATCTGCGGCATGTGCCCTCCTCGTCCTACCCGCAGAAAGCGGGCAAAGTGGCTATGGCCTCTAGCCACTATAGGGTGAGTAGTCAACAGCGGACCCCGTACTCTTGGGCCCATGACGCGGTTGATCGTCGCAGCAGGAGGAGGGGGCGACGCTGTCGCCGCCGCAATGCTTGACGCCGCTCTGTACGGCGCCGAGGACCGAGCCGTGATCCTCACGTACGCGTGGGACCGGCTACTGATCGACCCGGTACCGGGCCCCCGAAGCCCCGACGACTTCACCGGCCTCGAACCGATCACCCCGTCCGTCTGGATGGTGCCGGCGGAAGCCCGCCCGATCGCCCCAGCCGGCTCCACGCTGCCACGCCTCGCGGCAGAGCTCCCGCAATCGTTCGCGTTGATCGATACACGGCGGGGTGCGGAAGGCGTCACCCTCCAGCTCGAAGAGCTGATCGGCCACCTGGAGCCGACCACGATCGACCTCCTGGACGTCGGCGGAGACGCGCTGGCCCTCGGCAACGAGCCAACCCTGAAGAGCCCTTTGGCCGACGCCCTCACTCTGGCGGCATGCGCCCAGATGAACGCGCCGATCCGTCTGCTGATCGCAGGCCCTGGCCTCGACGGTGAACTCCCGCTCAAAGATGTGCGCCCCTTGCTCGGCCCCCTCGTCCACACCTTCACAGCGAAGGACGTGGACTCGATCAGCCCGGTCCTGGAATGGCACCCCTCCGAAGCAACGGGGATGCTCGCAGCGACAGCCCGCGGCGTACGAGGCACGTGCGAGGTCCGAGACGCCGGCCTCCCGATCCCACTGACCGATGAGGGCACCACCGTCCACGAGGTCGACCTGGACGAGGCTCTGAGCCGCAACGAGTTGGCCCGAGCCATCATGGCGACCACCACTCTGGACCAGGTCGAGGCGCTGAGCCGTGAAGTGTGCGGCTTCTCGGAAATCGACTACGAGCGCAACAAGGCCCTATGGCTTAAGGGACAGCGGCCAACGAATCTCGCACCCGAGACGCTGCTACCCCGACTCGCCCAGTTCGAGGCCGAGGCCCGCAGCCGCGGAATCACGCACACGACGTTCCGCCGCCTCACCGAGGTTCTGAACCTCGACGGCACACAACGCGACGCCCTGCGTCAGTTGCTCATCAACCGCCGCCCGGAGCAGTACGCCTGGCCGTTGTGGCGGATCACATGAGAAGCGACCACGAGCCCCAGTTCGGCAATGATCTACCCGACCCACAGGACACGCTCACCCGAACCGACTGGGCAGGGTTGCAGCATGCCTACGGGCCAGCCATAGAGGCACCTCAAACGTTGGTTGCGCTCCTGGATCCCGACCAGGCTGTGAGGACGAGAGCGCTCAACAACCTTCACGACGTCCTGCACCACCAGAACACGCTGTACGAAGCGACACCACCCACGGCGCTCTACGTGTCCGCCATCCTGCCTGACACGAGGACGCTGCGCCCGATCGACAAGGACTACCGAGTCACCTCGGACTGCATGCGAGCCGAACTACTGCTCTGGATCGCATCGGTAGCGAACGAAGTCACCGACGCAGCTGACGCTATGGGCCAAGAGCACGGGTTCCCGCTCGACGAATATCCGCCAGCGGTCGCCGTACGTGAGATTCGACCGCTGCTCTTCACAGCAGCCTTCGCATATGCCCACGACGCCGACCGCTCTGTAGCCGAAGCGGCGCTCCTAGCCTGCATCCCACTCCTGGACGACCCCAGGCTGCTGCGCCACCGGGCAGCATTGGTGCCCGCGATCCGACAGGTTCTCGGAACCAGCGGGCGGTGGCAGCACCGCGAGCGCGCCATTGATGCACTCAACGCGTGGGGCGAGAACTCCTCAGGGTTGCAGGGCCAGCGTAATCCCTTCCTGTTCTGCGACACCGACCTACCGCCGGACAGCTCACCGCAGGGTTCCGACGCAGCCACGATCCAAGGATGCGGCGAAGAGCCGCCGTTCTGACGACCGATCTGAGAGCATCAGCGCCCCCAGCTGCTGAGCTACAACCTTCTCTACTGGTTCAAGGCGGCTCGCTCCGCTCCCCGCGCGCGGCCCGGCCCCCGGCCGGGCCTGCGCTCCTGTCTCCGCCCCGCTCCAGCCCGGCCAGCGCCCGAGCCGCGCACTGAGCATCTGGGCCTACCTCCGAGAAAAGGGAATCCATCGCGGCTGAGGTACTCGGCTCCACGCCTGGGTGTGCCGCGCATCCGGCGTCCCAAAATCGGATCGCAGCCCAGGCGTATGAACAATTGATCAAGCTCGGATGTCAGGGGATGCCGAGGTGCAATCGGTGTGATCCAGTCCTAGAATCATAGGAGCAGAGTTGTGCATGTACGGGGATGTGGCGTTGACCCGGACATCGTCAACGTCCCCCGCAGAGTGGGCTGTTCCTAATATCATGCACTTGCAGCGAACACCGATAAGCCGGAATGACCCCACTATAACTTAGCAACTACTCGGGGTGGCAGCATTTCAGGGCCCCCTCGAAAACCTGTCGGCGCCACCTATGGCCACGCGCGACACGTTTAAGTCATTCTGGAGATACTCATGGAATCTGACGAACCTCGCGTATTGGTGATAGGGGCCGGCCCAAAAGGAGTGGCAATTGCCGCGAAGGCGAAAGTGTTGTCTAAGCTGAGAGTCGCCAGCCTGAAGGTGCGACTTATCGAGCGCGGAACAATTGGGGCAAATTGGTCTGGAAAGCAGTCTATTTACACTAACGGCGAGCAGTCGCTAGCGACATCTCCACTCAAGGATGTGGGATTTCCGTATCACTCTACGGATTGGGGCGACAGGAACAGGGACATCGATTCCGAAATGCTGTCCTACAGCTGGCAAGCATTTCTTGTAGACAAAAGAGGGGCGGATACTGCAGAGTTTTCACTTTGGGTGGACCGTGGACTAGCTCCGCCAGCACTTTGGCGGTGGGCCGCCTATCTAGGCTGGGTTGCAAAAAAATCGGAAGCAGACGTACTTCACGGCACAGTGAAAAGCATATCAATATCTGACGGCAAATGGAAAGTGGAAGTTGACACACGTGAAGACGGGGAAGTTGTCGAGCTCGGGGAAGGCCTAGTGATAACGGGACCTGGGGAAGTCCTGCTCGATGGATATGACTTTTCTGTAGACCGCAGCCCGGCTATCATTGACGCTAAAAACTTCTGGCACCACCTTGCTGGCTTCGATTCCCTCAGAGATGGGGCCCGGATAGCCGTGGTGGGCGCAGGCGGCGCCGCTTCCTCAATCGCCGTAGCGCTCACTCAGATTGGGAAGCATTTCCGCATCGAGATAATAACGCCAGACGGCGTCATTTATTCTCGAGGTGAAAGCTTCGACGAGAACCGCCACTATTCTGACCCTAAGGCATGGCAAGCATTTGGTCCTGAAAGTAAGAAAAAATTTCTCGAACACACAACGAATGGAGTTTTCGACTCTGAAGCAAAGAGGATTTTGAACGTTGTGGAGAATGTCGAGACGGTGGGTGGCACAGTGTCGGGGTTGGAGGTTGCCGACGAGGATAGCGATCTAGGGGTCTTTGTGTATCTCAGAGATCGAGCTCAAAGTGAGCATTATGATCGAGTAATCGTGGCCACAGGGTTCGATGACTGCTGGTGGCTCAGCTTGGTGGATCAAGAAATCCTGCAGCGGCTAGACGTGCGGATGGACGGCGGGGACAGTAGGAGGCTCAGGGGGAAAATTGGGCCTGACCTGTCCGTTGAGACGTTTAAGCCACGTCTCCATCTGCCGATGGTGGCTAGTGAGCAGGGTCCTGGATTCTTTAACCTGACCAGTCTTGGATTGCTGTCCGATCGCATTCTTTATCCGTATGCTACACGGGACCGCATGACAATGGGAGGCGTGAATGAACCGGCAGGGCAAACTTGAAATAGTTGAGTGGGAAGCTTCCGTCAACGTGAGGCGAGTGGTCACCTGGGACAAGCAATACATGAAATGGGTGGCGGCCGCAGCCAAGGAGTTCGACGTTAGCTTTAGTCGCTTCGTGGAATCTTGCGTTTTGGCGTGCATCGAGGAGGGGGCATGGGGGAGTGCCCTTAAAAGCCAGCATGAATATGAAAATATACACTATTCCGATAGCGACCTCGAACTAGCGCGACGCACTCTCTTTTGGAACGATGAGACTGATAGCAAGGTTGTAGAATTCTGCAACATTAGCCACTACTCGGCTGACCTTGCCATACAGTCGTGCGTAACGCTGCTATTGCAAGGGCTGGAGGACGAAAAGAATCGCAGCGAATCAGCTTGGCATAGTGCTGTTGTTGGTGCAGTATTGGAGCATTCCAGAAGCCTGCCTGAACATGGCACGAATTGGCCCGGGGCGGGGCCCACTGCGCAGCAGCACACGTCATGAACATCGCGTGAAGTGGCGTCAAATTGCCGACAATGTCCTGGAATAAACGGCACAGATCTGGTGAGGAACGGTCGTGAGCGCAACCCCGGCCGCATTCGCCGCAAATGATCGCGGTTTCTCAAGCCGAGAGCTCAGGCTCCGTCCCGACGGGCTGGCCGTCGGTACTTGCTCTGGTCGACGCCATTACCAGCGTGGCTGAGGCCGGTGGGGGGTGCCGCGAGGCACACGCGTGCGTGGTCGGTCGGCGCACCCGCCGTCGTGGCTGGCTGTCGTCGGCTGAGGTTCGTGCCACTGCCGTGCCAGATGCAGGGGTCAGCCACGGTCAACGGAGGTGTCCCGCGGTCGGGTTCTCGGCAGCTGGGCCAGGTATCGAAGCCCCAGCTCAGCGGTGTGATCCACCAGCCGCTCTCCTAAGGCGGTGCTCCCCGCGTCAAAGCGAAGCTGTGAAGCCGGCGGACTGGTCGAGATGGAACGCGGAGCCCGGCACCGTCGGAGTCCAACCCTGACGCAGGGCAACTCGCACAGCCGCGGCAACGCGGGACGGCAATACCGGCTCAGCCTCGTGACCGATCCAGTTGCTCGGATGCGGCTGGTCGGTGGTGACCACGAGCGTCTTGCCGAGGGTGTCCGCATGCTCGACCGCGAACGTGCACGGCGACCAGGCCAGGCCCTGGAAGTACGTCGGTCTGCCTCGCAGCCGCCAGCGGTAGGCCGTGCCTTCGACAACGATCCGTCGTGATCCCTTGCGGACCAGTGCCATGACTCCCCCTTCAACAGCGCAGATGCTAGCGAGCCGGGTCCCGCCGTCCGTCTCAGTTTCCGTCTCATTCAGCGCCGTTCGCGGGCGTTCATACGGGACCGAAGCCCGTAGCCGCTCCGGCGACCAGCCGCCCATGAACGCAGGTGAACGGCCCTGTACGCGGCCCCGCGGGGCGCCACCACAGTTGGAAAGCGTGTTGGGGGCAACCCCTCACGAGTTCGAATCTCGTATCCTCCGCCAGTGCCTCACCGGGCACTTTGTCGAAGGGCCCCGCTGCTTGCAGCGGGGCCCTTCGACGTTGTGCGGCCGTCGCGTCCGGGAGCGCCGGTGGCGGGGCGGCCTCTGCGAGCTGTGTCCTGACGGTCCCCTCGCCGGGCTGGACGGTCAGGCGGACCAGGACCGGATCACCGCGCCGACGAAGCACTGCCGGGCGCAGGGGCGACAGCCGGCGGCGAGACTTCGGGCCTTGGCCGTTCGCGCAGGTCACCGCCCTTTCCTCAGCCGAACGGACGACCCCTCCGTCAGCCGTTCCGTGCCCCGTGCCGAGCCTCTCCGCCGACCGGCCGGAGCCCGTGGCGGGCCGAGGATCGAAGCGAGGCGAGGCCGACGACAGGCCGAGCGAAGGACCGCCGACGGCCGTGTCAGGCACGAGGCACACACGAAGGGCTCCCCCGCCATGCAGCACGCTCGCAAGAAGCACCTGTCCACCCGCGCCCGCGTTCTCGCGGGCGGCGCCGTGGTCGCGGCCCTCGCCGCGGGCGCCTTCGGCACGGTCGCGGCCAACGCCGCCGACGCCCCCAAGGCCGCAGCGCCGGTCGCCGTCGCGCAGAGCGGCACCACCACCTCCACGCACCTGACGGTCGACGCCGCCACCGAGGCCGCGCAGGCCGCGCTGGACGCCGCCGAGAAGGAGGGCCGGCGCGTCTCGGTCGCCGTCGTCGACCGCAACGGCAACACGATCGTCATCCTGCGCGGCGACGGCGCCGGCCCGCAGTCCTACGAGTCCGCCGAGCGCAAGGCGTTCACCGCCGTCTCCTGGAACGCCCCCACCTCCGAGCTGGCCGAGCGCCTGGAGCAGGCGCCGAACCTGAAGGACATCCCCGGCACCCTCTTCCTCGGCGGCGGCGTGCCCGTCACCGCCGAGGGCGCCCCGGTCGCGGGCATCGGTGTCGCGGGCGCCCCGTCCGGCGGCCTCGACGAGAAGTACGCCCGGGCCGGTGCCGCCTCGCTCGCCAGGTGACCCGTGGCCGGGCCCGCCCCCTCGGTGGGCCCGGCTCCGCGCGCGCGGAGGACGGCCATGACCAGAGCCGTACTGCCGGGACGCGCCCGAAAGGCACCGGAAGGAGCGCCCGTCGACACCGCCGCCCGCGAGGTCGTGCGGACGGTTCCCGTAGGCCGGCGCCCCTTCGGCGTGGACGTCTCCGCCGCCGTACGGCCGTCGGACGGGCGGCTGCTGCTGCCGTTCGAGGGCGAGCGGCCGGTCGTGCCGGATCCGCGCACCGGCCGTACGGCGGTCGAGCGCATGACCGCGGACACCCACCGGCGCGGAGCGGCCGTCACCCCCGGCGGGACGCTGCCGGTGGCGGGCACCGGTTCCGTCGATCCGGCCGTCGGCCGGGGGCCCTCGCCGGCGGTCCGTACGCCTGACGGGCGCGAGCGGGTGCATCCGCCGGACGGACCGCACGAGGACGTCGCCGTGTCCCGGGACGGCCGTGGCGCCCACGTCACCGGCGGTTTCACGCGCGACGGCTTCTGGGACGGCTCACGGTCGTCGACCTGGCGCCGGGCCGCACACGGCGGCTGCCCGCGGGGCGGCGGCCGCTCGGTGTCGCGGTGCTCCGACCCGCGGCGTCACGGGCCCGCGCCGGTTCAGGGCACCAGGCGCTGTTCCTTGGCCACGGAGACGGCGCCCGCGCGGGTGTCGACGCCGAGCTTGTCGTAGATGCGGCGCAGGTGCGTCTTGACCGTGGCCTCGCTGATGAAGAGCGCGCGGGCGATCTCGCGGTTGGGCAGGCCCTGGGCGAGCTGGGCGAGGATGTCGCGCTCGCGGGGCGTGAGGGCGGGCCGGGGGCTGCGCATCCGGGCCATGACCCGGCCCGCGACGGGCGCGGACAGCGCGGTGCGGCCCTCGGCGGCGGCGTGGACGGCGGCGAACAGCTCCTCCGGCCGTTCGGCCTTCAGCAGATAGCCGGTGGCGCCGGCCTCGATGGCGCGGGTGATGTCGGCGTCGGTGTCGTAGGTGGTCAGGACGAGGACATGGGGCCGGTCGCCGGTGCGGGCGGCGACGATACGGCGGGTGGTCTCCACGCCGTCGATGCCCTCGCCGAGCTGGAGGTCCATGAGCACCACGTCCGGGTCGAGCCTGCGGGTCAGCGCGATCGCCTCCTCGCCGCTGCCCGCCTCGCCGACGACCTCGATGTCCGGGGCGCTGGCGAGCAGGGCGAGCAGGCCCGCGCGGACCACGACGTGGTCGTCGCAGACGAGGATGCGGGTCATTTCGGCTCCAGGGGGATCGCTGCGGACAGGACGGTGCCCTCGCCTGGGGCGGATTCGACGGTGAGCGTGCCGCCGAGCCGGCGCAGCCGGGCGCGGATGGCGGGCAGGCCGTGGCCGCGGGCGGTGGACGGCCCGGCGGTGACGGCCCTCGGGTCGAAGCCGCTCCCGTCGTCGGCCACGTCCAGCACGATCTGGTCGTCCAGGCAGGTCAGGGTGAGAGTGGCCGTAGTGGCGTGCGCGTGCTCCCGTACGTTGGCCAGGGCGCCCTGGGCGATCCGCAGCAGCGCGGACTCCACGGGGGCGGCCAGGCCGGGGACCGTGCCCTCGGTGTGGACGCGCACCCTCAGCCCCGCCCCGCTCTCCCGCTCGGCGACCGACCGCAGCGCCTCGGGCAGCCCCGCTGCACCGGCGAGGTCGGCGGGGGTGAGGTCGTGCACGAAGCGGCGGGCCTCGGCGAGGTTGCTCTCGGCGATGGAGGCGGCGGTGCGGACATGGCCGCGGGCGGTGTCCGGGGCTCTCTCCCACACCCGGTCGGCGGCCTGGAGCAGCATGCGCTGGCTGGACAGGCCCTGGGCGAGGGTGTCGTGGATCTCCCGGGCGAGCCGCTCGCGCTCGGCGAGGGTGCCCTCACGGCGCTCGGTCGCGGCCAGTTCGCGGCGGGTGCGGACCAGGTCGTCGATGAGGACGCGCTGCCGGGCGGTCTGCCGTTCCATCACCACGAAGACGGCCGTGGCCACGGCGGCGACGGCGGGCGGCGCGAGCAGCACGTTGGGGTCCGCCCAGCCGGCCAGTTGCAGCTGGGCCGCGACGGTCAGGGCCGTGAGCAGCGCCACCAGCGTCACGGCGGCGCGGGCCGGCAGGGTGCGCAGGCCGGTGTAGAACAGCGGGACCGCGCACCAGGCGAAGCTGGGCGCCGTCACCACCAGCACCGCCCAGGCGGCCACGACCGCGCCGAGCCACAGGAGCCGCCGCGCGGTGAGCGTGGTGCCGAGGGCCGGTCCCAGCAGGTAGAGCGCGGCGAGCAGCACCGACAGGGCGACGACCCAGGGGGTGCGGGGCTCGTCGGCGTGCCGTACGAGGTAGCGGGTCAGGGAGGCGGCCAGCAGCACGAAGAAGGCCGTGTGCATGACGACGGCGAGGGTGCGGGTGTCGTCCCGGTCCTCCACCACGGTCATCACACGCCTTCCGGACTGCGCTGAACTGGGGAAACACCTCCATTGTTCCCCTGGTCCGGCCCGGTGGGGTCATCCGTTCGGCTGACCCTCTCAGCGTCCAACGCGGACGGTCCTCGTCTCGGTCACCTGGTCGATCTCCGTGACCCGGACGGTGACCTTCATGGTCCAGGTGCCGGGCAGGGGGAGCGTGAGGGAGTCGGTGCCCCAGTAGCCGCCGCGGTCCTTCAGCCGGGCGTCGATCGGGCCGACGTCCTGGTCGGGCAGGGTGAAGCTCATCCGCAGCTCGGGGACGGTGGCGAAGCCGCCGTCCGGGCCGAAGACGACCGCCTGGACGGAGTTGGCGCCGACCCGCGCGGGGTCCAGCGACACCTGGACCTTGCCGTGTCCGCCCGGGGTGCCCACGTCGAAGGGGACGGTCACGGTGGAGGTCACGGTCTCGGGCGCGGCGGACGCGGCCGCCTGCGCCGCCTCGGCGGCGGCGCGGCCGGGGAGGGTGGCGGTCAGCACGGTGGTGATCACCAGCACGAGCACCCCGACGGCCGCCTCGACGAGGACGGACCGGCGCAGACCCGCGGGTTCCACGGCAGCGGAGGCGGACTCGGGCTCGGGCTCGGGGCCGGTCTCCGGTGCGGACCCCGTCTCCGGTGCGGACCCGGTCCCCGGTGCGGGCGGGGGGCCGGCCGCCGCGGGCCCGCCGACCGTCTCCGCCACACGCTCCGGAACACGTGCCGTCGCCTTCGTCTCCGCCGCCTTCGTCTCCGCGGCCGCCGTCGTCGCGGCCTCCTGTGTCGTCCCTACGGTCGTCACGGTCGTCAGGCGGGCCGTCCAGCGCCGGGAGAGGCCCGCCGCGGCGAGCAGCACGGCGACGGCGGCCAGCTTGGCCAGCAGGATCCGGCCGTACGAGGTGCCGGTGAGCGCGTCGAGGGAGCCGAGGCCGCGCCAGGACTGGTAGACGCCGGTGACCACGAGCACGGTCACACAGGCGAAGGCGATCCGGGAGAACCGGGCGGCCGACTCGGCCGAGGGGGTGCTCCGCAGCAGCGCGGCGAGGCCGCCGAGCCACACGGACATGGCCAGCAGATGCAGCACGGCGGAGACGATCGCGGCAGGCACCTGGATACCGGCGGACGCGTGCTCGGCGGTGGCCCAGGTCAGTGCCAGTCCGACGGCGAGGGCCGCGCCGGTGGCGTGCGCCACGGGGGTGCGCCGTCCGCGGCGTGCCTGGAGGCGCAGGAACAGGGCCGCCGCCGCGAGCAGGGCCAGCCGGGCGAGCAGGGCCGTGCCCGGCCGGCCGGTGAGGGTGCGGCCGAGGGCGTCGGGGTCGAGGGCGGTCACCGGGGAGGTGCCCGCCTCGTAGGGGGCGCGCAGGAGCAGCAGGGCGAGGGTGGTCCCGAGGAGGGTCCACCAGCCGGTGAGCAGCAGCGGGCGCAGCCGGGCCGGGTCGCGCGGACGGCAGGCGGCGGCGAACACGGCCGTGCCGAGGAGCAGGGCCGCGGCGAGATAGGCGAGGTAGCGGGCGGTGTTCTGCAGGGTGGTGGTGACGGGGTGTTCGAGCGGTGCGGCGCTCTGGACGGCGGCGGTGGGGGTGGGCTCGCCGACCGAGAAGGTGAAGGCGCCGGAGACGGGGTGGCTGTCGGCGGAGACGACCCGCCAGGCCACGGTGTAGGTGCCGTCGCCCAGGCCGCCGGGGAGCGGGAGGCGGACGGTGCGGTCCGTGCCGGGGTCGTGGCGGGGTTCCTCGGTCTCCAGGCGGTGGTTGTCCGGGTCGATCACGCGGACCGACCCCTCCAGCAGGGCGACGGACTCGGTGAAGGTGAGCGTCAGTTCCCGGGGGGCGGTGTCGACGACGGCGGCGTCGCCGGGGGTGGTGGAGCTCAGGGCGGCGTGTGCGGAGGCGGGGGCCGCGGTGCCGAACAGGAAGCCGAGCAGCAGGATGCCGAGCAGCAGTGCATGCCGCGGTCGTCGCACGTCGTACCTCCGCCTGGACTCGCCCTTCCGGGCGTATACGGATCCCGGCTGCGTTGTGCTCACCATCCTGGCCGGGCGGACACTCCTCCGTCGACGGTCAGGTCCTGGCCGGTGATCCAGGAGGCGAGCGGGGAGGCGAGGAAGACGCAGGCGTCGCCGATGTCCTGCGGGCGGCCCAGGCGGCGCAGGGGCGCGGCCTGCCGCCAGCGGGCGACGCCGTCCGGCCAGTCGTCGGCGAGGCCCTCGCGGTCGACGAGGCCGGGGGAGACGGTGTTGACGCGGATGCCGGACCCGCCGTACTCCAGGGCGGCCGCGCGGGCGTGCGCCACGACCGCGGCCTTGGAGGCGCCGTAGTGGGCGTGGCCGGGCGCCGGGCGGTGGGCCTCGATCGAGGCGATGTGGGTCACCGAGCCGCCCCCGTCCTGGTCCCGCATGATCCGGGCGGCCTCCTGGGTGCAGGCGAACACCGCGGTGAGGTTGGTGTCGACGACCTCGCGCCAGGCCCGTGCCGGCATCCCGGGCAGGGCCTGCACGGGCTGTACGGCGGCGTTGTTGACCAGCGCGTCGAGGCGGCCGCCCCATTCCGCGGCCTCGCGCACGAGCCGGGAGCACGCGGACTCGTCGGTGAGTTCGGCGGTGAGGACGGCGGCCCGGCCGCCCGACTCCCGGACGAGCGCGGCCGTCTCCCGGGCCTGCCGCAGCGACGTCCGGCAGTGGAGGGCGACCGCCGCTCCCTCCTCGGCGAACCGCAGCGCGATGCCGCGTCCGATGCCGCCGCCCGCGCCGGTGACCAGGGCGGTGCGGCCGTGCAGGAGTCCGTGCCGCCGCGTGTTCATGGCCGGCACAGTGTCATGATCCGGGCCGCCTCGCCGGGGTAGCGCGCCGCCAGGTCGGCCGCGACGCCGTGCTCGTAGTCCTCGTAGGTGAACCCGGGTGTCGTCGTGCAGCCGAAGAACGTCCAGGCGCCGCCCTCGGCGACCCGGCCGCCCATCCAGGTGCCGGCCGGTACGGCCAGCTGGGGCTGCTGGCCGCGGCCGAGATCCGGGCCCAGGACGGCGGAGCGGGTGGTGCCGTCCGGGGAGAGGAGCAGCAGGGTGAGCGGGTCGCCGAGGTAGAAGTGCCAGATCTCGTCGGACTTCAGGCGGTGCAGGGCCGAGTAGTCCTCCGCCGTGAGCAGGGCGACGATCGCCGTGCCCTCCGGGCGGCCGTCGGACCGCTCGGGCCCTGTCCAGGTGCGGCGGAACCGGCCGCCCTCACGGGGGATCGGCTCCAGGCCGTAGCGGTCGACCAGTTCCTGCGGCGTCATGCCGGGAAGGCTACCGCCGGGTGAGGAAGGCGAGTTGGGCCTTCTTCTCGGGGAGGTGCACGTCCGGCAGGTCGACCTCGGGCAGCACCACGGCGGGTCCGGGCTCGAAGCCCAGCCGCTGGAAGAGGGCGACGGCCTTCTCGTTGCGGACGTCGGGGTCGACGACGACCCGCCGCCGGTCGAGGGTGACCATGACGTACGAGGTGATGACCCGGGCCAGTGCGCCGGTCCAGCCGGGCCGGGCTCCGCCGGGACCGGCGGGGGCGAGCAGCAGATGGACGCCGATGTCGCCGGGGCGGACGTCGTAGCACTCGCTGACGCGGTCGGCCTCGGGCTCGTAGGTCTGGAGCAGGCCGACGGGCTCGCCGTCGCGCACCAGCAGGAAGGCGTGGTGCGTGTCGAGCGTGTCCATGTGGCCGTAGATGCCGGCGACCTGGTCCTCGGTGAGGTCCTCCATGCCCCAGAAGGAGGCGCGTTCCTCGCGGACCCAGCCGTGGACGGCCGGGGTGTCGGCGGCCACGTCGAGCGGCAGGATCCGGACGGTGCCGAAACCGTCGACCTCCTGCTCGTGGACGGCTCTGCGGGAGGTGTACGGGTCAGACATCGGTCTCCTTCTCCAGGCGGTCCCAGCCGGTGACGACCGGGGCGAGTTCTCCCGCGAGCCACAGCGGCAGCTGGTCGCGGTGGTGGGGCGAGCCGGGGACACCGCTCGCGCCGAAGGGCACGATCCAGAGGCTGTTCTCGCGGTCGGCGAGGTCCCACACGAACCGGGCGGCGGGGGCCCGGGCGGCGAGGTCGGTGACGCCGGGGACGGCCGTGGTGCACAGCACGCAGTCGTGGTCGCCGGACAGACCCGGTTCGTCGTACGAGGTGCCGGGCAGGGCGCGCCAGGGGGCGAGACGGTGGGTGTCGCCCCACACGGCCTCGGACGCTTCGGCGGCGGTGTCCTCCAGGGCCCGGCGGACGATCGCGGGGCGGTCGATGCCGTGGAGGTCGTCGGCCCGGAGCAGGTTCTCCAGGGCGAACCCGACCCGCGGGAGGAGGGCGAGCCAGGGCAGCAGGACCTCGGAGTGGGCGGGCGGCTCGGCGAGCGGCGCGAACACGGGCTGGGCGGCGAGGGCCCGTACGACGCGGGTGCGCACGGCGGCGTAGGCGGCGGCGTCCCGGCTGCCGGCGTCCATCCGGCGGTCCCAGCGCAGCAGCCGCTCGCGCAGGCCGGCGGCCCGGGGGCCGAGGGGCTCCTCCAGTTCCGCGATCCGGTCGAGGAGGGCGGCCGCCGAGGCGAGGTGGGTGTCCATGTGGATCGCCGGCAGGTCGGCGGGGGCCCAGGTGTCCTTCTCGGAGAGCAGCGCGGCGATGCGGTCGGCGCGGTGGCGGGGGGCGAACTCGACGCCGAGCGGGCCGGCGAGGCCGCGGGCGTTGGCCATGACGGCGACGCCGTCGGTGAGACCGGCGCGGGGCATCTCGTGCCAGCCCCGCCAGTCGTGGCCGGGCTCCCAGGCGTCGACGATCCCGGCCCGGTTGGCCTCGGAGCGCACCGGGACCCGGCCGGCGACCCGGTGCAGGGTGCCGCCGAGGGTGTCGGCGGCCTGGAGGACGTTGACGGGTTCGGCCCACAGGCCGGCGGCGTGGTCGACGTCGGCCACCGTGCGCGAGCGCAGCAGCGGCAGCAGGGCGGCGAAGCCCAGGTCGCCGGTGACGCGGGCGGCGTAGCGCAGGCTGAGGGCGAGCGGGGTGCCGTCGTCGAGGCCCTCGGGGCCGCCGGCGACGACGGGTCCCCGTCCGGTCTCGACGATCTCGATCCGCACCGGTTCCTCGCCGGCGACCTCGACGGTCTCGGTGTGGGTGGCGGCGCGGTGCCACTGTCCGTCCGGGCCGAGCGCCTCGACACCGGCGCCGGTGCGGCGCAGCCGCTCGCGGTAGAGGTCCTGGCAGTCGGCCATGGCGTGGGTGACGGCCCAGGCGACGGTGCCGGTGTGGCCGAAGTGGGCGATGCCGGGGACGCCGGGGACGGCGAGCCCGACGACGTCGAACTCGTCGCAGGCGAGGCGGATCTGCTGGTAGACGCCGGGGTCCTCGATGTAGCGGTGGGGGTCGCCGGCCAGCAGGGCCTGTCCGGTGACGGTGCGTTCCCCGGAGAGCAGCCAGGCGTTGCTGCCGCTGGTTCCGGGTCCGTCGGTGGCGAACAGGGCGACGGCGTCCGGGCCGAGGCTGCGGCCGAGCAGGTCGCGCCAGATCTTGGAGGGGAAGCCGGCGAACGGGATGTGCGCGGTGAGCCAGATCGCCAGCGGCGTCCAGGGCTCCCAGCGGCCGGGGGCGAGGCCGGTCCGCGTGAACTCGGGCGCGGTCGTCCGCGCGAGGCCCTCGGTGACGCCGTCGGCGTAGGCGCGCACCCACCGGGCGCTCTCCGGGGCGGTGCGCTCCAGGTGGGCGTAGCAGCGGCGGGCGGTGTCGGCGAGGCGCAGCCGGCGGGCGAACACGTCCCAGCCGACGGCCTCGGGGCCGAGGAAGGCGGCGGTGGTGCCCTGGGCGCGGTGCCGCTCGACCTCGACCTGCCAGGCACGGTCGCGGGCGGTGACCAGGCCCTGGGCGCGGGCGAGCGCGAGGGCGCTGTCGGCACGCAGATGCGGGATGCCCCACGTGTCTCGGTAGATCTCGGTGGTCACCCTCGACCCCTTCATGCTTTAGGTAAGCCTTGCCTAAGTATGTGCGGGGCATCGTACGCGACCCCGCCGGTCGCCTTCGCAGGCAGGGTGGGGGCACTTGTATTCATCCGCGTCTCGCGTGGAGAGCCGAGGCGCACGGAGGGATGATCGGGTGATGGACGTCACACTCCACCTCGCACAGGACCCCCGGGCCGACGCGCTGCTCGGCCGCAGTCCGCTCGCCGCGCTGGTCGGAATGCTGCTGGACCAGCAGGTCCCGACGGAGCGGGCGTTCAAAGGACCGAGGACCGTCGCCGACCGGCTCGGCGCCGACGACCTGGACGCGCACGACATCGCCGCCCAGGACCCGGAGGACTTCGCCGCGCTGCTGTCGGAGAAGCCGGCGGTGCACCGCTACCCGGGATCCATGGCCCAGCGCGTCCAGCAGCTGTGCCGGTACCTCGTCGAGCACTACGACGGCGACGCCGAGCTGGTCTGGAAGGGGGTCGACGACAGCCGCGAGCTGCTGCGCCGGCTGGAGGACCTGCCCGGTTTCGGCAGGCAGCGGGCCCAGATCTTCCTCGCCCTGTTCGGCAGGCGGCTCGGCGTGCAGCCGGCCGGCCGGAGCGAGGCCGCGGACGTGTACGGCGAGCCGGACTCCGTCCGCCCCGTCCCCGGCCTCACGGGACCGGCCTCTCCGGCCGAGGTGCGCGCGCACCAGCGGGGGAGGAGGACGGCGGCGAAGGCGCTCAGGCCGGCGAGGAGGGGCTGAGGCGGCATCCGGCCGGGCCGGCGGCGGGCGGTCACCGGGACGGACTCCGCCGGGTGGCGCGGTGCCGTACGGCGGTCGAAGCATGAAGCATGACCGAGGCACCGAGCGGCTCCCCCTGGGGTCCGGATCACGACGACCGCGGCGTCCACGGCGGCACCGCGCCCCCGCGCCGGACGCCCCATGAGCCCGAGCCTCCTTTCGAGGGCCCGCTGCGCGTCCTGTCGCGGTCCGCCTGGCACGTCGTCCTCGTCACCGGCATCGCCTCGCTGGTGCTGGGCGTCCTCGTCCTGGTCTGGCCGGACGCCTCGCTGTTCGCGGTCGGCATCCTCTTCGGCGTCTACCTCGTCGTCAGCGGCGTCCTCCAGCTGGCGTCCGCCTTCGGCACACACCGCACGACCTCGCTGCGCGTGCTGGCCTTCGTCAGCGGCGCCCTGTCGCTGCTGCTGGGCCTGTTCTGCTTCCGCGGCCCGATGCAGTCGATCCTGCTGCTGGCCCTGTGGATCGGCATCGGCTGGCTGATCCGCGGCGTCACCCAGACACTCGCCGCGGCCTCCGACAGCTCCATGCCGGCCCGCGGCTGGCAGATCTTCCTCGGGATCGTCACGTTCGTCGGCGGTGTGGTGCTGATCGACGCGCCCTTCGAGTCGCTCGCGGTGCTCACCCTCGTCGGCGGTGTCTGGCTGGTCGCGGTCGGCGTCGTGGAGATCGTCACGGCGCTGGTGATCCGCCACCGCGCCCGGCAGGTCCCCCGCTCCCGGTGACCCGCGCGTGCGGTACGCACGTGTGGTCCGAGCGGGCGGATCTCGGCCCCGGTGTGCTGACCGCGGGGCCCGCGCCGGGCACAGCATCGGTGATGAGCGCCACTGCGGGACGACGAGGCGGCCGTGCCTGGCCGCGGGTTCTCGCACTGCTGCTCGTCCTGCTGCTGCCGGGCGCCCACCCCGCGGCGAGCCTGACGGCACCGGCCCTCGCCGTGCCCGGGGAGTGCTTCGAGCACGACGTCCTGGACACGGCCCTGCGGCCGCCGCGCCGGGCCGCCGCGCCCCTGCGCCCCGCACCGGCCCGGCACCCCGCCCCCGGTGCCCCCGCCCGCCGCCCGCTCCCGGCGCCCCCGCTCCCGCTCCCGTCGTACGGCCCGGACGCCGTGCGCACCGTGGTCCTGCGCTGCTGACAGAGCCCTGCCCCAGCCCTGTCCGTCACGACCCGAGGAGCACCACCATGCCCACGGACCCCTACGCGGTCCTGCGCGCCCTGCTGCGCGCCGAGGCCGCCCGCTGCGCACCGAAGCCGGAGGCGAAACGCCCCGAGCCGGCCGGCACGGCGAAGGAACACGAAGAACGCTGAGCCGAGCAGCCGAGCCGGGTGTCCCCGCGGGCGCCCGGCGCTCACCTTCCGCGGCGGGCCTGTGGAAGACCGAACGGGTGATCTCCCACCCCGGCCGTGTGCCGGTCGAGCGGGCCGGGGACCTGCACACGGAGCCGCCGACGGCCCGCTCCCCCGCCGACGGCCCGTCCTCCGGCTCCGCCGTCTCTCCTTCCGGATGCGCCGAGACCCCTCGCCCCGGCCGTCCGGCCGCCTCCCGCCCGGGTGCTCCGGGGTCCCGGCGGGCCGTTCCTCCTGCTCCCGGTCCACAGCCTGTGCACAACGTCCGGCGGCGGACCCGTCACCGCCCGGTCCGGCCCGGCGGGGCCGGCCGGCCCCGGCAGGGACTCGGGCGTGCGCGGCCGGGACGCGGCGACCGGCGCGTGCCGGACGCGCGGCGCGTGCCGGACGCGCGGCGCGTGCCGGACGCGCGGCGCGTGCCGGACGCGGCGGCCGAGCCGGACGCGGCGGCCGAGCCGGACGCGGCGGCCGAGCCGGACGCGGCGGCCGAGCCGGGCCGGGACGCCGGGAGACCGGGGGCCGGGACGCCGGGAGACCGCGGGCCGGGACGCCGGGAGACCGCGGGCCGGGACGCCGGGAGACCGGGCCGGGACGCCAGGAGACCGGGCCGGGACGCCGGGAGAGCGGGCCGGGACGCCGGGAGAGCGTCCTTCGCGGTCTGCGTCACGAAGAACACGCCGACCCCTTTCGGGCGAATCGGCCGCACGGTCTGCGTGACGGCGCCGAGGAACGCCTTCGGGGCCCCGCCGGACCGCGGACGCGCCCGGCCGGAGAAGGACACCGGCCCGGGCCTGCCGGCGTCGCCGGTCTCCGGCAGACCGTGGAAGAGGCCGGCCGGCAGCCACGCCAGGAACGCGGAGAACAGCCGCGGTCCGTCCCGCGCGGCGGACGGCACCGGCGCGACGCCGCGTCCGCCGGAAGCCGTGCGCGGGAACCCGGCCGTGCCGGACTCCGGCTCCCCGGACAAGTCCCCCTGCCCTGCGCCTCGCAGGCGGCCGGCGGATCACCCCCGCCGCGGCCGCGGGCGGGCCGCCGGTGTCCTTTCGGCTCCGCCCCGCCCTCGCGGCACCGGACCGGGGCCGGCGCCCGCGGCCGGTGCGGGGCGGGACCGGTGAAGGCGTACCCGGAAGCGGTCTCCGGAGCCTCGGACGGCAGGGCCTGCGCACTGCCCCGAGCCTCCCGCGCGGCGGTCCCGCGACCGTTCATCTCGGCTCCCTGTTCCGGTTCACCCCGGTTCGCGGCATCTTTTCCGGCGCCGCACTCCGCCTCCATGGCTGCGCCCGGAAGGGCTTGACCGGTAGGCTTTCCGTGTGATCTTCAAGCGCATCGGAAACGGCAGGCCGTACCCCGACCACGGCCGGGAGAGCACCCGGCAGTGGGCGGACGTCGCGCCGCGCCCGGTCCGCCTCGATCAGCTCGTGACGACCAAGCAGCAGCTCGACCTGGAGACCCTCCTCGCCGAGGACTCCACCTTCTACGGCGATCTGTTCGCACACGTCGTGAAGTGGCAGGGCGACCTCTATCTGGAGGACGGCCTGCACCGCGCCGTCCGCGCCGCGCTCCAGCAGCGCCAGGTGCTGCACGCGCGCGTGCTGGAGCTGGACTGACACCACCCGCGGGCCGCTCGTTGGACCTTTCGGGTTGGACGGCGCGATGTCGAATGATCATCTAGTAGGCATCGCCGCTCAGTCGCACTACGCTGCGCCCATGAGCATGCTGACTCCCCCCGGCATGGGCGGCCAGTACCGGATCACGGGGGACAAATACCCGCGAATGCGCCGCCCCCGCCGACGGGGCAGGATCGCCCTCGCGGTCGTCGCCTCCGTCGCCGTCCTCGGCACGGCCGGCTGGGGCACGCTGCAGCTCATCGACGTCTTCTCCGGCGGCGACGGTGACAGGGCCAGCGCGGCCGGCTCGGCGGCCGACTGCGCCGCCGGGGCGAGCCCCACCCCCCGCGTGGCCGAGCGGCTGCCCGCACCCCGGCTGATCACCGTCAACGTCTTCAACGCCACGACCCGCCAGGGCCTGGCCAAGCAGACCGCGGACGAGCTGAAGAAACGCGGCTTCCGCATCGGTGACGTCGGCAACGCGGCCGCGCAGTACGACAAGAAGGTCAAGGGCACCGGCCTGCTGCTCGGCCCCGCCTCCGCCCGGAACACCTCGCTGACGGTCCTCGCCGCCCAGCTCACCGGCGCCGAGCACCGCACCGAGGCGGCCCGCAAGGGCGCGACCCTCGACCTGATCATCGGCGACAGGTTCCGCACCCTGACGGCGAAGGCGGACGCCGACCGGGCACTGGCCGCACTGGCCGCACCCGAGCCGACGCCCGCCACGAAGAAGAAGAACTGCTGAGAAGCGCCCTCCAGGGCGCGGGGCGGCGGCCGGCGCGCGGGCCCCGGCGCACGGGCGGCCGCGGCCGCCACGGCGCCTCAGCCGCGCGCGGGCGGCGGCCCCGCGGCGAGCGGACGGCTACTCCGCGGCCCCGTACATCCGGTCACCCGCGTCACCGAGCCCCGGCACGATGTACCCGTGCTCGTTGAGCCGCTCGTCCACCGACGCGGTCACCACGGTCACCGGCGCCCCCGCCAGCTCGCGCTCCATCACCTCGACGCCCTCGGGCGCCGCGAGCAGCACGACGGCGGTCACATCGTCGGCACCCCGCTTGATCAGCTCCTGGATCGCCGCGACCAGCGTGCCGCCGGTGGCGAGCATCGGGTCCAGCACGTACACCTGCCGCCCGGAGAGGTCCTCCGGCATCCGCGTGGCGTACGTGGACGCCTGGAGCGTCTCCTCGTCGCGGATCATGCCCATGAAGCCGACCTCGGCGGTCGGCAGCAGCCGGACCATGCCCTCCAGCATGCCGAGACCCGCACGCAGGATCGGCACGACCAGCGGGCGCGGGTGGGAGAGCTTGACCCCGGTGGTCCGGGCGACCGGCGTGTCGATGTCGACCTGCTCGGTGCGCACGTCGCGGGTGGCCTCGTAGGCGAGCAGGGTGACCAGTTCGTCGGCGAGACGCCGGAAGGTCGCGGAGTCGGTGCGCTGGTCGCGCAGCGTGGTGAGCTTGTGGGCGACCAGAGGGTGGTCGACGACGTGGAGACGCATGTCCACAACATTAGCCGCGCCGCCTGTCGCCGCGCGCTGGCGTCAAACCGCCCGGCCGGGGGAAGGTGGGAGGGACGGACGGACCGGGGTGGTGAGCCGATGCCAGACCTGCCTGACCGCGACGGACGCCGCGGGCGCGAGGCACGCGCCCGCCGTGCCGACGCCGACGAAGGCATAACCGGCGGCGCGGGCGGCGACGCGCCCGAGACGGACGCCGAGCGGCGCCGCCGACGCGCCCTGTTCCTGCGCGAACTCGCCGAGGCCCGCGAACTGCGCGACCGGGTCCAGCCGCGGCGGGCCAAGGCCGCCCGGCTGCGCCACGCCATGCGCATGCGGACCTTCCGCTGGTAGAGAACCGAGGGTCGGCAAGATCACAGCGGAACGGGAAGATCCGCGCCCGTCAGGGGTGTTGAGCGGGGCGGGAGTGCGTGGGCCGGACCGAAACCCGCGTACGATCCGCTGGTGGCGGCGACGAGCGCGCCGGTGGGCCGATCGCGGGCACGCGGTCGAAACTGCCGGACACAGGGAGCCGAAGACGTCCCCTGGACGCCTTGTTTCTGCCACGATTCCGAGTGGGTGGGGCTCGGAGCCCGAGCTCTCCCCGCCCGCACACCTCCGCCGGGGGGAACCCCAACCGGCACGCCTCTGACCAGTGGGAGAGTCACGGTGTACTTCGCCGCACTGCTCGCGCGCACCGAAGACGGGTGGGAAGCGAGCGACACGGAGCTCGACGATGTGGAGACCCTGTCGGATCTGGCCGACCTGGCCCGGGAGGTCTCCCCCGACGACGACACGGTCCTCGTCCTGATCGAGCAGGAGGACGCCTGGTTCGGCGTCGTCCGCTTCGACGGTGAGGACGACCCCCGGATCTACGTCTCGGACGCCGCGGCCGCCGCGCGCAGTTCGTACGGCGAGATCCTGCTCACCGACGAACTGCTCGGCCGGGAGCCCGGCGACGAGGACGACCTCGACGCCCTCGACCTCGACGGCACCGAGGACGGTGACGACGAGGACTCCGACGACGGGGCCGCGGCCTCCGCCGAGGCCGTACCGCACGGCCCGGTGGGCGACGCGGCGGTCCTGGACGACCTCGGCATCACCGAGAAGGAGCTGAAGGCACTCGCCGAGGACGCCCTCGGCGAGATCGCCCACGCCCTCGGCGCCGGGGAGGTCCTGGAGACCGTCCGCTGACCGGCGAGGACACGGGCGGCACGGCCGACCCGGTGCGCGATCCCTGGCGGGCCGCGATGCGTCTGGCCCTGGCGGAGGCCGAACTGGCCGTCCGGGGCGGGGACGTGCCCGTCGGGGCGGTCGTGCTGGCCCCGGACGGGACGACGGTGCTGGCCGCCGGCCACAACGAGCGTGAGGCCGGCGGCGACCCGACGGCCCACGCCGAGGTGCTCGCCGTCCGGCGTGCCGCCGCGAGGCTCGGCGAGTGGCGGCTGGCCGGCTGCACGCTCGTGGTCACGCTGGAGCCGTGCACGATGTGTGCGGGCGCGATCGTCCTCTCCCGCGTCGACCGGGTCGTCTACGGCGCCCGCGACGACAAGGCGGGCGCCGCCGGGTCGCTCTGGGACGTCGTACGGGACCGGCGGCTCAACCACCGGCCCGAGGTGATCGAGGGCGTGCTCGCGGAGGAGTGCGCCCGGCAGCTCACGGAGTTCTTCCGGTCCCGCTGAGCTCCGCCCTCGTCGCCCGGACACGGCTCCCCGGTCCGCCGGATCCTTGTCCCTCGTCCCGGCGGATCCGTACTCTCCCGTCCCGGCGGATACGGATTTCAGACCTGGGGCCGACGTGCTGTAAGGTCTCCCTCGGTAGCGTGTCCGAGCGGCCGAAGGAGCTCGCCTCGAAAGCGAGTGTGGCGCAAGTCACCGAGGGTTCAAATCCCTCCGCTACCGCTTCGAGAAGGGCCCCGTCGCAGGACGGGGCCCTTCGTGCGTTCCGGGCCGGCCCTCGAGCACGCTCCGGCGACGGGGGATGCATCCGGCGCGCGCCCCGCAGTGGGGGCCGGCCCCTCCCCCGCGGACTCCTGCCGGACCCCGCCGGGGCACGCCCCCATCCTGCCGTCCGCGCCCCGCGCCGCGACCGTGCCGGAAGGCCCTGGCCCACGGGCCGTTGGTCCTCGAAGAATGCCTGAAGTTACACTCGCCGCCGGTGCACAGGGGGCCCGTGGGCCACTACAGGCGACTGGGGAGGCCGCGGTGGCGGTGAATGCGAAGAAGATCGCCGTCTATGTACTCGTGGTCTTCGTCCTGTACTTGATCATCACGGACCCGGCCAAGGCGGCCGACTACGTCCAGATAGGGTTCGAGGGCATATCGGACGCCGCGAAGGCCATCGGCGACTTCATGACCTGGGTCGCCAACGGAGGTGAGTCATGATCCGCCATCTGGTCCTCTTCAAGCTCGACGAGGGCGTCGGCCGCGACGACCCGCGCGTCGTGGAGGGTGAGAAGGCATTCCGCGCCCTCGACGGCCAGATCGCCGAGCTGCGCCACTGGGAGCTGGGCTGGAACCTCAGCGACCGCCCCATCGCCTACGACTTCGCGATCAACTCCGCGTTCGAGGACGCCGAGGCGCTGCGCCGCTACGTCGAGCACCCCGCGCACCAGGCGGGCGTGGCCCTGTGGCGGGAGTTCGCCACGTGGGTGATCGCCGACTACGAGTTCTGACCCCGGCCGCCCGGCCCCGCAGCGGCCCCGCACCGTTCGGTGCGGGGCCGCTGTGCGTCCTGGTCCCCAACTCTCCCTCAACACGGAGTTATGCGGTGCTTGCACACAGTGGGCATGTCTTGTGATGCTATGACCGCTTTTGACGGATGAGTTGACCGATGAAGAGGTGGCGTTGACCGTGTCGGCCAGTACTGCGCCGCCCCAGGAAGAGGCTCCCGCCCCGGCCGCTCCGCAGCGCAGCCGGGGAGCGGACACCAGAGCGCTGACGCAGGTCCTCTTCGCCCAGCTCAAGGACCTCCGGCCGGGCACACCGGAGCACGACCGGGTGCGCGGGGCGCTCATCGAGGCCAACCTCCCGCTCGTACGCTACGCGGCCGGCCGCTTCCGTTCCCGCAACGAACCGATGGAGGACGTGGTCCAGGTCGGCACCATCGGGCTCATCAACGCCATCGACCGCTTCGACCCGGACCGGGGCGTGCAGTTCCCGACCTTCGCGATGCCGACCGTCGTCGGCGAGATCAAGCGCTACTTCCGCGACAACGTCCGCACGGTCCATGTCCCGCGCCGGCTCCACGAGCTGTGGGTGCAGGTCAACAGCGCGACCGAGGACCTGACGACGGCCTTCGGGCGCACGCCGACCACCGCCGAGATCGCCGAGCGGCTGCGCATCTCGGAGGAGGAGGTGCTGTCGTGCATCGAGGCGGGCCGCTCGTACCACGCGACCTCCCTCGAAGCCGCCCAGGAGGGCGACGGCCTGCCCGGCCTGCTGGACCGCCTCGGCTACGAGGATCCCGCGCTGGACGGCGTGGAGCACCGGGACATGGTGCGGCATCTGCTGGTGCAGCTCCCCGAGCGCGAGCAGCGCATTCTGCTGCTGCGCTACTACAGCAACCTCACCCAGTCGCAGATCAGCGCAGAGCTCGGCGTCTCCCAGATGCATGTCTCCCGGCTGCTGGCGCGCAGCTTCCAGCGGCTGCGGACGGCCAACCGCATCGAGGCATAGAGCCGGACGTCCCCGCCGTTCCGCGACGCCCCGGCGGGGGTGTCCGGCCGTCGCGCCGGGCCCGCTCCGCCGCGGCACAGGAAGGCGCACGGGGCGCACGGGGAGGCGCGCGGAAACATATGGAACGCGTGCGCGATCCATAACCTGCGGGAGCGAATCGTCCATCGGCTTCCTCCGCGTGGAAAACGCGCTGAAAAGCCGTCACACCCCCTGTTTCCAGGGCGGATTCGTATCTCGCATGTCGACATGTCACTACAGCGTGTTGCCGACATGTGACATTCTTCCGGAAGCGCGTTTGCCGTGGCTCCGGCTCCGGTATTCAGGTGAGGGCTGAGCTACTCGACACGAGCAGCCGGCCGCGACCGTCCGCGACCCAAAGGGGGTGGCATGTCCGCAGACAAGGGCAGCTCGAAGGTGCTCACGCTCACGAAGAGCGAGTCCGCGCCCGACGCCGCGTTCGACGACGCTGCGGCCCTGGTGGCCGCGCCGGCCCAGGACCTTCCGGCCGTCTCCGTCCCGGCCCCGCCGGCCTCGGGGGACATCGACACCCGCACCCTCTCCCGCTCCCTGTTCCTGCGGCTCGCCGCCCTCGACGAGGACAGTCCCGAACGCGCGTACGTCCGGGACACCCTGATCGAGCTCAACCTTCCCCTCGTCCGCTACGCCGCCGCGCGGTTCCGCTCGCGCAACGAGCCGATGGAGGACATCGTCCAGGTCGGCACCATCGGCCTGATCAAGGCGATCGACCGCTTCGACTGCGAACGCGGCGTGGAGTTCCCGACGTTCGCGATGCCGACGGTCGTCGGTGAGATCAAGCGGTTCTTCCGGGACACCTCGTGGTCGGTGCGGGTGCCGCGGCGCCTGCAGGAGCTGCGGCTGGCGCTGACGAAGGCCAGCGACGAGCTCTCCCAGAAGCTGGACCGCTCGCCCACGGTCGCCGAACTCGCCGCCGTGCTGGGCGTGTCCGAGGAGGACGTGGTCGACGGCCTCGCGGTCGGCAACGCCTACACCGCCTCCTCCCTCGACTCCCCGGCCCCCGAGGACGACGGCGGCGAGGGCTCGCTCGCCGACCGCCTCGGCTACGAGGACACCGCGCTGGAGGGGGTGGAGTACCGCGAGTCGCTCAAGCCGCTGCTGGCCAAACTCCCGCCCCGTGAGCGGCGGATCATCATGCTGCGGTTCTTCGCGAACATGACCCAGTCGCAGATCGGCGAGGAGGTCGGCATCTCCCAGATGCACGTCTCGCGCCTGCTGACGCGCACCCTGGCGCAGCTGCGGGACGGGCTGATCTCGGACTGAGCGGTTCCGTGACCGCGCGAGGCTTCATGGATGACGAAGCGTCAGGCACCATGGCGCGATGCTTCGAGGGGCCTCGGCAGATGTGATGCATGCGGTGCACGGTCCGCGTACGACTCATGGCCGTCGGTGCGTCCTGATGGGCGCGTCGGCGGCCGTCGTGCGTCCGGGCGCGGTGCCCGGCGGGCTGCGGGGTGACGCCGGTTCCCCTCGACGGTGCTGCCGGTGCCGACCGCTGCGGGACACGGGCGGAGCGGACGCGGGAGGTGCGCGTGGAGGCGTGGCGGGTGCCGCTCGGGACGCACGTAAAGACACGGGACGTCTCCGTGGAGCGGGACCGAGCGGCTGACGGGCGGCCCGGGGGCCGCCCGTGCGCAGCGTTACTTCAGCGCGAGCCAGGCGACGGCCGCGACGACCGCGATCGCGACGACGACGCCGATGATCAGACCGACGCGCGGGCCGGAGGACGCCTGCGGGCCGGCGGCCGGCGGAGCCTCGTCGACGAACGCGCGGAACATCTGGGTGCTGCCTGCGGGGTCGTGGTTGCCCTGCGGGTTCTGGGTGTTGGCCATGGGCCGGGAGCCTAGCGAATGTGAGGTGGCGGCCCAAGTGCGGGGCCCCTGCGGGGCGGGGTCGGGGTGGGAGCAGGGCCGAGGACACGGGTGAGGCCGGGGCCGGTGGTGGGGGACGGGCCGGGAATGCGGGCCCGGCGCGGGCCCGGCCCTCGGCCCGGTACGACGCGCAGCCCATGGGTGGCCGGCTGAGCGCCGGGCAGCGCCGCGCCCCCGCACCCTGTTCCCCCGGCGGCCCATCGGCCGGCTGCCCCGCCTCCGGCGGCCCATCGGCCGGCTGCCGTCGCAAGCTGTCCGCCGGTGGGCCGCAGGCCGGCCACCACGGCCACGCGTCCCCGTCGGCAGCACCGTCGAATCCCCGTCGCGGCCACCCTCCCGGCAGTTCCACCGGTCCGCCGTCGCGGCTGTCCGCCGGTGGGCCGCAGGCCGATCGTCGTCGGTGTCGTCCGGGGCGGCGGGGCGGTCCGCTGATCTGTTCGCCGGGTGCTCGCGGGGGCCTCGGCCCGAGGTTTACGGGCGCAGTACTTGCCTTTGCCAAGTTTTTATGACCTGGAAACCCGATTTAGTTTGCCTGCGGCAACCATCTTTTTCTATGGTTGCCCTAAGCAACGAATCGGGAGGTGTCATGGCCGAGCAGGGACTGTACGAGGAACTCGCCCGCCAGCTCAGTGCCGTCGGCGCCGTGAAGCGGGGCATGGCGCGGATCCTGCCCGCCGACTGCCCGGCCGGCTCCGCGGCCGTGCTGACGCTGCTGGACCGGCACGGGGACATCCGGATGAGCCGGCTCGCCGAACTGCTGTCCGTGGACATGTCGGTGACCAGCCGCCACGTCGCGCACGTCGCCGCGCGGGGCTGGATCGAGCGGTCCCCCGACCCGGCGGACAAACGCTCGCGCCTCCTGCGCCTGACGCCCGCGGGCCGCGCGCAGATGGACGAGCTGTCCCGGCGGACCACGCAGCTGCTCGCCACCCGGCTCGGCGACTGGTCCGACGACGAGGTCGGCCAGCTCATCCGGCTCATGACCCGGCTGCGCGACAGCTTCGGCGACTGCCGGGTCGCGTTCACCGGGCCCGCCGCACCCGACGTCCACCAGACCACCCGTACACCCGCAGAAGCGAAGTAAGAGAAGGAAGCCCATGGCAACGACCACACCAGCCGGTGTGCGGGCCCACGCCAGGCACGGGGGAGGCTCCTCCGACGGCGGGGCGATGTCCCACCGGCAGATCATGGAGGCGCTCTCCGGGCTGCTGCTCGGCATGTTCGCCGCCATCCTGTCCTCGACCATCGTCTCCAACGCCCTGCCCGAGATCATCAAGGATCTCGGCGGCGGCCAGAGCGCCTACACCTGGGTCGTCACCGCGGCGCTGCTGTCGATGACCGCCTCCACCCCGCTGTGGGGCAAGCTCGCCGACCTGGTGAGCAAGAAGGCACTGGTGCAGATGGCCCTGGTCATCTACATCGTCGGCTCGGTCGTCGCCGGTCTCGCCCAGAACTCCGGCATGCTGATCGGCGCCCGGGTGATCCAGGGTCTCGGCGCCGGCGGTCTGACCGCGCTGGCGCAGATCATCATGGCCGCGATGATCTCCCCGCGGGAGCGCGGCCGTTACTCCGGCTACCTCGGCGCGACGTTCGCCGTCGCGACGGTCGGCGGCCCGCTCGTCGGCGGTGTCATCACCGACACCGAGTGGCTCGGCTGGCGCTGGTGCCTGTACGTCGGTGTGCCGTTCGCGCTGATCGCGCTCGTGGTGCTGCAGAAGACGCTGCACCTGCCGGAGACCCGCCGCAAGGTGAAGGTCGACTGGGCCGGCGCCCTCTTCATCACCGCGGCCGTCAGCCTGCTGCTGATCTGGGTCACCTTCGCGGACGACAAGTACGCGTGGCTGTCCTGGCAGACGTACACGATGGTCGGCGGCGCGCTGGCGCTCGCCCTGGTCTTCCTCCTCGTCGAGACGAAGGCCGCCGAGCCGATCATCCCGCTGCACCTGTTCCGCAACCGCACCATCACGCTGGCATCGGTCGCCTCGCTGTTCGTCGGCATCGCGATGTTCGCCGGAACCGTGTTCTTCAGCCAGTACTTCCAGCTGGCCCGGGACAAGTCGCCGACCATGTCCGGCGTCATGACGATCCCGATGATCGCCGGCCTGTTCGTGTCCTCCACGGTCTCCGGCCAGATCATCACCAAGACCGGAAAGTGGAAGGCGTGGCTGGTCAGCGGCGGTGTGCTGCTGACGGCGGGCCTCGGTCTGCTGGGCACCATGCGCTACAACACCGACTACTGGAAGATCGCCCTGTTCATGGCGGTCCTCGGCCTCGGCGTCGGCATGATGATGCAGAACCTGGTCCTCTCCACGCAGAACCAGGTCGCCCCGCACGAGCTCGGTGCCGCCAGCTCGGTCGTCACCTTCTTCCGCTCCCTCGGCGGCGCGGTGGGCGTCTCGGCGCTCGGCTCGGTGATGACCACCCGGATCAGCCACTACGCCACCGACACCATCGGCACGCTCAGCCCCCAGGAGCAGGCCGCCGCCGCGAAGGCCGCGGGCTCCGGGCAGATCCCCGACATGGACCTGCTGCCCGCACCGGTCCGCACCTGGCTGGAGAGCGCCTACGGGCACGGCATCGCCGACGTCTTCCTCTACGTCGCCCCGATCGCCTTCCTCGCCTTCCTGGTCACCCTGTTCATCAAGGAGGTGCCGCTGCGCACCAGCGGCGCGCTGGCCCAGGCGGCCGCCTCGGCGAACGGGGAGACCCCGGCCGCGACGGCCACCGCGCAGGAGACGGCCCGCGCCGCGGCCACCGTGTCGCAGACCGCCCTCGCCGAGGCCGGCGCCCCGCAGCCCGAGGCCGTGGCCGACGTCGCCGCTGACGGGCCCGTCGCCGGCGGAATCCCTGTCCACGGTCTCGTCCGCGGGGCGGAGGACGCTCCCGTCCCGCAGGCCGCCGTCACCCTGATCTCGCTGTCCGGCCGCCGGCTGGGCCGCTCGGTCGCCCAGGCCGACGGCTCCTACGCGGTGGACACGCCGGGCGCCGGATCGTACGTCCTGATCACCGCGGCCGACGGCTTCCAGCCGCAGGTGTCCACGGTGGTCGTGCAGGACGAGCCGGTGGCGTACGACATCCTCCTCAGCGGCACCGGCGTCGACGGCCACGACGCCGGACTCGCCCACCCCGGCGAGTAGGACCCGGCTCCGGCCCGTGGCGGGCGCGCACTCCGAGCGGCGGTGCGCGCCCGCCGCGGGCCGGTCCCTCTTCACCCGGCACCGAGGAGCAACGGCCGGTCGACCTGGACCTCGCCCGCCTCGGCAGCGGCACCGGCCCATGCCACGGGGCGGCACCCGCCGTCCGACGTCACACCCGTCCGGCCGGAAACTGCGTTCTCAACTGTCACAGGCATGTCATACGCTGCCCCCAGCAGCCGCGCCCCGCACGCCGCCGCCTCCAGGCACGCGCGTCCGGGTGCCGCGCGGCGCTCTCGACATCTCCCGGCCCCTGGCCGGGTTTCCTCGTGGGGGTACTCAGCACTGTGCGTACGCGCAGCATCTCGACCGCGACGGCGCTCGCGGTCCTCTTCAGCTCGGCGGCGCTGACCGTCGTCACCACGGCCGGCTCCGCGTCGGCCGCGACCGCCGTTCTCAGCAGTCCCAGCGGCCTCGCCGTGGGAGCCGAGCGTGTCTTCGTGGGCGACGCCGCCAACGGGCGGATCCTGGCCACCGACCACAACGGCACTCTCGTCGACACCGGCACCGGCTTCGGCGACGTCAGCGACCTGGCGCTGTCCGACGACGGCCTCACCCTGTACGCGGCCGTACCGAGCAGCCACGAGGTCGTCGCCCTCGACGCGGCCACGCTCGACGTCAAGGCCCGCTACCCCGTGGCCACCGACACCGGCCCGCGCCACCTGGCCTTCTCCGCCGGCAAGGTCTGGTTCAGCTACGGCGACCAGTGGGACGGCGACCTGGGCTCGGTGGACCCGGCGGCGGACCCGGCCAGCGGCACCGACCCGGTCGCACTGGCCCAGCTCCCGGCCGAGGGAACGGGCTCCGGACTGTGGGGGCAGGCCCTGCTGGACACCGACCCGCTGCGGCCGGGCCTGCTGGCCGTCGGCGAGACCGGGGACTCCACCGGCACCCTGGCCCTCCTCGACGTGTCGAGCGGCACGGCGAAGGTGACCGCCTGGCACGACGCCTCGTACGCCCTGAACAACGGCGTCGGGGACATCGACCTCGTCCCGGGGGCCGACCAGGTGCTCGTCAACGGCACCGACCGGGACGCCTTCGCGAACGGCACCTTCACCAAGGCCGGTGCCTACCCGGCCGGGCACAAGGCCGATGTCGGCGCCGGCGGTCTGGTCGCCCAGGTCGCGGGCACCAAGGTGGCCGTCTACCGGCCGAACGCCACGCGTCCGCTGCGCACGTACAGCACCGGCACGCAGCCCGCCGCGGAGGTGACCTGGGCCCCGGACGCCTCCCGGATCTTCGCCGTCGTCCAGGGCGGCACCGGCTGGACGCTCAAGCCGCTGACGCAGCCGACGCTGAACGTGCCCGCCCTGACGGTGAACGCGCCGACCAGCGCTCCCCGTGCCAAGAAGCTCGCCGTCACCGGCAGGATCTCGGCGACGGTCCCGCTGCCCGCCGGGATCAAGCTGTCGGTCACCCGCACCGACCTGGAGAGCCCGAACGGCAGGACCCTGCCCGCGGTCACGGTGAAGGCGGACGGCACCTACTCCTTCTCCGACACCCCGTACTCCGGCGGCACCGTCACCTACAAGGTGTCCTACGCGGGCGACAGCGCGCACACGGCCGCGAGCGCCTCCGACAAGGTCGCCGTCTCCCGCGCCACGCCCGCCCTGACCCTGAACAACAACGGCAAGGTCTACGGCTACGGCGCCGACGTCCGCTTCACCGCCCACCTGGGCACGACGTACAAGAACCGCAAGGTCGAGATCTGGGCCGACCCCTTCGGCACCGACCGCCCCAAGCGGCTGATCCGCTCCGGCACCGTCAACTCCTCCGGCAACCTCGCCGCCACCGTCGACATGGCCCGCGACACCACCGTCTACGCCGTCTTCAAGGGCGACTCCCGCTACAAGCCGCGCACCCTCAAGGTCACCGCCTACGCCAAGGTCCGCGTCTCCACCGCCGTCTCCCGCCACTACCGCACGGGCAAGATCGGCTCCACCACGTACCACTGGTTCCACAAGAACACCGACCCGCTGCTCACCACCACCATGACCTACTACCCCGGCCGCCGGCAGCGCTTCGACCTCCAGGTCTACTACCAGGGCGACTGGCACCCCCTGGACTCCGAGTACTTCGCCCTCGGCACCGCCGGACGGTCCGCCGTCTCCCTCGGCGCCCCCGGCGAGGCCGGCATCCGCGCCCGGATGCGCTCCGCGTACATCAACGGCTCCTCCGGCGACTCGGTGAACTCCACCACCTACGGCGTCTGGAAGTACCTGTACTGGAGCAACTGACGCAGCACCTGACGCCCGGTCAGCCGCGCTCGACCATGGCTTCGATGCCCGCGACCAGCAGGTCCAGGGCGAAGCCGAAGTCACGGTCGAGCATCTCGGCCACGGTGTCGCCGCCGCGGGCCTCCATGGAGGCCCGGGCCTCCTCCAGCACCTCGGCGGTGCCCGGGGCCTCGCTGACGGCGCTCATGGACTGCGCGTAGTACTGGTCCGGGGTCATCCCGGACGCCTGGACCTGTGACAGGAACTGGCCCTCGATCGTGCCGTAGCCGTACACGAACTGGAAGACGGCCGAGATCGCGCCGGTCACCCCGCGGGCGGGAAGGCCCGCCCCGCCGATGACGCGCTGGACCGTGCGGGAGAACGCGAGCGAGTTCGGCCCGATGTTCAGATACCGTCCGGCGAGCGGGGACAGCCAGGGGTGGCGCACCAGCAGCCCGCGGTACTCCGTGGCCAGCGCGCGCAGTTGCTTCCGCCAGTCCTCCCCGCTCTCCGGGTCGGGCAGCCGCAGCCGGCCGTAGACCTGGTCGAGGGCGAGTTCGAGGAGGTCGTCCTTGGTGTCGACGTACCAGTAGACGGACATCGCGGTCACGTTCAGCTCGGCCGCGAGCCGGCGCATGGAGAACTTCGCCAGACCGCCGGTGTCCAGCAGCCGAACGGTCGCCTCGGTGATGCGGCCCCGGTCCAGGCCCGAGGGCTGGCCCGTGGCCCCCTGCTTCCCGCGCCGTGTCTTCTCCTCCAGCCAGACACTGGTCCGCCCTTCGGCAGCCTTCACCATCGGCGCACCTTCTTCTCGACTCCGGTCACCACTCACGATGCTAGGCGGCGTCGCGCCCCGCTCAGCGGGCGACGGCCATCTCCGAGTCTGCCCTCTCCGCCCGGCGCAGCAACGCGGCCGCGAGGACCCCGCCGAGCAGCACGGCCGCCGCACCCACGAACAGGCTGCTCGACACCCCGTCGGAGAACTCCCGTGCGGAGGAGGGCGCGGCACCTCCCGCCGCGAGGACCGCGCCGAGGACCGCGACCCCGAGTCCGTTCCCGAACTCGGCGAGCGTCCCGTTGATCCCGGCCCCGGCCCCGGCCTTCTCCCGGGGGATCGCGCTCATGATCGCGTGCGCCATCGCCGGGTTGGCCACCGCGCAGCCGGCCCCGATGAGCAGCAGCCCGGCCAGCGTCCCGGCGTAGCCGCCCGGGGCCAGCGCGATCGAGACCAGTCCGCCCGACATCAGCGCCATGCCCAGTGCGATGGACACCGGGGTGCCCAGGGCCGTCGTCCACTTCGCCGACAGTCCGGAGAAGTTCAGCACCACCACGGCCAGGGCCAGCGGAGCCGTCCGCAGGCCCGCCTCCAGGGGGCCGTATCCGAGGACGAACTGAAGATGCTGGGTGAGCAGGAACAGCGCCCCGCCCATGCCGAAGGTGATCAGCACCGCGCCGGCGACGGCGCCCGTGAACCGCCGGTCGCGGAAGAAGTGCAGATCGAGCATGGGGTGCGGGACGCGGTTCTCCCAGTACGCGAACGCCCCGAGCACCACGGCCGCCGTGCCCGCGGCGGCGAGCACCCGGCCGGACGTCCATCCGTGCCCCGGGCCGGAGATGATCGCGAAGACCAGCGAGGCCATGCCGACGGTGGAGAGCAGCGCGCCCGGCAGATCGGGGCGGTCCCCCTGCGGGTTCTTCGACTCGGGGACCAGGGCGACGACCGCGGCCAGGCCCAGCGCCGCCACCGGCAGGTTGACCAGGAAGATCGCGCCCCACCAGAAGTGGTCGAGCATGAGGCCGCCGATCAGCGGGCCGCAGGCGAAGCCGAGCGCGTTGACCGCGCTCCAGACGCCGATCGCCCTGGGCTGCTCCTCGGGGGCGAAGATCTGCATCGCCACCGCGAGGGTCGTGGTCAGCAGCAGCGCGCCGCCGATGCCCATCCCGGCCCGCGCGGCGACCAACTGCCCTGCCGTGTCGGCGAGTCCGGCCGCCAGCGAGCCGATGCCGAACAGGGCGAGGCCCGCGGTCAGCAGCTTCTTGCGGCCGTAGCGGTCGGCGGCGCCGCCCGCGGTGAGCAGCAGGCCGGACTGGACGAGCGAGTACGCGTTGATCATCCACTGGATGTCGGAGGTGGTCGCGTCCAGCTCCACGGTGAGGGAGGGGATCGCCACGTTCAGGACGGTGTTGTCGAGCAGCACCGTGAGCTGGGCGAGGCAGATGACGCCGAGGATCAGCCAGCGCCGGGGATGGCCCTGGTCCTGGCTCCGGGTCGGGTCCTGGCTCTGGGGGACGGTAGACATGGTTGTACACCGTAGAAGAGTCCTTCTACGGTGTACAACAGGTTTTGTCAGCTGCCGCTCGCCTCCTGCGTGAGGTCGTAGAAGGTGGCCGAACCGACCGTGACCTCCTTGAAGGTGGCCTCGACCCATTCGGTGATCTGGGAGGACGCGCTCGACCCGCCGCCGCGGCCGCCGCCCATGCCGCCCATGCCGCCTCCGGCGACGAAGTAGTGGATCCTGCCGTCCGTCACGTACTTCTTGAACTCGGCGAGCGTCGGGGACGGGTCCGTGCCGTTGAAGCCGCCGACCGCCATCACGGGCTCGCCGGTGGCGAGCTGGTAGCCGGCCGCGTTCTGGGCGCCGATCGCCGCGGCGGCCCAGGTGTAGCTGCCGGCGTCGGTCTCCAGGAGCTTCCTGGCCTCGTCGCTGACGTCCGCGCCGTCGAGGAGGCCGCCCGCGCCGCCGGGGCCGCCGCCCTCGCCCCGCGTGCCGCCGGGGAGGCCGGGCACACCCTGGCCGCCCTGCTGGTTCTGGCCGTTCTGCTGATTCTGGCCGTTCTGGCCGTTCTGGCCGGGGAAGCCGCCGCCGAGGCCGCCGGTGGGGGGCAGGCCCATGGCGCCGCCTCCGCCGCCCTGACCGCCCTGCTGGTTCTGGCCGCCCTGCCGGCTCTGGCCGTCGTTCCGGCCCGGGAGGCCGCCGCCCGGGAAGCCGCCCGGCATTCCGCCGCCGCCCGGCCCTCCGCGGCCGCCCGCGACGGCCGGACCGGCCGTGACGATCGAACCGCTGTGCCCCTCGCCCAGCGTGGTCAGCGTGTACGCCGTCGGACCCGCGAGCGCGGCGACGAGCGCCAGGCCCACCACCCCCTGGGTGAGCCGGCGTCCGAGCCCGGCGACGAAGACCAGCCCCAGCGCGGCGGCCAGACCTCCGACGAGAACCAGCCACTTCAGCCAGGGCTGATAGCCGGAGGAGCGGTCGAGCAGGACGTACCCCCAGGCCGCGGTCGCCGTCGTCGCGGCGGCCAGTGCGAGCGAGGCCCGGGCCCGGGCCCGCTCCTCCCACAGCACCGCGGCGCCCATCCCGATCAGCGGCGCGACATAGGGGGCGAGGGCGACGGTGTAGTACTCGTGGAAGATCCCCTGCATATAGCTGAAGACCACCATGGTGATCAGCAGCGAGCCGCCCCACAGCAGGAAGGCGGCCCGGGCGGTGTCCGTGCGCGGGGCCTTGCGGGTCAGCCACAGCGCGGCGGCCAGCAGGATCAGCGCGGCCGGGATCAGCCAGGAGATCTGGCCCCCGATGTTCGCGCTGAACATACGGTCCCAGCCGGTCTCGCCCCAGCCGCCGCCCTGGCCACCGCCACCGCCGCCGACGCTTCCGGTCTCCTCGCCGTTGATCCGGCCGAGCCCGTTGTAGCCGAAGGTCAGCTCCAGGAAGCTGTTGTTCTGCGATCCGCCGATGTACGGCCGCGAGGAGGCCGGCCACAGTTCGACGACCGCCACCCACCAGCCGCCGGCCACGACCGTCGCGAGCCCGGCCAGCAGCACCTGTCCGACCCGCTTCCGCAGCGGCGCCGGCGCGAGCGCCACGTACACGGCGGCCAGCACCGGCAGGATCAGGAACGCCTGGAGCGTCTTCACCAGGAACGCCAGACCGATCGCGGCCCCCGCCCACAGCAGCCACTTCGTCCGTGCCTGCTCCAGCGCACGCAGCGTGCAGTGCACGGCGACGGCCATCAGCAGCGCGAGGGCCGCGTCCGGGTTGTTGAAGCGGAACATCAGCGCCGCGACGGGCGTCAGCGCGAACACCGCCACGGTCAGCAGACCCGCCGTCGCGTCGAAGCGGCGGCGGACGGCGGCGTAGAGCACGGCGGCCGTGGCGACCGCCATCAGCACCTGCGGGAAGAGGATCGCGAAGGAGTTCAGGCCGAAGATCCGCACCGACAGCGCCATCGGCCACAGCGAGGCCGGGGGCTTGTCGACGGTGATGGCGCCCGCCGCGTCCAGCGAGCCGAAGAACATCGCCTTCCACGACTCGCTGCCCGCCTGTACGGCCGCGGAGTAGAAGGAGTTGGCGTATCCGGACGCCGTCAGGTTCCACGTGTACAGCGCGCCCATCACCAGCAGCAGGCCGAGCAGGGCCGGCCGGACCCGGGGGTGGTCCTCGGGGCGGCCGCGCCACAGGCGTCGCGGGAAGGACGGGCCGGCCGACCCGGCGGGCGGCGCCCACACGGGCGTCTGGTCCAGCTGGGCTGTCATCGGGATTCCCCCTGGGGATAGGAGCCGTGCGGGCGGTCGGGGAACACCCACGCCCGGAAGAGCAGGAAGCGCAGCACGGTCGCCGCGAGGTTGGCGGCGATCAGGACCGCCAGCTCGGTGGAGTGCGCGGGGTCGGCGTTCGCCGCGCTCAGGGCGGCGAGCGAGCCGCTGGTCAGCGCGAGTCCGATGCCGAGGACCACCAGGCCCTGCGCCTGATGCCGCACGGCACCGGCCCGGCCGCGCACCCCGAAGGTGAGACGCCGGTTGGCGGCCGTGTTGGCGACCGCGGACAGCAGCAGCGCGAGCGCGTTGGCGGCCTGGGAGCCGGTGAAGGCGCGGAAGCCGGTGTAGAGAAGGAGGTAGAGCAGGGTGGACAGACCGCCGACCACGCAGAACCCGACGAGCTGGCGGGCCAGTCCCCCGGGGACGTCGGCCAGTTCACGGTCGCGGGGGTCGTCGCCGAACGGCCGGGTGAGCCGGTCCAGCGGCAGCGAGCCGCTCGCCAGGGCCTTGCCGACCCGCAAGACACCCCGCAGATCCTCGGTGGCCGTCCGCACGATGTGGACGGTGGAGTCGGGGTCGTCGACCCAGTCCACCGGGACCTCGTGGATCCGCAGCCCCGCGCGCTCGGCGAGCACCAGCATCTCGGTGTCGAAGAACCAGCCGGTGTCCTCCACCAGCGGCAGCAGCACCCGCGCCACATCGCGGCGGATCGCCTTGAACCCGCACTGGGCGTCGGAGAAACGGGCCTGGAGCGAGCCGCGCAGGATGAGGTTGTAGGAGCGGCTGATGAACTCCCGCCTGGCCCCGCGCACCACCCTCGAACTGCGGCTGAGCCGGGAGCCGATGGCCAGGTCGGAGTGACCGGAGATCAGCGGCGCCACCAGCGGCAGCAGCGCGTTGAGGTCGGTGGACAGGTCCACGTCCATGTAGGCGAGGACCGGCGCCTCGGACGCCGACCACACGGCCCCCAGCGCCCGGCCCCGCCCCTTCTGCTCCAGCCGCACCGAGCGGACCTCGGGGATCCGGGCCGCCAGCCGTTCCGCGACATGCGGGGTGCCGTCCGTGGAGGCGTTGTCCGCGACGGTGATCCGGAACGGGTAGGGGAAGGTACGGGCCAGATGGCCGTGCAGTCGCAGCACGCACGGCCCGAGGTCCTTCTCCTCGTTGTAGACGGGAATCACCACGTCCAGGACAGGCGTACCGGCTGCCGCGGCCGGGAGGTGCTCCCGCGCCGGCAAGGTGCCGGGAGAAGAGTCGGTTCGCATGACGACGACTGTCGTCAGACGCCCTGTTCCGCCCATGTGGTGACGCTGTGCCCCACCTGTGGGATTGACCGAAGTTCCGTTTCGGCCTGCGGTTTCCGCACGGCGAGCGCAGGCAGACGGACCGTGAACACGGTCCGCCCGGGCCCGCTCTCCACGGTCACGGCACCGCCGTGCGCGGCCGCGACGGCCTGCACGATGGCGAGCCCCAGACCCGTCGAGCCGGACGCCCTCGACCGTGAGGAGTCGCCGCGCGCGAACCGCTCGAAGACATGCGGGAGCAGCCCGGACGGAATGCCCGGCCCGTCGTCGTGGACGTCCACGCACAGCCACGGCCCGGCGTGCCGCACCCGCGCGGTGACGGTCGTACCGGGCGGGGTGTGGGTGCGGGCGTTGGCCAGCAGGTTGACCAGCACCTGCTGGAGCCGGGCCGCGTCGGCGGCGACCGGGGCGGGCTCGTCGGGCAGCTCCAGCCGCCAGCCGTGGTCGCGCCCGGCGGCCCGGGCGTCGCTGACGGTGTCGACGACGAGCGGGACGAGGTCGGTCTCCTCGAACTGGAGCGGCCGCCCCGCGTCCAGCCGGGCGAGCAGCAGCAGATCTTCCACCAGCAGGGTCATCCGCCCCGCCTCGGACTCGATCCGGCCGAGCGCGTGCCGGGTGTCGGGGCCGACCTCCTCGCGGCCGCGCCGGGTCAGTTCGGCGTAGCCGCGGATGGAGGCGAGCGGGGTGCGCAGCTCATGGCTGGCGTCGGCGACGAACTGCCGTACCCGCGTCTCGCTCTCCTGGCGGGAGTGCAGGGCGCCGTGGACGTGGTCGAGCATCCGGTTGAGCGCGGCGCCGACCCGGCCGACCTCGGTGTGCGGGTCGCACTCCGCCTCGGGCACGCGCTCGTCGAGGTTCACCTCGCCGCTGTGCAGGGGGAGTTCGGAGACCCGGGTGGCGGTCGCGGCGACCCTGCGCAGGGGGCGGGTGGCCACACCGACGATGACGGTCCCGGCGATGCCCGCGGCCACCAGGGCCGCCGCGGTGACACTGGCCTCGATGAGGACGAGGGTGCTGAGGGTCCGGCCGACCTCCGCGGTCGGGAGGGCGACGTAGTAGCTGCGGGTGCCGTCGGCGCTGTCGCGGTACTCGACGCGGTAGGTGCCGAGGCCCGGCAGGTCGGCCGTGTGCTTCCGGCCGTCCTGCGCGACGGAGTTCAGCGCGGTCTGCTGGGCCTGCGTCAGCTCCTCGGCGACCATGCCGCTGATGTCGGTGCCGTCGTCGGACTTCGCGCCGATCCTGGCGTCCGTGATCAGGCCGCCGCGGACCTGCGCCATGACCGTGCCGGCGGGCTGGGGGCCGCGCATGACGAAATCGCCCGGGCTCAGAGGGAGCCGGCCGGGGTCCGGGGCGTCGCCGGGCGGCTTGGCGAACCCGCTGGCCCGCTGGGCCGCCTCGGTGAGCTGCCCGTCGAGCTGGTCGTAGAGATGGGACCGCAGCGCGAGGGTGGTGACCGTGCCGATCACCGCGCACACGACGGCGATCAGCACCAGTGACGCGACGACGAGCCGCGTCCGCAGGGTGCGCGGCTGCCCTGCCCGGCGCCGCCGCGGACGCGTCCGCCGCCGCCCGGTCATGACGCGGCGGGCTTGATCAGATAACCGGCGCCGCGCCGGGTGTGGATCATCGGCTCACGCCCGGCGTCGATCTTCCGGCGCAGATACGAGATGTACAGCTCGACGACGTTGGCCTGCCCGCCGAAATCGTACGACCAGACGCGGTCGAGGATCTGCGCCTTGCTGAGGACGCGCCGCGGGTTGCGCATCAGGAAGCGCAGCAGCTCGAACTCGGTGGCGGTGAGGTGGATGCCGTCGCCGCCGCGGGTGACCTCGTGGCTGTCCTCGTCGAGGGTGAGGTCGCCGACGACGAGGACGGAGTCGGAGCGGCGGTCGGCGGCGCCGGAGCGACGGATGAGCCCGCGCAGCCGGGCGACGACCTCTTCGAGGGAGAAGGGCTTGGTGACGTAGTCGTCGCCGCCCGCGGTGAGCCCGGCGATCCGGTCCTCCACGGCGTCCTTCGCGGTGAGGAAGAGCACCGGCACGTCGGGCAGTTCCCGGCGCAGCCGGCCGAGGACGGCCAGACCGTCCATGTCGGGCAGCATCATGTCCAGGACGACGGCGTCGGGCCGGAACTCCCGCGCGGTCCGCACGGCTCCCTGGCCGTCGCCCGCGCTCCGGATCTGCCAGCCCTCGTAGCGCAGGGCCATGGACAGCAGCTCGGTGATCGACTGCTCGTCGTCCACCACCAGCACGCGGACGGGGCTCCCGTCCGGCCTCAGCAGTTCGGTGCGCCCCTGGGGCGAGGTCGTGGTCATGCGACCACCTTGTCGGGATCCTCTGAGAGCAGTCTTTCCCATGTCTGTGATTTCCCTTAGAAACCCACAGGTGTCTCTCAGGAACTCCCTGGGTTCCGGGGCCGGTTGGGCGGGTCCGGACGGGTCTGCCGGCCGGGACGGCACACCACTCAGGAGGCCGGGGGCGAAAGCGGGGCCGGGAGCTGGAACAGTCCGTCCTGCGGAGGCGCCTTGAACTCCCTCACCGGCAGGGTGACTTCGTCGCCCGCCCCGGCCGGGACCAGGTCCCAGCCGCTCATCAGACGGGTGTCGAGCACGAGCACGCCGGAGGTGGTGGCCAGGTGCAGATCCGGGCCGGCGGCTGCCACCAGCTCACCGCCGACCACGCCCCCGGCGACCAGTTCGCCCACCGCGCCGACGGCCGGCGGCGCGTCCCGGAGGCCGAACACACCGACATGGTCGACGGCCCGGAAGGGCTCGCGGGCCAGGGACTCCGGCCAGGTGTTCAGCGCGAGGGCGCGGGCGTGCAGATCCGCGATCTCGGCGGACCTCTCCGCCTCGGTCCGCGGCAGGACGGCCCGTACCGCACGCTTCTCGGCGTACGGGATCCGGTCCGGCACGCGCAGCGCGGCCCGCAGCAGTTCCTCCGTGCGCCGGGCGGCCATCAGCGGGCCCGCACCGAGCCAGCTGAAGCAGACGGCGCCCTGCTCCAGCAGCCGCGCCGGGCCCCGCTCCAGCGCGGTGATGCCGACCTTGACCCGGCCGGGCCCGAACCACGCCAGATAGACGTGGTACGGCCGCGGATCGTCCGCGAGGGTGTCCGCGGCCACGGAGTGGGCCCGGTCGAGCCGGGCGCACTCCTCGCACCGCGCGCCGGTACCGCGCCCCGGCACGACCGCCCGCACCGGGCAGGCATGCCCTCTGGCCCCCACACAGATGCGCACACCCCCGTCCACGACCCCGAAGGCCACGCGCTTCCCCCAGGTCAGCGGACTCCTGCGCCCTCCGTCCCACACGAGCACAGGCCCGTCCGCCGACCACCGCAGCCCCGAGCACTTCCACGCCTGTCCCATCACCCGTGAGAGTACGACCTCGCACTGACAGCGCCTCGGACCGCGCGAGCGCCGGCGCGAGGCAGGCGGCCACGGCGTGCACGTCCTCCGTCACGACCAGGTTCCTCGCCCGCCGGCCGGCAGGCCCTGCGGGGTGACGGCGAGACCCGCACGGCCGCGCGGCTCCGGCGCCTCGAACCGCTCGGCGACCCGGTCGAGGGTGCCCGCGATCCGCTGCAGGGCGCCGTCCACGGAACTCTGCACCCGCGCCTGCTCCGCCTGCGCGTACACCGAGCATCACCTCCTCCCGGGAAGCCGGAGACGCCACGGCCTCGACCGCCCCGCATCGCAAGCACGTTCACCCGTCAGGTGACAGCCGGACCGATTCGGCGGCATCACCCCCGCGAGGACCGGGCACCCGGGGTGAAGTACTCGGGCGGAACTGAGTAGGTGCGCGCTGGCCGCCCTCCGTTCGAGCCGGGACGCTGGAGACATGGAAAGACGACGACCGAAGCCGCTCCACCAACTCCTGTCGGTTCTCGCGCTGGCCGCACCGGCCGCCGGGGCGTGGGCCGCGTGGCTGGGCTGGGACCAGGAGCGGGACGTGCACCCGGACGGCTCGACGACGGGCCCCTACGAGGCGTGGCAGGTGATCGGGCTGGTGGTGACCGTGCTGGTCCCGTTCGTCTGGGCGGTCGCCCGCCGTCACCTGGAGGCCGCCGTGCTCGGTGTCTCCCTGGGACTGGCCGTCTCCGCGTTCGTCGACTGGTCGGACGACTCCAGCGGTCTCTACGTGGTCGGCGTGGGCATGGTCCTGCTGGGCAGCCTCGCCGCGACCACCGCCCTCGCCGCCCTGCTCGCGGCGGTCCTTCCCGCGCCGCCGGGAACCGGCCTTCGGGCGGCCGACTCCCGCTGAGAGAACGGGCGAACGCCAGAGGCCCCGGATCTCTCCGGGGCCTCTGGCCGATGTGCACTCGGCAGGATTCGAACCTGCAACCTTCTGATCCGTAGTCAGATGCTCTATCCGTTAAGCTACGAGTGCTTGTCTTCTGTTTTCCGCCTCCGCTCCCGGCCCTTTCGGCCCGCTCGCGGCGACAGGAAGAACATTACATGACTGCCGCCGACATGTGAAATCCATTGGGCATACCTCTTCTGACCTGCGTAAACGCCTGATGAGGGGTCTTGGGCCGCCACCGGGGAACCGGGGGTGCGAACGGCGCCGCCGGGGGGGTGGGTCCGGGCGGTGCGGGACCTCGCGGCAGTGGACAGAACCTCGGCCTCCACTCTTAGATGATCATTGCTTGGCGCCCCCCACTCCCGGTCGAAGGACACGCATGCCCGCCGTACGCCCCACTCGCCGGTCCGTACACCTGCGCCGTGCGCTCGGGCTGGGTGTGGGAGTGGCTCTCCTCGCCGGCTGCGGAGAGGGCGACGGGGACAGGGCCGCCGCCCCCGCGGACCGCGGCCGCCCCGCCGTCGCGAGTCCGCCGGCCCTCGGGGAGATACCGGTCCTGTCCGGCACCGCCGCCCTCGTCTTCCCCCTCGACGCGTACGACCGCCGGCCCGCCGACCAGAACCTCCTCGAACGCGCCCAGGACGAACTCGCCGTGCGCTGCATGGCACGCCACGGCTTCGCCTACGTGCCGCCCGAGCGCGGGGCGAGCACCCCGCGCCCGCTCAACTCCCGTGTCTACGGGGTCGTGGAGGCGAAGGAGGCGGCGGAGCACGGGTACAGCGACCCCGGCGCGCAGACGGACGGCCGGCCGCGGCCCGCCGGGAAGGAGCTCTCCGAGGAGGGGCTGCTCACCCTCTACGGCGAGCAGACCGACCCGGCGTCGATGCCGGCGAGCCAGGAAGAGGCCGAACGCGAGGGCGGCAGCGCCCGCAAGGCGGGGGGCCGGGCCGTTCCCGTCGGCGGCTGCAACCGGGAGTCGTACCTCAAGCTGTACGCGCCGACGGCCGACAGCGTCGACATCATGTTCGTCTTCGAACTCAAAGCCAGGTCGAAGACGCAGAGCGAGGCCGACCCGCGCGTGCGGCGCAACGACGCGGAGTGGGCCGCCTGCATGAGGAAGGCCGGCCACGAGGCCGCCTCCGACCCGATGAAGGCCGTCCGGCAGCTCGGGCTGGAGGAGGACCCGTCGGGGCCCGCCGCGCGGGCCGCCGCGAAGGCGGACGTGGCCTGCAAGAAGAAGGTCAACCTCGTCGGCGTCCGGTACGCGGTCCAGAGCGCCTTCCAGAAGCGGCTCGTCGCCCGGTACGCCGCGACCCTCGAACTCGCCGGGAAGCAGCAGGAGGACCGCATGAAGCGTGCGGCCGTCCTGGTTCGCTGACCGGCGCGGACAGATAGACACACACCACCACGGAGGACGCGGCCAGACATGACGCGTCCATGAAAAAAGGGGAATCCGTGTTCAGCATCAACCGCTCCCGCATGGGCATCACCCTCGGCGCCCTCTCGGCCGCCGCCGGCATGACCCTGCTGGCCGCCGGTCCCGCCGCCGCCGTCACCGAGAAGAACGGCCTGCTGACCCAGTGGGAGATGGGTTTCTACTACAATTCGGACGAAGGTGGCTGCGTCTTCGACATCTTCTACGCCGACGCCAACTTCAGCGGCGACGTCTTCAAGGGCTCCTGCAACGGCTCGGGCCAGAGCGTCAACAACAACTCGGCGTCGTACCACAACATGGACGTCAGCCAGTGGACGGTCTACACCGGCGCCGACTACTCCGGCACGGCCGGCTACATCCCCGCCGGCTACTCCGGCAACGCCTCCGCCACCTTCAAGAACGCGATCAGCTCCGCCCGCCCCAGCTGACCCGAACCCCGCCGGCCCCGCCGGGCCCGCCCGTTCACGACGGGCGGCCGGCGGGTTCGCCGTTCCCACGGCACGAGCGGCCGGAAAGGCCCGGGAAAAACCTCAGGGAGTCCGGTCGCATACGACGGGACTCCCTGGGCAAAGGGCGGAGGCGGAGGGATTTGAACCCTCGATGGGCTTTAAGACCCAAACCGCATTAGCAGTGCGGCGCCATAGACCGGACTAGGCGACGCCTCCAGCACAACCCTCCGCGCGAGCGCGAACGGTGCGTGCAGATGATGACACAGTCGAGCGTCGTGTCACCAATCGGCTCCCACGGTACTAGGCGGGCGGGCCGCAGGGCAAAGGGGTTCGCGCCCCGCGTGGCCGATGACCTCGAAAGGTCCGCGAGCCGGACCCGGCGGGCCGCCGGGCGCAACGTCCGGGCGCCGGGCGCGTTGGGCAGCACATGTCCTACGTCACCTCCGGCTCCCTGCGGCGGCTCGCCGTCGCCGCAGGCGCCTGTCTCGCCGCGGCCGGCTCGCTGTCCGCCGCGCCCGTGGCCGCCGCCTCCCACGCGGGCGCCGTCCCCTCCCCGTCCGTCCCGCCGGTGATCGGCGGGGACCCGCCCGGCGGCCGTCTCACCGTCACCGTCCGGGACGCGGGCGGCGGCGCCGACGGGACGTACGAGCTCCGCTGCGGCCCGAGCGGCGGCAGCCATCCCGACCCCGCCGGTGCCTGCCGGGCGGTGGAACGCCGGACCCGGTGGGGCGAGGACCCCTTCGCGCCCGTGCCCGACGGCAGCGTCTGCACGATGCTCTACGGCGGCCCGGCCACCGCCCATGTCACCGGCACCTGGGCCGGCCGGCCCGTCGACGCCCGCTTCGACCGCACCGACGGGTGCGAGACCGACCGGTGGGAACGGTTCGTGCCGCTGCTGCCCGCGACCGGCCGGTGAGCCCCGTGGGCGCCGGGTGGAGGCGGCAGGGAGAGGCGGTGGGGGTGCCGTAGTCACGCCGTGGGGGTGCCGTAGTCACGCCGTGGGGGTGTCGTGACCGGGCGGTGCGGGAGCCGTCCCCGCGGGTCCCCGGGTCGTGCGATGTCTCTCGCATCGGGCGTCGCGACCGCAACCGGAGCCCTTAGACTCCCTCGCGTGACACCCCGCGAGCCCATCGGCAGGATGGCCGAGCGGTCGGCAAGATGCGGTAAACAGGGAGGAAGCGTCTCGTGAGCAGCAGGCCATCCCGAGGCGCTGCTCGCCTCGCAGCCATACTCGACGCTCTGCCCGATGCGTTGCTCCTGGTCAACGCCAACGGGACCGTCGTCAACGCGAACATGATCGCGTTGGAGGCGTTCGAGACGCCGGGCACGGCACTCGTCGGGCGCGGGCTGCTCGATCTCCTTCCGGAGTTCGACTCCAAACTGATTCCCGGCTCCATGCGCCGCCCCGACCATGTCGACCCGCGCGCCCGCACCCGCCCCACGCGGATGGTCGCGCGCCGCACCGACGGCACCGAGTTCCCGGTCGAGGTCACCAGCGCGAACCTGGAGAACGGACAGCAGGCGTACGACGGTTACGGCTACGCCGCCGACGAACTGCTGATGCTCGTCGTGCGCGACCTGACCGGTACCGTCGACACCGAGGCCGAGCTGGCCCGCTCGCAGCGGCAGACCGAGATGATCCTGCGCGCCGCGTCGGAGGGCGTCGTCGGCACCGACACCGACGGCCGGATCGTCCTGGTCAACCCGGCCGCCGCGCAGATACTGGGCTACCGGGCCAGCGACCTGGGCGCCAAGGAGCTGCACACCCTCGTCCTGCACTCGCGCGCCGACGGCTCGCCCTTCCCGTACGACGAGTCGCCGCTCGCCGACACCCTGCGCTCCGGGCGCAAGCACCGGGTGCGCGGCCAGGTGCTGTGGTCCAAGGCCGGCGACAAGGTCTCGGTCGACCTCACCACGGCGCCCGTGCGCGACGGCGACCAGCTCGTCGGCGCCGTCATGACCTTCGCCGACCGCCGCCCCTACGACGAGCTCGCCGAGGAGAAGACCGCCGTCGAGCGGGCCCACGCCGAGGAACTGGAGCGGCTGTCCGAGGAGCACGCCTCCGACCTGACCGCACTGCGCCAGAAGCATGTGGCCGAGCTGGAGGAGCTGCAGGAGGCGCACCAGGAGGAGCTGGCGGCCGGTGAGGACCGGTACGCCGCCCTCGCCGAGCGCGAGAAGGACCGTCACGAGGCGCTCGCCGGACGGCACGAGCAGCTGCTGACCCTGCTCGGACAGTCCCTGCGCGGGCCGCTGGACGAGCTGCGCCGCGAGCTCGCCGCGCTCGCCGCCGACGACGCCGGGCAGCTGTGGCCCGAGGCCAACCAGGTCCTCCACCATCTGTCCGCGGGCTACTCCCGCATCACCACCCTGATCGACAACGTCCTCGGCTACCAGCACCTGGACGCCGGCGGCACCGGGATCTCCCGTACGAAGGTGATGCTCGACTCCGTCGTCGCCTCCGGGGTCGACGGAGCCGTCGAGCTCGTCGGGCCCGGGCGGGTGCAGTTCGCCGTGCACGCGCCGCCCATCGAGGCCGAGGTCGACCCGGTCCTGCTGGCCACCGCGCTGGCCCACCTGGTCGCCGACGTCGCAGGCGTCGACGCCACGGGCAACGCGCCGGTGTCCGCGGGCGGCTACATGGACAACACCGTCGTCGTCGCGGCGGCGCAGCGCGGCGAGGTCGTCCGCATCGAGGTGCGCGGCCCGTACACCGGGGGAGACCCGGTGCACCAGCCGATCGTGCGCGGGATCGTCCGGGCGCACGGCGGTGTGCTGCAGACGCACGAGGTGCCGGGGATGAGCGGCAACGCCTACGTCCTGGAGGTGCCGATCGGCAGCGGGGCGGGCGCCGTGGCGGCCGGCCCGGCGCAGCTCGCGCACGCCCCGGCGGAGCTCCCGGCCGGACCGGCCCCGGGAGGCGGACGGCGGCGGGCCCGGCGGGCCTCCACCGACGCCTTCCTGGACGGTGACCTCCCGGCCCGGGCCGACGCCGAGGCGGAGGCCGTCACACCGACGGGCCGGCGGCGCCGGCGCGCTGCCGATGCCGCCGAGGGCGACGAACCGCAGCGGCAGGCGGTCGCCGCGCTGGAGCCCGCCGAGCCGGCTCCGGCCTCCGGCGGCACGGGCCGCCGCCGCGGACGGCCGGCGGAGAACGCGGGCGGCGCGGACGACGGAGCCGGCACCGCCGCCGTGGGTGCGGACGACGCCGTCCCCGGTGCGGGCGGGCCCGACGGGAACCCGGTCGCCGACGGCGTCGCCACCGGGGTCCCGGGTGCGGCCGTCGCGGTGAGCGGGGTCGCCGAGGGCGCCGTCCTGACCGCCGACGAGCATGCCGCGGGGACCGCGGCCGTGGGGTCCGGGCTCGGCGGGACCGTTCCGCCGCAGGGTGTGCCCGCGCCGACGGGGCGGCGGGCCCGCCGTGCGGCCGAGCAGAACGCCCTGCCGCCCGCGCTGCCCCCGGCCGTCGCCGGGCCGTCCGCCGAGGCCGCGGCGCTGGAGCCGGTCGCCGACGGGCAGCCCTCCGGGCGCCGCCGCCGTGCTCTCGCCGCCGCGCAGGAGCGGGCGACCGCGCAGGAGTCGGCTCCCCGTACCGTTTTCGCGCTGCCGCCCGCGGACGCGGACGCGGACGACGACACGGACGCGGACCGGCCGGGCGCGGACGCGGACCGGCCGGGCGCCGGCGCGGACGGTCAGGCCGTGCCGAACGTGGCGACCGCAGCGAACGCGCAGGGCGGTCAGGGCGGTCAGGGTGTTCCCGTGCCCGGTGCCGCTGCGCCCGGCGCTCCCGTACCGGTCGCCCCGATGCCCGGCGCTCCCGTGCCCGCCGCCGTTCTGGTCCCGGCGCAGGCGCCGCCCGTGGACGCGGCCCCCGAGGACCACGGCGGCCGTCATGACGCGGTCCCGCACGACCAGGCCGCCGACCACACCCCGCCGCAGCCCCACCCCACGACCGCGCCCACCGGACGCCGCCGCCGTGCCGTGGCCCCGCCGTCCGCCGAGGCCGCGGGCACGCCCGCCCAGGGCGTCCCGGTCCAGGGCGTCCCGGTCCAGCAGGACGGCACGGCGGGCCAGGTCACCGTGCCGGCCCAGGGCACCCACGGGGAGGCGCTCCCGCTGCCTCCGGCGCAGGGCGTCCCCGTCCAGGGCACGCACGGCCACGGGGCGCAGCTCGCCCCCGCGCAGACCGTCCCGGCCCAGCAGGCCGCGCCCGGACAGGCACCGGCGGCTCAGCCGGCCACCGCCCAGCCCGCCGCCGCCCAGGCGCAGCCCACCCCGGCCCAGCCCCTCCCGGCCGCCGCGCCCCTTCCCGCGGAGGCCCCCGCGCAGGGCACGCCCGCCGCGGGTGTCCCCGTCGCCGGGGCTCCCGCGGCCCGGCCCGCCGGGGCGCAGCCGCTGCCCGCCGAGGCGGTGGCGCCGACGGACTCGAACACGACGCAGGGCCGTGCCATAAGCGTGCGCACCCTGGGGCAGGGCGTGCCGTTCGCCCGGCAGGCGGAGCAGGTGCAGCAGCCGCAGCCCCTGCCGTCGGCCACGCCCGCCCCGCACCAGCCGGGCGGCTCCGGACGGCGCCGCAAGCTGGGCACGCCCCCTGACCCCGGCGCCGTACGCCCGGAGCAGCCGGCGCGGCCGCAGCCGTCCGGCGGGCAGCCGGGCACGGCACAGCCGGCCGCGCAGCCCGCGCCCGCCGCACAGCCCGCCCAGGCCGGTCAGCCGCTGCCCGCCGCGCAGGCGTCCGAGGGCGCCGGACGGTCGTACGCCATAGGCGCACCGGACGAGAACGCCGCCGAGGGGCCCGAGCCGCTGGACGGTCCCGGCGGTGCGGTGGAGGTCGCGGACACGCCGCGGCCGCAGCCGATGGACGACGAACTGCCGCCGGAACCGCTGGACAACCCGCGGCGGCTGCTGGTGTGGCCCGCGCCGGACGTCAACACCCAGCAGGCGCTCAGCGACCGCGGGTACCGGCCGGTCGTCGTGCACTCGCGCGAGGAGGTGGACGCGCAGATCGCGGCGTTCCCGGCCGCGCTGTTCGTCGACCCGCTGACCGGGCCGATCACCCGTACGGCGCTCCAGTCGCTGCGGCAGGCGGCCGTCGCCGCCGAGGTGCCGGTCATGGTGACGGCCGGGCTCGGACAGGCCACGCGCGAGGCGGCGTACGGCGCCGATCCCGCCGTGCTGCTGAAGGCGCTGGCGCCGCGGGACAGCGAGCAGCATCCGCCGCGGGTGCTGCTGATCGAGGAGCACGCGGAGATCGCGCTGGCGCTGACGGCGACGCTGGAGCGGCGCGGCATGCAGGTGGCGCGGGCCGCGAGCGACGCCGACGCGGTGGCGCTGGCGGGGCAGTTCCGGCCGAACCTCGTGGTGATGGATCTGATGCAGGTGCTCCGGCACCAGGCCGGGATCGTGGACTGGCTGCGCGCGAACGGGCAGCTCAACCGCACCCCGCTGGTGGTCTACACGGCCGCCGTGGACCCGGTGGACCTGCCGCGGCTGGCGTCGGGGGAGACGGTGCTGTTCCTCGCCGAGCGGTCGACCAGCGACGAGGTGCAGGCGCGGATCGTGGACCTGCTCGCGCGGATCGGCACCAACTGACCGCCGCAGGAGGACGAAGCAGCCCCTGGCATCGCGCCAGGGGCTGCTTCGTCGTACGGCGGTGTCAGGCGAGGTTGGTGACGTCCAGGCCGCCCTCGGCGTACTGGCGGCGCAGGACCTTCTTGTCGAACTTCCCGACGGACGTCTTCGGCACCGACTCGATCACCGTCCAGCGCTCCGGGAGCTGCCACTTGGCGATGCCGCGCTGGTCGGCGAGGAAGGTGCGCAGGCTCTCGAAGTCGGCGGTGGCGCCCTCCGTGAGGACGACCGTGGCCAGCGGGCGCTCACCCCACTTGTCGTCGGGGACGGCGACGACGGCGGCCTCGGCGACCTCCGGGTGGGCCATGAGGGCGTTCTCCAGTTCCACCGAGCTGATCCACTCGCCGCCGGACTTGATGACGTCCTTGGCGCGGTCCGTCAGGGTCAGGAAGCCGTCGGCGGAGATGATGCCGACGTCGCCGGTCTTCAGCCAGCCGTCCTCGCTGAACTTGTCGGCGGGGCGCAGGGGTTCGGCGTCGGGGCCGTTGTAGTAGGCACCCGCGATCCACGGGCCGCGGACCTCCAGCTCGCCCGCCGACTCGCCGTCCCAGGGCAGGCGCTCGCCGCCGGGGCCGGTGAGCCGGGCCTCGACGCCCGACGGGAAGCGGCCCTGGGTGAGGCGGTAGGCGAACTCCTCGTCGGTGCCGGCCGCGTGGGCCGGCGGACGGGCGACCGTGCCGAGCGGCGAGGTCTCGGTCATGCCCCAGGCGTGGCAGACGCGCATGCCGAGCCGGTCGAACGCCTCCATGAGCGAGGGCGGACAGGCCGAGCCGCCGATGGTGACCTGGCCGAGGGTGGACACGTCACGCGGCCGGGCGGTCAGCTCGCCGAGCAGGCCCTGCCAGATGGTGGGGACGGCGGCGGCGTGGGTCGGCTTCTGCGTCTCGATCATCTCGGCGAGCGGGGCCGGCTGGAGGAAGCGGTCCGGCATCAGCATGTTGACGCCGGTCATGAAGGTGGCGTGCGGCAGGCCCCAGGCGTTGACGTGGAACTGCGGGACCACCACCAGGGAGGTGTCCTGGTCGGTCAGACCCATGGACTCGGTCATGTTGACCTGCATGGAGTGCAGGTAGATGGAGCGGTGGGAGTAGACCACGCCCTTGGGGTCGCCCGTGGTGCCGGAGGTGTAGCACATGGCGGCGGCCTGGCGTTCGTCCAGCTCCGGCCAGTCGTAGGTGTCCGGCTTGCCCGCGATCAGGTCCTCGTACTCGTGCACCTGCGCGGTCGCGCCGTCGAGGAGGGAGCGGTCGCCGGGGCCGGAGACGACGACGTGCTCGACCGTCTTCAGGTGCGGCAGCAGCGGGGCCAGCAGCGGCAGCAGGGAGCCGTTGGCGATGACGACCCTGTCGGCGGCGTGGTCGACGATCCAGGCCAGCTGCTCGGCGGGCAGGCGGAGGTTGAGGGTGTGCAGGACCGCGCCCATGGAGGGGATCGCGAAGTACGCCTCGACGTGCTCGGCGTTGTTCCACATCAGGGTCGCGACCCGGTCGTCGCCGCTCACCCCGAGGTCCTCGCGCAGGGCGTGCGCCAGCTGCGCCGCGCGGGCGCCGACGTCCGCGTAGGAGCGGCGGTGCGGCTCGGCCTCGCCGGTCCAGGTGGTCACCTGCGATGTCCCGTGGATCGTGGACCCATGGGTCAGGATCCTTGAGATCAGCAGCGGTACGTCCTGCATGGTGCTCAGCACGGCGTCCTCCCGGGGCGACATTGCCTACGCGGCGGTAAGGGATGCGCTGATTCTGCGCACATACCACGCGGTATGTCACTAGGGAGTAATGATCGATCAGGTGACGTCGGGCACGAACGGCCTCCCGGGACCGTGCCGGAAGGGGCCCCGAGGGGCCGGCGGGCGGGCCGCGGTCAGCGGGTGAGGCCCAGCTCAGGGTCCTCGCGCAGCTTGCCCAGAGCCCGTGAGACCGCCGACTTCACGGTGCCCACCGAGACACCGAGGACCTGAGCCGTCTGGGCCTCGCTGAGGTCCTCGTAGTAGCGCAGCACGACCATCGCCCGCTGGCGGGCCGGCAGCTTCAGGATCGCCCGCCACATCGCGTCGTGCAGCGCCTGCCGCTCGGCGGTGTCGGCCTGGCCGGCCGACGGCTCCGGCTCGGGCAGCTCGTCGCAGGTGAACTCGTCCACCTTGCGCTTGCGCCACTGCGAGGTGCGGGTGTTCAGCAGAGCGCGGCGGACGTAGCCGTCGAGCGCGCGGTGGTCCTCGATGCGCTCCCAGGCGACGTACGTCTTCGTCAGCGCGGTCTGCAGCAGATCCTCGGCGTCGTTCGCGTTCGACGTCAGCGACCGCGCGGTGCGCAGCAGCACGGGGCGGCGGGCCCTGACGTAGGAGGAGAACGACGGGTACGTCGTGTACGGCAGCGCCCGCCCCGCCGGTCCGGCGGTCTCCGGGGCGCTGGTGCAGACGAGTGTGGTCATGTCGTCCACGCTAGGAGCGCGGCCGGGCGCGCGGATCGGCCGCAGGTCCCGAAGCGCGGTCCCCCTCAGGTTGTAGGGGTGGTGCCGGGTACACCTCCTGAAGGTGGACGAGGGGTGGAGACGTCGTACGGGTGGGCTCAGGGTCCGCCCTGAGGGTTCGCCCGCCGCCGCGCGCTTCGGCGGCCCGGGCACACGGCCGGCGGCGGTCCGGCCCCGGAGCCGGTGCCAGCCCGGCCGCAGGGACGGCGGAGGCCCGGCCGCAGGGACGGCGGAGGCCCGGCCGCAGGGACGGCGGAGGCCCGGCCGCAGGGACGGCGGAGGCCCGGGCGCCGGGACGGCGGAGGCCCGGCGCAGGGCCCGTGCCGCTCAGGTGTCCGCCGTGAGCACCAGGCCCGACGTCGGCACCCCCGTACCCGCCGTCACCAGCACCCGTTCCGCCCCTGCCACCTGGTTCACCGAGGTGCCGCGCAGTTGCCGCACCGCCTCCGCGATCCCGTTCATGCCGTGCAGATACGCCTCGCCGAGCTGGCCGCCGTGGGTGTTCAGCGGCAGCCGCTCCTCGGCGACGAACGCGGCGGCGTCGCCCGGCCCGCAGAACCCGTACGCCTCCAGTTGCATGAGCACGAACGGGGTGAAGTGGTCGTAGAGGATCCCCACATCGATGTCCTGCGGCCCGAGCCCCGTCGTGGCCCACAGCCGGCGGGCCACGGCCTCCGCCTCGGGGAGCCCGGTCAGGTCCCCCCGGTGGAAACCCGTCATCTGTTCCTGGGCCCGGCCCGCGCCCTGGGCCGCGGCCGCGATCACAGCCGGCGGACGGGGCAGGCCGCGGGCGCGGTCGAGGGTGGTGACGACCAGGGCCTGTCCGCCGTCGGTCTCCTGGCAGCAGTCGAGCAGCCGCAGCGGCTCGGCGATCCAGCGCGAGGCGGCGTGGTCGGCGAGGGTGATGGGCCGGCCGTGGAAATGGGCGGCCGGGTTGACGGCCGCATGACGGCGTGCGGTGACCGCCACCGGCCCGAACGCCTCCGGGGTCAGCCCGTGCACGTGCAGATAGCGCCGCGCGGCCATCGCCACCCAGGACGCCGGGGTGAGCAGCCCGGCCGGCATCACCCAGCCCAGCGCCGCGCCCTCCGCGGTCGGCTCCCGGTGGCGTACGCCGGACCCGAAGCGGCGGCCGGAGCGCTCGTTGAAGGCGCGGTAGCAGACGACCACCTCGGCCGCGCCCGTCGCGACCGCCATCGCCGCCTGCCCCACGGTCGCGCAGGCCGCGCCGCCGCCGTAGTGGACCCGGGAGAAGAAGGACAGCTCACCCATCCCGCACGCCTGGGCCACGGTGATCTCGGGGCTGGTGTCCATGGTGAAGGTGACCAGGCCGTCGACGTCGGCGGGGGTCAGCCCCGCGTCCGCCAGCGCCGCCCGCACCGCCTCCGCGGCCAGCCGCAGCTCGCTGCGCCCGGAGTCCTTGGAGAACACGGTCGCGCCGATACCGGCGATCGCCGCCCTCGCGCGGGCGCTCACCAGCTCACCTCCACGGTGGCCGTGACATGCCGCCCGACGGCGTTGTCCCCGGTCACCCGGACGACGGCGCGGCGGCCCTCGCTCTTCTCGACCGTGCCGGCCAGCCGCAGGGTGTCGCCGGGGTGACTGGGCGTGCCGAGCCGCAGCGCGAGCCTTCGCAGCACGGAAGTGGGTCCGAAGGCATCGGTGACATAGCGGCCGACCAGGCCGTTCGTGGTGAGGATGTTCATGAAGACGTCGGGCGCGCCGCCGCGTCGGGCGGCCTCCGGGTCATGGTGGACGTCCTGGTAGTCGCGCGAGGCCAGGGCCCCGGCGACGATCAGTGTGCGGGTCACCTCGATGTCCAGCGGAGGCAGCCGGTACCCGGCCCTCATGCCGCCGCCTCCCGCACCCGGAACACCGGCACGGTGAGCTCCTCGTCGCAGGCCAGGAACTCCAGCCGCACCGGCATCCCGACGCGCACCGCGTCGTACGGCACCCCCACCACGTCCGCGACGATCCGGACGCCCTCGGCCAGCTCGATCAGACCGACCGCGTACGGCGGGGCGAAGGCCGGGAAGGGCGGATGGTGCAGCACGACGTAGCTGAAGACGGTCCCCTCACCGCTCGCCCGGACGGTGTCCCAGCCGGGCGAGCCGCAGTCCGGGCAGCCCGGCAGCCAGGGCAGCCGCAGGGCGCGGCAGGCCGTGCAGCGCTGCACGAGCAGTTCGTGGCGGCCGACGCCCTCCCAGTACCCGGCGTTGTCGCGGTTGACGACCGGGCGCGGGCGGCGCTCGCCCGGGGCGCGGGCCGGGCGGTGCGGCGCGTACTTGAGGATGCGGAGGCGGTGGACGCCCGCGAGGCGGCCGTCCGCGCGGATGTCGGTACGGGTGGTGAGGAACCAGCCCCGCCCGAGCCGGGTCGACTTGGGACCGGTGACCGACTCGATCACGGTGTCGAAGGTGATCGGGTCACCGGGCCGCAGCGGGCGCAGGTACTCCTGCTCGCAGTCGGTGGCGACGACGGCGGTGCAGCCGGCCGCGTCGAGCAGGGCGAGGAGTTCCTGGTAGGCGTCGGTGCGCCGGTCGTGGCCGCCGAGCCCGCCCATCGTCCACACCTGGAGCATGGCGGGCGGGGCGACGGCGTCGGGTCCGGTGTAGGCGGGGTGGGTGTCGCCGAGGGCCTCGCACCAGTGCCGGATCATCGGCGCGTTCACGGGGTCCTTCCCGGTGGCCCCGGCGACGGCGGGCCGCCCCTCGTAGGCCGTCAGCCGCGCGGCCAGGTCGTCGGTCACGACACGCCTCCTCCCGTACCGGAGCCTTGCACCCGACGGTTTCTGACTGTCCGTCAGATACGGTGCGGTGTCAAGAACACGGCCGCGCGGCGGCACCGGAGCACCGCCGCGCAGTCACCGCCCCCCACACAGAGAGCCCGGCACAAGGGACTTGGGGGCGGCGGGCCGGACGCCGCCCCCTCCTCACCTCACCACCACGGCGGCGTGAAGCCGACGGCCACGTTGCCGTTGCCCTGGTTGACCGCGGTGAAGGCCGAGCCGTCGGCCTGGGCCGTGTTGCTCTGGTTCGAGGTGCCGGAACCGATCGCCTGCTGCTGCGTGGTGGACGAGTTGCCGCTGTTGCCGCCACCGACGCCGCTGCCGATGACGCCCTGGGACGCGTGGGTGACGGCCGCGCTCGATCCGTTGTCCGCGAACGCGCCGTCGTCCGCCGCCGCGACGCCCGAGAAGAGGACGGCCGCGAGCGGCAGAGCGGAGACGGCGGCGACGACGCGGACGGTACGGATGCTTGCCATGTGTATGTCCTCCAGAACGGATGCGCACCGGCCGCCGGGGGCCTTCGGCGCGTGAAGTACGGCTTCCGCCGGGGCAGTCGGCCGACCGTCCCGGCGTCCTGCTCGACGTCGCGAGTCCAGAGCTGCCCAGCGGATCACCGGCGAACCGCCCCGGAAGCACCGATTCGCCCTCAAGCGTGATGACAAGTCGATAAACCCCTTTCGGCACCTTTTCTGTCGGTGAAGCCGCAGGTCAGGGCCGTTCGGGCGACTCCGCGCCGAGCATCGCGGGAGGGGAGGCGTTCCGGCGCGTTCCGGCGCGTTCCGATGCGTTCCGGCCGTTCTCGTCGCCCCGGGCGCGCCGCACCGACCCGCTCTTCCCTTCTTCGAACATTCGTACGAACATGGGGTCATGGCCACCATCGACCGGCAGGCCACCACGCTGGCCCTCGCACACGCGCTGTCGGCCGCGGAACGCGGACTGGCAGTCGTCCCCCTGTCCCGCACCAAGCTCCCGGCCCTGCCCTCGCCGCACCGTGGCCGCACCGTCCCGGCGGGCCCGCCCTGCCGCGGCGAGTGCGGACGCTTCGGGCACGGCGTGCACGACGCCTCCACCGACCCCGCCCGCGTCCGGGCCCTCTTCGCCGCCGCGCCCTGGGCCACCGGCTACGGCATCGCCTGCGGTCTGCCGCCGCACCATCTCGTCGGCGTCGACCTGGACACCAAGTCCGGCACGGACGCGCCGGGCGCCCTGCGCGAGCTGTCCCTGCGCCACCGGTTCACGATCCCGCCGACCGTCGTCGTGCTCACCCCGTCCGGCGGCCGCCATCTCTGGCTCACCGGCCCGCCCGACGTCGTCGTCCCCAACTCCGCGGGCCGCCTCGCCCCGGGCATCGACATCCGCGGCGCGGGCGGCTACCTGGTCGGCCCCGGCTCCCGGACGGACCACGGGGTGTACACGGCCGCGCCCGGCACGGCCCTGCTGCCGTCGGCGCCCTGCCCGTCGGCCCTGCTGCGGCTGCTGCTGCCGCCCCCGCGCGCCTCGGCGACGGACACCGCGGCGACAGCCCGTCCGGCGGCGGCCGCCGGGGACGGACACGGCCGGGGACTGATCCAGTTCGTCCTGGCCGCGCACCGGGGCCAGCGCAACACCCGCCTCTTCTGGGCGGCGTGCCGCGCCTACGAGAACGGCATCGGGCCCGCGCTCGCCGACGCCCTGACGGACGCGGCGTGCGCGACGGGGCTGACGGAACGGGAGGCGCGGGCGACGCTCGCCTCGGCGGAGCGGATGACGTGGACGCGGGGCCCGCAGGGCCCGGCCCCTACGGGGTGAAGACCTCGTCGAGGCGGTGCACCGCCTCGTCGTCGCCGGTCTCGTACCGGAAGACCAGGCCGGAGCCGGGGTGGGCGTCGAGCCAGTCGAGCAGTTCCTGGACCCCGATCCGCCGGTTCTCCGTGCTCTCCACGACCGGGTTGGTCGCGGTGACGTACGCGCCCTGGCCGAGGGCCCAGCGGGACTCCTCGCCGGAGACCACGAAGGGGGCCCCGTCGGTGTCCGGCCCGGGGCAGCCCCACGCACCGTGCCGGACGATCAGGTTCACCTTGTCGGTGACGCCCGCGAGTTCCTCGTAGCCGTAGAGGGCGAACTCGTCGGGGTCGTAGTCGTCGGGGACCGGGGGCCCGGAGACACAGCCGGCGGCCCCGGCTCCGGCCGGCGGGGTGGTGGCCGGCCCGGCCGGAGCGCCCGGCTTCGCGCCGCCGGGCCCCTCGCCCTTTCCGGTGCCGCTTCCGGTTCCGCCCCCGGCGGCACTTCCCGCTCCGCCTCCGGTGCCGCTCGGCGGTGCGGGGGTGCCGGTCGGCGCGGAGGTGCCGCCCGGTGTCGCACCGGCCTCGGCCGCGGGCCCCGGATCCGCCGGGCCGGCGCCCCGCGCCCTGCCCTCGTCCCCCTTGCATCCGGTCAGCACGGCACCGAGCGCCACAGCCGTGAGGACGACGGCGGCGTGTCTGCGGCGGCGTCGGGTGTTCATCGTCTCGTCCCCCTGTCTCCGGCGCGGCCGCCCGGCCGCGTCGGGTGGGAGGGACCGTGGCAACGGCCCCGACCTGCCGGAACAGGGAGAAGCCGGGCGTCACAGAGCCGGGACGAGCCCGTCACGGATCCCGGACCGGTGTCACGGGACCCCGTCGTGCCGACGGGCGGGAGAACGGCGCACTGCGAAGGGCGGCCCGGGCCCCGGCGCACCCCCTCGTGACCCGAACAGGCGACACCTCACACATGTGTACCGGGCATAACGTCTCCGACCGAACGCCGTTCCCCGAGTCCGTGCCCCTCACCCGGCCGCACCCCGGGGAGACCAGAAGGAGATGGCCGGCTTCATGAAGAACCTCGGCAGGCCCTTCGCTCTCGCCGTCATGAGCACCGTCCTGGCCGTCGGCGCTCTCACGGCACCGGCGGGCGCGGCGGCGTCCGACCCCGGGCCGAGCGCCCCCGACTTCCTCGGGAATCCCAGGGAATGGGGGATGGTCGCCATCGACGCCGACCCCGCCGGAAGAACGGCCGCCCCCCTCGACGTCGTCCAGGTGGGCGGCGGGACCTGGAGCTACGGCACGGAGGTCGACGGACTCCTGAAGGGCTGTCACTCCCACTACACGCACCCGAGCCTGTACCACTCGGCCATGGCGATCACCGGCGATGCGAGCGACAGGCAGTACGCGGACGCCGGCGCGTGGGCAAAGGCCCGGGGCAGCGCCGGATTCGGGTTCACCTGCTACGTCTACTGGGCCACGTACTGAGGGCTCGCCCGTACCGGGGCGGTTCGGACACGGGCCCGGGATCCCGCGTACGCGTCTCCGCGCGGCGTCCGGTGACGGGAGACACGGGGCAATACACACGTACGGGGTGCGTCCACCGAAGCGTCATCACCCGTACGGTGGGCTTCGAGACAGGACGCGAGGGTACGGGGTCGCTGTTCCGTGCTCCGCGGGACGCCGGGGTCCGGTGATGCCCCGAGGGCCGAAAAAGCCCGCATCCATGGGTGTTTCCGAAGGAATCGGTGTCGCGGGAAAAGCGTTTCCGAGCGTCTTCGGTCAACGGTGTGCGCGTGTCTACACCGAGGTAAACGTCCTGATTGTTCAGAATGTCACCAACTGGCCCAGTTGAAACTATGAAGTTTCGTGCCGAGGAGCATGACATGCAGGCTCGCAGGTGGCACCCAGACCAGCCCACTCGTATCGGCCGGCACGACTGGCCGGACGAGGGTGACAACGGAACGCACATGCGGCTGCGGGCCGGCTCCATCGTGGTACTAGACCGGCAGGCGTGGCGGATCCTGGAGATCAACAGCTATGCCGGCGACCGGTGGCCGGACATCTACGAGAAGGCATGGCGCGACCACGTGGAGCTGTGGTGGCACGCCAACGAACTGCGCCGGGCCAACGACCAGGGGGTCAAACCCGCTCCCGAGCGGGCCGAGTTCTACAAGCGCCCGGTGATCCTCGTCCTGCGCAACGAGAACCTTCCCCGGTCCACGCCGAAGCACTGGTGCGCCCCCGCCAGCCACGACTGGCAGGTCCTCCCGGAGCACTACGCCGTCTGCCGTGCCTGCGGCGAGCTGCCGCCCTGCCGTCACGGGGAGTACCGCTGGGAGGGCGGCCCTCGCTGGCCCGAGCAGAACGGCGGCATCCCGCTCATGGTGCCGGAGGGCTGCTGCATGGGGTGCGCCGAGCCGATCAGGCCGCGGGTGCGGACCGTGCGCTTCCCGGGGCCGAACCTCTGGTACCCGCCCCTGGGGGAGGACACGGCGGTCTTCCACGCCCGCGCCGCCTGCGCCGACCAGGTCGACTGTTACCGCATGCAGTGGCAGACCGAGTACAGCCCGCGTCCCGCCGCGCACTCCGCCGCCCTGGCGTTCCCGGGTTTCGAGCACTTCGTGCTGCCCCGGACCCGCAACGCGCCGGACCTGGCCCCGCACGCCGAGCACACCTCCCGCAACCCGTACCCCCTGCCGGTCGCACCGCCGAGGCCGGAGAACGAGGACCGCGTCTCCATGACCGGTGACTCCGACGCCTTCCACGTCTCGTTCGACCGGTACCGGGGGGAGGCGCACAGCGGCGCGATGCCTGCCGGCCCTTCGATGCCGACCGGCTCCTCCATGTCGGCCGGACCTTCCGTCCCGACCGGCCCCTCGACGCCGGCCGCCCCCGAGCCGATGCCCGTGGTCTGCGGTACGCCGTCGGTCCCGGGTGCGCCGTCGGTCTCCGACGCGCCCGTGGCGGTCGCGGCGGGCCGGCCTGCCGCCGTGCCGGAACCGCCTCTCGCGGCCGAGACGGCCGCCCCCGGCCCCCTCTCTCCCGCCGAGGGCGCCGGGCAGGCCCTCCAGGCCGCGGAGAAACTGGGCCTGTCGCTGGCCGGGCGCCCGGCCTTCCACAACGCCGAGCAGGCGGCCCGGGTGATCGAGGAACTCACCGCCGCGGTGCGGAACATCGCGCTCTGCCTGCACGACCCGGCCGCCGGCGCCCGCACCTGACCCGCCGCCGGCAGCGGAAGGCACGTGGAAGGGGTGCCTCTCGGCGAGAGGCACCCCTTCCGACCTGCAATGCTCATGACCTGCGCGGAGGCGGTGGGATTTGAACCCACGGTGACATCGCTGCCACGACGGTTTTCAAGACCTTTCGGCCGTCAGGCTGCCTGACCGGTCCGCCGCAGGTCAGGCCGGTGCAAGAACCCCGGCGGAGCCATCGTCACCGTCTTCGTGCCCGCTACGTGCCCCAGGGGCATGCTCGTGCCCGTCGAGCCAGGAGTCCGATGCCTCAGCGACCTGCTCATCGCGACCGGCAACCGGCCGGGCGTAGTGCCGGGTCGTGACGCTCGCGTTCGAGTGGCCGAGCCGGTGAGCGGCGGTCATCACGCCGTACCTGTCGGCGACCCAAGTACCGTGGGACGCCCGAAGATCGTGCGGGGTGACGTCGGTCAGCCCGGCCGCCGACACAGCGGGGTCGAAGTACGCCTTGCGCCACTGGTTGTAGCGCAGCGGCTTGCCCGCGGGCGTCGTGAACAGCAGCTCGTCGTCTCCACCGGGCAGAGTCTCCAGGTGCCGAGCGAGCCGCTTGCCGAGCGCCGGGCCGATCCGAAGGAGTCGCTTCTGATGCGTCTTCGGGGTGTCGAAGACCAAGGTACCGTTGGCTTCGGCCAGGTTCTCGTCGACCAGGACGAAGCCGCCCGAGACGTCGATGTCCACGCGCCGAAGGGCGAACGCCTCGCCAACTCGCAGGCCCGCGTAGGCGAGCAGTGCGATCAGCAGATCATGTGGCTTGGCAGCGCTCTGCACGATCCGCGAGGCTTCGAGCGGGGTGAGGATGTGCGGCTCCGTCTGCGGCATCCGCGGCAGCTTCACGCCCCGGCACGGCGTTTGCGCGATCATGTCGTTGTCGACGGCCGCCCGCATGACCTGTGACAGCACCCGGTACGCCTGCCGAATCCGTGAGGCACTGAGGCCCTTGCTACTCATCCCGCCGACCCACTCAGAGATGGTGATCGGTCGCAGGCTGGACAGCTCACGATCACCGAGCGCCGGATTGATCAGCGAGTTGATCAGAGAGCGATACGACGCCTGCGTCTTGTGCTTGAGCTGCGGGGAGACGGCCGCGAGCCACCGGGCCGACCAGTCGCGCACGGTTGCCTGTCCCTCAGTCGGGTCGAGCCAGCGCCCTTCCTCGATCTCGATGCGCTTCCTCATCAGCCAGCGGTCGGCATCCGTTGAGGTGGCGAAGGTCCGGTCAGCAGGGCGGAGCACGCCGTCAGGCCCTGGGTACCGGGCTTGGAAGCGACCTGAGGGCAGCTTGCGAACACGGCCAAAGTTCCGGCGGGACTTGCGCTTGCCAGCCATCAGGCCACCCTCCTGAGGCCCGTCGGTCGCAGGGCGATCGGTTGCACGGTGTTGGCGGTCACGTACGCGTCGACGGCGCTCTCCGGGATGCGGACGTGCCGACCAACCCTCACGAAGGTGATGCGACGTTCTTCGATGAGGCGTCGAGGGAAGCGCACGGTCGTACCAAGACGCTCGGCGACCTGTTCCACGCTGAGGAGTCGATCCACGATCACCACGCTCCCGCTGTCTCGCGTGCTTCCAGGTCGGCCCGGACTTCGCGGGCGATCTCACGGTTGTGCTCGATCTCCCGGCGCGTGTTGGCGGCAAGCCAGGATTCGCCGGGGGTGTGGCCGTGTCCGGCGTAGGTCCAGTGGGCGAGGGTGAGCGTGGTGGCCTCCGGGTCGTCGGGGTCGGGCAGGCCGAGGGCTTGGCGCTGCTGGGCGGCGCGGTAGTCGGCGCGGGTCTGGCGGAGGGCGCCGAGGGTGGTGGAGTAGTGGCGGGACTTGGTGGAGAAGTGGCCGCGGAAGCCGAGCATGTGGGCCCAGTCGCGGAGCTTGCGGTCCGGGTAGAGCGGGTGCAGGTCGAGGCAGGCCGCGATGAGCCGGGCGGGATGGTCCGGCACACCGAGTAACGCGAGGGCTTCCTTGTTGCCGATGCGGCGGTCGACGGTGCCGGTGGTCTCGGCGGCCTTGGTGGCGTACTTGGCGACGTAGGAGGCCACGGCCTGTTCGCTGATCTCTTCACCGTCGCCGAACGCGCGGATGGGGCGGATGTCGAGCTGGCTGCCCCAGCGCAGGACGCGCGCCGGTTGGTCTCCGGCCTTGGGCACGTCAACGGCGACGCGGGCACGGGCCGCTCGGATTGCGTCGGTAAGCAGGTCGAGAGTGGCCCAGGCCGGGGGCCGCGATTCGGGTCCCTCAGGGCCGTCGAAGCGGATCACAGCGTGGAAGTGGATCGCGCCGCGTTTCTGGTACTCGGCTACCTTGCCGAAGGCGACGCGCGAGGCTTCGTGGGCTTCCTTCTGGGTGAGGCCGGCCCTCTTGGCGATCTCCCGGCGCAGGTAGATCGTGAAGTATCGCCACAGGTCAGAGGCGTAGTTGTTCCACAGCACGGCGCCCGCGTAGTCGTAGGTGTCGGGGTCGAGCGGGGTGCCGAGTTCGGGGGCGTCGTCGGGGTGGCGGGTGCCGCAGGCGCAGGGCCGGTTTCCGGGGCGGTTGTGGACGGGGCCGAACGAGGGTGCGGTGAGGGTGGCGAAGACCCGCGGGTGATCCCGGATGGTGTGGGGGGTGCCCTTGTCGGGGTCGCCGGTGAGTCCGGCGCGGATGAGGTGGTAGGTGTCGCCTGCGTAGGTCCAGGCGCAGGCCGGGCAGCGCGAGGCACGCCGGTTGCCGCAGGCGATCCGCAGACGCCCGCCGGGCTCGGTGTCGGTGGAGTAGGAGTGCAGGACCTGGCCGGTGGCGCGGTCGCGGGTGACGGTGGCGCCCTGGAGGTGGATCGGGTCGGCGCATCCTCCCGTGCGGCGGATCTGCTCTTGGATGCGGCCGAAGCCGGTGGACCCGGCCAGCCTCAGCACGTCAGCGAGGGTGGCCGGGTCCAGGCCCGCCGCGGTGGCGGAGTGGGTCAACGCTGCTCCTCCTTGGGCGGGTGCGCGTCGATCCACTGCTCGGCGCAGACCTTGTGGACGGGCTTGCCGCGGTCGGAACGCAGCGGGGTGGGCTTGGTGCAGATCACGCACGGCTTGTCGCCGGTGTGGTCGTAGTGCTCGGGCGAGCGCCAGTCGAGGAGGGCCACAAGGCTCACCGCCCGGCGCGGGTGTAGGCGGCGGGCAGGGTGTGGCCGGTGCCCTGGCAGGCCGGGCAGGGCACGTGGAGGGTGGCGCGGGTGCCGTCGGTGTGGCGCAGGCCGGTGGTGATGGCGGCGGTGGCGAAGCCGTCGCAGTCGCGGCAGACGCGCGTCTTGGGGGCGTGCTGGGGCATGATGAGGCTTCCCTTTCGGGTCCGTTGGATCTGGAAGTGGAGGGAAGGCGCCGGGGCGGCGGTCTTTGGCGAGAGAGCCGCCCCGGGGCCGTCAGCGGCGGCGGTTGCGGCCGCGCGGGATGGGCGGGATGGAGTCGTAGGACTCCTGGCCTTCGCGGAAGTCGCTCAGGTCGGTGACGTCCTTGTCGGTACCGATCTGACGCATGATCCGGTTCATGGCCTTGGTGTCGCGGTGGCGCCGTGCGATGGCGTAGTCGCGGCCGAGTTCGACCATCTGCTCGTTGCGGGCGGGTTCGGGGTCGCTCTTGCGGCGGAAGATGCCCATGGACGTGATCTCCTTTGTGGTCAGTGGCGGGTGTTGCGCCTGCCGTGGCCCTTGTCCGCGTACATCGCGGCGTCGGCGGCCGACAGGGCGTCGGTGAGGGTCGGTACCAGGAGCCGTCCTCGGTGGCAGTGGCCGACCGACGCCGCCACCGGCAGGACGTGGCCGTTGTGCTGGACGGGCCGGTTCAGGGCGATCCGCAGGGCGGGAAGACCCGGGGTGCGGTGGGGGTCGGTGACGATGGCGACGAACTCGTCTCCACCAAGGCGGGCGGCGATCCCGTGGCGTCCGCACCAGTCGGTGAGGCGGCGGGCGGTCGCGGTGAGCACGGTGTCCCCGGCGGCGTGGCCGTGGGTGTCGTTGATGGCCTTGAAGTCGTCCAAGTCGACCAGGACCACGACAGCGTGGGGGTGCCTGGCGATCAGGTATTTGGCGCGGGTGGTCCATCCGGCGCGGGTGTGCAGGCCGGTCAGCGGGTCACGGCGGGCGGAGCCGAGGCGGCGCAGGAGCATGCCGCCGTGCACGGCCCAGCCCAGGGCCGGTAACCCGGCCGCGATCACGTGAGTGTCCATGTCGGTCACCGCTCCTTGTGGAGGTCTTTGACCAGGAGGCGGAGCACGACGGCGACCACGGCGATGGAGACGCCGGTGATGGCCACGGCCAGCAGGAGCGAGACCAGGACCGCGCCGACGACGAGGACGACCGCGCCGCCACCGGCCGCGAGGGCGAGCGCGCTGCCCGGGGTGAGCTGCACGGTGGGCCGGGTGGCGATCGGGGTCGGGGCGGGAACGGCGGGGGCCGGGCTCTTGCCGGTCGGGGCGGCGGTGGCCGCGGGCGGTGCGGTGTCGTGCGGCGGGTACTTCGGGGTGAGCATGATCGGTGTCCCTTCGGGGCTACTTGACGACGGTGTTGAGGGCGGGGCTGAGGAAGCTGTCGGCGACGAGGTAGCCGCCGAGGAGGAGCACGGCGACCAGCCACCAGGGCGGGCGGGCGAGCTTGACGCCGAGCCATCCGACGGCGAGCAGGGCGAGCCAGAGCGGAACGTCCACGGCCAGATCCCTTCTAGGACTTGCAGCGGTGGGCGCGGGCGGCGAGTTCGGCACCGGCGCGGTCGTGGTAGTCGCCGGAGAAGCCGCAGCCGGGGGCGGTGCAGGCCGCGGTGTGCTTGTCGCGGCCCCGGCCGTCGTAGTACGTGGCGACCTCCACGGGGCCAATGCGGATGCGGTCGCGGAAGCGGCGGAAGGCACTCACGAGCGAACCTCGTTTCGGGTCAGGCGGGTTGGAGTTGCGCGGCGATGGCTGCGGTCATGTCGGCGGGCAGACCCAGCCGGGCCGCCAGCGCATCCGCGGGCATCTCGGTGCCGGTGGCGGCACGGTGTGCGTCGGCGATCTTCCGGGCGTGGTCCAGCAACGCGGCCGGAACCACCGGGGCGGACACCGGCCGAGGTGGTGGTGCGGGGTCCAGCTCCGGCAAGGGCTCCGGGGTGTCGGTGCGGTCCAACTCGATCTCTGTCACGGGGGCCGGCTCACGCACAGGCTGTGCAGGAACGGGCAGTTCGGCGGGGGTGTGGACCAGGAGCGTTCCGCCGAGGAAGGCCAGCGCGGGCCAGCCCGCGACGAGGATCCGCAGCCAGGACGGCACCTGGTGCAGGTCGAGGAGTCCGGCGGTGGCGATGTTCGCGCCGAGCGAGGCCGCGAGGGCGATCACGAACCAGGTCCAGGCCGAGCGGTCACGGCGGGCGGTCCGCAGTCGGCGCCAGGCGGCGACCAGCAGCAGGTCGACGGAGACGGGGTAGGCCCATGCCTTCCATCCGGACTGCCCGGCCGCGGCAGCCAGGTCATGCAGGTGTGCGAAGGACAGCGCACCGGCAATGACGGCCTGGATGAGGACGGCGTCCGGACGGAGCGAGCGGGACATGGGGCACCTCCCTTCCGGGGGTGGTTGGGCCAGGGGCGGGCGGGGAGCGGTGTCTGGCCGCCCGGCCCTGGCGGGGTTCAGTCGGGGGCGTGGCCGGTGCCGAGGCAGGTCAGGCAGAGGGCTTCCTGCCGGTCGTTGCTGATGTGCTTGCGGCGGCCGCCGACCCGGAAGGACTCCGAGGTCTGTCCGGCCCGGCAGTCCGGGCACGGTTTCGGTGCGGGCTTGCGGCGGCGGGTGGTCTTCCGTTCGGCCATGGAGATCACCAGGCCCACGGGGAGTTGGCGTCAGAGGCTTCGGCGGGCTCGTCGCGGTAGGCGTCCATGGCCTCCGGCGCGTTGTTCAACGCGGACAGCAGGGCGGACTCCAGCGGGTCGTACGGCTCCGGGGTCCGGTCCGGAACGGAGTCGGGGAACGGGACGACGGTCACGGCGCACTCCTTTTCGATTTCGGCATGGCGGGGGTAGGGACCCGGCGCGGAGACGGCCGCGCCGACCGGGTTATGAGGGGTTGCTAGTCGGTGGCCGGGAAGGGCTTGAGCAGCGAGGGGACCGGCGCCGACGGCTCAGCGGGCACGGGCGGGCGGAAGGGGTCCAGGGCCGGGAGGCCGGGGACGAGGTGAGCGTGTTCCCGGCAGATGGCGATGACTTCGTCGCGGGTGGTGTGCGGGGTGCGGATCTTCGACCAGCCACCGGAGGAGTCCGCGGCGACGGCGGTGCCGGGGCGTTCCATCGGGATCAGGGTCGCGACCTGGACGGCGTCGGGGGCGACGTCGGCGAGGCCCATTTCAGCGGTCTGCTTGTCGTTGACGCGGTGCACGACCCGGCCGGTGAGCTGGGCGCGCAGCATGGTGGCGCCCTTGCCGAGGTCGGAGCCGAAGCGCTGGCCGCAGATCTCCAGGTAGATCCCGGCCGCCCGGGCCATCTGCGCGAGGCGGATCAGCGCGGTGACGATCCGCTCCCGCCGTTCCTCGTCCTTGCGGGAGGAGATCAGGAACAGCTCTGCCACCTCGTCGACCAGGACCACAACCGGGACCGGCCGCAGGTGCTCGGGCAGCTCCCACACGTCGGAGACGCCATGCGCGCTGAGCAGGTCGAAGCGGTCTTCCATCTCCGCGACCAGCACCGCCAGCAGCGAGGCGGCATCATCGGGCGTGGTGGCCAGCGCCGACAGGCGGGGCGCGAAGGCGGACTGTTCCACCCCGCGCTTGCAGTCGATACCCGCCAGGGCCACCGGGAGCCGGGCGAGTCCCTTGATCAGGTTGCGCTGGTACATGGACTTGCCGGAGGCGTTCGCGCCCAGGGTGAGCGCCATCGGTGCCTTGCGGTAGTCCCGCTCGAACGCGGTCCCGTCCTCCCGCAGTGCGACCGGCACCACCATGTCGTGCGGGGTGGCCCGGCGGGGCATACGGACCCGGCGCAGTACGTCGTAGCCGGTCATGCGCAGTTCGACGAAGCCCGGCCGGGTCTCCACCACGGTCACCGAGTGCACACCCCAGGCGTGACGCAGCCGCTCCGAGGAGGCGATCACGTCCGCGGGCTCCAGTCCGGCGGGGAGCCGCAGGGTCACCCGCAGCCCGGTCGAGGTGCCGCGGATCCGGCGGATGCGCGGGGGCACCGGCTGGACTTCCCGGCGGGCGACGTTGCGGGTCATGAATGCCCGCAGCCGGGAGGGCTGCACCGTCAGCCCGCACACATCCATGGTCGCCCGGTAGGTGAAGGTGAGCCGGCCCACGACGGCAGGCAGCCCGACCAGCGACCAGTACACCCGCGGCGCCCGGTGCTTCGCGTAGCCGAGACCACCCGCGGCGCCTAACGCGCCCGTGGCCTCCAGCATCATCGTCACGTCCGGCATGTCAGGCCACCGCGGTGATTGCGACCGCGCGGAACGAGATGCCGTGGCGCTTCTGGCCGTTGAACTCGTTCTCCCAGTCACGGGCCTTGAGCCCGACCACCCGCACCGGCATGCCCGGCGCCAGGCCCTCCGGGTAGCCCGTCTCCGGGATGGTCACCTGGTAGAGGTTCCCCTCCCCCTCGTCCGAGACCAGCAGACCCACCGTCGACAGCGGCGCACTTGTCTCCCGGTCCATCGCACGCTCACCGGTCTTCGCGTTCGCCAGCTTCGGCGTCGGCGCGGTCGCCACGAACACCACAGCAGACGAAAGATCGATCTTGAAGGACGGCATGAACTCGTCTCCTCGACGCAGCAGTTAGCCACCCGGCACGCCAGGTAGCAGCTTCACTACGACCGTACTCACAGAAAATCTGCGAGTCAAGGAATTCTGCTACTCGCAGGAACTCTGAAGTCCTGCGAGACTGTCTGCGACTGAGAGGGGAGTGCACATGAGCGAGGGATTCGGCCTGGTCGTCCGCTTCACGCTGCGCGACGAGAAAGCCGCAGGGGAGTTCGACGACCTGTGCGCCCGCACGCTGGAGGGCATCAAGTCCAGCGAGCCCGGCACACTGACCTACGTCACCCACACACCCGAGGGCGAGCCGCTGGTGCGGGTCTTCTACGAGCTGTATGCCGACCGTGCTGCGTTCGATGAGCACGAGGCGCAGACCCACACCAAGCACTTCCTCGCCGAGCGCGAGCAGTACCTTTCCGGGGTCGAGGTGACGTTCCTCGACGCGATCGCAGGGAAGGTGGCTGGCAGGCAGTGAGTTCCGAGGAGCGGCGCGTCTTCGGCGCGCGAGTGGCCGAGCTGCGGAAGCAGCGCGGCTTGACCCAGGGCGAACTAGCTGCGGCGATCGGACGCACGTCGAGCTGGCTTTCTCAGGTGGAGCGAGGAATCCAACCCGTCAACCGCCTCGACGTGCTTCGCCTGCTTGCCGATGGCCTTGGCGTGCCGCTCCAGGTTCTTCAACCGGATGCACCACTACCCGCCGAGCAAGAGCCAGCAGCCCAGGCCGAAACCAACGACCTTGATCAGGCCCGACTCGTCCTGTCGGGTCATCCCGCAGTCGACATCCTGCTCAGTCCGCGCGAGGACTTCCGGGCGAGCACGATGGACGATCTACGCGAAGCAACCGCACGGATCTGGGACCTTACGCACACCGATCAGTTCGCCGAACTTAGCGCCGCTCTTGGACCGCTCGTGCCACGGCTTGAGCGAGCTACCCGCACGGCTCCGCCGGAGTACCGCGCCGAGTTGCACGGTCTGACCGCACGTACATACCAGGCCCTCGCGGCCGCATTCGTGCGGCAGAACGAAGCTGACGCCGCATGGGTCGCAGCAGACCGCGCGATCCGAGAGGCCGAGCTTTCCGGCGAGTCCCTCGGGGTCTTCGCTGGTATCTACCGGCTCGCCCATGCATTCGTACGGCTCAAGCATCTCGACCAGGCCGAACACGCCACAGCTACCGCCGTCAACGCGCTCCAGAGCTACGTACGAGATCACGAGCCAGAGCCTCAGCACCTATCTGTGCTGGGTTCCCTGCACCTCATGCTGGCTCTCGTGCACGCCCGAGCCGGGGAGCGGTCTGCCGCCCGTGAGCAGATCGGCCAGGCCCGAGAGGTCGCAGAGCGACTCGGCGAAGACCGCAACGACTTCAACCTGGAGTTCGGGCCCACCAACGTCGAGATCCAGGCCGTCTCGACGGCTGTAGATCTAGGCGATGCGGGCGAGGCCCTGGACATCGGTGAACGGCTCGACGCCAGCAGCATGTCGATCGAACGGCAAGCACGGCTGCTCATGGACCTGGGGCGAGCCCATGCTCAGCGGCGGCACTTCGGCGATGCCCTGAGCTGTCTACTGGCAGCCGAGGAACTGGCCCCGGAAATGATCCACACGCACATCGCGGCGCGGGATGTCATCAGGGAACTGATTCTCGTCGCCGGGCGAGCCGCATCCGACGAGCTGAGGGCTCTTGCCGAGCGGACCGACGCTCTCGGCTGAGCAGGGTTGTTACAGGTTTCTCTACCTCATCAAGCCCCGGCTGCGCTCCGCTCCGCCGGGCGCGCTCCCGGCTCCGCTGCGCGCTGCGCTCCTGCCTTCGGCCCGCTCCGCGCACGCTGCGCCGACGCACGCCCACGTGTGGATAGGGCCAACGGCCCTGAGTCGATCACCCACACATTGCGGCCCCTGATCAGGACAATGCCTCCGGCGGGGGATCGGCCGGCACCGGGTGGGAGGGGCGCCGAACCCGGCCGCGGGCACGTAGTGGCGTGCGTGGGGGCTCCCATCCCGTCCACCGCCGACCCAGGCAGAGCCGAGCAGACGCGGCCCATGGCGTCCAGGTCGTTCGTACAGTGGCGCGCTCCACCTGGACGCCATGAACCACGTCCGCTCCACGGTGTGTGGGTCGACGGCGGACGGGATGGGAGCTGGGGTGGGTGGTGGTGAAGGCATGATGCCGTCGATCGGCCATCTGTAGCCGACTTGGCAAAGTGCCCCAATCAGAAGTACCGCACGATCAACGGTTCCGGAGCTGCAAGGGTCGCCCTCTGATGTCGCGGTGCTTCGGGGTCAGTTCGTCAACGACGCCCAGAACGCCACCAAGGACCGCCATACCGGCCTGGCAAACGAACACCCACCACCACCAGGCATCGAAGGGTGCCCACACATACAAGGCAACCAGGCCCCCCGCACCGATCGCGAACATGGACGCAGCGCCGAAGGCTCCACCGGGATTAATCGTCTTGTGATCCTCGACCTGGACCATCATTCGGATCGCATTGTCGATGTGATCTTGGAGGATTCGTCTCCCCTCGCTCTCCTCAGGAAGGAGGGCAAGTAGTTCCGCATCATGCCTGACGCTTTCCCTGATCTTGGGACGTCTGCGTCGCAGTTGAGCAAGGACTCCAGCCAGCGTGATGAACGCTACGACGACTGGGACGATGTCTTGTAACTTCACCAGAGGACTCCGCCTGTAAAGAGCGCCAGCAACGGGTCACAAGCGTGCCGTATCCGCGCGCCCTACGTGCCCAGATGGGCGGGGCTCTGACAGATGTTGCACGCTCCCGATACGACTTCGGATCAGCAGGTACATGCCCCTGCCGTGCCCGATCGACCGGTAACCGACGGGGAACCACGGTGACTGACGGACAGCGCACATGAGAACGACCCCCGACCGATTTACCTGGTCAGGGGCCGTTCTCACTGCTCTCTACGCGGAGGCGGTGGGATTTGAACCCACGGTGACATCGCTGCCACGACGGTTTTCAAGACCGTTCCCTTCGGCCGCTCGGGCACGCCTCCCCGCGTCGCCCACGGTCCGGCGGGCGGCGCGGGGACAAGAGTAACGGGTCGTCCTGTCCGGGCGGGGGTCAGTTGTCGCCCGTTCGAGAACCCAGCGTCAGTTCGACGGTGTCGGTCCTGCCGCCGCGCTCGTAGGTGATGGTGACCTTGTCGCCGGGCTGGTGGGTCCAGATCTCACCGATGAGGGTGGGACCGGAGTCGATGACATGGTCGTCGAGCTTGGTGATGACGTCGCCCGGCTTGAGGCCGGCCTTGGCGGCGGGGCCGCCCGCCTCGACGGGGTCGGCGCCGCCCGCGCCGGTGTCGGTGATCTTCGCTCCGCCGGTGGTGCCCTCCAGGGAGACGGACGCGCCGATCTTGGCGTAGACGGGCTTGCCGCTCTTGATCAGCTGCTTGGCGACGTACTCGGCCTGGTTGATCGGGATCGCGAAGCCCAGGCCGATGGACCCGGACTGGCCGGAGCCGCCGAAGCCGCCGTTGCTGCTGGACTGGATCGCGGAGTTGATGCCGATGACGTTGCCCTTGGCGTCCAGCAGCGGACCGCCGGAGTTGCCCGGGTTGATGGAGGCGTCGGTCTGCAGGGCGCTCATGTAGGAAGCCTGGCTGCCGGAGCCGTCACTGGAGGCGACCGGGCGGTTCTTGGCGCTGATGATGCCGGTCGTGACGGTGTTGGACAGACCGAAGGGGGCGCCGATGGCGATCGTGGAGTCGCCGACGGCCACGTCGTCGGAGTTGCCGAGGGTGAGCGGCTTCAGGTCCGAGGGGGCGTTCTTGAGCTTGATGACCGCCACGTCGTAGCCCTGGGCGTGGCCGACCACCTCGGCGTCGTACTTCTTGCCGTCGGGGAACGTCGCCGCCAGCTTGCCGCCGTCGACCGCGTCGGCCACCACGTGGTTGTTGGTGACGATGTGACCCTCGGTGTCGAAGACGAAGCCGGTGCCGGTGCCGCCCTCGCCGCTGCTGGACTCGGCCTCGATGGTGACCGTGCTCGGCAGCGCCCGGGCCGCGACGCCCGCCACGGTGCCCGGGTCGCGCTTGAGGTCGCCGCCGCTGTCCGCGGCCGAGACCGTGGTGGAACTGGTCCGGTCGTCGTTCTTCGCGAGCGTGTAGCCGAGCCCGCCGCCCAGGCCGCCCGCGACCAGCGCGGCGACCAGCACGCCCGCGAGCATCCCGCCGCGGCCGCGCCGCTGCTTCGGAACGGGGGGCTGTCCGGCCTGATAGGAGTCGCCCCAGGCCGGGACGGGGTCCCCGCCGCCGTGACCGCCGTCGAAGCCTCCGCCACCGTGGGCGCCGCCCTGGCCGCCGCCGTACCCGCCGCCGTAGGCGGGCGTGGCCGCCGGCGCCGGCGGGGGCGGCCAGGCCGCGTCGGGTGCGCTCTGCCCGGCGGGTCCGGGCTGCGGGGCCGGGGCACCGTACCCGAGGGTGGCCCCGGGGTCCCGCTCCTGGCCGGAGGCGGCCGCGCCGTACGCCGGGGGCTGCGGGGCGGCCGGGGCCGGCTGGGCCGCAGGCGCTGCCGGGACGGCGTGCTCGGGCGTCCGGGGGGAGGACGCGGAAGTGTCCACCGGCACGGGAGGTGCGGACGGGGCCGGGGGAACCTCGGTGCCCTCGTTCTCGGTGCTCACAGCTTCTCTCCTCGATCCACGGCTGTCGTCGCTGCGCAGGGGCGTTTTTGTATGCCGCCAGCTTTTCCCACCGGCCGTCAGAGCGCCATAAGCGGTGCCTGTGGGTCCGGGGTCATCCTTTATATAGGATGTTCTTCGCATATAGGACGCATCCCGGAGGCGGCCGGGACGCCACTCGGACGTCACGGATACCCCCTGACGGTGGCACCATGACGCGGTGACCCACGCACGGCAGCACCACATCCAGGTCGTCGCCCACCGCGGCGCCTCCGAGGACGCCCCGGAGCACACCCTCGCCGCGTACAGGAAGGCGATCGAGGACGGCGCGGACGCCCTCGAATGCGATGTGCGGCTGACCGCGGACGGGCACCTCGTATGTGTGCACGACCGCCGCGTCAACCGTACGTCCAACGGCCGCGGAGCGGTGTCCGCGCTGGAACTGGCCGACCTCGCCGCCCTCGACTTCGGCTCCTGGAAGCGGGGCCAGGAGGAGCCCGACTGGGAGGCCAGACCCGAGGACCCGGCGGACACCTCGGTGCTCACGCTGGAGCGGCTGCTCGAACTCGTCGCCGACGCCGGGCGCCGGGTGGAGCTGGCGATCGAGACCAAGCACCCCACGCGCTGGGCGGGGCAGGTCGAGGAGCGGCTGCTGCTCCTGCTGAAGAGGTTCGGACTGCACTCCCCCGCCGCGCCCGAGGAGTCCCCGGTGCGTGTGATGAGCTTCTCGGCGCGCTCGCTGCACCGCGTCAGGACCGCGGCGCCGACCCTGCCGACGGTCTACCTCATGCAGTTCGTCTCGCCCCGGCTGCGCGACGGCCGGCTGCCCGCCGGAGTGCGCATCGCGGGCCCCTCCATCCGGATCGTGCGCAGCCACCCCGCCTATGTGGAACGGCTGAAGCGGGCCGGCCACCAGGTGCACGTGTGGACCGTGAACGAGCCCGAGGACGTGGAGCTCTGCCTGCGTCTGGGCGTCGACGCCATCATCACCAACCGGCCGCTCGCGGTGGCCCGGCTCCTGGGCCGCTGACCCCCTCCCCCCCGGCCCCGGGTCGGTTCTCGGCCGTCCGTCGCACCCCCCTCGGACGGTCCGTTCTCGCCTGGTCAGAGCACCTTCACCCCCTTTGTGATCACAGGGAGTGCACCGGCGCGTTCGCTCCGTGTCCGGTCGTTGCGAATGCGTCACCGGAACCGCATTGGCCGGTTTCCGGTACAGGCCAAGAGGGCATTCACACCGTGGCGTGGGGCGAAGGAGGTCTCGGGGGTGGCGTTGGTGGTGGCACAGGAGGTGCCCACGTCGTCGAGCATGGCCGTACCCCATGGCCCTGCGGGCGTGGGGGAAGCACGGCACCGGATGCGCGCGCAGCTGCGCAGCGGCGGCGTCGCGGAGACGGTCATCGACGACGCCGTGCTCATCCTTTCCGAGCTCTTGAGCAACGCGTGCAAACACGGCCGGCCACTGGGGGGCGCCCTGGCCGGAGACGGTGACGTCCGGGCCTCATGGCGCGTGGACCCGGGCGGCCGGCTCGTCGTGGAGGTGACGGACGGCGGCGGACCGACCCGCCCGGCTCCCGCCACCCCGTCGGTCACCGCCCACGGCGGCCGGGGGCTGAACATCATCACCGCGCTCGCCGACGACTGGGGGGTGCGGGACGACGCCCGCGGCGAGGTCACCGTGTGGGTCGTGGTCCACGAGAGCGTTCACGACCGGGCTGCCGCCCGGCGCCGCGACGACTTCGCTACGCGCGTCACAGCCCCGTCGGTCTCGGCCATCGTGGACCTGGACTTCGGGGACGTCTTCGACGATCTGGACTGAGCCGGGGCGGGCCGGCCCGGGCCGGGGCGCTCGCGGCTCACCCGCTCGGCGGGAGGATCGGTCCGACGACCCTCCGTCGTCCACAGGGTCGCGTCGCTCATGGCTCGAACGGCTAGGCTCGCGCCCGTACGAGACGAGCCGTAACCGGGAGACCCCACGATGGCCAAGAAGCGACCCCAGACGAAGGCCAAGCCGCAGCAGATCACCGACGGAGAGATCCCGGTCGTCGGCGCCCGCGAGCCCTGCCCGTGCGGCAGCGGCCGCCGCTACAAGGCGTGTCACGGCCGGGCCGCGTCGCACGCCGCGACCGAGCTGGTGCACCGCCCGTTCGAGAGCCTGCCGGGCGAGTGCGACTGGGTGGCGCTGCGCGAGCTGGTGCCGGCCGCCACGGTGGAGCTGACCCTCAAGGGCGGCCTGCCCGAGGGCGTCCCCTCGGTCCGGCTGGCCACCGTGCTGCCGATGGCCTGGCCCGCGCTGCGCCGTGACGACGGCTCGGTGCTGCTCGGCCTGCAGAACGACACGTCGTCGGGCGACATCAGCCGCGACCTGGCCGACACCCTGCGGCGCGCGCTGGACGCCGAGCCGGGCACCCCGGTGCAGGGCCGTCGCGCCCCGGCCGAGGGGCCGCGCCTCCAGGACCTGCTGGACCCCGAGGCCCCGTTCGAGCCGGAGGTGCACAGCGGTTTCGAGTTCTGGGTGCCGGACTCGGAGAACGCCACGCCGGACGTGACCGCGTCCCTGGAGCGGGCCAACGCCGCCGCCATCCCCACCGTGAAGCTCACCGGCGTGGACGCGGCGTACTGGTGCGAGACGCCGGAGAAGAACCATCTGCGGTGGGTCATGCCGCATCCCGAGGAGCAGCTTCTGGACGCGCTCGCGCGGCTGCACGCCGCGGGCCGCTCCAGCCTCGGTGAGGGCACCCGTCTCGTCGGTTCCTTCCGTGCTCACGGGCTCACGGTCCCGGTCTGGGACCTGCCGAGCGAGGTCGGCGCACAGGACGTGGAGAAGCCGGCCGCCGAGTTCGCCGAGCGCCTCGCCGCGGCCCTCGCGACGGACGCGCCGCTCACGGCGGACGAGCGCCGCGCACGGGGCGGACTCACCAACCGACAGGTCACGCTCAGCTGACACCCGCTGTGAGGGCGGGGCGGCTGACCGGTCGGTCAGCCGCCCCGCCCTCACGGCTCCCGGCGGACCTCGATCACAACTCCCGCTCGAGAAAAGGTCGATCGGTGTCCGAATAGCCGAGGAAAACCAGAGATCGAATTTGCGAACAGCCGATCTCTTGTTACCGTTCCAGTAGCCCGGTTGCTGGTGCATCCCCCGTCGCCAGCAACCGGGTCTTCGTGTCTGCGGCCCTGCGCACGGAACGCGGCCGCCCGTCAACTCGCCGCGAGCAGAGGGGATTTGGCCGACAGGGCCGGATCCCGCGCCTCGGCGCCGCGGCCCGCCGGACAGGATCTAGGGATTGCTTCCCGATCGCAGCATCAGCGGTCCGTCCGGCCGCACGCCCGCGAATTCCGCGACCGCGGTATATCGGATCGCCTCCCCGAGAGTGCGCTCGCGGGGTGTCTCGCAGGAGGCCGGCTCGTCGCCCGCCCCGACCGCGCAGCGCATCTGCACCGTGCGCCCCTCCGGCCCCATGAGGCTCAGCACGGCCTGGAGCGTCTCACCGGTGGCGTTGCGGTAGTAGGTGCGTGCCCAGGTGTCCTCGCCCTGGGTCAGTACACAGGTCTGCGCCTCCACGCCCTCGGGAGAACTGAGTTCGGGTCCGCAGCGGGCGGCGGTGGCCGCGCCCAGGCCGAGCAGCAGCGGGGCACCGGCCCGCTCGTGCGAACCGGGCCCGCCGGGCGGCCGGGGCGGTCCGGCGGACGGCCCCTTGGCGTCGGTCTCGTCGTCCTCGTCGGCCGCACCGGTCCGGAGCAGGCGGGACGGGCCGGGCCCGGGCGCGGGCAGCCGTACGATCATGCGCTCCCCGTCGTCCGCGGGGCCCGCGGACGCCACGGCCAGCGGCAGCGCGATCGCGCATGCCGCGACGCCCGCGAGGGCGAGGAGACGAAGGTTCATGCAGGGGACGATAACCAGCGGAAACGGGCGCCCGGTTCCGCGCGCGCCCGACACCCCTACAACTCGGGCGCGCTCACACCCGTACGAGTGAGGGCGTCCACGACGGCGTCGACCACGGCCTCCACGTCGGGGACCCAGGGCGAGGCCGAGCCGGGCAGCGGCGCCCGCTCCCAGCGGATGGCGCCCTGACCGGTCGCGGACGGGGGGAGGGCGAGGTAGCCGCCCTCGCCGTGGAAGCGCAGGGAGCCGGGGACGAAGTCCTTGGTGTAGAGCAGTTCGCCCAACTGCTCCATCCCGTAGGGCCGTACGAGGATCGACCAGCGGGCGGGAGAGGCGACGACCGGGCCGAGGCGCATGCCGGTGCGGTCGAGGGCCTCCAGGGCGCGCGCGGCGGCCGGCGCGGGGAGACTGACCGCGCAGGGGGCCGTGCCGCCGGTGGCCAGCACGATCGGGGCGGCCGGCCGGTTCGTCCACCACCAGCGCACCATGCGCTCGTCGGTGGTGGCGGTGAGCAGGCCCGGGTCGAAGGGGTGGGCACCGGGCACCGTGCACTCGGGGTCGGGACAGCCGCAGCGCGAACGTGCCTGCGCGTCGGCCGCCACACCGGGGAGCACGGGCCACTGCCACTGGGTCGCGAAGGTCAGGGCCGCGCCGATCAGCTCAGGCTTCCCGCCACCGCGCCTGGACAGGAGCCTGCGTCGCCTTCCGAGGATCTCGCGCATGAGCGCTCGTTCCTTTCCGTTGCACGCCGGCAACACCGTGGACCACATCACACCATGTGTCGATCACTGCACTGTGCGTACCTGCTGGCGCATCACACCCCTGCGAGAAACGCGGGGATCTCCCCTACGGATCGAGTGTCGGGCCTCGGCCGTGTAGACGGCCGATGCAGGCGGCCGGCCGTCATGGCCGGGCCTGCCGTTCTGTCCGTACTCACCGTGCTTGCCGCGCTCGTCGTACTCGTTCTGTCCGCAGCACGTGCGTGGCGTGGGGTGGCGAAGTATGGCGTTTGCCGTTCCGCGTACTTCTCTCCGCCTCCACCACGGGAGGATGGGGCACGGTCGTCGGTGGCTAAGACGCCCGGGTCCGCCGCCAGGTTCCGGGTGGCCCCAACCACCCCTGGCCTTCACCGAGTACGTACCCATCACGACCGCTGTGACGCTCCGTCGAGCAAGCCCAGTCGACCGCAGAGGGGCGCCGACCGAGGCTGTTTTAAGCCAACTTTGCCTTTCCTCAAGAGGAACGTCCACCCTTCCCGGAAACCTCATGGACACCAGGAATCCCCGCAGGACAATGCTGGACATCCCCTCACGAGTGCGTGTACATGTGGAGACACCGCTAGCGGCGCAGAATGACATGGGGGTTCGCGATGCTTCTGAGCAAAACGCACCGGTCGGAAAGCCGGACGCCATGAACGCCCCCCACCCTCCGAAAGTGGCCGGAATCGATTCAACGGTTCCCTCACCCGCACACACTGTCGCGCCCGCACCCGCCGCACCTGACGTCTCCCCGGTCACCGCGGACGCCGGTGCACTGCTCCAGGACCGCCTCGCGGGCTGGGTGTCCGACCTCACGACCCTCCACGAACTCACCGAGCGTCTCGTCCGCACGGACTCCCTGGCCGACGCCCTCCAGGAACTGCTGCGCGCCGGAGGCGCCCTGGTGGGCGCCCGGCGCGGTCTCGTCGTCCTGGAACCCGGCGACGGGCTCGGCCCCCGCACCACCGTCGGCCTCGGGCTCGGGCAGGCCGACCTCGGCCACATCGAGACGGTGCCGCGCGGCTCCCTCCCCTACGGCGAGCTCCTCGACACCACCGCGGGACTGCCCGGCGGCGTGGCCGGAATCGTGCGCTCCGATCTGCTCTCCGAGGACGGCCTCGACCCCCGCCACCGCGAGGTGGCCCACCGCCTGGGCTTCGCCGCCAGCTACGCGCTCCCCCTGTCCACCGAGGCGGCCGGCCGCCTCGGTGCCGCGGTGTGGCTGTACGACGAGCCCGCGGAGCCCGTCGAGCGCCAGCGCCACCTCGTCGGCCTCTACGCCCGCTACGCCACCGAGCACCTCGCCCGGGTGCTGGAGGTCGAGCGCACCCGCGCGTGCATGGCCACCATGTCCGAGGAGCTGCTCCCCTCCCGGCTCCCCCGCGTCACCGGCGTCCAGCTCGCCGCCCGGCACCGCACCTGCGCCCGCGGCGGAGGCGACTGGTACGACGCCCTGCCGCTGCCCGCCGCCGCGCTGGGTCTCGCCGTCGGCTCGGTCACCGGGTCCGGGCCGAGCGCGGTCGCCGCGATGGGCCGGCTGCGCGCCTCCCTGCGGGCGTACGCCGTGATGGAGGGCGAGGACCCGGTCGCCGTCCTGTCCGACCTGGAGCTGCTGCTCCGGCTGACCGAGCCCGCCCGCTCCGCCACCGCCCTGTTCGCCTACTGCGAACCCGCGCTGCGCAAGCTCACCCTCGCCGGGGCCGGACACTGCCCGCCGCTGCTGATCGGCGAGCGGCGCACGGAGTTCGCCGAGACGTCCGTGTCGGCGCCGCTGGGCATGCTCGCCTGCTGGGAGGCGCCCAGCGTGGAGATCCAGGCGGACGAAGGAGAGACGGTTCTGCTCTACACCGACGGGCTGCTGCACCGCACCGGCGAACCCATCGACCGCGCCTTCGCCCGGCTGCACGCGGCCGCCGCGGGAACCCCCCGCGCGCTGCGCCGCGACCCCGAGGCGCTCCTCGACCACGTGCTGCGCACGGTGCTGCCGGACGGGCTGGACGCCGCCGACAGCGAGGAGGACGTGGTGCTGATGGCGGCCCGCTTCGAGTGACGCCCCCTGCACTGCATGTAAGAGGTCCTTCCGCCCTGGGCCCCCTTCCGTACGACCGTACGATGGAGGGGGTCCAGTGCCGTGTCCAAGGAGGATGACCGTGACCGAAGAGCTCCCGGCTGTGCCCGAAGCTGCTACCGCAGCGGGCCCGGAAAACTCTGAGGAAGAGCCGATCAAGCAGCGCAAGAACGGCCTGTATCCGGGCGTGTCCGACGAGCTCGCCGAGAACATGAAGTCCGGCTGGGCCGACACCGAGCTGCACGACCTGCAGCCGATCCCGCAGGCCGCCGAGACCGCCGCCCGCCGCGCCGCGCTGTCCGCGCGTTTCCCCGGCGAGCGTCTGGTGATCCCTGCGGGCAACCTGAAGACCCGCTCGAACGACACCGAGTACGCCTTCCGCGCGTCCGTCGAGTACGCCTACCTCACCGGCAACCAGACCGAGGACGGCGTCCTGGTCCTGGAGCCCGCGGGCGAGGGCCACGAGGCGACCGTGTACCTGCTGCCGCGCTCCGACCGCGAGAACGGCGAGTTCTGGCTCTCCGGCCAGGGCGAGCTGTGGGTCGGCCGCCGTCACTCCCTCACCGAGGCGGGGAAGCTGTACGGCATCCCGGCCTCCGACGTGCGCGAGCTGGCCGACAGGCTCCGCGAGGCCACCGGCCCGGTCCGCGTCGTGCGCGGCTACGACGCCGGCGTCGAGGCCGCCCTGACCGACAAGGTCACCGCCGAGCGCGACGAGGAGCTGCGGGTCTTCCTCTCCGAGGCGCGACTGGTCAAGGACGAGTTCGAGATCGGCGAGCTGCAGAAGGCCGTCGACTCCACCGTGCGCGGCTTCGAGGACGTGGTGAAGGTCCTCGACAAGGCCGAGGCCACCTCCGAGCGGTACATCGAGGGCACGTTCTTCCTGCGCGCCCGCGTGGAGGGCAACGACATCGGCTACGGCTCCATCTGCGCCGCCGGCCCGCACGCCTGCACACTGCACTGGGTGCGCAACGACGGCCCCGTGCGCTCCGGCGACCTGCTGCTGCTCGACGCGGGTGTCGAGACGCACACGTACTACACCGCCGACGTCACGCGGACCCTGCCGATCAACGGCCGCTACACCGAGATCCAGAAGAAGATCTACGACGCGGTGTACGAGGCCCAGGAGGCCGGTATCGCCGCGGTGAAGCCGGGCGGGAAGTACCGGGACTTCCACGACGCGGCCCAGCGGGTGCTCACCGAGAAGCTCGTCGAGTGGGGGCTCGTCGAGGGTCCGGTCGAGCGGGTGCTGGAGCTGGGGCTCCAGCGGCGGTGGACGCTGCACGGCACCGGCCACATGCTCGGCATGGACGTCCACGACTGCGCCGCCGCACGCGTGGAGAGCTACGTCGACGGCACGCTGGAGCCGGGCATGTGCCTGACCGTGGAGCCGGGGCTGTACTTCCAGGCCGACGACCTGACCGTGCCCGAGGAGTACCGGGGCATCGGCGTGCGCATCGAGGACGACATCCTGGTGACGGAGGACGGCAACCGGAACCTGTCCGCCGGTCTTCCGCGCCGGTCCGACGAGGTCGAGGCGTGGATGGCGGACCTGAAGGGCTCGCGGTCCTGACCGCCTGACCTGCCGGCCGCCCGGCCGGCCGGCCGATCGCCTTCGAGGGGGCGTCGTGCGGAGCGTGAACGCGCTCCGCACG
>NZ_JBIVOX010000017.1:14527-158341 GCF_044754345.1 Streptomyces sp. NPDC093094 | reverse complement strand
GGCTTTCCTCCGGGCTTTTCCCTTCGGTCTTGCGTCTCCGACTCTATCAGACCGTTTCCCGGCCCGATTTCCTCGGTGCTTTCCAGGGTCCCGCTTCCGCGTTTCCCTTTCCGGCGCTTCCGACTCTATCAGATTCTTTTCGATCCGATTCCCTGTCGGCGGGATTTGCCTTGGGCTTTGGGGCTTTCGCCTCGCGGCCTTTCGACATTCACTACGTTAGCGCATTCCCTGGACGACTCATAATCGAGCCCCGCGAGTTTGAATTCGGGCGTGCAGGCACGACGAATTCACCCCCGCTGAGGGGATGTCGTAGGTAGTGGGTTGGCCGCTTCCGGCTGCAGGCGATTGCCGTACCCGGTTCAAGCGGCTCGGGCTACATTACGCACCGGGCATGGGCGAGTCAAGTTCGGCGGCGCCGGGGGACGTGGGCCCTGTAAGGGCTGACCGTGGGGTCCCCGTCGATCCAGTAGCGCCAGGGGTGGAGCTCCCCGTCGCCGCCCGCCCCGGACACCCCGGTGCGCGGACCGTTCCGTACCTGGCCGGAGGCGATCGGCGTGCCGGCCAGGATCCTCAGCGGCGTCTCTCCGGAGGCACACGCGTCCGTGCCGTCAAGGGTGCGGTCGACGTCCAGGGCCGTGGCGAGACGGGCGGGACCTTTGGCCAGTTCCTTGTCGTTGCGGGCCGAGAGCCTGCGCAGGCGTGCCGCCTCGGCGCCCTCGACGATCTCGCCGGCCCGCAGGAGAACAGCGCTCGCCCGGCCCGCGGGGCCGCAGACGAGGTTCATGCAGTGCCACATGCCGTAGGTGAAGTAGACGTACACATGTCCGGGCGGACCGAACATCACGTCGTTGCGGGGGGTGCGCCCGCGACAGGCGTGGGAACCCGGGTCGTTCCCGCCGTCGTACGCCTCCACCTCGGTCAGGCGCACGGCGATCGGACCGTCCGGGGTGGCCCGGACCAGGATGCGGCCCAGAAGATCGGGGGCCACCTCCAGTACGGGGCGGTCGAAGAAGGTCCTGGGCAGGGGCGTACGGTCGGGGGTCGCGATCACGCCGTCCGAGGGTAATGGAGGCGGGTGCGTGCACCGGGCTGGCCAGGGGGCCGCCGTCTTGCCAGGGTGAGGTGGCGGAACCGGCCACGGCCGGATCGCGTTTCTAAGGGTCAAGGGGATCAAGGGTCCACTCGTCACAAGGAGAGTCATGGGGTTCAAGAAGCTGCTCGCGAGCCTGGGTGCCGGCGGTGCGTCGGTGGAGACGGTGCTGACCGAGGCCAACGTCGTGCCGGGCGGTGTCGTCCAGGGCGAGGTGCGCATCCAGGGCGGTTCCGTCAGCCAGCAGATCGAGGGGCTGTCCGTCGGGCTCCAGGCACAGGTCGAGGTCGAGGGCCAGGACCAGGAGTACAAGCAGAACATCGAGTTCACCAAGCAGCAGCTCGGCGGCGCCTTCGAGCTTCAGGCCGGTGTCGTGCACACGGTGCCGTTCGGGCTGGAGATCCCGTGGGAGACGCCGGTCACCATGATCGACGGCCAGCCGCTGCGCGGGATGCACATCGGTGTCACGACCGAGCTGGCCATCGCCCGCGCGGTGGACTCGGGCGACCTGGACCCGATCAACGTGCACCCGCTGCCGGCGCAGAAGGCGATCCTGGACGCGTTCATCCAGCTCGGCTTCCGGTTCAAGAACGCCGACATGGAGCGGGGCCACATCCGGGGTACGCGGCAGAAGCTGCCGTTCTACCAGGAGATCGAGTTCTTCCCGCCGCAGCAGTACCGGGGTCTGAACCAGGTCGAGCTGAGCTTCGTCGCCGACGCGCAGGCGATGGACGTGGTGCTGGAGATGGACAAGAAGCCGGGTCTGTTCAGCGAGGGCAGCGACACGTTCCGCTCGTTCCAGGTCGGCCTGAACGACTATCACGGGACCGACTGGGCGGCGTACCTCAACCAGTGGCTGTCCGAGGTCGGCAGCAAGCGCAACTGGTTCTAGTGGTCCTAGGCTCGGTTCCGACTGCAGGAACCGATCAGGAGGTACCCAGGTGACCGAGCCCAAGCGCCGGCCGCTCCCCCACGACTTCCATCCGCCGGTGCCGTCCTTCACGGTCACGAGCGAGGACGTCCAGGAGGGGGCGACGCTCAAGGACGCTCAGGTCCACGCGGCCGGCAACACCTCACCGCAGCTGCGGTGGGAGGGCTTCCCGCCGGAGACCCGGAGCTTCGCCGTGACGGTCTACGACCCGGACGCCCCGACGGGCAGCGGGTTCTGGCACTGGAGCGTCTTCGACATCCCCGTCTCCGTGACGGAGCTGCCGACGGGCGCGGGCAGCGGGAAGTTCGAGGGACTGCCGGAAGGCGCCGTACAGGTGCGCAACGACTACGGGTCGAAGGACTTCGGCGGTGCCGCTCCGCCGCCCGGCGACGGTCCGCACCGGTACGTGTTCACGGTCTACGCCGTGGACCAGGAGAAACTCGGTCCGGACTCGGACGCCTCGCCCGCGGTGGTCGGGTTCAACCTGCGGTTCCACACGCTCGCGCGTGCCCAGCTGATCGGTGAGTACGAAGTGCCCGCCGAAGGCTGACGTTCACAGAACGTTTGCCCGCCTCTGGTCTTGGAAGTGATCAGAGGCGGGCATTTTTGTTGCCGGGGGCATGAGGGTCACCCCCATGGGAGCAGCAGATATTGCGTTGTCCATCTCGGCGTGCCCGGCCAGAGTTGATCCCAGCCCGCCAGGGGGTGGGCCGGTGCACACGGGAGGTGGGCTGGTATGCGGGACACGCTGGTACTCAACGCGAGCTTCGAGCCGCTGTCGACGGTGACGTTGAACCGTGCCGTCGTTCTGGTGCTCCAGGACAAGGCGGTCGTCGAGCAGGCCCACCCCGAACTGCGGATGCGAGGGGCCGCGGTCGACATACCGGCGCCCCGGGTCATCAGGCTGTGCAGGTACGTACGGGTGCCCTTCCGAAGACAAGCTCCGTGGTCGAGGCGGGGTGTGCTGGTACGGGACCGGCACCGGTGCGCGTACTGCGGGCGCAGGGCGACGACCGTGGACCATGTGGTGCCGCGGGCGCAGGGCGGGCAGGACACGTGGCTGAACACGGTGGCCTCCTGCGCGGAGGACAATCACCACAAGGCCGACAGGACTCCCGAGCAGGCGGGGATGCCGTTGCTGCGGGAGCCGTTCGAGCCGACCCCTCAGGATGCGATGCTGCTGGCGCTGGGGGCCGAGGACTTCGCCGCGCTGCCCGACTGGTTGGGCAACGTGGCGGCTTAGGGCGCAAGGCCGCCCGTCCCGTCGCCGTCCGCGGGTCCGTCATGGTTCCTCGCGCAGTTCCCCGCCCCTTCGGGGGAGTCGGGGAACTGCGCGTTGCGCGGGGTGTCAGTCGATGTTCGGCTTCTCGGTGCGTTCCGTGGCCGTTCGGTTCGCCGGCGAGGGGATCTGGGCGCCGAAGTTGCCCATCGCGCCGGAGAGGCCCTTGAGGGCGTCGCCGATCTCACTGGGGACGATCCAGAGCTTGTTGGCGTCGCCCTCGGCGAGCTTGGGGAGCATCTGGAGGTACTGGTAGCTGAGCAGCTTCTGGTCGGGGTCACCGGCGTGGATGGCCTCGAAGACCGTACGGACGGCCTGGGCCTCGCCCTCGGCGCGCAGGGCCGCGGCCTTGGCCTCGCCCTCGGCGCGCAGGATCTGGGACTGCTTCTCGCCCTCGGCACGCAGGATCTCCGACTGGCGGACACCTTCGGCCTGGAGGATCGCGGCGCGCTTGTCGCGGTCGGCGCGCATCTGCTTCTCCATCGAGTCCTGGATGGAGGTGGGCGGTTCGATGGCCTTGAGCTCGACGCGGTTGACGCGGATGCCCCACTTGCCGGTGGCCTCGTCGAGGACCCCGCGCAGGGCGGCGTTGATCTCCTCGCGGGAGGTCAGGGTGCGTTCGAGGTCCATGCCGCCGATGATGTTGCGCAGCGTGGTGACGGTGAGCTGCTCGATCGCCTGGATGTAGCTGGCGACCTCGTAGGTCGCGGCGCGGGCGTCGGTCACCTGGTAGTAGATGACGGTGTCGATGTTGACCACCAGGTTGTCCTGGGTGATCACCGGCTGCGGCGGGAACGGGACGACCTGTTCACGCAGGTCGATGCGGTTGCGGATGGTGTCTATGAACGGGACGACGATGTTGAGGCCCGCGTTCAGTGTCCGTGTGTAGCGGCCGAAGCGCTCGACGATGGCGGCGCTCGCCTGTGGGATGACCTGGATCGTCTTGATCAGGGCGATGAAGACCAACACCACCAGAATGATCAGGACGATGATGATCGGTTCCATCGTTCCCCGTACCCTTCTCGCCTCGGCGCTCTCGGCAGATCTCGTGTTCGTCGAAGATCTTGCTGGACGAGTCTGACAGACCGTCGCGTGCCCCGGGGGGCGTTCGGTTCAGTTGCGCCACACCCTGGCTGACAAGGTCACATGACGATGGCGGTGGCCCCTTCGATGTCCACGACGTCGACCGCCTCGCCGGCGTCGTAGGTGCGGTCGGTGTCGAGTGCGCGGGCCGACCAGATCTCACCGGCGAGCTTGATCCGGCCGCCGGAGCCGTCGACGCGTTCCAGGACGACGGCCTGTCTGCCCTTCAACGCCTCCACGCCGGTGACGAGTCGGGGGCGCTGGGTGCGATGGCGTGCCGCGACGGGCCGTACGACGGCGATGAGGGCGACGGAGACGGCGACGAAGGCGAGGACCTGGAGGACCAGGCCGCCGCCGAGGCCGGCGACGGCCGCCGCGGCGAGGGCGCCGACCGCGAGCATGCCGAACTCGGGCATGGCGGTGACCACGAGCGGGATTCCGAGCGCGGCCGCGCCGACGAGCCACCACACCCATGCGTCGATGTCGTTCACACGGTCATGGTAGGTCCGCGGCCCGGTCGCCGACAGAGCGCGCCGAGGTGCGAACGGGCAGGCGCACCGGGCCTGTTGGTGATCAGGACAGCGGCAGGCCCTGGGCGGTCCAGCGGTCGCCGACCTGCTCGACGAGGAGCGGGAGGCCGAAGCAGAGGGAGAGGTTGCGGGAGGTGAGCTCCAGCTCCAGGGGGCCGGCGGCGAGGACCTTGCCCTGGCGGATCATCAGGACGTGGGTGAAGCCGGGGGCGATCTCCTCGACGTGGTGCGTGACCATGATCATGGAGGGGGCGATCGGGTCGCGGGCGAGGCGGCCGAGGCGGCGGACGAGGTCCTCGCGGCCGCCGAGGTCGAGGCCGGCGGCGGGCTCGTCGAGGAGGAGCAGCTCGGGGTCGGTCATCAGGGCGCGCGCGATGAGGGTGCGCTTGCGCTCGCCCTCGGAGAGGGTGCCGAACCTGCGCTCCAGGTAGTCGCTCATGCCGAGGCGGTCGAGGAAGGCGCGGGCGCGCTGCTCGTCGACCTCGTCGTAGTCCTCGTGCCAGGTGGCGGTCATGCCGTAGGCGGCCGTGAGGACGGTCTCGAAGACGGTCTGGCGCTTGGGGAGCTTGTCGGCCATGGCGATGCCGGCCACGCCGATGCGGGGGCGCAGTTCGAAGACGTCGGTGCCGGGGGTGCCGAGGGTCTCGCCGAGGATGGAGGCGGTGCCCTTGCTGGGGTAGAGGTAGCTGGAGGCGACGTTGAGGAGGGTGGTCTTGCCGGCGCCGTTGGGACCGAGGATGACCCAGCGCTCGCCCTCCTTGACCGACCAGGAGACCTGGTCCACCAGAGCCCGGCCCTCGCGGACCACGGATACGTCCTGAAGCTCCAGAACATCGCTCATGAGCGCGTTGTCTCCCCTTGCAGTGTGGCCGGTCTCGGCTGTCGCGTACGCGTGTGGCTCGATGCGCCGCGCCGGTGGGCGCAGCCCTGAACGAATCTACGCCACTGGTCGGCCGGGCTGTTCCATCGGTCCGGTGCTTGGGCGTTCCTTAGGGTGGAGGCATGCTTTCGGAACCGCGCTCTGGTCGCCTTGCCGCTTGGGGAAATGCCCTTCTCGCCGGACTTGTCTCGCCGGACGACGCCGTCTCGGCGGTCGTCGGGGAGGACGCCGTGCACCGGGTGGAGGGGCTGCCGGGCGAGTCGGCGCCCGTCGGACTGACGCTCGCGCTGGGGCGGCTGCGGGGTCTGGGGGTGACCGGCCTGCGGGTGGCGCTGCCGGCGCCCGGGCATCCGCTGGGGCTGAGCGGGCCGCCGGAGTTCAACGCGCGGGCGCTGGAGGCGGAGGAGGCCGTCGTCTGTCACGGGGCCGCGCTGGGGCTCGTGCCGGAGGTGTACGAGGCCGGCCCCGAGGGCGATGTGCATGTCGAGGTGGTGTGGCACTGCCTGCCGGTGCGGGAGGCGCCCGGGGCGGATGTGCCGTCGCTGGGTGAGGCGGAGCGGGAGCTGGCGCAGGCCCTCCGGGAGGCGACCGAGGTGCTGACGCGGCTGGACGTGGCCGCGTCGGGGCCGGTGGCGGAGGCGGCGCTGGACGCGTACCGGGCCCGGGCCGAGCGGGGGCGGGAGGTGCTGGCACCGGGGTATCCGCCGCGGGCGGTGCGGGTGCTGGAGCTGGCGCAGCGGGTGGGGCTGCTGGTCTCCCTCGCCCATGAGAACGGGCACGGGGGTGCGGTGAGCGCGTCGGAGATGGCGGCGCGGGGCGCGGCGCTGCGGCCGGTGGAGCGGACGGCGCGGCGGGCGCAGGTGGCGGCGTACAACGCGTATGTGGAGGAGCGGGAGCGGTGACGCTCCGCTGAATGCCGCAGTGCGCCGCGGCGGGGTGCCGGCCCGGCGTGGCCGGCTGCGGGTCGCCGTCGGCCGCCCGCGCCCCTGGGCGGGTGCGGCGGGGCCCCTCGCGCCGGAACGGCGTGAGGGGCCCCCGGGCCGGTGATGCTCAGTGGTTCAGGCCGAGGTTGCCGAACGCGGGGTTCAGCACACCGATGACGTTCACGCTGTTGCCGACCGCGTTGACCGGGATGTGGACCGGGGCCTGGACGAGGTTGCCCGAGAGGACACCGGGAGAGTGCTCGGCCGCGCCCCCCGCATGTGCGTCGGTGGCGGAGGCCATCCCGGCGCCGGCGGCCACCAGACCACCGGCCACCATCGTCACGGCCGCTGCCTTCTTCAGGATCTTCACTTCTGAGCCCTCCCTGGCGATCGCCGCGGCAGTCGCCGCAGCACGCACTGGAGAACGCCGGAGCGGCGCGGAGGGTGCGCCATTCGGGGGACATTCCCACGACGGTATGAATCTCAGCCCGGAGCGGAACCTTCCGGATCGGTGCGCAGTGTGCCCGCACATGCCCGGGACCGATACCTCAACCGGCCATTCCGTGACGGACCGCCCAGAGCGCGGCCTGGGTGCGGTCCGCCAGATCGAGCTTCATGAGGATGTTCGACACATGGGTCTTGACGGTCTTCTCGGACAGCACCAGGGCCCGGGCGATCTCGCGGTTGGAGCGGCCGTCCGCTATCAGGCCGAGCACCTCGCGCTCCCGCTCGGTGAGCGAGCCGCCCCTCCCCTGGCCCGGGCCCGTCTCCTCCTGGGAGAGCAGGACGCCGGCGACCTCGGGCTGGAGCAGGATGTGGCCGGCGTGGACGGACCGGATGGCGCCGGCGAGCGCGTCGGGGTCGACGTCCTTGTAGACGTAGCCGGACGCGCCCGCGCGCAGGGCCGGGACCACGGTGCGCTGCTCGGTGAAGCTGGTGACGATCAGCACGCGCGCGGGGTTGTCCAGCCGGCGCAGTCTGCGCAGCGCCTCGACGCCGTCCGTGCCGGGCATCTTGACGTCCATCAGGACGACGTCGGGGCGCAGTTCCTCGGCCCGGGCGACGCCCTCCTCGCCGTCGGCGGCCTCGCCGACGACCTCGATGTCGTCCTGCACCTCCAGGAACGTCCGCAGACCCCGGCGGACCACCTGGTGGTCGTCGACGAGCAGCACCTTGATTGCGTCAGCCACCGGGGACCTCCATCTCGACCGTGGTGCCCTTGCCGGGCGCCGATTCCACCGTCAGGCTTCCGCCGGCCCCGCTCGCGCGGTCCCGCATGGAGACCAGGCCGAGGTGGCGTCCGGCGCGGCGCACCGTCCGGGGGTCGAAGCCGCTGCCGTCGTCCGTGACGCGCAGGACCGCGCCGCCTCCGCGCCGGTCGAGGGTGACGTCGACGTGTCCGGCGCCCGAGTGGCGCAGCGCGTTGTGCAGGGACTCCTGGGCGACGCGCAGCAGGGCTTCCTCCTGTGCCGCGGGCAGGGCGCGCACGCCGTGGCTCGCGAAGGTCACGCGCGCGCTGTGGGCGCGGTCGAGGACCTGGGTCTGGTTGCGCAGGGTGGCGACGAGGCCGTCCTCGTCGAGGGCGGCGGGGCGCAGCTCGACGACGGCGGCGCGCAGTTCGTCGGCGGCCTCGGCGGCGAGGGAGGCCACCTGGTGCAGCTCGTCCTTGGCGCGGGCGGGGTCGCGGTCGACGAGGGCGGTGGCCGCCTGGGCGGTCAGGCGCAGGGAGAAGAGCTTCTGGCTCACGGCGTCGTGCAGCTCGTGGGCGAGCCGGGAGCGCTCCTCTGCGATGGTGAGCTCGCGGCTGCGCTCGTACAGGCGGGCGTTGGTGAGGGCGATGGCCGCGTGCTGCGCGAGGATCCCGAGGAGTTCCTCGTCCTCCTCGGTGAAGCCGCAGCCGCCGTCGGGCCGGGCGCAGTTCTTGTTGGCGAGGAAGATCGCCCCGATGATCTCGTCCCCGTCGCGGACGGGCAGGCCGAGGAAGTCGGAGAGCTCGGGGTGGGCGGCGGGCCAGCCCTCGAAGCGGGGGTCCTTGCGGACGTCGGCGAGGCGCTCCGGCCTGGCCTCGTGGAGCATCGACGCGAGGATGCCGTGCTGGCGGGGCAGGGGGCCGATGGCCTTCCACCGGGCCTCGTCGACGCCGTCGACGACGAACTGGGCGAAGCCGCCGTGGTCGTCGGGGACGCCGAGGGCCGCGTACTGCGCGTCGAGCAGTTCACGGGCGGAGGCGACGATCGTCTTGAGGACGTCGCGCATCTCCAGGTGTCTGCTCATGGCCAGCAGTGCGGCGCTGACCGCGGCGAGACCGGACCGATGACCTTGGCTCATGTCCTCACGGTACCGGCGGGGTGCGACAGCGCGGATCCGCCCTGTGACGGCCCTCGCCTAGGGCGGCGGTCCTAGGGCGAAAGGGCCGCGTGCGTTGCTTCCCGCGTCCGAGGTGGCGCGGGCGGCCGTGTTCCTACGTTGGGTCCAGCGCCGGTCGGCGGCGGACGGGACGAGGGAGAAGGTCATGCCGGTAGCAGTCATCACGGGGGCGTCGAAGGGGCTCGGCAGGGCACTCGCGCAGGCGCTGGCGGCGCGGGGGTGGGATCTGGCCCTGGACGCGCGGGACGAGGGGCGGCTGAAGGAGGCCGTGGACGCGCTGTCGGTGCACGGCACGCGGGTGTCGGGGGTGGCCGGTGACGTCACGGACGCCCGGCACCGGGCGGAGCTGGTGGCGGCGGCGTGGCGGCTGGGCGGTGTCGATCTGCTGGTGAACAACGCGGGGACGCTGGGCGTGGCGCCGCTGGTGACGCTGGAGGCGCATCCGGTGGAGGCGTTCCGGGCGGCGCTGGAGGCGAACGTGGTGGCGCCGCTGGCGCTGGTGCAGGAGGCGCTGCCGCTGCTGAGGCAGGCGCCGGCCGGGGCGGTGGTGAACGTCAGCTCGGACGCGGCCGTGGAGGCGTACGGGACCTGGGGCGCCTACGGGGCGACGAAGGCGGCCCTGGACCAGCTGTCGGCGGTGCTGGCGGTGGAGGAGCCGGGGCTGCGGGTGTGGTGGGTGGACCCGGGCAGTATGCGCACGGACATGCTGGCCGCGGCGGAGCCCGGCGAGGGCCTCTCGGGGACGCCGGACCCCGAGGAGGTGGCGCCCGGCTTCCTGCGGCTGCTGGACGAGCGCCCGCCGAGCGGCCGGTACGCGGCTCAGGCGCTGCTGGGGTCACGGTGAGCGTGGCGACGGGTCGGGCCCCGCACGGGAGCGGCGCGGTGCGGGGCGAGGAGGTCCCCGCGGAGCTGTCCGCGCGGGTGCCGGCCGAGCAGCGGGGGCCTGGGCTGGACCGGGACGCCGTACGCCTGCTCGTGTCGCGCGGGGGCGCGGTGTCGCACCACGCCTTCGCGGAGCTGCCGGGGCTGCTGCGGGCGGGGGACCTGCTGGTGGTGAACACCTCGCCGACGCTGGCGGCGGCCGTGGACGGGCGGATCGGGCACGCGCGCGTGGTGGTGCACTTCTCCACGCGCGGGGACGACGGCCGGTGGGCGGTGGAGCTGCGGGATCCGGACGGGCGGGGTTCCACGCGTGCGCGTGCGGGCGGGCCCGCGGGGTCTGTCGTGGGGCTGGACGGCGGCGGGCGGCTGGTGGTGGAGGAGCCGCTGGGCGGGGGCGGTGACCGGCTGTGGTGGGCCCGGCCGGAGGGGCAGGACGTGGCGGGGCTGCTGCGGCGGCACGGGCGGCCGATCCGGTACTCCTACACCGAGCGGGACCAGCCGCTGTCCGTGTACCAGACGGTGTTCGCGCTGCCGTCGGACGACGGGGAGGGCAGCGCCGAGATGCCGAGTGCGGCGCGGCCCTTCACCGCGCGGCTGGTGGCGGAGCTGGTGAGCCGGGGGGTGCAGTTCGCGCCCGTGACGCTGCACACGGGGGTGGCGTCGGCGGAGGCGCACGAGCCGCCGTACCCGGAGCGCTTCGCGGTGCCGGAGGCGTCGGCGCGGCTCGTCAACGCGGTCCGGGCCGGGGACGGGCGGGTCGTCGCCGTGGGGACGACGGCCGTGCGGGCCGTGGAGTCGGCCACGGGCGCGGACGGGGTGGTGCGGGCGGCCGGGGGGTGGACGGATCTGGTCGTCACGCCCGAGCGGGGGGTGCGCGCGGTGGACGGGCTGCTGACCGGGCTGCACGAGCCTGCGGCCTCGCATCTGCTGATGCTCCGGGCGGTGGCGGGGCGGGCCGCGGTGGACCGTGCGTACGAGGCGGCGCTGCGCGAGCGCTATCTGTGGCACGAGTTCGGGGACGTCCATCTCCTCCTCCCGGAGGAGACCGCTCACTCCGGGCGTCGCGGCGGCGACGCGCGGTGAGCGCGCCGTGCGGGCGATGTGAGCCCGCGCATAGGGTCCAGGTCACGTACGAAGGAGCCTAGGAGACGGGCACCCGTGGCCCCAACGGGATAGACGGTCCAATCTGTCCTATTTTGTCATTCCCTGATCCACTATCGGGGATCGTACGTCACACCTTTGCCTGGGATTTTTGCGGCCGCTAAGAATGGCAACCGTCGCTCAGCGCCGCGGGTCATCCGCCCGCGGCGTTCCCGTGGGAAGCAACCGCGTCCCCGCCGGACGAAGAGGTTCCCCGCCGGACGAAGAGCGACCTCCGCGCTATTCGAAGAGGTCCATCCGCCATGCCCAAGCACACCCGGAAGCCCGGTCGCAGTCGCACCCTGACCAAGACCCACAAGCTCTCGTTCGCCGGCGTCGCCACGCTCGGCGCCGCGGCGCTCGCGTTCTCCGTGCTCCCCACGGGCGGCGGGACGACCACGGCGGAGGCCGCCACCGCTCCCGTGGCCTACAGCTCCGGGAAGGTCTCCGACGTCAGGACGACCCTGACCGACCAGCTCGCCGGCGCGAGCGTCAAGGTCGACGCCATCGAGGCCCAGCACAAGGCCGCACAGGACGCCGTCGCCAAGGCGAAGGCCGCGGCGGAGGCGAAGCGCAAGGCCGAGGCCGACGCCAAGCGCAGGGCCGCGCAGAAGGCCGCCGCCGACAAGGCCGCCAAGGAGCGTGCCGCGCGGAAGGCCGCGAGCCGTTCCGCGCAGCGCCCGCACGTCGAGCACGTGAAGAAGGCGAAGAAGGTCGAGCGGGCCGCCGCCAAGACCTACGGCAACAACCTGCACGGCTGGATCAGCGAGGCCCTGGACATCATGCACGACAAGGGCATCCCGGGTACGTACAACGGCCTGCACCGCAACATCATGCGGGAGTCCTCGGGCAACCCGAACGCGATCAACGACTGGGACATCAACGCCCAGAACGGCGTCCCGTCGATCGGTCTGCTGCAGATCATCAAGCCGACCTTCGACGCGTACCACGTCCCCGGCACCGCCTGGAGCCAGTACGACCCGGTCGCCAACCTCACCGCCGCCGCCAACTACGCGGCCGACCGGTACGGCTCGATCGACAACGTGAACAGCGCGTACTGAGGTCTGGCGCGGACCTCGGCACCCGTGAACGCCGAAGGGCGGCACCCTCCTGACGAGGTGCCGCCCTTCGGGGTTTCACGAGGGAGTCACTTGCGCATGACCTCGGGCTCGTGGCGGCGCAGGAAGCGGGCCACGAAGAAGCCGCAGAGCACGCCGAGCGCGATCAGGGCGGCCATGTCCATGCCCCAGGCGCCGACGGTGTGCTCCCACAGCGGATCGGTGTCCGCGCCCTCCTCGGGCGGGCTGATCCGGTTGAAGTCCAGCGTGGCGCCCGCGGCGGCGACAGCCCAGCGGGACGGCATCAGGTACGAGAACTGGTTGACGCCGACCGTGCCGTTCAGGGCGAAGAGGCAGCCGGTGAAGACGACCTGGATGATCGCGAACATGACCAGCAGCGGCATCGTCTTCTCGGCGGTCTTCACCAGCGAGGAGATGATCAGGCCGAACATCATCGAGGTGAAGCCCAGCGCCATGATCGGCACGGACAGCTCGACCATGGTGGCGCCGCCGAGGACGAGGCCCTCCTCGGGGATCTCACGGCTGGAGAAGCCGATGACACCGACCAGGAGGCCCTGGAACACGGTGATCATGCCGAGCACGAACACCTTCGACATCAGGTACGCCGAGCGGGACAGGCCGGTCGCGCGCTCCCGCTCGTAGATCACCCGTTCCTTGATCAGCTCACGGACCGAGTTCGCCGCGCCCGCGAAACAGGCGCCGACGGCGAGGATCAGCAGGACGGTGGTGGCCGTGCCGTTGGGGATGATCCGCCCGGACTGCGGGTTGGGCGGGTTGGGCAGCAGTCCGCGGTCGGGGTCGATGAGCAGGCTCACCGCGCCGAGGACGGCCGGCAGGATCACCATCAGGGCGAGGAAGCCCTTGTCGGAGGCGATCACCGAGGTGTAGCGGCGCACCAGCGTGACGAACTGTGACATCCAGCCCTGCGGCTTCGGCGGCTTCATCGCCTGCAGGGCCGGCATCTGTACGGCCTGCGGGGCGACGGCGTCGATGTCCGCGGCGTACATCTGGTAGTGCTGCGAGCCCTTCCAGCGGCCCGCCCAGTCGTAGTCGCGGTAGTTCTCGAAGGCGGAGAAGACATCGGCCCAGGTGTCGTAGCCGAAGAAGTTCAGCGCCTCCTCCGGCGGGCCGAAGTAGGCGACCGAGCCGCCCGGCGCCATCACGAGGAGCTTGTCGCAGATCGCCAGCTCGGCCACCGAGTGGGTGACGACGAGGACGGTGCGGCCGTCGTCGGCGAGGCCGCGCAGCAGCTGCATGACGTCGCGGTCCATGCCCGGGTCGAGGCCGGAGGTCGGCTCGTCCAGGAAGATCAGCGACGGCTTGGTCAGCAGCTCCAGGGCGACCGAGACGCGCTTGCGCTGGCCGCCGGACAGGGAGGTGACCTTCTTGTCCTTGTGGATGTCGAGCTTGAGCTCGCGCAGCACCTCGTCGATCCGGGCCTCGCGCTCGGCGGCCGTGGTGTCGGCGGGGAAGCGCAGCTTGGCCGCGTACTTGAGCGCCTTCTTGACGGTCAGTTCCTTGTGCAGGATGTCGTCCTGCGGGACCAGACCGATGCGCTGGCGCAGCTCGGCGAACTGCTTGTAGAGGTTCCGGTTGTCGTAGAGGACCTCGCCCTGGTTGGCGGGCCGGTAGCCGGTGAGCGCCTTGAGCAGGGTGGACTTGCCGGAACCGGACGGTCCGATGACCGCGATCAGCGACTTCTCCGGGACACCGAAGGAGACGTCCTTGAGGATCTGCTTGCCGCCGTCGACCGTCACGGTCAGATGGCGGGCGGAGAAGGACACCTCACCGGTGTCGACGAACTCTTCCAGGCGGTCGCCGACGATACGGAACGTCGAGTGGCCGACGCCGACGATGTCGGCCGCGCCGAGCACGGCGGCACCGCCCTTGGCGATCGGCTGACCGTTGACGTACGTGCCGTTGTGCGAACCGAGGTCGCGGATCTCCATGCGGCCGTCGGGCGTGGCATGGAACTCCGCGTGATGGCGCGAGACCTGGAGGTCCGAGACGACCAGGTCGTTCTCCAGCGCACGGCCGATGCGCATCACCCGGCCGAAGGAGAACTGGTGGAACGTGGTGGGGCTGCGGTCGCCGTAGACCGGCTGCTCGCCGATCCCCCCACCCGGGCCCTGCTGCTGCGGGACCCTCGCGGCGGCCGGCTGCTGCGGCTGCTGCTGCCAGCCGGCCTGCGGGGCCTGGGCCTGCTGCGGGGCCTGCTGCGGCTGGGGAGCCTGCTGCTGGGCGGCCCAGCCGGGGCCCGCGCCCTGCGCGGCGTACGGCTGTTGCTGCGGCTGGGCCTGCGGCGCGGCCGCTCCGGCCGCGGCGCTGCTCAGGCTGACCAGCGGGCCGTCGGTCGCGTTGCCGAGGTGCAGCGCGGTGCCCGGGCCGATCTCCAGATGGCTGATCCGCTGCCCCTGCACGAACGTGCCGTTGGTGCTGCCATGGTCGTCGATGACCCAACTGCGGCCGTTGAAGCTGACCGTGGCGTGCCGCCAGGAGACCCTGGCGTCGTCGAACACGACGTCTCCCTGCGGATCGCGTCCGAGCGTGTAGGACCTCGACGGCTCCAGCGTCAAGGTCCGTCCGTTTGATTCCAGTACGAGTTCCGGCACTCCATGCCCCACTGAGTTGTCCCCCGAGTTACCCCCGTCGCAGGGAGTCTAGGGATGTCGAACATCGGGGGGAACTATTTCAGGAGGGGCCCCCTGACCGAAAGTCGGGCCTTGTGAAGAGCGGACAGGGCGCACTGATGCTTTGCCGTTGACGGGGGTTGAAACCTGGCCGGAGAGTGGTATTCCAGGCGAGCGGGACATGCGCGGTGCGCATGCCGCGACGCGGATCGGGGGGTCTGCCATGAACGCCGCAACCGTGCGGACGGGCGCGAGAGTGCCCTGGCTCGATGCCGTGCTGGCCGCGATCGCCTCCGTGAGCTGGGCGTTGATCGGGATGGCGGCGACGGCCGCGCTCGGGCTGCGCCTGCTGGACGCCGACTCGGTGGGCGAACTCGGGCCGATGACCGCGGCCGTCGTCGCGCTCGGCGCGGGCGGCTCGGTGAAACCGTCCGGCGATGTGTCCGTGTTCGGCCTGGAGGGCGCGGAGGCCGCCACGGCCATCGAGATCGCGCCACTGGGGGTCGGTCTGGTCGGTGCGCTCCTTTTGTCATGGTTCTTCCTGCGGTCCCTGCGGGCGGCCGGAGTTGTGGTCCCGGCCGCCGAACTCGCGGCGCGCGCGGGCGCGGTGGTCGCGCTGTTCCTGGCGATGCTGGGCGGGCTGGCCTGGGCGGGACACGATGTGATCACGATCGACGGCGGCGCGCTGGAACTCGACGGCCTGCCCGGCGGCGGGGTGCCGTCCGGGGGCCTGGAGATCCCCGGCCTCGGGGACGTCGGGGACATCGGGGACATCGGCGGGCTGCTGCCGGACCGGGTCGGGGACCTGGTCGACGCGAAGGCCGCCGTCGGGTTCACCGTCGACACCGTGCCGACCCTGCTCGGCGGCGCCTGCTGGGTCGCCGGTGTGCTGCTGATCGCCCTGCTGGCCTCGCGCCGCACTCCCCTGCCGGCCCGGCTGGGCCCCGTGCACCGGGTCGTGCGGCCGGCCGTCTCGGCCCTGGTGACCGTGCTGCTGGTCGCGGTCGCGGCGGGCTGGGCGGCCGCGGGGTACGCCGCGATCGGCGACGACCACCCCCGGCGGATCGCCGGCGCCGCGCTGCTGGGCGCCCCGAACGGGGTGTGGCTCGGTGTGCCGGTCGGACTGTTCGTGCCGTTCGACGGGGACGCGAGCGGGGTGCTGACCCGCTTCCTGCCCGACCCGCTGGACGACCTTCTGGTGGACTCCGACCGTCCGGTGACCCTGCCGCGGCTGGCCGAGCTGGACGGGCGGGTGTGGCTGCTGGGAGTGGCCGCGGTGCTGCTGATGCTGCTCGCGGGGGTGCTCACCGCGGTGCGGACGCCTCCGGATCCGGCGGACCCCGGTGCCGGGGCCCTTCGCCTCGCCGGGGCCTGCGCCCTGCGGCTGGGCGCCGTGAGCGCGGTGGCGATGCCGCTCCTGGCCCTGCTGGCCGGGGTGTCGGTGGACGCCTCGCTGTCCGTGCTGGGGTTCGACGGGTTCGGGTCCTGGGTGCGGCTGGAGGGGCAGTACGGCGTGGCGCTGCTGCTCGGCGGGGCGTGGGGCGCTGCGGCGGGTGCGGCCGGGGCGCTGTCGGCCCGGGCGTTCGGGGCGGCCGGGCGGCGGGCCGCGCCGCTGGCACTGGGTGACGCCGCCCGGTCGCCCCACGCAGGCGTGCCGGGGGCGGCGGAGACCTCCGGGCCGTACGTCCCGGGCTCGCCGTACCGGCCGCCCGACCCCGCGACGAACCCGTATCTGCGGCTGCCGGAGGGCCTGCGGCTGCCGCAGGACGCGGGGCCGGGGGCGCTGCCCGGCACGGAGGGCACCGGGCGGGGCACGGCCCGTGCGGAGGGCCCGCGGGGACCGCAGGACGCACGGCCGGAGGGACCGCCCGGCCCGCAGGGGCGAGGGGGGCCGGAGGACGGCCGGTCCGCGGGAGTGGTCCGGCCGCGGGCCGGGGGCGGGGCCGGAGCCGAGGAGCCGGAGACGCTCCACGGGGCGCCGACCGAGGTGCGGCCCTTCGAGCCGCCGCCGCGTGCGCCGGGGCGGTCCCCCGGGGCGCAGCCGGGCAGGCGGCCCCCGACCTCCCCGGAGGAGGGCCCGCCGCCGCCTCCGGGACCCCCGCCGCCGCGGCCGCCGAAGGGGCGGCGCTGACCGGTTCACGGGCGAGGAGACACCGCCCCGTCACGGGCGGGAAGGGGGGCACGCCTCCGGCGGCCGCCCGAACGGCCGACGGCTGACGGTCGGCGTTCGGCCGTTCGGCCGTTCGGCCGTTCGGCTGACGGTCGGCCACCGTTGGCCGCCGTTGGCCGACCGCCGACGCCACCACCCGCCGGTGGCCGCCACCGGACACACGCCGTCGGACAAGCGCTCCGGACCGCTCGGCGGTCAGCCACTGCGGGCCGGCCGGCGGCCGACGGCCGACCGCTGGCCGCTGGCCGCTGGCCGCTGGCCGCCGACACCACCACCCGCCGGTGGCCGCCACCGCCACCGGACACACGCCGTCGGACAAGCGCTCTGGGCCGCTCGGCGGTCAGCCGCTGCGGGCCGCCCGGCGGTCGGACCGCAGCGCCGCGCCGCGGCCGGGCCGCCGGGCACCTCGGCGGCAGCCCCGCTGCCCTGCCCCGTTGCCCCGCCGCTCCACCCCGGCACTCCACCCCGTCGCCCGGCCCCTCGGTCCCCCGGCCCCTCGGCCACCCGACTGCCCGGCCTCCCAGCTGCCCGACTGCCCGGCCTCCCAGCCGCCCGGCCACCCGACTGCCCGGCCGCCCGGCCGCCCGTGGAACGAGTTCGTCGCCCGGCGTCCCGATGCGCGCCACCGAGTGGACACTCAGAGTTCCCTGTCCGCCTGGCGGACCTCAAGGGCGCGCGGCACTGGGTGCCGGATACGGTGGGAACACCATGAGTGCTTCTCTGACCTCTGACGTCCCCACCCTCCTTGTCAAGATCTTCGGCAAGGACAGGCCGGGTATCACGGCCGGACTCTTCGACACCCTCGCCGCCTACTCGGTCGACGTGGTCGACATCGAGCAGGTCGTCACCCGTGGCCGGATCGTGCTGTGCGCCCTCGTCACCGAGCCGCCGCGCGGGACGGAGGGCGACCTGCGGGCGACCGTGCACAGCTGGGCCGAGTCGATGAAGATGCAGGCGGAGATCATCTCCGGCCTCGGCGACAACCGGCCGCGCGGTCTCGGCCGCTCCCTGGTCACCGTGCTCGGGCACCCGCTCACCTCGGAGGCCACCGCCGCGATCGCCGCCCGTATCACCAGGGCCGGCGGCAACATCGACCGTATCTTCCGGCTCGCCAAGTATCCGGTGACCGCCGTGGAGTTCGCCGTCTCCGGCGTGGAGACCGAGCCGCTGCGCACCGCGCTGGTGACCGACGCGGCGGCGCTCGGTGTCGATGTCGCGGTCGTCGCAGCGGGGCTGCACCGGCGTGCCCAGCGACTGGTCGTGATGGACGTGGACTCCACGCTCATCCAGGACGAGGTGATCGAGCTCTTCGCCGCACACGCCGGGTGCGAGGACAAGGTCGCCGAGGTCACCGCCGCCGCGATGCGCGGGGAGCTGGACTTCGAGCAGTCGCTGCACGCGCGTGTGGCGCTGCTGGAGGGGCTGGACGTCTCGGTCGTGGACAAGGTGCGCAGTGAGGTCCGGCTGACGCCGGGCGCCCGGACGCTGATCCGCACCCTGAAGCGGCTCGGCTACCAGGTGGGTGTGGTCTCGGGCGGCTTCACCCAGGTCACGGACGATCTCAAGGAGCGGCTCGGGCTGGACTTCGCCCAGGCCAACACGCTGGAGATCGTCGACGGCAGGCTCACCGGCAGGGTCACGGGCGAGATCGTGGACCGGGCGGGCAAGGCGCGGCTGCTGCGCCGGTTCGCGGCGGAGGCGGGCGTGCCGCTGTCGCAGACGGTGGCCATCGGTGACGGCGCCAACGACCTGGACATGCTGAACGCGGCCGGTCTCGGGGTCGCCTTCAACGCCAAGCCGGTGGTGCGGGAGGCGGCGCACACGGCGGTGAACGTGCCGTTCCTGGACACGGTCCTGTATCTGCTGGGCGTCACGCGCGAAGAGGTCGAGGCGGCCGACACGCACGCCTCGAAGTGAACCGCAGAAACGCTCGAACGCGGTCGGGGGCGCACCGGGACGGCCCGAGGTACTGAGCCGGCCCTGATCGCACGGGGCGGCCGTGCGCCGGTCCGCCCTGTCAGCGGCCGAGGGGCCCGGTGCCGTGACGGCGTCGGGCCCCTCGCACGAGCGTACGGATCACTCGGTGGGGGCCCAGTAGTCCACCAGAGTGCCGGCACCGGGCTCCAGGCTCTTCCAGGAGCCGGTGAAGGTCAGCACGGCGTACGCGGCGGCGGGGAAGCCCCGGCGGCCCATGCGCTCCCCGGCGTCGCCCTCGGCGGAGCCGGAGAGGATCTCGGCGAGGCCGTGGACGCCGGGATTGTGGCCGATGAGCAGGGCGTGGTGCGCGTCGTCCGGGGTTTCGTTGAGCAGGGCGATCAGGTCACCGGGAGAAGCCTCGTAGATCCGCTCCTCGTAGACGGTCTTCGGCCGGTGCGGGAACTCGTGGACGGCGAGCTTCCAGGTCTCGCGGGTGCGGGCCGCGGTGGAGCACAGGGCCAGATCGAAGGGGATGCCGGTGTCGGCCAGCTTGCGGCCGGCGACTGCGGCGTCCGTGCGGCCCCGCTCGGCGAGCGGCCGCTCATGGTCGTTCACCTGCGGCCAGTCGGCCTTCGCGTGCCGGAAGAGGACAATCTTGCGGGGTTCTGCGACGCTCATGCGTCCCAGCTTCGCATGAAACACGCCACGAGGCGCAGAGAGTTGACAGGCACTGTCACCAGTACCGATCACGGGCCGGGCGGGCCCGGAGCGGGCTATCGCCCCAGGGAGAGCAGCTGCTGCGCACGCTCCACGAGCTGGGCGACGGCCGGTTCGCCGCCGGTGCTCGCTCGGGCCTCGGAGGGGTTGAGTATCAGCGCGAACAGGGTGACGAAGGCGAGGACGGGCAGCGCGAGGGCCCACCAGGGCAGCCGGGTGCCGACGACACCCGTGGTCGCCGGGTGGGGGCGGGTGTGCGTGGGGGCCGGCATGGGTGCCTCCGCAGGTCTTCGGGCCGTCCGTGATCCGCTTCTCGCGGCCACACTTCGAAGCTACGGAATCCGGGGCCGTCGGCCCATCCGGTGATCCACCCACTTGACCCTGAGTCCTGCCCCCTAGGGGACAGGGGGGTTAACCCCACCCCCCGCCGGTGCGCGACGGGGCCGGGTTCAGGGGGCGGCGATCGTCGCGATGACGCCGATGATCACGAAGATGGCGAAGAAGGAGCCGAAGACGATCAGCATCTTCTTCTGGCCGTTCTGGGGGTTCGGGTCGAGCACGGGCATGGGGCCAGTCTCGCACCCCGCGTCCGCCGCCGGCCCTCCGGGGGTCGCCGCCCGGGCTCTCGCGCCCGCTCAGCGGGCCGCCTCCTCCTCCACCGTGCGGTCCCGGCCGGCCAGGACGCCGACGGCCATCTGGGGCAGCATCAGGGCGGCCATGAGGGCGATCGGGACGCCCCAGCCACCGGTGTGCTGGTAGAGGACGCCGACCAGGAGAGGGCCGGGGACGGAGATCAGATAGCCGGTGCTCTGGGCGAAGGCGGACAGCTGGGCCACGCCGGCCCCGGTGCGGGCGCGCATGCCGACCATGGTGAGGGCCAGCGGGAAGGAGCAGTTGGATATGCCGAGGAGCACGGCCCAGATCCAGGCGCCGCCCGCCGGGGCGAGGTACAGGCCGGCGTATCCGGCGAGACCGCAGGCCCCGAGGGCGAGGACGATCGGGCCCTGCCGGGGCAGCCGGGCGGCCAGGCGCGGGATGACGAAGGCGAGGGGCACGCCCATCACCATCGTCACGGCGAGGAGCACTCCCGCGGTGGAGGCGGCCACACCCGCGTCGCGGAAGATCTGGGCCATCCACCCCATGGTGACGTAGGCGGCGGTGGCCTGGAGGCCGAAGAAGACGGCCAGCGCCCATGCGGTGCGGCTGCGCGTGATGCGCAGGACGCCCGGCTGCGGCTCCACGCGCGCGTGCGGGCCGGAAGGCCGCTCGGCCGCGTCGCCCGAGGGGCCCGTCCCGGAACGGCCGGCGCGCGAGGACGCCTCCGCGGCGGGCTCCGCCCGGCGCGCGGCCCCGTCCTCGGTCCGCCCCGCACGCCCGCCCCGTGCGAACGGGATCCACGGCAGCACCGCGGCCGCGGCCAGGGCCGACCACATGACCAGGCCGGTCTGCCAGCCGCCGCCCAGCGCGCCGGTGAGGGGCACGGTCGCCGCGGCCGCGACGGAGGTGCCCATGGCGAGGGCCATGGAGTACAGGCCGGTCATGGAGCCGACCCGGTCGGGGAACCAGCGCTTGACGATGACCGGCATCAGCACGTTGCTGACCGCGATGCCCATGAGCGCGAGGGCGCTGGCCGCGAGGAAGACGGGCACGCCGCCCGCGAACGGCCGGACGAGCAGGCCGGTGGCGATGGCGGCCATGCCGGCGCACACCACGGCGCCCGGCCCGAAGCGGCGGGCGAGGCGGGGCGCGGTGACACCGAAGACGGCGAAGCACAGCGGCGGCACCGAGGTGAGCACCCCGGCCACGCCGGCGCTCATGCCGAGACCGTCGCGGACCTCCTCCAGCAGGGCGCCGAGGCTGGTGATCGCGGGGCGGAGGTTGAGGGCGGTCAGCACGATGCCGGTGACGAGCAGACGCGTCGTCCACGCACGCGTGGACGCGTTCTTGTCCGCGGCCGGGCCGTGTGCGGTCACCGGCTTCGCCGGCGTGTCCGGCGGGGTCTTCGTGCGTGTCTCCTCGGCTGCCATGCCGACCATCATAGAATCATGGGATGATTGGTTGTCCATCCCCGGCCGGCCCGTGGCGGTCACGGACGTGCGAAGGTGAGCCATGCCCCTGAGCCATCCCCGTCGTTCGGCCCTGTCCGAGCAGGTCATCGCCGCACTGCGCCACCAGATCACCTCGGGCGAGTGGCCGGTCGGCTCCCGCATCCCCACGGAGCCCGAGCTGGTCGAGCAGCTCGGGGTGGCCCGCAACACCGTCCGCGAGGCCGTCCGGGCGCTCGCGCACAACGGTCTGCTGGACATCCGCCAGGGCTCGGGCACCTATGTCGTGGCCACCAGTGAGCTGGCCGGCGTGATGCACCGCCGCTTCGCCGACGCGGACCCGCGGCACATCGCGGAGCTGCGGGCCACGCTGGAGTCGAGCGCGGCGAAGCTGGCCGCCCAGCGGCGTACGGAGCGGGATCTGAGGCAGCTGGAGACGCTGCTGCGGCGCCGCGAGGAGGCATGGGAGTCCGGGGACAAGGAAGCCTTCGTGGCCGCGGACGCGACCTTCCACCTGGCCGTGGTGGCGGCCTCGCACAACGACGTCATGACGGCGATGTACGCCGACCTGGGCGAGGTGCTGCGGGACTGGCTGCGCGAGGACGTCGGCGACGAGCTGACGCCGGAGACGCACATGGACCACACGCGGCTGGTGGACGCCGTCCGCGCGGGCGACGCGGAGACGGCGGCCGCCGAGGCGGCCGGCTACCCGATGGCCTGCCGCCAGGGGCGCTTCACCGCCGCTGGTGGCTGATCCACACCGAGCGGACCTCCTTCCAGCACCGGCCGGTGAGCCGTACGGTCACCGCCGGACCGGCGTCCACGGGAGCGCTGTCGGTGTCGACGTCCCACCAGCGCTCGCACTCGATGTGCAGACGCACCCGGTCGACGTCCGCGTAGGGGTTGTGGCAGTGGGCGACCACCTGGGAGCCGCTGACGCCGGTGCGGCACTCGGCACCGAAGGGCGACGGGGTGTCCTCCGCACGTGCGTGGGACGTGGCTTCGTACGGGGCGCAGAGGGCGAGAACGAGAGCGAGCACCACGGGGGCCAGGCTGCTGGACAGGCGCACAAGGGAACCTCCTCGGCCGGGCTGGGGAGGGAATCACACGTCGGACGCTTCACTCCACCCTGCCCGGTGCTCCCCGCCCGGCGCCCGGCCGGTTGGGCCGAACGGGCGACGCCCCGCTCCCCGCGCGCGGCGGGGAACGGGGCGTCGAAAGCGTGGAACCGGAGCTCAGGCACCGATGGCGTGCAGGCCGCCGTCCACGTGGATGATCTCGCCCGTGGTCTTCGGGAACCAGTCGCTCAGCAGGGCGACGACACCCTTGCCGGCCGGCTCGGGGTCCTTGAGGTCCCACTCCAGCGGGGAGCGGCTGTCCCAGACGGCGGCCAGGTCGCCGAAGCCCGGGATGGACTTGGCGGCCATGGAGCCGATCGGGCCCGCCGAGATGAGGTTGCAGCGGATGTTCTGCTTGCCCAGGTCACGCGCCATGTAGCGGCTGGTGGCCTCCAGGGCGGCCTTGGCCGGGCCCATCCAGTCGTACTGCGGCCAGGCGTACTGGGCGTCGAAGGTGAGGCCGACGACCGAGCCGCCGTTCTGCATCAGCGGCAGGCAGGCCATGGTCAGCGACTTCAGGGAGTACGCCGAGACGTGCATGGCCGTGGCGACCGACTCGAACGGCGTGTTGAGGAAGTTGCCGCCGAGGGCGTCCTGCGGCGCGAAGCCGATGGAGTGCACGACGCCGTCGAGCCCGCCCAGCTCCTCGCCGACGATGTCCGCGAGGCGGCCGAGGTGCTCGTCGTTGGTGACGTCCAGCTCGATGACCTTGGTCGGCTTGGGCAGCTTCTTGGCGATGCGCTCGGTCAGCGTGGGCCGCGGGAACGCGGTCAGGATGATCTCGGCACCCTGCTCCTGGGCCAGCTTGGCGGTGTGGAAGGCGATGGAGGACTCCATCAGCACACCGGTGATCAGGACGCGCTTGCCCTCGAGAATTCCGCTCATGGTGATCAGTGACCCATTCCCAGTCCGCCGTCAACGGGGATGACGGCTCCAGTGATGTACGAGGCGTCGTCCGAGGCGAGGAACCGCACCGTCGCGGCGATCTCCTCCGGCTGCGCGTACCGGCCCAGCGGCACCTGCGACACGATGCCCGCGCGCTGCTCGTCGGTGAGCGCCTTGGTCATGTCGGTGTCGACGAAACCGGGCGCGACGACGTTGAAGGTGATGTTGCGCGAGCCCAGCTCACGGGCGAGGGAGCGCGCGAAGCCGACCAGGGCGGCCTTGGAGGCGGCGTAGTTCGCCTGCCCCGCGGAGCCGAGCAGCCCGACGACCGAGGAGATGAGGACGACACGGCCCTTCTTGGCGCGCAGCATGCCGCGGTTGGCACGCTTGACGACCCGGAAGGTGCCGGTGAGGTTGGTGTCGAGGACCGAGGTGAAGTCCTCCTCGGACATACGCATCAGGAGCTGGTCCTTGGTGACGCCGGCGTTGGCGATCAGGACCTCGACCGGGCCGTGGGCGTCCTCGATCTCCTTGTATGCCTGCTCCACCTGCTCGGTGTCGGTGATGTCGCACTTGACGGCGAGGAAACCCGCCGGCGGCTCTCCCGAGCGGTACGTGATCGCGACCTTGTCGCCGGCGTCGGCGAACGCGCGGGCGATGGCGAGGCCGATGCCCCGGTTTCCTCCGGTGACGAGAACCGAGCGGCTCAACGGATCACCCTTTCCATAGCGGTCTGTCTGCCCCGCCCGAACACCTGGATGACAGGCGGCTACACCGAAAACCTATCGGGCCGTTCGCCGCCACGAGCGATCGGGCACCGACAGTGGCGCAGGGGTGGCACTGTCGGATCCCTACAGAAGCAGCCCGGGTCCGGCCCGAAACGTGTGGTCCCCGCGCGGGATGGGCGCCATGATCGGAGTGCCGCCGCACCACGCGGGCCCGGGCCCGACCATCCCGACAGAAAGAGACGCAGGTGCCTCATAGCATTGACGAGTCGTTCACGGCACTTCCGCTACGCGCCCTGGCCGACGCCGCGCTCGCACGCGCGCGTGCGCTCGGGGCCGAGCATGCCGACTTCCGGTTCGAGCGGGTGCGCAGCGCGTCCTGGCGGCTGCGCGACGCCAGGCCCGCGGGGACGTCGGACGTCACCGACCTGGGATACGCGGTGCGGGTCGTGCACGGCGGGACCTGGGGGTTCGCCTCGGGGGTCGACCTGAGCATGGACGCGGCCGCGCGGGTCGCCGCGCAGGCGGTGGCGATGGCCAAGCTGTCCGCGCGGGTGATCGAGGCGGCCGGTTCGGACGAACGGGTGGAGCTGGCCGACGAGCCGGTGCACGCCGACCGGACCTGGGTCTCCTCGTACGAGATCGATCCGTTCACCGTGCCCGACGAGGAGAAGTCGGCGCTGCTGACGGAGTGGAGCAACCGGCTGCTGGCCGCGCAGGGGGTCGACCATGTCGACGCCTCGCTGCTCACCGTGCACGAGAACAAGTTCTACGCCGACACGGCCGGGACGGTGACCACCCAGCAGCGTGTGCGGCTGCACCCGCAGCTGACGGCGGTGTCGGTGGACGAGTCCAGCGGCGAGTTCGACTCCATGCGCACCCTCGCGCCACCGGTCGGGCGCGGCTGGGAGTACCTGACGGGCACCGGCTGGGACTGGGACGCCGAGCTGGCCGAGATCCCGGAGCTGCTCGCCGAGAAGATGCGCGCGCCGAGCGTGGAGGCGGGGCTGTACGACCTCGTCGTCGACCCGTCCAATCTGTGGCTGACCATCCACGAGTCCATCGGGCACGCCACCGAGCTGGACCGGGCCCTCGGCTACGAGGCCGCCTACGCCGGTACGTCCTTCGCCACCTTCGACCGGCTCGGCAAGCTGCGCTACGGCTCGGACCTGATGAACGTCACCGGCGACCGCACCGCCGAGCACGGCCTGGCGACCGTCGGCTACGACGACGAGGGCGTCGAGGGGCAGTCCTGGGACCTGGTGAAGGACGGCACGCTGGTCGGCTACCAGCTGGACCGCAGGATCGCGAGGCTGACCGGTCTCGGGCGGTCCAACGGGTGCGCCTTCGCCGACTCCCCCGGCCATGTGCCGGTGCAGCGCATGGCCAACGTCTCCCTCCGGCCTGATCCGGCGGGGATGTCGACCGAGGACCTGATCGGCGGGGTGGACCGCGGCATCTACGTCGTCGGCGACCGGTCCTGGTCGATCGACATGCAGCGCTACAACTTCCAGTTCACCGGGCAGCGCTTCTTCCGGATCGAGAACGGCCGGATCACCGGCCAGCTCCGGGACGTCGCCTACCAGGCGACCACCACCGACTTCTGGGGCTCGATGACGGCCGTCGGCGGTCCGCAGACCTATGTCCTCGGCGGCGCGTTCAACTGCGGCAAGGCACAGCCCGGCCAGGTCGCGGCCGTGTCCCACGGCTGCCCGTCCGCCTTGTTCCGGGGCGTCAACATCCTCAACACCACGCAGGAGGCCGGCCGATGAGCGCCCGCACGAGCAAGCCGCACGAGATCGTCGAGCGTGCTCTGGAGCTGTCCCGCGCGGACGGCTGCGTCGTCATCGCCGACGAGCACTCGACCGCGAACCTGCGCTGGGCGGGCAACGCGCTGACGACCAACGGCGTCACGCGCGGGCGCACGCTCACGGTGATCGCCACCGTCGACGGCAAGGAGGGCACCGCCGCCGGTGTGGTCTCCCGGTCGGCGGTGACCGCCGGCGACCTGGAGCCGCTGGTGCGGGCCGCCGAGGCCGCGGCGCACGGGGCCGCGCCCGCCGAGGACGCGCAGCCCCTGGTCGGGGACGTGGCCGTGGCCCCCGGCTTCACGGAGGCGCCCGCGGAGACGTCCTCCGCCGTGTTCGCCGACTTCGCGCCGGCGCTGGGCGAGGCGTTCGCCCGCGCGCGTGCGGGCGGGCGGGAGCTGTACGGCTTCGCCAACCACGAGCTGACCTCCAGCTATGTCGGCACCTCCACGGGGCTGCGGCTGCGGCACGACCAGCCCAACGGCACGCTGGAGCTGAACGCCAAGTCGCCCGACCGCACCCGCTCGGCCTGGGCGGGCCGCTCGACACGGGACTTCAAGGACGTCGACCCGGCGGCGCTGGACGCGGAGCTGGCCGTACGTCTCGGCTGGGCGCGGCGGCACGTCGAGCTGCCGGCCGGGCGGTACGAGACGCTGCTGCCGCCGACCGCGGTGGCGGACCTGCTGATCTACCAGATGTGGTCGGCGTCGGGCCGGGACGCCGCGGAGGGGCGCACGGTGTTCTCCAAGCCGGGCGGCGGCACCCGGATCGGCGAGAAGCTCACCGATCTGCCGCTGACCCTGCGCAGCGACCCGAACGAGCCCGGTCTGGAGTCGCTGCCGTTCGTCCTCGCGCACTCCTCCGGCGGTGACGCGTCGGTGTTCGACAACGGACTGCCGCTCGCGCCCACCGAGTGGATCACGGACGGCGAGGTGAAGAACCTGATCACCAGCCGGCACAGCGCCTCTCTGACCGGGCTGCCGCTGGCGCCTGCCGTCGACAACCTCGTCCTGGACGGCGGCGAGGACCGCTCTCTGGAGGAGATGATCGCCGCCACCGAGCGGGGTCTGCTGCTGACCTGCCTGTGGTACATCCGTGAGGTCGATCCCGCGTCGCTGCTGCTCACGGGTCTGACCCGGGACGGCGTCTACCTCGTGGAGAACGGCGAGGTGACCGGTGAGGTGAACAACTTCCGGTTCAACGAGTCGCCGGTCGGGCTGCTCGGCCGCGCCACCGAGGCCGGGCGCACCGAGCGGACGCTGCCCAGGGAGTGGAGCGACTGGTTCACCAGGGCCGCGATGCCCGCGCTGCGGGTCCCCGATTTCAATATGAGCTCTGTCAGCCGGGGCGTATAACCTCATAGGCGGTGGCCGCCCGGCCACTCCATGTTCACGGCATCATCCGAGGAGACACGAGAACAGTGACGGACATCGTCGACGAGCTGAAGTGGCGCGGGCTGTTCGCCCTGTCCACCGATGAGGAGGCCCTGCGCAAGGCTCTCGCGGACGGTCCCGTCACGTTCTATTGCGGTTTCGACCCGACCGCGCCGTCGTTGCACGTGGGGCATCTGGTGCAGGTGCTGACCGTGCGCCGGCTCCAGCAGGCCGGTCACCGGCCGCTGGCGCTGGTCGGCGGCGCGACCGGGCTGATCGGCGACCCGCGCCCGACCGCGGAGCGCACGCTGAACGACCCGGAGACGGTCGCCGGCTGGGTCGACCGGCTGCGCGCGCAGATCGAGCCGTTCCTGTCCTTCGAGGGCGAGAACGCGGCCGTGATGGTCAACAACCTCGACTGGACCGCGGGTCTGTCCGCGATCGAGTTCCTGCGTGACATCGGCAAGCACTTCCGCGTCAACAAGATGCTGACGAAGGACTCGGTCGCCCGGCGTCTGGAGTCCGACCAGGGCATCAGCTACACGGAGTTCAGCTACCAGATCCTGCAGGGCATGGACTTCCTCCAGCTCTACCGGCGCTACGGCTGCACGCTCCAGCAGGGCGGCAGCGACCAGTGGGGCAACCTCACGGCGGGCCTGGACCTGATCCACCGGCTGGAGCCGCACGCCGAGGCGCACGCCCTGGCGACGCCGCTGATGACCAAGGCGGACGGCACCAAGTTCGGCAAGACCGAGGGCGGCGCGGTCTGGCTCGACCCGGAGATGACGACGCCGTACGCGTTCTACCAGTTCTGGCTGAACGTGGACGACCGGGACATCTCGACGTACATGCGGATCCTGTCCTTCAAGTCCCGCGAGGAGCTGGAGGAGCTGGAGAAGCAGACGCAGGAGCGGCCGCAGGCGCGTGCGGCCCAGCGGGCGCTGGCCGAGGAGCTGACGACGCTGGTGCACGGCGCCGCGCAGACCGACGCCGTGATCGCCGCGTCGAAGGCGCTGTTCGGGCAGGGCGAGCTGGAGGAGCTGGACGAGCGCACCCTGGCGGCGGCACTGTCCGAGGTGCCGCACGCGCGGGTCACGGAGCTGGCGCCGGTGATCGACCTGCTGGCCGAGGTGGGGCTCGCTCCGAGCAAGTCCGCGGCGCGGCGGACCGTGAAGGAGGGCGGGGCCTACGTGAACAACGCCAAGGTCACCTCCGAGGACGCGGTTCCGGCGAAGGAGGACCTGCTGCACGGGCGGTGGCTCGTGCTGCGGCGCGGCAAGAAGAACCTGGCCGCCGTCGAGGTGACGGGGGCGTAGGCACCGCGGTCCCCGCGGCGGCCGGCCGTACGTCGTGGCCGGCCGCCGCGGGGATCCGTCAGAAGGGCCCTAGGCCCGCCGCTGCTTCCTCTTGCCCAGCGTCGCCATGTACAGCATGTCCCCCACGGCGACGATGATCACCGCGGAGATCAGCTGGAAGATGTGCCGGCTCCAGTCGATGCCGGGGGTCTCCTCGACGCCGAAACCGCGGGCCATGGCGTTGCCTGCGACGGCGCCGAGCATGCCGAAGATGGTGGTCAGCCACAGGGGGCTGTGCTGTTTGCCGGGGAGGACCGCCTTCGCGATCAGGCCCAGGACGAACCCCACGATGATCGCCCACAACCAGCCCATGACTGCCTCCTCGTACGGCTCCCCGTGAGCATTGCCCCCAGTCTGGGCTCGGTGACCGTACGCCGCACGTCGGCGTCGGCGGCGGGGCGCGGGGCGTGGAAGGGCACGCGGACGCAGGGGCGACCCGGTCTCGAACACGGCGTGGCCGCGGCGTACCGTGGACGCTGTCCGGACCCGGTGCCCTGTGGTGCGGACCGGGAGCGGGCCCGGTGAGTCCGATGCGGGCGGATGGTGGATTGTGATGCGGAAGCGGCATGGCGGCGGCGGCCCCGAGGTTTTCCGGATCACCGGTGCGCGGCAGGGCCTGCAGGACGACGTCCGCGGGCGGCAGCGCCGGTACGTCATCTCGATGAGTGTGCGGACGCTGTCGGTGATCCTGGCCGCCGTGCTGTGGAACGTGGAGCGGCATGTCGCGATCGTCGCGCTGGTGCTCGGACTGGTCCTGCCGTACATCGCGGTGGTGATCGCCAACGCCGGCCGGGAGAACGCGCCGGGGCTTCCGTCGACGTTCGTGACGCCGCCGACGCGGCCGATGATCACGCCGCCGGACGACGAGGACCGGGGCCCGGCAGACCGGGACTGAGGGTGCCGGGGCTGGGGTGAGCAGGGAGGACACGAGGGGGAAAGCCCTGTCTTCGCCGGTGCCCAAGCTCAGGAAAAGCTCAGATCAATCATGTTGTTCCAGTGCCCGGCAACCGGTTACCCGTGACATACTTCGTACGCGCTCCGCATCCCCCGTCGGAGCGACGGACCGACGCCGGGCAGCTCCCCCCGTGGCTGCTCGGCGTCGCCTTTTCTGCGCACTGATGAGACGAAGCTGTGAGTGACGAGATCCCGATCTGTTCCGCGAAGGGCTGCCGTGCCGACGCCGTGTGGGTGCTCGCGTGGAACAACCCGAAGATCCATACGCCGGAGCGCCGCAAGACCTGGCTGGCCTGCGAGGAGCACCGGGAGCATCTGTCCCGGTTCCTGGGGGTACGGGGCTTTCTGAAGGATGTCGTCGCGCTGAAGGAGTGGGACGCGGGGCAGACGGGCTGAGCCCCGCCCCGTGAACCCCGCGCCGCCCCGGCTCAGCCGCCGATGGCCGACATCGGCCGGTCCGGCTGGACGAAGGCCGGATCGTCCAGGCCCGCTCCCGCCTTCTTGCCCCACATAGCCAGGCGCCAGATCCGGGCGATCTCCTCGTCGGGGGCGCCGGAGCGCAGGGCCGCGCGCAGATCGGTCTCCTCGGTGGCGAAGAGGCAGGTGCGTATCTGTCCGTCGGCGGTGAGACGGGTGCGGTCACAGGCGGAGCAGAAGGGACGGGTGACGGAGGCGATGACGCCCACGCGGTGCGGGCCGCCGTCCACCAGCCAGCGTTCGGCCGGGGCCGAGCCGCGCGCCCCGGAGCCCTCGGGGGTGAGGTCGAAGCGGGTGCGCAGGGAGGCGAGGATGTCGCCGGCGGTGACCATGCCCTCGCGCTTCCAGCCGTGCTGGGCGTCCAGGGGCATCTGCTCGATGAAGCGCAGCTCGTAGTCGTGCTCGACGGCCCAGGCCAGCAGGTCCGGGGCCTCGTTCTCGTTCAGCCCGGGCATCAGGACCGAGTTGACCTTGACCGGGGTGAGGCCGGCCTCGCGGGCGGCCAGGAGACCTTCGAGGACGTCCTTGTGGCGGTCGCGGCGGGTGAGGGTCTTGAAGACGTCGGGACGCAGGGTGTCGAGGGAGACGTTGACCCGGTCCAGGCCCGCGGCCTTCAGGGCGGCCGCCGTGCGCCGCAGGCCGATGCCGTTGGTGGTCAGCGACATCTGGGGGCGCGGGTCCAGGGCGGCGACGCGCTCGACGATGCCCACCAGGCCGGGCCGCAGCAGGGGCTCCCCGCCGGTGAAGCGGACCTCCTCGATGCCGAGGGTGCGCACCGCGATGTCGATCAGGCGGACGATCTCGTCGTCGGTGAGCAGGTCCGGCTTGGCCAGCCACTGCAGCCCCTCCTCGGGCATGCAGTAGGTGCAGCGGAGGTTGCACCGGTCGGTGAGCGAGACCCTGAGGTCGGTGGCCACCCGGCCATAGGTGTCGATGAGCACGTGGCCCCCTCCCGCGTCGCGGATCGCATGCTTTCCGTCATCTGCGAGCCTACGTGACGGCACCGACAACGACACCGCCCCGATCCACCAGGTAAGACGCGGCCGTGTCGTAGAGAGCTACGACACGGCCGCGCCGGGTCTCACGGGTTCAGTGCGCGCCGGTACCGGTGAGGGACCTGACCTCCAGTTCCGCGTACTTGGCGGCGTCGGGCTCCTCCTTGGACAGGACGGTGCCGAGCCAGCCCATCACGAAGCCGAACGGGATGGAGATGATGCCCGGGTTCTTCAGCGGGAACCAGGCGAAGTCGACGTCGGGGAACATCGCCTTCGGGTCGCCCGAGACCACGGGCGAGAAGAGCACCAGGCCGACGGCGACGATCAGACCGCCGTAGATCGACCAGAGGGCGCCCTGGGTGGTGAACCTCTTCCAGAACAGGCTGTAGAGGATGGTGGGCAGGTTCGCGGACGCGGCGACCGCGAAGGCGAGCGCGACCAGACCGGCCACGTTGAGGTCGCGGGCGAGGGCGCCCAGCAGGATGGAGACCGCGCCGATGCCGATGGTGGCGAGGCGGGCCGCCCTGACCTCCTCCTTCTCGGTGGCGTTGCCCTTCTTGATGACGTTGGCGTAGATGTCGTGGGCGAACGACGAGGACGAGGCCAGGGTCAGTCCGGCCACCACGGCGAGGATCGTCGCAAAGGCCACCGCGGAGATCGTGGCCAGCAGGATCGCGCCCCACGCGGAGTCGGTGCCGCCCAGGTGCAGGGCCAGCAGGGGGGCGGCCGTGTTGCCGGACGGGTTGGACTCGATGATCTCCTTCTGGGAGATCAGCGCCGCCGCGCCGAAGCCGAGCGCGATGGTCATCAGGTAGAAGCCGCCGATGATGCCGATCGCCCAGTTCACGGACTTACGGGCGGCCTTGGCGTTGGGCACCGTGTAGAAGCGGATCAGGATGTGCGGCAGGCCGGCGGTGCCGAGCACCAGGGCGATGCCGAGAGAGATGAAGTCCAGCTTGGAGGTGCCGGTGGCGCCGTACTGGAGGCCGGGCTCCAGGAAGGCGGCGCCCTTGCCGCTGTTGTCGGCGGCCTTGCCGAGCAGGTCCGAGATGTTGAAGTCGAACTTCAGCAGCACCAGGAAGGTGATCAGGAGCGTGCCGCCGATGAGCAGGACGGCCTTGACCATCTGGACCCAGGTGGTGCCCTTCATGCCGCCGATGGAGACGTAGACGATCATCAGGACGCCGACGAGGGCGACGATGCCGACCTTGCCCGCGTCGGAGGTGATGCCGAGCAGCAGCGAGACCAGGACGCCCGCGCCGGCCATCTGGGCCAGCAGGTAGAAGATCGAGACGACGATCGTGGAGGTGCCGGCGGCGGTGCGGACCGGGCGCTGGCGCATGCGGTAGGCGAGGACGTCGCCCATGGTGTAGCGGCCGGAGTTGCGCAGCGGTTCGGCGACCAGCAGCAGGGCCACCAGCCAGGCGACCAGGAAGCCGATGGAGTACAGGAAGCCGTCGTACCCGAACAGGGCGATGGCGCCGGCGATGCCGAGGAAGGACGCGGCGGACATGTAGTCGCCGGAGACGGCGAGGCCGTTCTGGAAGGCGCTGAACTGGCGGCCGCCGGCGTAGAAGTCGGCGGCGTCCTTGGTCTGGCGCCCGGCCCACACGGTGATGACCAGCGTGGCCACCACGAACAGGCCGAAGAGCGTGATGATGAGCGGCCGGTGCTCGCTCGCCTCGTTGGCCGCCAGGGTGATCGCGGGGCTCATGCGCCGCCCTCCATCCGGGACTTGATGGCCTCGGCCTTGGGGTCGAGCTTCGCGGCGGCGTGCCGCGAGTACCACCAGGCGATGAGGAACGTGGTGACGAACTGTGCGAGGCCCAGGACGAAGGCCACGTTGACGTTGCCGAAGAGCTTGGTGCCCATGAAGTCGCCGGCGAAGTTGGAGAGCAGCACGTAGAGCAGGTACCAGGCGATGAAGGCGAGGGTGAGCGGGAAGGCGAAGGAGCGGTAGGAGCGGCGCAGTTCACCGAACTCCGCGCTGGCCTGCACCTCGACGAACTCCTCGGCGGAGGGGAGTTGTCGGGCGGTGTTCGAGGGGGGCGGTGTCTCGGTGGCCACGGAGTCTCCTCGCGTTGCGGGTGCCGGTGCGGTTGCGGCGGCGGTCGGGGGTCTGTCGGAAGCGGGGGACGGATCGGGTACGACGGACATGACGGCTGACCTCACAGTGACGTGGACCACACTGCCGGGCGGCGACAGCAGTGCCTCCCGGGGGGCGGTCCGGCAGGGGGCTCGATGGTGCTCGTGCGCCCTGTTCAACGTCACGGCGCCGCACACGACGCGGTTCAACTCCGTTCGGCGGTTTTCACGGAGGTCGAGGGAAAACCCTTGAAGCGTCGCGACAGGGGCCACGGATCATTGCTGGCCAGCGAGTTCGGGGGATAGCTTCGGCCTTGCACCGCCCCGTCATGTACCTGCCCGAGTGCCCACTGCTGCCTCGGGCCGGTTCCGTTTCAGGATGATGTGGAGACCCCATGGCTCATCTGCCTTCCAGACGCCGACTCGCGCTCGCCGTACCCGTCGCGCTCTCGCTGACCGCCTCGCTCGGCTTCCTGCCGGCCGTCGCCTCCGCCGCCCCGGCCGCGGAGACCGTGGCGCAGGCCGCGGACACCGCGCAGCTGTCGTACGTGGTCAACACGAAGACGGACCGCCGCACGATCGGGTCGGTGAAGAAGGCGATCGCCGCGGCCGGCGGCACCGTCGTGATCGCGTACGAGAAGATCGGCGTGATCGTCGTCCACTCGTCGAACCCGGACTTCGGCAAGCAGATACGCACGGCTCGCGGCGTCCAGTCGGCGGGTGCCACGCGTACGGCTCCGCTGACGCCCGCGAGCACCACGGACGAGGGCGCCGTCGACTACCTGACCGCCGCGGAGGCCAGGAAGGTCGAGGCCGCGGCCGCACCGGGGGCCGAGCCGCTCGAGGCGGACCAGTGGGACCTGCGCGCGATCGGCGCGGACAAGGCCGCCGGGATCAACCCCGGCAGCTCCAGGGTGACCGTCGCCGTCATCGACACCGGCGTCGACGACACGCACCCCGACATCGCCCCGAACTTCTCCCGCTCGCAGTCGGCCAACTGCGACGGCGGTGTCCCGGACACCAGCGAGGGCGCCTGGCGGCCGTACACCGCGGACGACTACCACGGCACGCACGTGGCCGGTGAGATCGCCGCCGCCCGCAACGGCGTCGGGGTCGCCGGTGTCGCGCCGGGCGTGAAGGTGTCCGCGATCAACGTCACCGACCGCAAGAACGGCCTGTTCTACCCGGAGAGCGTGGTCTGCGCCTTCGTGTTCGCCGCCGACCACGGCGTGGAGATCACGAACAACAGCTACTACGTCGACCCGTGGCTGTACAACTGCATGGACGACCCGGACCAGAAGGCGATCGTCGACGCGGTCAACCGGGCCCAGCTGTACGCCCAGACGAAGGGCACGCTGCACCTGGCGTCGGCGGGCAACTCCAACCACGACCTGGACGCCGACGCGATCGTGGACGCCTCCAGCCCGGACGACTCCACCGCGGTCGAGCGCACCATCGACCCGCACGAGTGCTACGACGTGCCGACCCAGCTGCCGGGCATCGTGACGGTCAGCGCGACCGGCGTGCAGAACCTCAAGTCGTACTACTCCTCCTACGGCAAGGGCGTCGTGGACGTGGCCGCGCCGGGCGGCGACCGCCGCTACCAGCTGCCGGACACCCCGTCGAAGGACGGCCGCATCCTGTCCACCCTGCCCAACGGCGCCTACGGCTACCTCCAGGGCACCTCGATGGCCGCGCCGCACGCCTCGGGCGTCGCCGCGCTGCTGAAGTCCAAGCACCCGTGGGCCGGCCCGGCCGCGCTCCAGGCGATGCTCAAGGCGCAGGCGGACAACCCCGGCTGCCCCGAGTCCTACGACCAGGACGGCAACGGCACCCAGGACGCGACCTGCGTCGGCGGGCCGAAGTACAACGGGTTCTACGGCTTCGGCATCGTCAACGCGCTGGACGCGGTGAAGCGGTAGCAGCCGGAACAGGGGCGGTGACTCCCCCGCGGGGCCGGACGGTTCGCCGTCCGGCCCCGTTCCGTTCGGCCCGTGTGCGCCTGTGTGCGTCCGTGTGAAGATCCTGAGGTGACGTTCATACGACTCGCCGGCGAGGCGACCGGCCGGGCGGTCGCCGTTCTCGTGCTGGTGACGCTGGGTGCCCTGATCCCGCTGCTGGGACCGTCGGCCGTGCTGCACGGCACCGGGGAGGCCGCCGCGCCCGGTGACGGCGGCATCGGGCTGCTGCGCACGGTGCTGTTCGCCGCGCTCTGCGTGCCGCTGGGCGAGATGTTCGTGGGCCGGCTGGCCGGCCGGGTGCCGGGTGCGCCCGCCGGACGGCCGCGCGGCTGGGGGCCGTACGCGGCCGCCGCCGGGCTCGTGGCCGCCCTGGGGCTGGCCTCGGTGGTGGCGACGGGCAACCTGGTGCCGGACGATCCGGCGCAGATCGACGTGGGCGGACTGTACGCGTCACGGGACGGCAAACTGGCGCTGCTGGAGGTCAACGCGTTCGCGGCGGCGTGGCTGTGCGCGCTGTCGCGGCGGCCGGGCAGCCAGGTGTGGCCGCTGGCCGCGGTGGCGGCCGCGGAGGCGCTGCGGGCGCATCCGGTGACCGAGCACAGCCCGCTGGCCGGCTCGGCGCTGACGCTGGTGCATCTGACGTGCGCGTCGCTGTGGGTGGGCGGACTGGTGTACGCGCTGCGGCTGCTGCGGCTGTGGGGCGTGCCGCAGGCGGGGGCCGCGCTGCTGGGGCGGTACGCGCGGGCGGCGGCGCTGCTGCTGGCCGCCGTCACCGCGACCGGGGTGTGCAGCACCCTGCGCCGGATGCCCGCCGAAACGGTTCTGGAGCAGCTGACCACGACCGCCTACGGACGTGCCCTGCTGGCGAAGGTGCTGCTCATGGCCGTCGTCGCGGGACTGGCGCTGTGGGCGCGGATCCGGCTGCGCCGCGCCGCCGACCCGCTGACCGCCTGTGTCCCCGCACGCGGGGAGGTCGCCGTGCTGGGCCTGGTGGTCGCGGTGTCGGGGCTGCTGACGGCGCTGCCGGTGCCGATCCGCTGGTGAGGGTCAGGGGGTGACGAGGACCTTCAGGGCGGTGCGCTCGTCCATCGCCCTGTAGCCCTCGGGGACGCCTTCCAGACCCACCGTCAGGTCGAAGACGGGCGAGGGGTCGACGGTGCCGTCCAGGACGTCGGGCAGCAGCTCGGGGATGTAGGCGCGGACGGGGGCGACGCCGCCGCGCAGGGCGATGTTCCGGTCGAACATGACGCCGAGGTCGAGTCCGGTGCCGCTGCCGTGCGGCACGCCGACGAAGCCGATGGCGCCGCCGTCGCGGGTGATGCTCACCGCCGTGCTCATCGACTGCTCGGTGCCCACGGCCTCGACGACGGCGTGCGCGCCCTGGCCGCCGGTGAGTTCACGCAGGGCCTCCACCGCGGCCTCGCCGCGCTCGGCGACGACGTCGGTGGCGCCGAAGCGCCGCGCGATGTCGGTGCGCGCCCGGTGCCGGCCGAGGGCGATGATCCGCTCGGCGCCCAGCCGCTTGGCGGCGAGCACCGCGCACAGGCCGACCGCCCCGTCGCCGACGACGGCCACGGTGGCGCCGGGCCGGGCGCCCGCTCCGAGGGCGGCGTGGTGGCCGGTGCCCATGACGTCGGACAGTGTCAGCAGGGCGGAGAGCAGGTGGTCGTCGGAGGCCGCCTCCTTGGGCAGCCGGACGAGCGTGCCGTCCGCGTGGGGGACGCGCACGGCCTCGCCCTGACCGCCGTCGGAGCCGACCGAGCCCCAGAAGCCGCCGTGCACACAGGACGTCGTCAGGCCCTCGCGGCAGTAGTCGCAGGTGCCGTCGGACCACATGAAGGGGGCGACGACGAGGTCGCCGCGGCGCAGACCCGTCACCTCGGAACCGGTCTCCTCCACCATGCCGAGGAACTCGTGCCCGATGCGCTGTCCCGGCTGCCGGGCCGCCTCACCGCGGTAGGCCCACAGGTCGCTGCCGCAGATGCACGCGCGCAGCACCCGCACCACGGCGTCGGTGGGCTGCTGCACCACGGGCTCGGGCACGTCCTCCACGCGCATGTCGAACGGGGCGTGGATGGTGGTGGCGCGCATGGCGAAGGTCTTTCTGCTCGGCTGCGGGTGCGCTCACAGGGGTGGCGGAGCGCATCCTCACGGTACGTGGTCGGCGCGGCGGGGCGCTCACCGAGGGCGGGGCGCTGCGGGCAGCCGCCCCGGGGTGCCTCACACGCCCGCCGCGCCCAGCAGCGCGCCCGCGGCGTAGGTGACCGCCATGGCCAGGGCCCCGCCCGCGACGTTGCGCAGCACCGCCCGGCCCGGGGCCGCCGCCCCGAGGCGGGCGCTGCTCCAGCCGGTGGCGCACAGGGCGGCGAGGACGGAGAGCACGGTCACGGGCAGCCGCAGGCCGACGGGCGGGAGGACGACGGCGAGCAGCGGGAGCAGCGCGCCGGCCGTGAAGGCGAGGAAGCTCGCCCAGGCCGCGTGCCAGGGGTCGGTCAGCCGGTCCGGGTCGATGCCGAGCTCCACGCGCGCGTGGGCGCGCAGCGCGTCGCGTTCCGTCAGCTGCCCGGCCGCCTCGCGCGCCACCTCGCGGGACAGGCCGCGCCCCTCCAGGAGTCCGGTCAGTTCCTCCAGCTCGGCCTCGGGCCGTTCGCGCAGCTCCCTCTTCTCCATGGCGAGGGCGGCCTTCTCGGAGTCGCGCTGGGTGGAGACCGAGACGTACTCGCCCGCCGCCATCGACATCGAGCCGGCGAGCAGTCCGGACAGGCCCGCGGTGAGGAGGGCCGAGCGGCTGCCGGTCGCGCCGGCCACGCCGACGACCAGGCCGGCCGTGGAGACGATGCCGTCGTTGGCGCCGAGCACCGCCGCGCGCAGCCAGTTGAGCCGCTCCCCCAGGGAGCCTGCGCGGGCCTCGTCGGGCGTCGGTCGTGTCACATCCGGAGGATGGCATCCGCGGGGCGGGCGGCTCCGTACCGACCCGCGTGCGGGGCCCGGTACGCGCACGGCGGCCGGTGGCGGAGCGCCGGGAAGGCGGCCGCTGTCGGTCTCGGCCCGTATCCTCATTGACCATGCTCGAAGACCGTACGACCGCAGCGTCCTCCCCCGCATCGTGGCCGGCCGCGTATCCGCAGGGATACGCGGTCGTCGACGTGGAGACCACCGGCCTGGCCCGCGACGACCGGATCATCTCCGCGGCCGTCTACCGGCTGGACGCACGCGGCGAGGTCGAGGACCACTGGTACACGCTGGTCAATCCCGAGCGTGATCCGGGTCCTGTGTGGATCCACGGTCTGACGAGCGAGGTGCTCGAGGGGGCGCCTCTCTTCGGTGACATCGCCGAGGAGTTCGCGGCGCGGCTGGCGGGCCGGGTGCTCGTCGCCCACAACGCCGTCTTCGACTGGCAGATGATCGCCCGTGAGTACGCGCGCGCGAAGAGCGAGGCACCGGTGCGGCAGCGGCTGTGCACCATCGCGCTCTCCAAGGAGCTGCGCCTTCCGCTGCCCAACCACAAGCTGGAGTCGCTGGCCGCGCACTTCGGCGTCGTGCAGCAGCGCGCGCACCACGCGCTCGACGACGCGCGGGTGCTGGCCGAGGCGTTCCGGCCGAGTCTGCGGGCCGCGGCGCAGGACAGTGTGCGGCTTCCGCTCCAGGAGTGCCGGCCGCTGACGGAGTGGGCGGACCGGCCCGCGCCCCGGAGCGGACAGCAGCCGGGCGGCTACGGCGGCCACCGGGCCACCGGCTGGCGTCCCTCCCGCAAGCGGCCGGCGTGCCCGTATCCCAACCCCGGCCGCTACGAAGCGGGCAAAAGCCTCAAGCAGGGCATGCGGGTCGCCTTCTCGGGGGACACGTCGGTCGAGCGCGAACTGCTGGAGGACCGCGCCGTCGAGGCGGGGCTGCACGTCGCCACCAGCGTGTCCAGGCTCACCAGTCTGCTGGTGACCAACGACCCCGACTCGGGCACCTCGAAGGTCGCCAAGGCCCGGCAGTTCGGCACGCCGGTGGTCGACGAGGCGGCGTTCGGGCAGTTGCTGCGCGATGTGGAGCCGGCCGCGCAGGGGTGAACCGTACGGACGGGTGATTGCCGGGCGACTCGCCCGCCGCCCGCTCGCCCGTCCCCCGGTCACGGCTCACCCTGTGGCGCATGGCGAGATGCGAAGTATGCGGCAACGACTACGGGATGACCTTCGAGGTCCACGCACAGGGCGCTGTCCATGTGTTCGACTGCTTCTCCTGCGCGATCCACCGCATGGCCCCGATCTGCGAGCACTGCCGGGTCCAGATCATCGGACAGGGCGTCGAGGTCGAGGGCCACTGGTACTGCGGCGCCCACTGCGCCCGGGCGGAGGGGAGGGCGGGAATCGTCGACCGGGTCTGACGAGGACCCCTCCGGAAACGCCCCGCGGCCCGCGATGTACGGTCGTGGGGTGTTCCGCTTCCTCTTGTCCCGGCAGTGGGTGATTCTCACCCTCGTCGCCGTCGCGCTCGTCCCGACGATGATCGAGCTGGGCTTCTGGCAGCTGCACCGCCATGAGCACCGGGTCGCGCTGAACCAGGTGATCGCCGGCTCGCTCGCCGCGAAGCCGGTGCCCGCCGAGTCGCTGACCTCGCCCGGCGCGGAGGTGCGCAGCGCGGACCGGTACCGGCGGGTGACCGCCACCGGCCGCTTCGACACCGCGCGCGAGGTCGTCGTACGCCGTCGTACGAACGCCGACGAGACGGTCGGCTTCCACGTCCTGACGCCCCTCGTCCTGGACGACGGCAAGGTCCTGCTGGTCAACCGGGGCTGGATCCCCGCGAACGGCGCGCAGACCGAGTTCCCCGCGGTCCCGGCGCCGCCGAAGGGCGAGGTCACCGTCACCGGGCGGCTGATGCCCGACGAGACGACGGCGGGCAGCGGCATCAAGGACGTCGAGGGACTGCCGGACCGGCAGGTCATGCTGATCAGCAGCGAGCAGGCCGAACAGCGGCTGGGCATGCCCGTCCTCGGCGGCTACATCGACCTGACCGCCCCCGGGCCGCGCGGCGAGCTTCCCGAGCCGGTCCCCGTTCCCGAGCACGACGACATCGGCCCGCACCTGGCCTACGCCGTCCAGTGGTGGCTGTTCTGCGCCGGCGTCCCCGTCGGCTGGGTCGTCCTGGTCCGCCGCGAGGTGCGCGAGCGGCGCGAGGCCGAGCGCGAGGAGAGGACCGAGGCGGAGCCGGCGGCGGTCTGAGCCGGACCCCGCCCGGGCCGGTGCCGGACGGCTGTCACCCGGCCGGCCCTCCGGCGGAATGCCCGCCCGGGTCCACGGGAACCCGCACCTCGTGCACCACCGCATCGAGGACTACGCCCTGATCGGCGACGAGCAGACCGCCGCGCTCATCGGCCGGGACGGCTCCGTCGACTGGCTGTGCCTCCCCCGCTTCGACTCCGGGGCCTGCTTCGCCCGTCTGCTCGGCGGCAAGGAGAACGGCCACTGGCGCATCGCCCCCAAGGGCGCGAAGACGTGCACGCGCCGGGCCTACCGGCCCGACACCCTGGTGCTGGACACCGAGTGGGAGACCGGCGAGGGAGCGGTCCGGGTCACCGACCTGATGCCGCAACGCGACAACGCGCCCGACCTGATCCGTGTCGTCGAGGGCCTGCGCGGCCGGGTCACCGTACGGGGCACCCTCCGGATCCGCTTCGACCACGGCTGGATCGTGCCGTGGGTCCGCAGGAGCGACGGGCACCGCGTCGCCGTCGCCGGCCCGGACTCGGTGTGGCTGCGCAGCGAGCCCCCGGTGCGCATCTGGGGGGAGGACTGCGCGACCCGCTCGGAGTTCACCGTCGCCGAGGGCGAGAAGGTCGCGTTCGTGCTGACCTGGCACCCCTCGCACGAACGGCGTCCGGCGCCGGTCGACCCGTACGAGGCACTGGAGGCGAGCGTCGCCGACTGGCGGGCCTGGGCCGCCCGCTGCCGCTACGACGGTCCGCACCGCGACGCGGTCGTGCGCTCCCTGATCACCCTCAAGGCCCTCACCTACCGGCCGACCGGCGGGATCGTGGCCGCGCCCACCACCTCCCTGCCGGAGGAGATGGGCGGCGTGCGGAACTGGGACTACCGCTACTGCTGGCTGCGCGACTCCACCTTCACCCTCGGCGCCCTGCTGTCCGCCGGCTACCAGGAGGAGGCCGAGGCGTGGCGCGACTGGCTGCTGCGCGCGGTCGCGGGCGACCCGGCCGACCTCCAGATCATGTACGGCGTCGCCGGTGAGCGCCGGCTGCCCGAGGTGGAGGTGCCGTGGCTGGCCGGCTTCGGCGGCTCGTCGCCGGTGCGCACCGGCAACGACGCGGTGCGCCAGCTCCAGCTGGACGTCTACGGCGAGGTCATGGACTCCCTGTCGCTGGCCCGGCGGGCGGGACTGCCCACCGAGCCGCACATGTGGTCGATCCAGACCGCCCTGCTGGAGTGGCTGCGCGCCAACTGGCGGCAGCCGGACGAAGGACTGTGGGAGGTGCGCGGCGGCCGCCGGCACTTCGTGCACTCCAAGGTGATGGTGTGGGTGGCCGCCGACCGCGCGGTGCGCGCGCTGGAGGAGCACCCGGAACTGGACGGCGACCTCGACGGCTGGCGCGCGATGCGCGAGGAGGTCCACCGCGAGGTGTGCGACAAGGGCTTCGACCCCGCGCGCAACACCTTCACGCAGTTCTACGGCTCCCGCGAACTGGACGCCGCGCTGCTGCTCATCCCGCACGTCGGGTTCCTGCCGCCCGACGACCCGCGTGTCACCGGCACGGTCGACGCGGTCCGGGCGGAGCTGGGCCGGGACGGCCTCCTGCGCCGCTACAGCGCCGACGACTCCCCCGTCGACGGGCTGCCCGGCACCGAGGGCACCTTCCTGGCCTGCTCGTTCTGGCTGGCGCAGGCGCTGCATCTGACGGGCCGCCGCGAGGAGGCGCGCGAGCTGTTCGAACGCCTGGTGGGTCTCGCCAACGACGTGGGCCTGCTGGCGGAGGAGTACGACCCGGCGGCCGGCCGCCACCTGGGCAACTTCCCGCAGGCGTTCAGCCACCTCGGTCTGGTCAACACCGCCCTCGCCCTGTTCGGGAACGACCGGGCAGGATAGAGCCATGGATCTTGGACTGAAGGACCGGGTGTACGTCGTCACCGGCGCCACGCGCGGACTCGGCAACGCGGTCGCGCGCGAGCTGGTGGCCGACGGCGCGAAAGTGGTCGTCACCGGGCGGGACGGGAAGCGGGCCGCCGACGCGGCGGCCGAGCTGGGACCGAACGCGGCCGGGGTCGCGGTGGACAACGCCGATCCCGGCGCCCCCGAACAGCTGATCGCGGCCGCGCGCGAGCTGTTCGGCGGCTTCGACGGCATCCTCGTCAGCGTCGGCGGCCCTCCGCCGGGGTTCGTCGCCGACAACACCGACGAGCAGTGGCAGGCGGCGTTCGAGTCGGTGTTCCTCGGTGCGGTGCGGCTCGCCCGGGCGGCGGCGGCCGAGCTGGAGAACGGCGGCGTCATCGGGTTCGTGCTGTCCGGGTCGGTGCACGAGCCGATCGCGGGGCTGACCATCTCCAACGGGCTGCGGCCGGGCCTCGCCGGGTTCGCGAAGTCGCTCTCGGACGAGCTGGGGCCGCGCGGCATCCGGGTGGTCGGGCTGCTGCCGGCGCGGATCGACACCGACCGGGTGAAGGAGCTGGACGGGCTGTCCGCCGACCCCGAGGCCACCCGGGCGGCGAACGAGGCACGGATCCCGCTGCGGCGGTACGGCAGGCCGCAGGAGTTCGGGCGGACGGCCGCGTTCCTGCTGTCCCCGGCCGCCTCCTATCTGACCGGGATCATGGTCCCGGTCGACGGCGGGTACCGGCACGGCTTCTGACGCGCCCCTCCCCCGGCTCCGGGTCAGCTGACCCTCTCCGCACGGTGCTTGACCGACCTCATACGGACCTCCGAGGGCATCGCGTCCAGACGGGCCGAGTCCTTGGCGCGGGCCAGCGCCTGCGCCGTGAGCGTGTGCAGCGTCGTCGAAGGGTCGGCGTGCGGGTCCAGGGCCAGCTGGACCCGGGTCCGGGGGGCGTCCCTGCGGCCCGTCAGCCGCACATGGGCCTTGGCCACGCCGTCCAGGGCGGACGCCTGGGCGGCGAGGACGGACTGCAGGGCGCGGCCGCGCAGCGAGGCGCCCGCGCCGTCGCCGGTGTCGACGAGGACCTCGGCGAGCCTGCGGCGGCGCAGCACGGCGGTCAGCCACCACAGCGCCAGCACGACGAGGACGGTGAGCACGGCGAGGACCACGGGCCACCACCAGCCGGAGTCACGCCAGCGGGTGCGCTCGGCGTCGGAGAGCAGGACGTCGTGGCGTCCGTCGTGGATCCACCACGACGGTGCCGGGGCGCCCAGCCCCACCGCGAGCACCGAGCCGCCCACGACGAGCAGGACCAGACCGGCAAGTCCCAGCAGCACACGGTTGACGGTCCCGAGCACCGGCTTCACCCCTTCCGTCCGGGCCGCCGCACCTGCACGGACAGCGCGAGCGGCCGGGCCAGCCCCAGCGCCCGCACCGCCTCGGCGAGCACGGAGTCCAGGTCCTGCCGTACGTCGTCCAGTTCACGGAAGTGCGCGACCGCGCGGACGTCGGCACGCCGGCGGCGGGCCCGCACCCGCACCGACTGCACACCGGAGACCTCCATGGCCCGGTCGCGCAGCACCATCGCGGCCGCGGCCCGCTCCAGCGCGGCGCGCACATCGGCGTCCGTGCGCCGCATGGGCAGCAGATCGCGCAGACCGGGCGTGACGGCCAGCACGACCAGCCACAGACCGAGCGCGGCGGCCACACCCGCGCCGACGAGCACCCAGGTGTCGTCCAGGGGCCGTTCGGCGAGCTGTCGGGCCAGTTCACGGCGCCAGCTCATGGCGTCCCGGCCGGCCCGTACGGCGGCGACGTCGTAGAGGAAGGCACCCGCGACGACCAGCAGGAGCAGCGCGGTGACGGCAGCGGGGACACGCCGGGCCGACCAGAGGCGGCGGGCGGGAACCTCGTCCGTCGGCGGGACGGGCGGCGCGGCGGGGCCGCCCGGCGGCTCCTCGGGCGGCCCCGGCTCCGGCTTCTCCAGGACCGGCGGGCGCCGCGCGGCGTCCTCGGCCGGCTCTTCGCCCCGGGGCTCGCTCATCGGGTCCTCCCCTGAGCCGCGCCGGTGCCCGAGGCCAGATGCAGCCGCTCGACCTGGACGGCGACCTCGGGCACGAGCATTCCCACCAACGCGCTCACCCGTTCGGTGACATGACGCCGCACCGAGCGGCAGCGGGCGCCGATGTCGGTCGGGTAGTCGAGTTCGAGATGGATGTGCACATGGGCGGCGTCCTGGCCCTCGTGGCCGGGTGCGCGGGACTGCCGTACGGCGACGTCGGCATGCGGACGTGCGGCGTCCGGCGGCAGCGGGCCCAGGGCCTCGCGTGCCGCCTGGGCGGCGATCTTCGCCACGACCCGGTCGGCGATCCGTGTCGCGCCGCGCTCGCCCGGCTCCACCGCGGCGAGCGGTGCGCCGAGCGCGCCGGTGCCCTCGCTCACGGGCGTCACCGCCGGCGGTCGTCACGCGGACGGAAGAAGTCGCCGAGCTCGAAGTCACCCTCCACGAACCGGCCGACGACGAAGCCGACCGCTCCCAGGGCGGCGACGAGCAGGAAGGCGCCGAAGCCGCCGAAGTACCCGGCGAAGCCCAGCGCCATTCCGGCGATCAAGCCGACCACGGCCATGCTCATGGTGCGTTCCCCTCAGCTGTTCGGTTGGCGGGCCGGGCGTCACTGGATCCGGGGCTCCGGCTCCTCTTCCTCCTCGTCCGGCAGCTTCACGTCGCTCACCGCGATGTTGACCTCCACGACCTCCAGGCCGGTCATCCGCTCGACGGCCGCGACGACGTTCTCGCGCACGGCCCGGGCGACGTCGGAGATCGACACGCCGTAGTCGACGACGATCTCAAGGTCGAGGGCGGTCTGCACCTCGCCGACCTCGGCCTTGACGCCGCGCGTCACCGACTTGGCCCCACCGCCGGGGACACGGTCGCGCACGGCTCCGAAGGTACGGCTGAGACCGCTGCCCATCGCGTGGACGCCGAGGACGTCACGGGCCGCGAGGCCGGCGATCTTCTCCACCACACCGTCGGCGATGGTGGTGCGGCCCCGGGTCGCGGGGTCCCCGCCGCCGCGCCTGGTGGCCTTGCGGGTCTGTACCGACGGGTCGTTGTCGCCGTCGGAGGTCTGCGTCCGGTTCGTCGTCTCGGTCATCGCCGTACGTCCTTTTCGGTCGTCGTCCCTTCGACCACGGTAAGTGGGGATGCTCGTCCGCGCGCCACGGATGCGGCAGGCTGGAGGAATGACGGCGGACGGGTGGACGCGGGCGGTACGGCAGCAACTGGGTCTGGGCAGGCTTCTGCCCCTGGGCGGACCGCGTGACGGGGCGTGGATCGCGGAGAGCGCGGCGGAGACGGTGCTGAGGCGGGCGGGTGACGCCGTCGCGGGGGTACGGACGGGCGGGCTGCGGGTCGCGCCCGCGGGTCCGGACTCCGGTCACGAGCCCGCGGTGCCCCCTCCGCCGAGCGCCCTGCCGCCGGGGCCCCTCCGGGTGACGGCCGGCTTCACCGCGAGCGGCACCGAGCCCCTCCCCACGGCGGCCGCCCGTCTTCGTACGGCCCTTGCGGCGACCGCGGCGGACTCCCTCGGCCTGACGGTCACCGAGGTGGACCTCCGGGTGACGGGGCTGTGGGAGCAGGAGGACGAGGGCGAGGGCGAGGACCGGGGTGAGCCCTCGAAGGCGCCGGACAGCGGTGGTGCGGCGCCCTCGGCCGACGTGCCGGAGGGCGGTGACGGGGCCCGGGTGGCCGCCGCCGCGCTGGCCGTCGCGGGGGTGGCCCGGCTGACGGGTGCCCTCGGCGGGCTGGGGCGGGCCGTGCACATCGAGGAACGGCAGGACGGGTCGCCCTCGCTGCCCCGCCGGCACGTCCGCGTGGAACTCGCCGCCCGCCGGGGTCACCGCGCGCTGGCGGTGGCCCGCGAGGTACGCGCCGCCGTCGCCGCGGCACTGCCGGACGCCCCGACGGTGGCGGTCCTGATCACGGCGGTGGACTGACCACCGGCACGGCGCGGGCGGCGCAGCACGGGCGGCACGGCACGGCACGGCACGGCGCAGCACGGCGCAGCACGGCGCAGCACGGCGCAGCACGGCGCAGCACGGCGCAGCACGGGCGGCACGGCGCGGGCGGCGCAGCACGGGCGGCACGGCGCGGCACGGGCGGCACGGCGCGGCACGGGCGGCACGGCGCGGCACGGGCGGCACGGCGCGGCACGGGCGGCACGGCGCGGCACGGGCGGCACGGCGGTCCCACGGCGCACCCGGTCACCCGTGGCGCACGAACGCAGGTGCTCACGAACGCCGGTGCTGCGGCACGCCGAGGACACACCGTGGGCGCGGGGCGGCCCCGCAGGGCACGCGGCCGTCCCGCGGCGCGGTGTCCGGCCGCCCCTCGGGCACGCGTGCGCCGTCGGCCGCCCGGCCCCCCGGAGGGTTACTCGCCGAGGCCGGCCAGGTCGCGCAGGCGGCGGGACTGGGACTGGCGTTCGGCGGCGCGCTGGGCGTCGTAGGTGCGGTCCTGGGCGCCGCGCAGCAGCGCCTTGGTCTCGATGAGGGCGTCGCGGGGCGCGGCGAGGAGCGCCGCGGCGAGGTCGGCCGCCGTGGCGTCAAGCTGGTCCACGGGGACCGCCAGGTTGGCCAGGCCGGTGCTGACGGCCTCCTCGGCCAGGACGAAGCGGCCCGTGGCGCAGATCTCCAGCGCACGGGCGTAGCCGACCAGCGACACCAGCGGATGCGTGCCGGTGAGGTCGGGGACCAGGCCCAGGCCAGTCTCGCGCATCGCGAACTGCACGTCGTCGGCGACGACGCGCAGGTCACAGGCGAGAGCGAGCTGGAAACCCGCTCCGATGGCGTGGCCCTGGACGGCGGCGACGGACACGATGTCGCTCTGCCGCCACCAGGTGAACCCCTCCTGGAACTCGGCGATGGCCGCGTCCAGTTCGGCGTCGCTGCCACGCGCGAGGTCGACGAAGGACAGTTCGCCCTCGATGCCCTCGGGCGTGAACATCTGCCGGTCGAGGCCCGCGGAGAAGGACTTGCCCTCTCCGCGCAGCACCACGACACGGACGGAGCCCGGCAGTGACCGGCCCGCCTCGGCGAGCGTCCGCCACATGGCGGGGCTCTGCGCGTTGCGCTTGGCCGGGTTGGTCAGCGTCACCGTGGCGATCGCGTCGTCGACGGTGAGCCGTACGCCGTCCTTGTCGAGTACCGGGTCGAGCGAAGCCATGGGGCGCCTCCGATGGGTGCGGTCATCGTGGATGCCGTGCACCGGCATCCATAAGTGACTGCACAGTAACCACCCGGTCGGCCTGCGGTCCCCCCGGGCCCCTCAAGGAACCGGGGGGAGGCCGGCCGGGCGGCCACCATCGACGCCGCGGGGCCGCCCGGGGCTCAGGCCGAGGCGGCCTTCTTGCCCCGGGTCGCCCCGCCACGCCCACGGAGCGTGACGCCCGACTCGCTGAGCATGCGGTGCACGAAGCCATACGAGCGGCCGGTCTCCTCGGCCAACGCCCGGATGCTCGCACCGGCGTCGTACTTCTTCTTCAGGTCTGCCGCGAGCTTGTCGCGCGCGGCGCCGGTCACCCGGCTGCCCTTCTTCAGAGTCTCGGCCACCCGTGCCTCCTCATGGGAAGTGCGCTCTGGTCCCCTCATGATCACCCCTCCCGCGCCTCATGGCCACCCATTCGGCAAGGTCCGTGCGACAGGGTTGTGACGACAGGAGCACGTCCCCACATACGGAATCAGGGATTCCATGCCTTGGCGCGCATACCCCTGGACGGGTAATCCTCGCGAAGTACCAGGTCAGTGACGCACGACGGCCGGGCCCCCGGTGTTCGGGGGCCCGGCCGGGAAATCGATGTAGGACACACCTCGATACGAGGAGATCTCACACAGATGGTGGATCACCGATGGGCCGAATGATCCATACCCAGTGGATCACGCATTCGATCAAGCGAGGGCGACGAGGTCCGCGTAGTCGGAACCCCACAGGTCCTCCACGCCGTCCGGCAGCAGAATGATCCGCTCCGGCTGGAGCGCCTCGACGGCGCCCTCGTCGTGGGTGACCAGCACGACCGCACCCTTGTAGGTGCGCAGCGCGCCGAGGATCTCCTCGCGGCTGGCCGGGTCGAGGTTGTTGGTGGGCTCGTCCAGCAGCAGGACGTTCGCCGAGGAGACGACCAGGGTGGCCAGGGCCAGCCTGGTCTTCTCGCCGCCGGAGAGGACCCTGGCCGGCTTGTCGACGTCGTCGCCGGAGAAGAGGAAGGAGCCCAGCACCTTGCGGACCTCGACCAGGTCCATGTCGGGGGCGGCCGAGCGCATGTTCTCCAGGACCGTGCGGTCCGGGTCGAGGGTCTCGTGCTCCTGGGCGTAGTAGCCGAGCTTGAGGCCGTGGCCGGGGAGGACCTCGCCGGTGTCGGGCTGCTCGACGCCGCCGAGCAGCCGCAGCAGCGTCGTCTTGCCGGCGCCGTTCAGGCCCAGGATGACCACGCGGGAGCCCTTGTCGATGGCCAGGTCGACGTCGGTGAAGATCTCCAGGGAGCCGTACGACTTCGACAGGCTCTCGGCCGTCAGCGGGGTCCTGCCGCAGGGGGCGGGCTCCGGGAAGCGGAGCTTGGCGACCTTGTCGGAGGCCCGGACCGCCTCCAGGCCGGAGAGCAGTTTGTCGGCACGGCGGGCCATGTTCTGCGCGGCGACCGTCTTGGTGGCCTTGGCGCGCATCTTGTCGGCCTGGGCGTTGAGCGCGGCGGCCTTCTTCTCGGCGTTCTGCCGCTCGCGCCTGCGGCGCTTCTCGTCGGCCTCGCGCTGCTGCTGGTAGAGCTTCCAGCCCATGTTGTAGACGTCGATCTGGGAGCGGTTGGCGTCCAGGTAGAACACCTTGTTGACGACCGTCTCGACCAGGTCGACGTCGTGACTGATCACGATGAAGCCGCCGCGGTAGGTCTTGAGGTAGTCGCGCAGCCAGACGATCGAGTCGGCGTCGAGGTGGTTCGTGGGCTCGTCGAGCAGCAGGGTGTCCGCGTCGGAGAACAGGATGCGGGCCAGCTCGATGCGTCGGCGCTGACCGCCGGAGAGCGTGTGCAGCGGCTGTCCGAGCACGCGGTCGGGCAGGTTGAGCGCGGCGGCGATGGTGGCGGCCTCGGCCTCGGCGGCGTACCCGCCCTTGGTGAGGAACTCCGTCTCCTGGCGCTCGTACTGCCTGAGCGCCTTCTCGCGGGTGGCGCCCTGGCCGCTTGCGATGCGCTGCTCGTTCTCGCGCATCTTGCGGATCAGGACGTCGAGGCCGCGGGCGGACAGGACACGGTCGCGGGCGAGCACGTCGAGGTCACCGGTGCGGGGGTCCTGCGGCAGATAGCCGACCTCCCCGGAGCGGGTGATGGTGCCGCCGGCGGGCTGGCCCTCGCCCGCGAGGCACTTGGTGAGGGTGGTCTTGCCGGCGCCGTTGCGGCCGACCAGGCCGATGCGGTCGCCCTTGGCGACACGGAAGGTGGCGTTCTCGATGAGGACGCGCGCACCGGCGCGCAGCTCGATACCGGAGGCGGAGATCACGGACAGACTCCAGGGCGGAAGGTTGGCGGGACGGGCGGATCAGTGGCTGCCGCGCGAGGCGTGCCCTTCCGGGCGGCGCCGGTCGGCGTTCCCGCCGTCTAGTGCGCGAGGAGAATGGCCATGGGATTCAGTCTAACGGGCTCGTGCAACCGGATATTCCGGGACCGCCGGGCGAGGACGACGCCGGCGGCGGGGGCCCGGGACCGAGGACGGTGTCCCCGCAGGCCGGCGACGCCCGCCCATGACGTGCCCGAGGCGCGGGACGCACGCGGAGGCGCCGGTCACGACGGGAGGGCGGCCGCGGGCGGCGGCGTCGGGCCGGCCGCGTCCTCGTCCGCCCGGGTGCGGCGGGTGTGCCGGACCGGGCAGGACGCCGCCGGGCGGGAGGACCGCCGGACGGCCGCCGTGACGGACGGCGTGCGGGACCCCCGGGGCAGGTGGTCCCGCGGGCGCGGCAGCGGCGGCGTGGCGCCGTGCGGTGCGGTGCGGCGCCCTCCGGTGAGCCGGGCGACCGGCGGCCGGGGCGCTGTCGGTGGTGGCTGCCACACTGACGGCAGGTGATTCTTCCGGCTCTGATCCCGAAGAGGTGATCGGTATGGCAGGCACGGGCGGTGGGGCTCCGAGCATCTACCCGACGGTGCTCTACGCGGACGCGAAGGCGGCGGTCCGGCAGCTCACGGAGGCCCTGGGGTTCACGGAGCTGTCGCTGTACGAGAGCGAGGACGGGTCGGTGATGCACGCCGAGCTGGCGCAGGGCAACGGAGCGGTGATGATCGGCTCCAAGGGCCGCGGCGGCGTCTTCGACTCCGCGATGAAGGGCGCCGGCCCGGCCGGGGTGTACGTCGTCGTGGACGACGTCGACGCACACCACCGGCGGGCCGTGGACCACGGCGTGGAGGTCCTGATGCCCCCGACCGACCAGGACTACGGCTCGCGCGACTACATGGTCCGGGACGCCGAGGGCAACATCTGGAGCTTCGGCACGTACGTGCCCGCGACAGGCGGCTGAGCCGACTCAGCTCCCCCCGGTGTGGACCTGGAAGGCCGCGCGGCGCACGGCCTTGGCCAGGGCCGGGTCGGGGTGGGCCGCGGCGAGCGCGACCAGGACCTGCACGGTGCGGGGGTGGCCGACCGCACGGACCTCGTCGAGCAGGGCGGGGACCGTCGGCTGCACCGCGGACTCCAGATGGCGCACCAGCATCGGGGCCTCGCCGTGGTCGGCCACGGCCGCGGCGGTGTCGACCCACAGCCAGGTGGCCTCTTCCCGGGTGAGGATCTCGTACGCGTCCTCGGGGTCGGTGCCGTCGTGCTCGGCCAGCCACAGCAGCGCGTAGGGGCGCAGCGTCGGCTCGTCGAGCACGGCGCGCACCTCGGGCTCGGCGGGGGCGCCGACCACGCGCAGCGCCTCGAAGGCGAGGCCGCGCAGCAGGGCGTCCTCCCCGCGGGCGGCGGCCAGCAGTTCGGTCACGGCGCTGCCGACGGGCCGGGCGGCGAGCCAGGCGCGGTACTCGGCGCGGGCGGCGTTGGGGCGCAGCTGGGCGCAGCCGCGCAGCATGTCCTCGGCGGATGCCTCGATGTTGCCGGCGGGGCTCTGCGCGGCGACGCAGATCTGCTCCAGCTTGACCCAGACCGCCCAGCTGCCCAGCGGGGTGAGCGTGGCGTGAGCGGTGTCACAGGTCAGGGCGCCGACCGAGGCGAGGGCGTGCAGGGCCCAGTCCAGGAGGGGGGCCAGCGGGGCGTCGCCGGGCCGGGGTTCGGCGGGCTCGGGCTGCGGGCCGTAGGGGATCTCGCAGCGCTCGGTGCGCAGTTCGGTGACCCGCTGCTCCAGCAGGTCCAGCAGCTGGGCCACGGGGACGGGCCCGGCGGACAGCTGGAGGAAGGAGAGCACCTGCGGCATGGCCGAGACGACCTCGGCGACGGCGGCCGGCTCGTGCCCGGCGGGTTCCGGGTGGGCGAGCGACCAGGCGTCGAAGAGGGCGACCCAGCCGCGCAGGACGGCGCTGTCGTCGCGGTTCCAGGCGCGCAGCCGCCAGCCGGGGCGGGCGGTGTCGCCGTGCACCTCGACGAGTCCGGCGAGCCGGGCGGTGTCCCAGTCGGCGCGGATCTGAGCGGGGCTCAGGCCGAGTTCGGCCGCCGCCCGTTCGGCGGTCGCGTCGGACAGGGTGGCCTTGCCGTCGGCGGGGGTGCCCGCCCGGCCTGGGCGCAGCGCGGCGTCGGCCCAGCGGGCCACCCGGGCGGCACCGGCCAGCTGGGAGCGGGCCGTTTGGGCCAGCTCCGAGGGCGCCGGAGTGCCCTCCGGGGGGCGCGGGGCGTGGCGGCGCGGGCGCCGCTGATCCATCGCTCGGGGGGCGGCGGCCAGGGGTCGCGGGCGGACGAGTCGAAGCCTGGAGTCGCGCGGGATACGGGACGTCACGGGTGCAGTCTTCCGGTTGACGGTCCGAAAACCCAAACGGAATGTCACGGCGGGCGACGGGACTGGCCAACGCAGCGGCTCCGCGGGGCGGCGAGGAGGTGCGATCGGGCCAGTGACGAGAGCGGACGGAACCTCCGCGACCGGTGCGGGAGGACGTCACATCAGCGGGGTCAGGAAGCGGCGCAGGGCCTCCTGGTAGGCCGTGGGGTCCGGGTTCCACATGGCGCCGTGCGGGGCGTTCGGGACGGTGTGCAGGGAGACCAGGCCCGGCCGTCGTTCGGCGAGGCGGCGGGACAGCCGCCAGGGGGCGACGGTGTCGTCGGGTCCGTGGAGGACCAGGGCCGGCACGGCGAGGTCGTCGGCCTCGGCGACGGCCCTGTCCGGGTCGCCGTGCAGGCCCGTGCGGCCCTGGGCGGCCCGGACGGCGAGCGGCAGCACGGCGGCGGGCGTGCGGCGGGCCGCCGCCAGGGCGCGCAGGGTGGTCTGCCAGTCCAGGACCGGGGAGTCCAGCACCAGCCCGCGGATCCGGTCGCGGACCGCCGAGCGCACCGCCGTGTGCAGGCACATCGTGCCGCCGGTGGACCAGCCGTGCAGGACGACCCGCTGGGCGCCGTAGCGCACGGCGTAGCGGATCGCGGCGTCCACGTCGCGCCACTCGGACTCGCCGAGATGGTTCAGGCCGTCCGGGGGGCGGGGGGCGCCGAGGTCGCCCCGGTAGGCGAGGGCGAGGACGGGGAAGCGGAGACGGTGCAGGAAGGCCATGAGGTTCATGGCGAGCTCCCTGGTGGTGCCGAGGCCGTGCACGGCGATCACCCAGGTGTCGCGGGCGCCGGGCACGAACCAGGCGGGCAGGGCGCCCAGCTCGCCGGGGACGTCGATGTCGGCGTGGTCCAGGCCGAGGGCGCTCGCGGGGTCGCCGATGTGCACGTTCGGGGTGAGCCAGACGTGGTCGCCGGTCTCGAGACTGCCGTGGGTGACGCGTTCCAGGCGGCGGACGACGGTGTCGGCGGCGTGCGGGGCGGCCTCCAGGACGGATCCGACCACGGCGTGGCTGGCGTCGCCCGCGAGGCCGTAGGTGCCGGGGCGCAGGGAGGCCAGGTCCCGGGTGAGGGTGATGCGGCCGGGGGCCGTGCCGTGCACGGTGAGCCGGGGCTCGGTGGGCAGGGGGCGGCCGGGCGGCGCCTTGAGTGCGGCGTCGCTGGCGAGGCGTCCGGCGGCGACTCCGGCCGCGCCGGCGGCCAGGGCAACGGTGACGGCGGCGGCCGTCGCTTTGACAGTACGCACGGGTTCAGTGTCCTGGCGGACGGGGCGGGGGGCCAGCGGGCGGGGCCTTTCGGTGCCGCCGCTCGCGCCCGGCCGCCCCTGCCGGCCCGGGCGTCAGGGGGCGGGCTGGCCGTAGCCCTGGAGCCTGTCCTGCACCTCTGCCAGCTGGGCCGGGGTGAGAAGGGTGGGGGTCCGGCCCGGGACCGACGCGGCGGTCAGCCAGAGGCGGCACATCCATTCGAGCTGGGCCGTGCGGTCGTACGCCTGGCCGAGGGTCGCGCCGTGGGCGACGGTGCCGTGGTTCTGGAGGAGGCAGGCGGTGCGGCCGGTGAGGGCCCGGAGCATGTTCCCGGCCAGCTCGTCCGTGCCGTAGGCCGCGTACGGGGCGACCCGGACGGGTCCGCCGAGGGCCGCGGCCATGTAGTGGATCAGCGGCAGCTCGGGGACGAGGGTGGAGACGGCGGTCGCGTGGACGGCGTGGGTGTGCACGACGGCGCGGGCGTCGGTGGTGCCGTACACGGCCATGTGCATGGGCAGCTCGCTGGTGGGGACGAGGGTGCCGAGCACCTGGCGGCCCGCGAGGTCGACGCCGGTGATGTCGTCGGGGGTGAGCCGGTCGTAGGGCACACCGGACGGCGTGACGAGGACGGTGTCGCCGACGCGGACGGAGACGTTGCCGGAGGTGCCGACGACGAGGCCGTCGGCGGCGGTGCGGCGGGCCGTGGCCACCAGGTCGGTCCAGGCCGCGGCCAGGTCGGGGAGCTCTGCGCTCATGCCGTGATCCTGCCAGGCGGCGCCTTCGGGGCGCAGGACTCTTCCGGGTGACCAGGATCTCTTTCGCGGGTCGCCGGTTCGGATGAAGGAGCGCGCGAGGGGTTGCCGGGGCCTGGATACAGGCGTGGCGGGCGGGCAGGGAGTGCCGACCCCCTTTTACCGACACCCTGATGCCCTGCCCAGTTCACCTGGCGTTCACCTGGGTTACCTACGTTCGACCAGCCAATGACCTTCGAACGATTGCCTGGGTCCCCATGGAAAACCTCTCACTGATCCTCGCGATTGTGGTGGTAACCGCACTCGCGTTCGATTTCACGAACGGTTTTCACGACACCGCCAACGCGATGGCCACCACCATCTCGACCGGTGCGCTCAAGCCCAAGGTCGCGGTGGCCATGTCCGCCGTCCTCAACCTTGTGGGTGCTTTCCTCTCCGTCGAGGTCGCCAACACGATCTCCAAGGGTCTGGTCGACGAATCAGGCATCCGCCCCGAGGTGATCTTCGCCGCCCTGGTCGGCGCGATCCTCTGGAACCTCCTGACATGGCTCGTCGGGCTTCCGTCCTCCTCGTCGCACGCCCTGATGGGCGGCCTCATCGGCGCCACCGTCGCCTCGGCGGGCTTCGGCGCCGTGCACGGCGACGTGCTGGTCACCAAGGTGCTGCTGCCGGCGATCGCCGCCCCGCTGGTCGCGGGCCTCGCGGCGATGTTCGCGACGCGCCTGACCTACACCCTGGGCAAGAAGGCCGACGGCAAGGCATCGGCGAAGGGCTACCGCACCGGTCAGATCGCCTCCGCCGGTCTGGTCTCGCTGGCCCACGGCACGAACGACGCCCAGAAGACGATGGGCATCATCACCCTCGCCCTGATCGCCGGCGGCTCCCTCGCCCCCGACTCCGACCCGCCCCTGTGGGTCATCCTCTCGGCGGGCCTGGCCATCGCCCTCGGCACCTATCTGGGCGGCTGGCGCATCATCCGCACCATGGGCAAGGGCCTGACCGACCTCCAGCCGCAGCAGGGCTTCGCCGCCCAGACCAGCGCCGCGACGGTCATCCTGGCCTCCTCCCACCTGGGCTTCTCCCTCTCCACCACGCACTCGGTCTCCGGCTCCGTGATGGGCGCCGGCCTCGGCCGCAAGGGCGGTGTGGTCCGCTGGTCCACGGCGACCCGGATGTTCGTCGCCTGGGGTCTGACCCTGCCGGCCGCCGCGCTCGTCGGCGCGCTCGCCGAGTGGGTCACCGGCTTCGGTTCATGGGGCACCGCGCTCGTGGCCGTCTTCCTGGTCGCCTCCAGCGCCGCCATCTGGAAGATCTCCCGCCGCGAGGTCGTCGACCACACCAACGTCGTGGACGACCACATCGACGAGGAGCCGCCCGGCGTGGTCACCACCGCGATCGCGGTCGTCACCCCGCCTCCCACGGACGCCATGGTCGAGGAGCTGTCGGCCACCATCCACGCGCCCACCGGCACCGCCGACCCGGCCGCCCCCAAGGCCGCGGTCTGAGACCCCCGCACCCAGGTTCTAAGGAAACAGCAGCATGAAGATCGACTGGGCGGCCCTCGGCTCCGTCTTCGGCGTCAGCCTCGTGGTCACGGTGGCCCTCGTGGGCCTGTTCACCCTCGGCATCGTCGGCCTGTCCCGCCAGGAGCGGGCCCAGGCCCAGGGCGGCTCCGCGGCCCTCGCGGTCACCGGCGCGTACGCGGCCTTCGCGGCGTGCGCGGCGGCCGTCGGCTACGGCATCTACCTGATCATGGCGTGAGACCCGGCGTCTGACGCCAGGCTCCGGGAGGGGGCCGTCACGGACGAGGAGAGTCCGTGACGGCCCCCTCCTCGTGCGAGGGTTCCGTGCCCCAGGCGGTCATGACGGGGCGTCACGGACGGCGTTTCCGGGAATGCCGCCCGGCAGAGGGCATTTCACCCGGAGCCGGGCCGCGCGCACGGCCCGGCACAGCAGCGGTGTGGGCCTCGGCACACTCCTGCCCCGCAGGTCAACGGCGAGTTGACGGCCGTTCGCGGGCGTGGTGGACTGCCGGAGCCAATACGGCGGCAGGAGAGGAAGCCGGTGCGAATCCGGCGCGGTCCCGCCACTGTCACCGGGGTAGCCATCCCCGGGAGCCAGGAACTCTCACCGCCGGACTCGTCGAACCAGGGCGCGGACACCCTGAGTGAGGACATATCGCCATGCGCGGCTGCCGATCACGGTTCACCACCCCTGCCCTGCCCGACTCCACGACGGGCTGAGCCCGATGCGTGCCGATCGCGAGTTCGCGTACGGCGCCGCCGCCGGCCTCCTCGGTGACCTCCTCCTCGGCGATCCGCGCCGCGGACACCCCGTCGCCGCGTTCGGCCGTGCCGCCGGTGCCGTGGAGCGGCTGCTGTGGCGCGACCACCGCGGCTGGGGCACCCTGCACACGGCCGTGTGCGTGGGCGGCTCGGCGGCCCTGGGCGCCGTGGCCACCCGTGCCGTGCGCCGCTCCCCCGCCGCCTCCGTCGCCCTGACCGCCGCCGCCACCTGGGCCGTCGTCGGCGGCACCTCCCTGGCCCGCGAGGCCCGCGCCGTCGGCCGGGCGCTGGAAGCCGGTGACGTGGCGGCCGCTCGCGCCCGGCTGCCCCATCTCTGCGGCCGCGACCCGCAGACGCTGGACGCCGACGGGATCGCCCGGGCCGTGGTCGAGTCGGTCGCCGAGAACACCTCCGACGCGGTCGTCGGCGCGCTGGTGTGGGGCGCCCTCGGCGGAGTGCCGGGACTGCTCGGCTTCCGCGCGGTGAACACGCTCGACGCGATGGTCGGCCACAAGTCCCCCCGCTACCGGCGCTACGGCTGGGCCTCCGCCCGGCTGGACGACCTCGCGGGCTGGCCGGGCGCCCGGCTGACCGCCGCGCTCGCCGCCGCCGCGGGACCGGATCCGCGCGGCGCGGTACGTGCCTGGCGGGCCGACGCGGCGAAGCACCCGAGCCCCAACGCCGGTCCCGTGGAGGCGTCCTTCGCGGGTGCCCTCGGGGTGCGGCTGGGCGGAACGCTCTCCTACGGCGGCCGGGTCGAGCACCGGCCCGTGCTGAACGGGGCGACGGGACGGGCCGTCGCCGTGACCGACATCGACCGGGCGGTACGGCTGTCCCGCCGGGTCGGCTGGCTCGCGCTCGGCGTGGGAGTCGCCGCGCGCCTGGTGGTGAAGGGACGGAAGAGATGAGCGGGGGACTCCTCGTCGCGGGCACCACGTCCGACGCGGGCAAGAGCGTGGTCACCGCCGGGATCTGCCGGTGGCTGGTGCGTCAGGGCGTGAAGGTGGCGCCGTTCAAGGCGCAGAACATGTCGCTCAACTCGTTCGTGACCCGGGAGGGCGCGGAGATCGGCCGGGCGCAGGCGATGCAGGCGCAGGCATGCCGGGTCGAGCCGACCGCACTGATGAACCCCGTGCTGCTCAAGCCGGGCGGCGAGCAGAGCAGCCAGGTGGTGCTGATGGGCAAGCCGGTCGGCGAGATGAGCGCCCGCGGCTACCACGGCGGCCGCCAGCAGCAGTTGCTCGGGACCGTGCTGGACTGCCTGGCCGAGTTGCGGGGCACGTATGACGCGGTGATCTGCGAGGGGGCGGGCAGTCCGGCCGAGATCAATCTGCGCCGGACCGACATCGTGAACATGGGGATCGCGCGGGGTGCGCGCCTCCCCGTCCTCGTCGTCGGCGACATCGACCGCGGCGGCGTCTTCGCGTCCTTCTTCGGGACGGTGGCGCTGCTGTCACCCGAGGACCAGGAACTCGTGGCCGGGTTCCTCGTCAACAAGTTCCGCGGGGACGTGTCGCTGCTGGAGCCCGGGATCGACATGCTGCACGGCCTCACCGGGCGGCGGACGTACGGCGTGCTGCCGTTCCGGCACGGGCTCGGCATCGACGAGGAGGACGGACTGCGGGTCTCCCTGCGGGGAGCCGTCCGGGAGTCGCACGTGGCCGCGCCCGTCGGTCAGGACGTGCTGCGGGTCGCCGTGTGCGCGATCCCGCTGATGTCCAACTTCACGGACGTGGACGCGCTCGCCGCCGAACCCGGCGTCGTGGTGCGGTTCGTGGACCGGCCCGAGGAACTGGCCGACGCGGATCTCGTGATCGTCCCCGGCACCCGGGGCACGGTCAGGGCCCTGCGGTGGCTGCGTGAGCGCGGCCTCGCCGACGCCCTCGTCGCAAGGGCCTCCGAGGGCCGGCCCGTCCTCGGCGTCTGCGGCGGCTTCCAGATCCTCGGCGAGCACATCGAGGACGACGTCGAGAGCCGCGAGGGGCATGTCGAGGGGCTCGGCGTCCTGCCCGTGCGGGTGCGGTTCGCCCGCGAGAAGACCCTGACCCGGCCCGTCGGCGAGGCGCTCGGCGAACACGTCGAGGGCTACGAGATCCACCACGGGGTCGCGACCGTCGAGGGCGGCGAACCCTTCCTGGACGGCTGCCGGGCCGGCCAGACCTGGGGCACCCACTGGCACGGCTCCCTGGAGTCGGACGGCTTCCGGCGCGCTTTCCTGCGCGAGGTCGCCGCCGCCGCGGGCCGCCGCTTCGTCCCCGCGCCCGACACCTCCTTCGCCGCGCTGCGCGAGGAGCAGCTCGACCGGCTCGGCGACCTCATCGAACAGCACGCGGACACGGACGCGCTGTGGCGGCTCATCGAGTCCGGCGCGCCGCAAGGACTGCCTTTCATTCCACCGGGAGCGCCCGCATGAGCACAGTGTTGTTGTTGTCGACCGCCGACACCGATCTGCTGGCGGCCCGTGCCTCCGGCGCGTCCTACCGCATCGGCAACCCCACCCGGGTCGACGTCGCCGCGGAGCTGCCCGCGCTGCTCGACGGGGCGGACATCGCCGTCGTACGGCTGCTCGGCGGCAAGCGCGCCTGGGAGGACGGGCTGGCCGCGCTGCGGGCCTCCGGCGTGCCGACCGTGCTGCTGGGCGGCGAGGCCGTGCCGGACGCGGAGCTGATGGCCGAGTCGACCGCGCCCGCCGGTGTCGTGGCGGAGGCGCTGCGGTACCTGGTCGAGGGCGGGCCCGCCAACCTCACCGAGCTGGCGCGGTTCCTGTCCGACACGGTGCTGCTGACCGGCGAGGGCTTCGTCGAGCCGCAGAAGATGCCGGAGTACGGCGTCCACGGCGAGCGCGCCTTCGAGGAGGGCCGCCCGACCGTCGGCGTGCTCTTCTACCGCGCCCACGAGCTCAGCGGGAACACCGCCTTCGTGGACACCCTCTGCGACGCGGTCGAGGCGCTGGGCGCCAACGCCCTTCCCGTGTACTGCGGTTCGCTGCGCGGCGCCGACCCGGCTCTGTACGAGATCCTCGCGCGCACCGACGCGCTCGTGGCCACCGTCCTCGCCGCGGGCGGCACGCACGCCTCGCAGGCATCGGCCGGCGGCGACGAGGAGGCGTGGGACATCGGCGCGCTCGCGGACCTGGACGTGCCCGTGCTGCAAGGGCTCTGTCTGACCTCCTCGCGGGCCGCGTGGGACGACTCCGACGCCGCGCTGTCCCCCATGGACGCGGCGATGCAGGTGGCGATCCCGGAGTTCGACGGACGGCTGATCACCGTGCCGTTCTCCTTCAAGGAGCAGGGTCCGGACGACGTCCCGGTCTACGTCGCCGACCCCGAGCGGGCCGCGCGCGTCGCCGGGATCGCCGTACGGCACGCGCGGCTGGGCCACAAGCCGAACGGGGACAAGCGGATCGCGCTGGTCTTCACCGCCTACCCGACCAAGCACTCGCGTGTCGGCAACGCGGTCGGCCTGGACACGCCCGCGTCGGCGGTGCGGGTGCTGGACGCCCTCCGGGACGCCGGGTACGGCCTCACCGAGTACCCCGACAACGGCGACGAGCTGATCCACCGGCTCATCGAGGCCGGCGGCCACGACGTGGAGTGGCTGACCGAGGAGCAGCTGTCGGCCGCGCCCGCGCGGGTCCCGCTCGCGGACTACCGGGCGTGGTTCGAGAAGCTGGACCCGGCGCTGCGGGACGCCATGCTCCAGGCGTGGGGGGAGCCGCCGGGCTCGCTGTACGTCGACGGGGACGACATCGTGCTGGCGTCCCTGCGGTTCGGGAACGTCGTCGTGATGATCCAGCCTCCCCGCGGCTTCGGCGAGAACCCGATCGCGATCTACCACGACCCGGACATGCCGCCGTCGCACCACTACATGGCGGCCTACCGCTGGCTGGACAACAGCTTCGGCGCCGACGCGATCGTGCACATGGGCAAGCACGGCACGATGGAGTGGCTGCCGGGCAAGGGCCTGGGGCTCTCCGGCGGCTGCGCCCCGGACGCGGTCCTCGGCGACCTGCCGCTGGTCTACCCGTTCATCGTCAACGACCCGGGCGAGGGCACGCAGGCCAAGCGGCGCGGCCACGCCACGGTCGTCGACCATCTGGTGCCGCCGATGGCGCGTGCCGACACCTACGGCGACCTGGCCAAGCTGGAGCAACTGCTCGACGAGTACGCCCTGGTCAGCGATCTCGACCCGACGAAGGCCCCGGCCGTGCGGGCGCAGATCTGGACGCTGGTGAAGGCGGCCGAGCTGCACCACGACCTGCATGTCGACGAGCAGCCGGACGAGGACGGCTTCGACGAGTTCGTCATGCACATCGACGGCTACCTCTGCGAGATCAAGGACGTCCAGATCCGCGACGGTCTGCACATCCTGGGCGGCGGCCCGGTCGGCGAGGCACGGGTGAACCTCGTGCTGGCCGTGCTGCGGGCCTCGCAGGTGTGGGGCGGCAGGGCGAACGCGCTGCCGGGTCTGCGGGCCTCGCTGGCCGCCCACTTCGGGCTGGCCGAGAAGGAGCTGCTGGCCGAGCCGGGCGCCCCGGTGAAGGTGCCGGTGGAGCTGACGGACCTGGTGGACGGCCCGGCGCGGACCGCCTCCGACGCGATCGACCTGCTGGAGCAGCTGTGCCGGCGGATCGCCGAGGGCATGGAGACCCGGGACTGGGCCGCCGCGGCCGGACCGGAGCTGGTGCGGGAGGTGCTCGGCACCGAACTCCCCGACGCCGTCGCGGTGCTGGAGTTCGCGAGCACCGAGGTCGTGCCGCGGCTCGCCCGCACCACGGACGAGATCGGGCACATCCTGAAGGCCCTGGACGGCGGTTACGTCCCCGCGGGCCCGTCCGGCTCCCCCACGCGCGGTCTGGTCAACGTCCTGCCGACCGGCCGCAACTTCTACTCCGTCGACCCCAAGGCCATTCCCTCGCGGCTGAGCTGGGAGGTCGGGCAGTCGCTGGCGGACTCGCTGGTGCAGCGGTACCTGGCGGACAACGGGGAGTACCCGAAGTCCGTCGGCCTGACGGTCTGGGGCACGTCCGCGATGCGCACCCAGGGCGACGACATCGCCGAGATCCTGGCGCTGCTGGGCTGCCGCCCGGTGTGGGACGACGCCTCGCGCCGGGTGACGGGCTTCGAGATCGTCCCCCCGGCCGAGCTGGGCCGGCCCCGCATCGACGTCACGGTCCGCATCTCCGGCTTCTTCCGGGACGCCTTCCCGCACGTCGTCGCCCTGATCGACGACGCGGTGCGGGCGGTGGCCGAGCTGGACGAGCCCGCCGACGCGAACTTCGTGAAGGCCCACGCCGACGAGGACACGGCCGAGCACGGCGACCGCCGCCGCGCGACGGCCCGTGTCTTCGGCTCCAAGCCGGGCGCGTACGGGGCCGGTCTGCTGCCGCTGATCGACGCCCGCAACTGGCGCTCGGACGCCGACCTCGCCGAGGTGTACGCCGTGTGGGGCGGCTACGCCTACGGGCGCGGCCTCGACGGCCGGGCGGCGCGCGGCGACATGGAGACGGCGTTCCGGCGGATCGCGGTGGCCGCGAAGAACGTGGACACGCGCGAGCACGACCTCGTCGACGCGGACGACTACTTCCAGTACCACGGCGGCATGGTCGCCATGGTCCGCCACCTCACGGGCGCCAACCCCGAGGCGTACGTGGGCGACTCGGCCGTCCCGGACCAGGTGAGGACCCGCACGCTGGGCGAGGAGACCCACCGCGTGTTCCGCGCCCGGGTGGTCAACCCGCGGTGGATGGCCGCCATGCGGCGGCACGGCTACAAGGGCGCCTTCGAGATGGCGGCGACCGTGGACTACCTGTTCGGCTACGACGCCACGGCCGGGGTCGTGGACGACTGGATGTACGAGAAGCTGGCGTCCGAGTACGTGTTCTCGCCCGAGAACCAGGAGTTCATGCGGCAGTCCAACCCCTGGGCGCTTCGCGGCGTCACGGAGCGACTGCTGGAGGCCGCCGAGCGCGGTCTGTGGGCGGAGCCGGACGCGGACACCCTGGAGCGGCTGCGGGCCACGTACCTGGAGCTGGAAGGCGACCTGGAGGGCGACCAGTGACGACTCCCTTCCCTTTCACGGCCGTCGTCGGCCAGGACGATCTGCGGCTCGCGCTGCTGCTGAACGCCGTGTCGCCGGCGGTCGGCGGGGTGCTGGTGCGCGGCGAGAAGGGCACCGCCAAGAGCACGGCCGTGAGGGCCCTTTCGGCGCTGCTGCCCGAGGTGCCGGTCGTGCCGGGGTGCCGGTTCTCCTGCGATCCGGCGAACCCGGACGCCTCCTGCCCGGACGGGCCTCACGAGGCGGGCAGCGGCACCGGGCGGCCCGCGCGGATGGTCGAGCTGCCCGTCGGCGCCTCCGAGGACCGGCTGGTGGGCTCGCTCGACATCGAACGCGCCCTGGCCGAGGGCGTGAAGAGTTTCGAGCCCGGCCTCCTGGCGCAGGCGCACCGCGGGATCCTCTACGTCGACGAGGTCAACCTGCTGCACGACCATCTGGTCGACCTGCTGCTGGACGCGGCCGCGATGGGCGCCTCGTACGTCGAGCGCGAGGGCGTCTCCGTGCGGCACGCGGCCCGGTTCCTGCTGGTCGGCACGATGAACCCCGAGGAGGGCGAGCTGCGGCCGCAGCTGCTGGACCGGTTCGGCCTCACCGTCGAGGTGGCCGCCTCGCGGGAGCCCGACCAGCGGGTGGAGGTCGTCCGGCGGCGGCTGGCGTACGACGACGACCCGGCCGGTTTCGCGGTGCGCTGGGCCGGCGAGGAGGCCGCCGTACGGCAGCGGATCGTCGCGGCGCGGGAGCTGCTGCCGCAGGTGCGGCTGGGCGACGGCGCGCTGCGGCAGATCGCTGCGACGTGCGCGGCGTTCGAGGTGGACGGCATGCGGGCCGACATCGTGATGGCGCGCACCGCGACCGCGCTGGCGGCGTGGGCCGGGCGCACCGACGTGCTGGCGGAGGACGTGCGGCAGGCCGCGCTGCTCGCGCTGCCGCACCGCAGGCGCCGTAATCCGTTCGACGCGCCGGGGCTGGACGAGGACAAGCTCGACGAGACGCTGGAGGAGTTCTCCGGCGAGTCTCCCGACGAGGACCCCGATCCCGGCGGCCCCGGTGGCGGGGGCGGCGGGCAGCCGTCCCCGGAGTCCGGGCCGCAGGGCGGGGACACCGCCGCGCGGCCGGAGGCCGGGGAGGGCGGCGAGCCGCAGGCTTCGGGCGCCGGCGAGCAGTCGCCCGTACGGGCCGCCGAGCCGTTCCGGACCAGGGTGCTGAGCGTGCCCGGGATCGGCGAGGGTGCCGCCGGGCGGCGGTCCCGGGCGCGTACCGAGCAGGGGCGGACGACGGGCGCCCGGCGCCCCCGGGGCACGCTGACGAAGCTGCATCTCGCGGCGACCGTGCAGGCGGCGGCCCCGCACCAGCGGGCGCGCGGGCGGTCCGGGCCGGGGCTGGTCGTGCGGCGGGACGATCTGCGGCAGGCGGTCCGTGAGGGACGCGAGGGCAATCTCGTCCTTTTCGTGGTCGACGCCTCCGGGTCCATGGCGGCCCGGCAGCGGATGGGCGCGGTGAAGGGCGCCGTGCTGTCGCTGCTGCTCGACGCCTACCAGCGGCGGGACAAGGTGGGGCTGGTGACCTTCCGGGGTTCGGCCGCGGAGGTGGCGCTGCCGCCGACCTCGTCCGTGGACGCGGCGGCCGCTCGGCTGGAGTCGCTGCCGACCGGCGGGCGTACACCGCTGGCGGCCGGGCTGCTGAAGGCGCACGAGGTGCTGCGGGTGGAGCGGCTGCGGGACGCGGCGCGGCGGGCGCTGGTGGTCGTGGTGACCGACGGGCGGGCCACGGGCGGGCCGGAGCCGCTGTCGCTCGCCTCGAAGGCGGCCGGGCTGTTCGCGGCCGACGAGGTGGCCTCGGTCGTCGTGGACTGCGAGTCCGGGCCGGTGCGGCTGGGGCTCGCAGGGAAGCTCGCGGGCGAGCTGGGCGGCACGGCGGTGACGCTGGAGGAGCTGCGGGCGGACAGCATCGCCGGACTGGTGAAGGACGTACAGAGGAGGGCCGCGTAATGCCTCAGGGACAGCCGAGTGTGATCCCGGACGACGGGCTGACGACACGTCAGCGGCGCAACCGGCCGCTGGTCGTCGTGCACACGGGCGTCGGCAAGGGCAAGTCGACCGCCGCGTTCGGGCTGGCTCTGCGGGCGTGGAACCAGGGCTGGCCGATCGGGGTGTTCCAGTTCGTCAAGTCGGCGAAGTGGAAGGTCGGCGAGGAGAACGCGCTGCGGGTGCTCGGCGCCTCCGGCGAGGGCGGGACCGTCGACTGGCACAAGATGGGCGAGGGCTGGTCCTGGGTGCAGCGCGACGCGCAGATGGACAACGAGGAGAAGGCCCGCGAGGGCTGGGAGCAGGTCAAGCGGGACCTGGCCGCGGAGACCTACAGGCTGTACGTCCTCGACGAGTTCGCGTACCCGATGCACTGGGGCTGGGTCGACACGGACGAGGTCGTCGACGTGCTGCGCAGCCGTCCCGGCACCCAGCACGTGGTGATCACCGGGCGGAACGCGCCGGAGAAGCTGGTGGAGTTCGCCGATCTGGTGACCGACATGTCGAAGGTCAAGCACCCGATGGACACCGGCCAGAAGGGCCAGAGGGGCATCGAGTGGTGACGTCCGTCCCCCGGCTGGTCGTCGCCGCGCCGTCGTCCGGCAGCGGCAAGACCACCGTCGCCACGGGGCTGATGGCCGCGTTCGCCGCGCGGGGGCTCGGCGTGTCCCCGCACAAGGTGGGGCCGGACTACATCGATCCCGGGTATCACGCGCTCGCCACCGGGCGTGCGGGGCGCAACCTCGACGCGTACCTGTGCGGGCCGGAGCTGATGGCTCCGCTGTTCCTGCACGGGTCGCGGGGGTGCGACCTCGCCGTGGTCGAGGGCGTGATGGGGATGTTCGACGGGGCCGCCGGGGAGGGTGAACTGGCCTCCACCGCGCACGTCGCCAAGCTGCTGCGGGCGCCGGTCGTGCTCGTCGTGGACGCGTCGTCGCAGTCGCGGTCCGTGGCCGCGCTGGTGCACGGGTTCGCGTCCTGGGACCCCGGGGTGCGGGTGGCGGGCGTGATCCTGAACAAGGTCGGCTCCGACCGCCACGAGGAGCTGCTGCGGGAGGCGCTGGACTCCGTCGGGGTGCCGGTGTTCGGGGTGCTGAGGCGGGCCCCGCAGGTGGACACACCGTCCCGGCATCTGGGTCTGGTGCCGGTCGCCGAGCGGAGGGCCGCCGCCGTGGAGGCCGTGGCGGCGATGGCCGCGCAGGTGTCCGCGGGATGCGATCTGGAGGGGCTGCTGGCGCTGGCCCGGGGGGCGGGGGCGCTGCCGGACGAGGCGTGGCGGGCGCCTTCCGCCGCGGCGGACGAGGTGCGTCCGGTGGTCGCCGTAGCCGGTGGTGCCGCCTTCACCTTCTCCTACGCCGAGCACACCGAACTGCTCGCCGCCGCCGGGGCGGAGGTCGTCACGTTCGACCCGCTGCGGGACGAGGAGCTCCCGGAAGGGACCCGCGGGCTAGTGATCGGCGGCGGGTTCCCCGAGGTGTACGCCGCCGAGCTGTCCGCCAACGAGCCGCTGCGCAAGGCCGTCGCCGAACTCGCTCTCGGCGGGGCGCCGGTGGCCGCCGAGTGCGCCGGGCTGCTCTATCTGTGCCGGGAGCTGGACGGGCGGCCCCTGTGCGGGGTGCTGGACGCCACGGCCCGGATGTCCGAGCGGCTGACGCTGGGCTACCGGGACGCCGTCGCCGTGTCCGGCAGCGTGCTCGCGGCGGCCGGGACCCGGATGCGGGGGCACGAGTTCCATCGCACGGTCGTCGAGCCGGGCGCCGGGGCGGCTCCGGCCTGGGGGGTGCGCGCCCCTCAACGGCGCGTCGAAGGTTTCGTACAACAAGGTGTGCACGCGAGTTATCTGCACACGCACTGGGCGGCCGAGCCCGGTGTCGCCCGTCGGTTCGTGGAGAGGTGCCGGACGTCATGAGCAGCAGGCTGATCGGAGTCGGGGTGGGCCCGGGCGACCCGGAGCTGGTGACGGTCAAGGGCGTCAACGTGCTGCGGGACGCCGAGGTGGTCGTCGTGCCGGTGATGGACACCGGCGAGCGCGGCCGGGCCGAGGCGACGGTGCTGCACTACGTGCCCGCGGAGAAGGTCGTCCGGATCGTGTTCGCGCTGAACGAGCGGACCGACCGGGCTCGCCGGGAGAGCGCCTGGGACGCGGCCGGCGCCGAGGTCGCCGAGCTGCTGCGGACCCGTGGGAGCGTCGCGTTCGCCACCATCGGGGACCCGAACGTGTACTCGACGTTCACCTATCTCGCGCAGACCATCGGCACGCTCGTGCCCGGTGTGGTGGTGGAGACGGTTCCCGGTATCACCGCGATGCAGGACCTGGCCTCCCGCTCGGGTGCCGTGCTGACGGAGGGCACCGAGCCGCTGACGCTGGTGCCGGTGACCGCGGGGGCGGCCGTGCTGAAGGAGGCCCTCGCCGGGCCCGGCACGGTGGTGGCGTACAAGTTCGGGCGGCAGGCCGCGGAGGTCGCCGAGGCGCTGCGGGAGAGCGGCCGGATCGAGGACGCCGTGTGGGGTGCCTCGCTCGGGCTGCCCGAGGAGACGATCCGGCCGGCCGCCGGGCTCGGGGAGGAGCCCCTCCCCTATCTGTCGACGCTGATCGCGCCCGCGCGGCGCGAGGGCGGCCGGGGCGGCAAGCTGTGACACCCCGTCCGCCGGGGGCCGGGTCACTCGGCCAGGCCCACCACCAGCCAGATGAACCCCGCGCCCGCGACCGTGCACAGCAGCGTCGAGCGGGCCGGGTGGGCGTGATGGGCCTCGGGCAGGATCTCGGCCGCGGCGAGATAGAGCAGCGCGCCGCCGAAGAAGCCGAGATAGCCGCCGAGGACCGGCTCGGGGACGGTGACGAACGAGGCCGCGGCCGCGCCCACCACCGGGGCCGCCGCGTCCGCGACCAGCATCGCGACCGCCCGGCGGCGGGCGTTGCCGTACAGGGTCGTCAGGGTGAAGGTGTTGAAGCCGTCCGCGAAGTCGTGGGCGATCACCGCCACGGCGACGGCCGCTCCCATGCCGCCGCCGACCTGGAACGCCGCACCGATCGCGACTCCGTCCATGGCGCTGTGCAGCACCATCGCGCCGGCCGCCGTCAGCCCCACCTCGGGGGTGCGGTGCCCGTGCTCGTCGGCGCCGTGCGCGGCCGACCGGCCGGCCAGCAGACGTTCCACCGTATGGGCGAACAGGAAACCGGCCACGAACAGCAGCAGGGCCGCGGGGACGGCGAACACCTCGGTGTCCGCCGCCTCCAGTGCCTCGGGCAGCAGATCGAGTCCGACGACGCCCAGCATCAGGCCGCCGGCCAGGCCGAGCACCAGATGACGGCGGTCGGTGACACGGCCCGCCGTCCAGCCTCCGGCCAGCGTCATGAGGAACGCGCCGAGCGCGACAAGGACCGCCATGGCCCCTTGCTACCGGATCGGGCGGCACCGCCGCACATCCGCCACGAACAACCGCAGTGACATCACGTACGCAGGAGAGGACCGATTCCCATGGCCGTAGCCCCCACCGGCAAGGTGACCTTCGTCGGTGCAGGCCCCGGCGCCGCCGATCTGCTGACGTTCCGGGCCGCGCGCGCGATCGCCGAGGCCGACGTCGTGATCTGGGCCGCGAGCCTGGTGCAGGAGGAGGTCCTCGACCACGCGCGTGAGGGCGCGGAGATCCTGGACTCCGCGCAGATGTCGCTGGAGGACGTGGTCGCCGTGTACCGGCGTGCCGCCGCGGAGGGCCTGAAGGTGGCCCGGATCCACTCCGGCGACCCCGCGCTGTGGGGCGGCACCCAGGAGCAGGTCGACCGGTGCGCGGAGATCGGCATCGCGACCGAGATCGTGCCGGGCGTGTCGTCGTTCTCGGCGGTCGCCGCGCTCGCGCAGCGGGAGCTGACCATCCCGGAGGTGGCGCAGTCGGTGGTGCTGACCCGGCTGGGCGGCGGCAAGACGCCGATGCCGCCCGGTGAGGAGGTCCGGGAGTTCGCCCGGCACGGCACCACCATGGCGGTGTTCCTGTCGGCGGCCCGCAGCGGCCAGCTGGTGCGGGAGCTGCTGGAGGGCGGCTACCCGACGTCCACGCCGGTCGTCGTGGCGTACCAGGCGACCTGGCCGGAGGAGCTGGTCGTGAAGTGCACGATCGGCACGCTGGAGGAGACGGTCAAGGAGTACAGGCTCTGGAAGCACACGCTGTTCCTGGTGGGTCCGGCGCTCGACGCGCACGGCACGCGCTCGCACCTGTACCACCCGGGGCACTTCCACGGCTACCGCAAGGCCGACCCGGAGGCCCGCAGGGCGCTGCGCGAGCGGGGTGCCTCCACATGATCAGGGTCGTCGGCACGGGGACCGGGGCCCCGGCCCCCGCGGACGTCCTGGCGGGGGCCGAGCTGGTCGTGGGCGGACGGCGGCATCTGGAGGCGGTCCGGCCGCCCGGGTCGGCCGAGCAGGTGGTGCTGGGCCCGCTGGCCCCGGCGCTGGACACGATCGGGAAGTACGTCGCCGAGGAGCGGCCCGTGGTCGTGCTGGCCTCCGGCGACCCCGGGTTCTTCGGGATCGTACGGGCGCTGGCGGAGCGGTTCGGGCCGGAGCTGCTCGACATCACGCCGGGCGTGTCCTCGGTGGCGGCCGCGTTCGCGCGGGCCGGGCTGCCGTGGGAGGACGCGGTGGTGGTCAGCGCGCACGGGAGGGAGCCGAGGACGGCCGTCAACGTCTGCCGGGCCTTCCCGAAGGTGGCGGTGCTGACCGGGCCGGGGGCCGGGCCGGCCGAGCTGGGTGCGGCGCTGCGGGCGTACGACCGGGTCCTGGTCGTCGCGACCGCGCTGGGCTCCGCCGGGGAACGGCTGGAGCGGGTCACGCCCGCCGAGGCGGCGGCCCGTGACTGGGGGTCCGCGGTGAGTGTGGTGCTGTGCCTGGACGAGCGGCGGGCGCTCGGCCCGGTGCGCGCGCACGCCGGGCTGCCCGTGCCGCCGGCCGGATGGGCGCTGGCGGAGGACGCGTTCGCCCACCGCGACTCGATGATCACGAAGTTCGAGGTGCGGGCGCTGGCCCTGGCCCGGCTGGGGCCGCGGCCGGGCGACCTGGTGTGGGACGTCGGTGCGGGATCGGGGTCGGTGGCCGTGGAGTGCGCGCGGCTCGGGGCCGCGGTGACGGCCGTGGAGAAGACCGTGGACGGGGTGGGGCGCGTGCGCGCCAACGCCGCCGCGCACGGTGTGGACGTGCAGGTGGTGCACGGGGCGGCGCCGACGGTGCTGTCCGATCTGGACGAGCCCGACGCCGTGTTCGTGGGCGGCGGCGGGCAGGAGCTGGCGGCCGTGGTCACCGCGTGCGCGCGGCGGGCCCGGCGGACGGTGGTGGTCGCGCTGGCCGCGCTCGACCGGGTCCCGGCGGCTCGGGCGGCGCTCACAGGTGCCGGTCTCGTCTGCGACGGCGTGCTGCTGCAGTCGTCGCGGCTGGCTCCGCTGCCGGGTGAGGTGACCCGGCTGGCGGCGGCCAATCCCGTTTTCCTGCTGTGGGGCGTGCGTCCCGCGGCCCGTAGTGAAGGAGTTGCCCAGTGATCGGCCTCATTTCCGCCACCGCGGCGGGGGCGGCGGCACGCGACCGGCTGGCCGCGGCGTGGCCGGAGCGGACGCGGGTGTACGACGGTCCCGTCGCCGACGCCGTGCGGCGGGCGTTCGCGGAGTGCGAGCAGCTCGTGTGCTTCCTGGCCACGGGGGCCGTGGTCCGGCTGGTGGCGCCGCTGCTGGGCGGCAAGGCGGCCGACCCGGGTGTGGTGTGCGTGGACGAGGGCGGGCGGTTCGCCGTGGCGCTGCTCGGCGGGCACGGCGGCGGTGCCAACGAACTCGCCCGTGAGGTGGGCGAGTCGCTGGCGGCCGTGCCGGTGGTGACGACGGCGACGGACGCGGTCGGCATCCCGGGCCTGGACACCCTCGGGCTGCCCCACGAGGGCGATGTCGCCGGGGTGACGCGGGCGCTGCTGGACGGTGAGCCGGTCGCGCTGGAGGCGGAGGTGGCGTGGCCGCTGCCGCCGCTGCCGTTCGGGGCCGGGGGGACCCGGCGGGTCCGGGTGACCGACCGGGCGGGCGCGGCGGGGGCCGGGGAGGTGCTGCTGCGTCCGCCGACGCTGGTCGTCGGGGTCGGCGCGTCCAGGGGGGCGCCCGTGGAGGAGGTTCTCGGGCTGATCGCGCAGACGCTCCGGGAGGCGGGGCTGTCGCCGGACAGTGTCGCCGAGCTGGCCACCGTGGACGCCAAGGCGCAGGAGCCGGGCATCGCCCTGGCCGCCGAGCGGCTCGGGGTGCCGCTGGTGACGTACCCGGCGGACGCGCTGGCCGCGGTGGAGGTGCCCAACCCCTCGGACGCGCCGCTGGCCGCGGTGGGGACGCCGTCCGTGGCGGAGGCCGCCGCGCTGATCGGCGGGGGCGAACTGCTGGTGCCCAAGCGGAAGTCCGGGGCGAGCCCGGCGATGGCGACCTGTGCCGTCGTACGGCGGCCGGGGCGCGGGCGGCTCGCGGTGGTGGGGCTCGGGCCGGGCGCCCGGGATCTGCTGACCCCGCGGGCGAAGGCGGAGCTGCGGCGGGCGTCGGTGCTGGTCGGGCTCGACCAGTACGTCGACCAGATCCGCGATCTGCTGCGGCCGGGCACCCGGATCCTGGAGTCGGGTCTCGGCGCCGAGGAGGAGCGGGCCCGCACGGCCGTCGCCGAGGCCCGTCAGGGCCGGGCGGTCGCGCTGATCGGCAGCGGTGACGCGGGCGTGTACGCCATGGCGTCGCCGGCGCTGGCGGAGGCGTCCGACGACATCGACGTGGTGGGGGTGCCGGGTGTGACGGCCGCGCTGGCGGCCGGGGCGATCCTGGGCGCGCCGCTGGGCCACGACCATGTGTCGATCAGCCTCTCCGACCTGCACACGCCGTGGGAGGTCATCGAGCGGCGGGTGCGGGCGGCGGCCGAGGCGGACCTCGTCGTCACGTTCTACAACCCCCGTTCGCGGGGCCGTGACTGGCAGCTGCCGAAGGCGCTGGGCATCCTCGCCGAGCACCGGGCGCCCGCGACACCGGTCGGTGTGGTGCGCAACGCGTCGCGCGCGGACGAGTCGAGCCGGGTCACCGCGCTCGGTGAACTCGACCCGGCGACGGTCGACATGATGACGGTGGTCACGGTGGGCAACACCGCGACCCGGAACATCGCGGGGCGCATGGTGACCCCGCGCGGCTACCGCTGGCAGGAGGAGCCGAAGTGAACCGTGTCGTCCATCCCATCGAGGTGGAGTCCTACCGGCGGCTGCGTGCCCGGCTGGACACCTCGCACCTCGCGCCGCTGACCCGGGCGGTGACGGAGCGGGTGATCCACTCCGCCGCGGACCTGGAGTACGCGGACGATCTCGTCATGGACGAGGGCGAGCTGGAGACGGCGCACGCCGCGCTGCACTCCGGGGCGCCGGTCGTCGTGGACGTGCAGATGGTCGCGGCGGGCATCACCCGCCGCGCGTCGGTGTGCCGGCTCGGGGACGCCGTGGCCGGGCCGGGTCTGACCCGCTCGGCGCACGCGATCCGGCTGGCGTTCGAGCAGGTCGGCCCGGGTGCGCTCTGGGTGATCGGCAACGCGCCGACCGCGCTGGAGGAGCTGCTGGCGCTGGACGCGTCCCCGGCCCTCGTCATCGGGCTGCCCGTCGGCTTCGTCGGCGCGGTCGAGTCCAAGGCCGCGTTGCGCGAGAGCGGGCTGCCCGCTGTCAGCAACGTGTCCGAGAAGGGCGGTTCGGCGGTGGCCTCGGCCGCGCTCAACGCCCTTCTGTACCACCCCGTTCCGCAGTCGAAGGAGACCCTGTGACCACCCCGCCCGCCCTGCTGATCGCCGGCCACGGCACCCGGGACGACGCCGGAGCGGAGGCGTTCCGCGACTTCGTGCGGGAGCTGGGCCGCCGCCACCCCGAACTGCCCGTGGCGGGCGGCTTCATCGAGCTGTCCCCGCCGCCGCTGGGCGAGGCGGTGACCGAGCTGGTCGAGCGGGGCGTACGGCGGTTCGCGGCGGTGCCGCTGATGCTGGTGTCCGCCGGGCACGCCAAGGGCGACATCCCGGCGGCGCTGGCCCGGGAGAAGGAGCGGCACCCCGGGATCTCGTACACCTACGGCCGTCCGCTGGGTCCGCACCCGTCGCTGCTGCGGGTGCTGGAGCGGCGGGTCGAGGCGGTGCTCGGGGACTGGGACCGCTCCGAGGTGACGGTGCTGCTGGTCGGGCGCGGTTCCACCGACCCGGACGCCAACGCCGAGGTGCACAAGGCGGCGCGGCTGTTCTGGGAGGGCCGTGGCTACGCGGGCGTGGAGACGGCGTTCGTGTCGCTCGCGGCGCCGGACGTGCCCGGCGGGCTGGAGCGGTGCCTGAAGCTGGGGGCGCGGCGGATCGTCGTCCTGCCCTACTTCCTGTTCACGGGCATCCTGCCGGACCGTGTGCGGGAGCAGACGCGGGCCTGGGCCGACGCGCACCCGGAGGCCGAGGTCCGTTCGGCCGACGTCATCGGACCGGAGCCGGAGCTGCTGGACCTGGTGACGGAGCGGTACGAGGAGGCGGTGAAGGGCGATCTGCGGATGAACTGCGACTCGTGCGTGTACCGGATCGCGCTGCCGGGCTTCGAGGACAAGGTGGGGATGCCGCAGCAGCCGCACTTCCACCCGGACGACGACGGTCACCACCACGGGCACGGGCATCACCATCACGGTGGGCACGCGCATGCCCACTGAGGACCGGGCGGACTGCGCGGACGGCGCCGGGCACGATCTGCGGCACCACGGGGACGCGGAGGTCCGGGACGGCGGCGCGGGACTGGTGGACCTGGCCGTCAACGTCCGCGCGGACACTCCGCCCGGGTGGCTGCGGGAGGTGATCGCCGGGTCGCTGGCCGGTCTCGCGGCCTATCCCGACGGCCGCGCGGCCCGGGCGGCGGTCGCGGACCGGCACGGGGTCGGGCCGGAGCGGGTGCTGCTCACGGCGGGTGCCGCGGAGGCGTTCGTGCTGCTGGCGCGGGCGCTGAAGGTGCGCCGGCCGGTGGTGGTGCATCCGCAGTTCACGGAGCCGGAGGCCGCGCTGCGGGACGCCGGGCACACCGTGGACCGGGTGCTGCTGCGGGAGGCGGACGGGTTCCGGCTGGATCCGGGTCTGGTGCCGGAGGGCGCGGACCTGGTGGTGATCGGCAATCCGACGAATCCGACGTCGGTGCTGCATCCCGCGGAGACCGTGGTGCGGCTGGCCCGTCCGGGGCGGACGCTGGTCGTCGACGAGGCGTTCATGGACGCGGTGCCGGGTGAGCGGGAGGCGCTGGCCGGGCGGACGGACGTGCCGGGGCTGGTGGTGCTGCGGAGTCTGACGAAGACCTGGGGGCTCGCCGGGCTGCGCATCGGGTACGTGCTGGCGGAGCCGGAGACGGTCGCCGCGCTGGAGCGGGCGCAGCCGCTGTGGCCGGTGTCCTCGCCCGCGCTGGCCGCCGCTCAGGCGTGTGTCGCGCCGCGGGCCCTCGCGGAGGCGGCCCATGCGGCGCATCGCGCCGCGGCGGACCGGGCCCATCTGCTGGCCGGGCTGGCGGAGTTCGCCGGGGCCGGTGTGCGGGTGGCGGGGCCCGCCGAGGGGCCGTTCGTGCTGGTGCGGGTGCCCGGCGCTCCGCGGGTGCGGGCCCGGCTGCGCGAGCTGGGCCACGCGGTGCGGCGCGGCGACACCTTCCCCGGGCTGGACGCCGACTGGCTGCGGATCGCCGTACGGGACCGGGCGACCATGACCGGGTTCCTCGACGCCCTGAGGACCGCCCTGGCCTGAGCCGCCGGGGCGGGGTGCCGCGCCCCCGCCCGCCTGTCGCGGTGGGCAGGGGCGTCGTCCTTGCTGTCAGCCGCGGCGGCGGGACAGCATCACCGCTCCCCCGCCCGCCAGGAGCAGCGCCACCGCGCCGCCCGCCACGTAGGGCGTGAGCGAGCTGCCTCCCGTCTCCGCGAGGCCCGCCTCGTCGGTGCCGCCCTGGGGCTTCGCCTGGGTGACGGGGGACGCCGAAGGGGCCGGGGACGGGTCGGTCTCCCGGACCTGCGTCTGCGGGGTCTCGCAGGTGGACTCGGCGAGGGTCAGGGAGCCCTCGACCTCGGCCACGTTGAGCTTCAGCGGGTCGATGGAGATGTTCAGTTCGAGGGCGGTGGCGGCGGCGGTGCGGGACGTGGTCTCCCGCTTCGACAGGTCCAGGCGGACCTCGCCGACACCGGGCACCTTCACGTCGGTCGTGCCGCCCGCGGTGAGGGTGACCCGCTTGCCGAGGACGGTGACCGAGCCGAGGACGTTCGCCTCGGCGACCGGGGCGCCGCCGCTCGCGCAGACCGCGCTGGAGGTGACGTCCTCCACCTCGATCACGGACAGCAGGGGCAGGCCGGGGACGTGCAGCTTCGCGTGGGCGAGGCGGGTGCGGCCCTCGGCCTTCTGCGCGGTGACGGTCGCCTCGGCCTCGGCGACCTCGGCGCTCAGCACGCTGAAGGGCCTGCCGCCGTCGACGCCGTCCAGCTGCGCCGTCAGCGCGGTCTTCTCGGCGCTCTGCGGCGCCTGCACCTCGTTCAGCGAGACCGCGAGGGGGACGTCCACGGTCTTGTCGAGCAGGGCCACGTCGAGCCCGGTGCGCAGGACGACGGCGCCGGCGCGGCCCTGGTCGGGGGTCGCGTGGGCGGGGCCCGCACCGGCCAGGGCCGCGGGACCGGCGGCCAGGGCGGTGGCCGTCGCGAGGGCGGCGAATCTGCGTGCGGGCATGCGGGCATAGGTGCCGTTCACTGTGTGGGACCCCCAGAGGAGACGTGCTCGGGACCCCGTAAGAATTACGCACTGAGAGTGAACGGGCGGCGATCCTGTGTCACTTCACCCCATCGTGGGGTTTCCGGCCGCGCATTCGATTCCTCCGGTATGGATGTTCCCGGCCGTCACCCACAGGAGCCCGGGAAGCGGACACGCAGGTCGGGCGGGCGGCGCGCGGACGGGGGTGCACAACGACGGCCGCCGGGCCCGGTCACGCACGAACACGGCGCGGCCCGGTCACGCGGGGAGCGGCCCCGCGGTCCGGCTCAGCCCGTCACCCGTCCGTTCAGCACGACCCGTCGCGGCGCGGCGAGCACCCGCACGTCGGCCCGGGGGTCGGAGCCGTAGACGACGAGGTCGGCCGGGGCGCCCTCCTCCAGGCCGGGCCGGCCGAGCCAGGCGCGGGCGGACCAGGCCGTCGCCGCGAGGGCGTCGAGCGGGGGGATGCCGGCGGTGACCAGTTCGGCGACCTCCTCGGCGACCAGGCCGTGCGGGAGGGAGCCGCCGGCGTCGGTGCCGACGTAGACCGGGATGCCGGCGTCGTAGGCGCCGCGGACGGTGTCGTAGCGGCGCTCGTGGAGCCGGCGCATATGGGCCGACCAGCGCGGGAACTTGCTCTCGCCGCCGGCGGCGAGCCGCGGGAAGGTCGCGATGTTGACGAGGGTCGGCACGATCGCGACGCCGCGTTCGGCGAACAGCGGGATCAGGTCCTCGGTGAGACCCGTCGCGTGCTCGATGCAGTCGATGCCCGCCTCGACGAGGTCGCGCAGGGAGTCCGTGGCGAAGCAGTGGGCCGTCACCCGCGCGCCCAGCCGGTGGGCCTCGGCGATGGCCTCCTCCACCGCCCCGCGCGGCCAGCAGGCGGTCAGGTCGCCCGCCTCGCGGTCGATCCAGTCGCCGACCAGCTTCACCCAGCCGTCGCCGCGCCGGGCCTCCCGGGCGACGTACGCGACGAGGTCGCCGGGCTCGATCTCATGGGCGTAGTTGCGGATGTAGCGGCGGGTTCGGGCGATGTGCCGGCCCGCCCGGATGATCTTCGGCAGGTCCTCGCGGTCGTCGACCCAGCGGGTGTCGGAGGGCGACCCCGCGTCACGGATCAGCAGGGTGCCCGCCTCGCGGTCGGTGAGCGCCTGCTTCTCGGCCTCCTCCGCGGGGACCGCGCCGTGGGCGTCCAGGCCCACGTGGCAGTGCGCGTCGACCAGGCCGGGCAGTGCCCAGCCCTCGACGGTGCGCACGTCGCGGGCGCCGGCGGGGCGGTCGTAGGAGATCCGCCCGCCGACGACCCACAGTTCGTCCCGGGCCTCGTCGGGACCGACGAGGATCCGGCCCTTCACGTGCAGCACCGCGTGTTCGCTCATGCACCGCACGATAGTGATGCCTCAGTCGTCCTTGCTCACCCGGTCGCCGGTCTCCTGCACCTCGGCCATCGCCGGGTCGAGCAGCCGGGACAGGAAGTGGCGGGTGCGTTCGTGGCGGGGCCGGGCGACGACCTGCTCGGGGCTGCCGTCCTCGACGATCACCCCGCCGTCCATGAAGACGACCCGGTCGGCGACCTCACGGGCGAACGTCATCTCGTGGGTGACGACCATCATCGTCATGCCCTCGTCGGCGAGCATCCGCATGACCGCGAGCACGTCCCCGACCAGCTCCGGGTCCAGGGCCGAGGTCGGCTCGTCGAAGAGCATCACCTCGGGGCCCATGGCGAGCGCGCGGGCGATCGCCACCCGCTGCTGCTGGCCGCCGGAGAGGGAGGACGGGTAGGCGCCGGCCTTCTCGGCGAGGCCCACCCGCTCCAGGTTCTCGGCGGCGACCCGGGCGGCGTCCGCCTTGCCCCGCCGCAGGACCCGGCGCTGCGGCAGCGTGAGGTTCTCGGTCACCGTCAGGTGCGGGAAGAGGTTGAACTGCTGGAAGACCATGCCGATGCGGCGGCGCACGGCGTCGATGTCGACGTCCGGGTCGGTCACCTCGGTGCCGCCGACGAAGACCTGGCCCCTGCCCGGCTCCTCCAGCAGGTTCACGCAGCGCAGCAGCGTGGACTTGCCGGAGCCGGAGGGGCCGATGACACAGACGACCTCGCCCTGGCGGATCTCCAGGTCGATGCCGCGCAGCACCTCGTTGGTGCCGAAGGACTTGTGCAGACCGCGGATCTCGATCTCGGGTCGGCTCACTTGACGGCCTCCTGGGCCTTGGCCTCCATACGGCGTACGACGAAGCCGAGCGGGACGGTCACCAGCAGGTAGCACAGGCCGGCGACGAGGATCGGGGTGGAGTTGGCGGTCTGGCTGGCCAGGTCCCGGCCGTACTTGGACAGTTCGCGCTCCTCCAGGGTGACGCCGAGGAAGAGCACCAGCGAGGAGTCCTTGAAGAGCAGGACGAGTTCGTTGGTGAGCGGCGGCAGGATGATCCGGAACGCCTGCGGCAGGATGATCGAGACCATGGCCCGGGCGGGCGAGAAGCCCAGCGAGCGGGCGGCCTCCATCTGCCCCTTGGGCACGGCCTGGATGCCCGCCCGGAAGGTCTCCGCCATGTACGCGGCGGCCACCAGGCCGAGCGCGAGGGCGACCTTGCCGTAGGTGCCGCCCGGGATCTCGGTGCCGGGGAAGGCGAGCGGCACCGCCACACCGATGAAGATGAAGATCAGCAGCGCGGGCAGGCCGCGGAAGATCTCGATGTAGACGCCGGCGACCCAGCGGTAGGGGCCCACGGACGACAGCCGCATCAGCGCGACGACCATGCCGAGCACCAGTCCGACGGCGAAGCCGGACAGGGTGTAGAGCACGGTGTTCTTCAGCGCCAGCGTGATGACGTCCGGGAACATCTCCCGGGCGATGTCGCCCTGCGCGAACTGGTTCTTCAGCCGGCCCCAGTCGGCCGCGACCGCGACGGCGACCACGGCCGCGACGAAGAGCACGTACTGCGTGCCCCGTGACAGCCGCTGCTTCTGCCGCCGGGTCAGGCCCTTCTTCCTCGGCTGGAGCTGTACGTCCGTGTCGGCCATCAGGACGCGGCCGGGGAGGCGGCGGAGTCGTCGTACGGGCCGATCCACTGCTCGTAGAGCTTCTTGTAGGTGCCGTCGGCCTTGGCGTCCGCGAGGGCCTTGTCGATGGCCTCGCGCAGCTGGGTGTTGCCCTTCTTCACCGTGAAGCCGTACTGCTCGCCGGTGTTGATCTGCTCGGCGACCTCGAAGGCGTCGGCGTTGGCCTTGTCCTTCAGCCAGCCCTGGACGACGGGGTAGTCGATGACGACGGCCTCGACCTGGCCGGTGCGCAGGCCGTTGATGACGGCGTCGGAGGACTCGAAGGAGACCGGGTCCAGGCCCTTGCTCTTGGCGTAGTCCTCGCCGGTGGTCTGCGCCTGGGCGCCGACCTTGCGGCCCTCCAGGTCCGCGAAGGACCGGATGCCGCTCTTCTTGTCGACCAGGACGGCCTGGGTGGCCTCGAAATAGGGGTCGGAGAAGTCGACGTTCTTCTTGCGCTCGTCGGTGATGGTCATACCGGCCGCGGCCAGGTCGCACTCGCCGGCGTTGAGGAAGGCGCCGGTCTTGAAGTTCTCGAACGGCGTGTCCAGGATCTGCTGCTCGACGCCGAGGTCGGCGGCGACGAGGTCGATCAGCGCGACGTCGAAGCCCTGCACCTTGCCGTCGATCTCCGACTGGAACGGCGGGTAGGGCAGATGGGTGCAGGTGGTGAGCTGTCCGGCCTTGACCAGCTCGACGCCGCCGGCCGCGGTCTTCGAACCGCTTCCGCCGTCGTCGTCGGAGGAGCAGCCGGCCACGAGGACCAGCCCGGCCGTCGCGGTGATGGCGGCCAGGGCGCGGGCCCGGCGGCCGAGGACGGTGTTCACGGGTGGACCTCCTGAGAGAGAACGATGCGTTCCGATTATAAGGAAATGTTTGAGTCTCTCAAATCATTCCCATGGTCCGGCGGCCGTCCGGCCTAAGAACTCCACGGTGACCGGCGGTCCGTCCCACAGGCCCTAGGCTCGACGGAGCCGCCCCTCTAGTGAAGAGAGCCACGCCGTGACCCACCCCTTCCTGGACCTCGCCCCGCTGAGTGCCGAACGGTTCGCCTCGATCGAGGACCGGGTGGCGCGGCTGCTGGAGACCCGGCAGGACGTCGTGATCATGCAGGGCGAGGCGCTGCTGCCGCTGGAGGGCGCGATCCGGGGCACCGCGGGTCCGGGCACGGTCGCGCTGAACGTGATCACCGGCCCGTACGGGCAGACCTTCGGCGACTGGCTGCGGGACTGCGGCGCGACGGTGATCGACCTGGCCGTGCCGTTCCGCACGGCGGTCACCGCCGCGCAGATCCGGGACGCCTTCGCCCGGCACCCGGAGATCGACTTCGTGTCGCTGGTGCACGCGGAGGCGGCGACCGGCAACACCAACCCGGTCGCCGAGATCGGTGAGGCGGTGCGCGAGCAGGGCGCGCTGTTCTACCTGGACGCCGTCGCCTCCGTGGGCGCGGAGCCGGTGCTGCCGGACGCATGGGGCGTGGACCTGTGCGTGATCGGCGCACAGAAGGCGATGGGCGGGCCCGCGGGCGTGTCGGCGGTGTCCGTGAGCGAGCGCGCCTGGGCCCGGATGGCGGCGAACCCGCAGGCGCCGCGCCGCTCCTATCTGTCCCTGCTGGACTGGAAGGAGCGCTGGATCGACGGCGGCCGCAGGGCGCTGCTGCACGCTCCGGCGCAGCTGGAGATGCTGGCGCTGGAGGCGTGTGTCGAGCGCATCGAGACGGAGGGGCTGTACGCGGTGATGGCCCGGCACCGGGACGCGGCGCGGGCGGTGCGCGCGGGGGTGGCGGACCTGCCGGGGCTGGAGCCGTACGTGCACGAGGACCGGGACGCGGCGCCGGTCGCCACCACTCTGCGGGTGCGCGACGGCCTGATCGCCTCGGAGGTCGTCGCCCGGGCGCTGGAGATCGACCCGTCGGCGCCGCTCGCGGCGGGCGGCGGTGCCCTGGCCGCGGAGATGATCCGGGTCAACCACTATGGGCCCTTCGCCGATCCTCAGGCCGTCCAGGCAAGCCTCGGAGCGCTTTCCGAGGCCCTGTAGGAGAAATCGATTCCACCGGATTCCCATAATTCAATTCACCGTGGTCGCCCGTATTCTTCTGCCCGCTCGTCCCGTGGGTAAACGCGAAGATTCTGCGAACGCGACAGACACCTGTTCAGCATGTGATCCGTTCCACAATCGGTCCCATATGTGCGTTTCGTGACGTACATATGGGACCAAACCGCTTTCATCTCGCGCTCGCGTGATAACACGGATGCGGCCGGGACCCAAGGTCTCCCGACGATGCAATTTTGAATTTACGCCGCTAAATTCAATCCGCATGACTGCCCCACCAGCAGACCTGCACATAGACCGACCGGCGGTTTCCGACGGAGCCGCGCTCTGGCGGCTGGCCAAGGAATCCGGGAATCTCGACCTGAACTCGTCCTACAGCTATCTGCTGTGGTGCCGCGACTTCGCCGGCACCTCGGCGGTGGCGCGCGGGGACGCCGGGGAGCCGGTGGGCTTCGTGACCGGGTACCTGCGGCCGGACCGGCCGGGCACCCTGCTCGTGTGGCAGGTGGCCGTGGACCCCGGCCACCGCGGCCGGGGCCTGGCGGCCCGGCTGCTGGACGGGCTGGTCGCACGGGTCGCCGCCGAGCGGGCGGTCGTCCGGGTCGAGACCACCGTCACCCCGGGCAACAGCGCCTCCGAGCGGCTGTTCACCTCGTTCGCCGCGCGCCACGGAGCCCGTGTCGAGCGCGAGGTGCTGTTCGACCGGACCCAGTTCCCGGACGGCCCGCACGACCCGGAAGTCCTTTACCGCATAGGCCCGTTGACCCATCCGTCGCATTGAGGAGCGATTCGTCGTGACCATCACCCAGCCCGACCTCAGCGTCTTCGAGACCCTTGAGTCCGAGGTGCGCAGCTACTGCCGCGGCTGGCCCACCGTCTTCGACCGCGCGCGCGGCAGCCGTATGTACGACGAGGACGGCCATGAGTACCTCGACTTCTTCGCCGGCGCGGGATCGCTGAACTACGGCCACAACAACCCGGTCCTCAAACGCGCGTTGCTCGACTATCTGGAGCGCGACGGCGTCACCCACGGCCTCGACATGTCGACGACGGCCAAACGCGGCTTCCTCCAGACCTTCCAGGACCTGGTGCTGCGGCCGCGCGACCTGCCGTACAAGGTGATGTTCCCGGGGCCGACCGGCACCAACGCCGTGGAGTCGGCGCTGAAACTGGCCCGGAAGGTGAAGGGGCGCGAGGCGATCGTGTCGTTCACCAACGCCTTCCACGGGATGTCGCTCGGCTCGCTCGCCGTGACCGGCAACGCCTTCAAGCGGGCCGGTGCCGGCATTCCGCTGGTGCACGGCACGCCGATGCCGTTCGACAACTACTTCGACGGCACGGTCCCCGACTTCCTGTGGTTCGAGCGGCTGCTGGAGGACCAGGGATCGGGGCTGAACAAGCCCGCCGCGGTGATCGTGGAGACCGTGCAGGGCGAGGGCGGCATCAACGTCGCCCGCCCCGAGTGGCTGCGGGCGCTCGCCGAGCTGTGCGAGCGGCAGGACATGCTGCTGATCGTCGACGACATCCAGATGGGCTGCGGCCGTACCGGCGCCTTCTTCTCCTTCGAGGAGGCGGGCATCGTGCCGGACATCGTCACCGTCTCCAAGTCCATCAGCGGCTACGGGCTGCCGATGTCGCTGTGCCTGTTCAAGCCGGAGCTGGACGTGTGGGAGCCGGGCGAGCACAACGGCACCTTCCGCGGCAACAACCCGGCCTTCGTCACGGCCACGGCCGCGCTGGAGAGCTACTGGGCCGACGGCTCCGCCATGGAGAAGCAGACCCGCGCCCGCGGCGAGCAGGTCGAGCAGGCCCTGATCGGGATCACCGAGGAGAACCTCGCCGACGTGCGCGAGTACCGCGGGCGCGGCCTGGTGTGGGGCATGGAGTTCCACGACAAGGAGCGGGCCGGGCGGGTCGCCCGGCGGGCCTTCGAACTGGGGCTGCTGATCGAGACGTCCGGCCCCGAGAGCGAGGTCGTCAAGCTGCTGCCCGCGCTGACCGTCACCCCGGAGGAACTGGACGAGGGCCTCAGGATCCTCGCCCGGGCCGTCCGGGAGACCGCCCCCGCCATCACCGTCTGACCAGGAGGGACCGCACCACCGTGATCGTCCGTTCGTTCAAGGACATCGAGGGAACCGACCGCCATGTGAAGTCCGCGTCCGGGACCTGGGAGAGCAGACGCATCGTCCTGGCCCGCGAGCGGGTCGGCTTCTCGCTGCACGAGACGGTCCTGTACGCCGGGACCGAGACGTCGATGTGGTACGCCAACCACGTCGAGGCCGTCGTCTGCGTGGAGGGCGCGGCCGAGCTCACCGACCACGAGACCGGGAGGACGTACTCGATCACTCCCGGGACGATGTACCTCCTGGACGGCCATGAGCGGCACTCGCTCCGGGTCCTGGAGGACTTCCGCTGCATCTGCGTCTTCAACCCGCCCGTCACCGGACGGGAGGACCACGACGAGAACGGCGTCTACCCCCTGCTCACCGAACCCGAGGAGGTGTGATCCAGTGACCGCCACCGTCACCGACCTCTACCCCACCCGCGGCACCGCCGAGGTGTCGGCCCCCCGCCAGGACCCCGTCGTCTGGGGCGCGCCCGACACCCCGGGGCCCATCGCGACGGCCGAGCTCCAGACCTTCGAGCGCGACGGCTTCCTCACCGTCGACCAGCTCCTCACGGACGACGAGGTCGCCGTCCACCGGCGGGAGCTGGACCGGCTGGTGACCGACCCGGCGATCCGCGCCGACGAGCGGTCGGTCGTGGAGCCCCGGTCCAAGGAGATCCGCTCGGTCTTCGAGGTGCACCGGATCAGCGAGGTGTTCGCCGCGCTGGTGCGTGACGAGCGGGTCGTCGGACGGGCGCGGCAGATCCTCGGCTCGGACGTGTACGTCCACCAGTCGCGGATCAACGTCAAGCCCGGGTTCGGGGCCAGCGGGTTCTACTGGCACTCGGACTTCGAGACCTGGCACGCCGAGGACGGTCTGCCGAACATGCGGACCGTGTCGGTCTCGATCGCGCTGACCGAGAACCTCGACACCAACGGCGGGCTCATGATCATGCCGGGTTCGCACCGGACGTTCCTCGGCTGCGCCGGGGCCACGCCGCAGGACAACTACAAGAAGTCGCTCCGGATGCAGGACGCGGGCACGCCCTCCGACGAGGCGCTGACCGCGATGGCCTCGCAGCACGGCGTCCGGCTGTTCACCGGACGGGCCGGCTCGGCGACCTGGTTCGACTGCAACTGCATGCACGGCTCGGGCGACAACATCACGCCCTTCCCGCGCAGCAATGTCTTCATCGTGTTCAACAGCGTGGAGAACAAGGCGGTCGAGCCGTTCGCGGCGCCCGTACGGCGGCCGGAGTTCATCGGCGCGCGGGACTTCACACCGGTGCGGTGAGGCCGCGGCCCCCTCGTACGACGAGGACATGCCCGGGGCCCGCCGCCGAGCGGCGGGCCCCGGGCATGTCCGGATCCGGAGAACGGTCAGCCGTCGGCGCCGGCGTCGGCCAGCGCCTCCAGCAGGCGGTCCACGTCGGCCTCGGTGTTGTACAGATGGAACGAGGCACGCAGACTGCCCGCCCGGTCGGACACCTGGATGCCCTGCTCGGCCAGCCGGGCCTGGAGGGCGCCGAGGCCGGGCACGGAGACGACGGCGGAGCCCGGCGAGGGCAGCGGGTCCCGCCCGAGTCGGGCGAGTCCGGCGCGGAAGCGGTCGGCGAGGGCGAGGTCGTGGGCGTGCACGGCCTCCGCCCCGAGTTCCTCGATCAGTTCGAGGGAGGCCCGCAGCCCGGCGTAGCTGAACAGTCCCGGGCTGATGTCGAACCGGCGGGCGGAGCGGGCGAGTTCGGCGACGGGACCGTAGCAGCTCTCCCAGGGCAGTTCCCCGGCGACCCAGCCGGCGAGCAGCGGGGTCAGTCCGCCGAAGTCCTCCGGCACGGTGAAGAACACGGCCCCGTGCGGGCCGAGCAGCCACTTGAAGCCGACGGAGGCGACGAAGTCGTGGGCGCTCGCGTCCAGCGGCAGCCAGCCGGCCGACTGGGAGGCGTCGACGTAGGTGCGCGCCCCGTGGGCGAGAGCGGCCTCGCGCAGCCGGGCCAGATCGGCGATCCGGCCGTCGGCCGACTGGACGGCGCTGACCGCGACGAGCGCGGTCTCCGGGCGCACGGACTCGACCAGCAGCTCCGGCGCGACGGCCCGCACCTTGAGGTCGCCGCGCATGTGGAAGGGGTTGACCAGGGAGGCGAAGTCGGCCTCCGTGGTGAGCACCTCGGCACCGGCGGGCAACGAAGCCGCGACCAGCCCGCCGTACTCGGCGACCGAGGCCCCGGTCGCCACCCGCCCGGCCGGGACTCCCGCCAGCCGGGCGAAGGAGGCACGGGCGGCCTCCACGTCCTCGTAGAGGGGGGTCAGCGTCAGGCCCTGGGCCCGCATCCGCACCGCCCGGTGCAGGGCGGTCACGGTGCGGGCCGGCAGCAGGCCGTTGCTCGCGGTGTTGAGGAAGGTGTTCTCCGGTGCGAACTCGGCGCGGACGAGGCTCTCGAAGGTCTCCATGGGACCACTCTGGTCCCGGTGGACCTGTCAGTCCATTGCGAATTTTTACGTGGTTCCGCGAAGGACTGCTTATAGATCGCCTCTGACCTGCGGCCGGGCGCCGGACCGGATCAGTGCTGCTGCGGCACCGCGCACCCGTCCGGGCCGCAGGCGTCCGCGTCGCCCTGGTCGATCAGGGTCAGCCCGGAGCGCTCGCCCCATGCCTGGGTGAGCGCCTGGGTGAACACGTCGGCGGGCTGGGCGCCGGAGACGCCGTACTTGCGGTCGAGGACGAAGAAGGGCACTCCGGTGGCACCGAGCTGAGCGGCCTCGCGCTCGTCGGCGCGGACGTCGTCGGCGTAGGCGTCCGGGTCGGCGAGCACCGCGCGGGCGGCGTCGGCGTCGAGGCCCGCCTCGACGGCCAGCCCGACCAGCCGCTCCTCGCCCTCGGTGAACACCGAGCGCTCCTCGGCGAAGTTGGCCCGGTACAGGAGCTGGATCAGCTCGTCCTGGCGTCCCTGCTCCTTGGCGAAGTGCAGCAGGCGGTGCATGTCGAAGGTGTTGCCGTGGTCGCGGTCGCGGGTGAGGTAGTCCAGGCCCTCGGCGGCCGCCTGCACCCCGAGGTTGTCCTCGGCCGCCTGCGCCTGTGCCTCGCTGATGCCGTACTTCTGCGCGAGCATCGGGATCACCGGGCCGGCCTCGTCCCGGGCGCGACCGGGGTCGAGCTCGAAGGAGCGGTGCACGACCTCGACCCGGTCGCGGTGCGGGAAGGCCGCGAGCGCCTTCTCGAAGCGGGCCTTGCCCACGTAGCACCAGGGGCAGGCGATGTCGCTCCAGATCTCGACGCGCATGTTCTCGGCTTCCTTCGGGTCGTACGGATGCGGGGACTGTCCCCGCATCCGTGTGTGAACCTTCAACCAGCCGGTTTCATTCCCCGGTGACGTCCCGCCGCAGGAAGAGACGGTGGTCACCCTCGGCCGGGGGCTGCCCGGGGTCGGGGCCCCAGCCGTGCCGGGCGCAGAACGCCTGCGCGCGCAGGTTGTCCCGGCAGACCCGCAGGACGGCGGTGCGGCGGCCGTCGGCCCGCCACTGTTCCAGGCAGGCGGTGTGCAGGGCGGTGCCGATGCCTGCGCGCCAGCGGTCGGGGTCGACATGGAACTGGAGCAGGTGGACCGTCTCCGCCGGTACGGCCTCGACGGTCCGGAAGGAGGCGAGGCCGACGATCCGGCCCTCCTCGACGACGCACAGCACCTGCCGGTCGGGCCGTTCGACGGCGCCGAGCCAGGCGGCCCGCCCGTCGGCGCCGTCGTCCGGATGACCGTCGGGGCAGTACGTCGCCCGGGCCCGGGCGTGCAGCGCGGCGACCGCCTCCGCCTCGGCCCGTACGACGGTCCGGATCACCCGGCTCCCGGTCACTCGCTCACTGATCACTCCGGCAAGGACGCCTTTTCGGCCGCACGGGTTCCCCTTCAGCTGCCGTCCCGCAGGTCGGCGGGCCAGCCCGGCCGGAACTCGATGTGGTCGTACGTCACCACACAGCCCTCCCCCAGGGGTGCCTGCACCATGAATCCGGTGAGCGCGGCGCCGGTCTCCTCCTCCCCTCCCAGGGTGAACAGCCGGACGAAGGTCCACTTCTTCCCGTCCCGGGAGGCGTGGAAGGCGAAGGCCCGTCCGGTGCGGCTCACCCTGAGCCACACCGAGCTGCCCTCCACGGTGAAGGAGTTGGCGTCGTCGGAGTGGCCGCGGGTGACCACCGTGCACACGGTCGGCACGTCCGGGGAGTACTCCAGGCACAGCTTGGCCCAGGCGCGCTCCCCGACATGGACGTAGAGCACGCCGGCGTCGAACGCCCCGTTGAACCCGACGGTGACACGGGCGATCAGCTGGAAGTCCCCCTCGGGCGCCCCGAGCAGCCGCGGCGCGTCGGAGGCGGGGTCCAGCCCCTCGGAGGTGGGCGGCACGAACCGGTCCTGCCGGGGCCCGGCCCATCCGGTGAGCACGCCGTCCTCGTAGGACCAGTGCCCGTCGGGCCCGTACGTCCGCAGGGCGAAGGGCAGTTGGGGGAGAGAAACGTCCATGGACCGATTCTCGCAGCCGGGGTCAGGCCGCCCGGGGGCGCGGGAAGCAGAGCGGGCGAGCACGGCGCACGGCCGGCCCGCACCCGCACCCGCACCCGCACCCGCACCCGCACCCGCACCCCACGGCGATCACCGCTCCAGACGCCCGTTGAACCGCCGGGGAAGCCCCAGCGGATTCCCGTCCCGGAGTTCCTCCGGCAGCAGCGCCGGCGGCGCCCCCTGGTACACGACCGGCCGCAGCCACCGCTCGATCGCGGTCCCGCCCACGGAGGTGGACGTCGAGGTCGTCGCCGGGTAAGGCCCGCCGTGGTGCTGCGCGGGCGCCACGGCGACCCCGGTCGGCCAGCCGTTCACCAGCACCCGCCCGGCCAGCGGCGTCAGCTCCGCGAGCAGCTCGGGTCCGCGCCCCTCCCCCGCGGCCTCCTCGGCGGACAGGTGCACGGTCGCCGTGAGGTTGCCCGGCAGCCGGGACAGGACGGCCCGCGCCTCGTCCTCGTCCTCGTAGCGGGCCACCACCGTGACGGGGCCGAAGCACTCCTCCAGCAGCAGGTCGTGGGCCCCCTCGTTCGCCAGCCGCCCGGCGGGCACCGTCAGGAAGCCGGGGCTCACGGTGTGCTCGCCGCCCGCGCCCGGGGTCACGGGCGACTCCACGCCGGGCAGTCCGCTCCGCTCGGCGACCCCGGCGACGAAGTTGTCGCGCATGCGGTGGTCCAGCAGGACCCCGTCCAGGGTGCCGCCGACCGCGTCCGCGAGCGACTTGACCAGCGCGTCCCCGGCGGCACCGGCCGGCACCAGCACCAGCCCCGGCTTCACGCAGAACTGGCCGACGCCCAGGGTCATCGACCCGGCGAGCCCGGTCCCGATGGCCTCGGCGCGCTCGGCGGCGGCGGCCTCGGTGACCAGTACGGGGTTCAGGGAGCCCAGTTCGCCGTGGAACGGGATCGGCACCGGCCGTGCGGCGGCGGCGTCGAACAGCGCGCGGCCGCCGCGCACGGACCCGGTGAAGCCGGCCGCCGACACCAGCGGGTGCCCGATCAGCTCGACGCCGGCCCGGAAGCCGTGCACCAGCCCGAGCACGCCCGCGGGGATCCCGTGCTCCGCCGCGGCCCGGCGCAGCACGGCCGCGACCAGTTCGGACAGGGCGGGGTGGTCGGGGTGGGCCTTGACGACGACCGGGCAGCCCGCGGCGAGGGCGCTCGCGGTGTCGCCGCCGGCGACGGAGAAGGCGAAGGGGAAGTTGGAGGCGGAGTAGACGGCGACGACGCCCAGCGGCACCTTGTAGCGGCGCAGGTCCGGGACCGGCGGGGTGGCGGTGTCGTCGGGGTGGTCGACGACGACGTCCAGGAAGGCGCCCTCGTCGACGATGTCCGCGAACGCGCGCAGCTGGTGGCAGGTGCGGGCGAGCTCGCCGGTGAGCCGGGCCGGGCCGAGCGCGCTCTCGGCGTCGGCGGTCTCGACGAGCCGGTCCTTCGCCTCCTCCAGCCGCGCGGCGGCGGTGCGCAGGAAGGCGGCGCGCACGGTCCGGTCGGTCAGTGCGCCGCGGGCCTCGTGGGCCGCGCGGACGGCGGCGTCCACCTCCTGGGCAGTGGCCTCCGCCGCAACCTGTTCCCGCTGCTTCCCGGTACGGGGGTCGACACTCCAGACTGGTGCTGCTGCCACCGCGGATCCCTCCAGGCATATCTGGGTCATCCACCAGCGTCGTTCGATATACTGAACGCTGTCTCAGATGATGAATACGTTTCGGAGACTATTTCCCGCCGAACGAAGGGGTCAAGCGCGATGTCGGCAGGCGAGACGGGAGGCGGATCCCAGGTCAAGTCCGCTGTTCGGACGGTCGAACTGCTGGAGTACTTCGCGGGCCGTCCCGGCATGCACTCCCTCGCCTCGGTGCAGGAGGCCGTCGGATATCCCAAGTCCAGCCTGTACATGCTGCTGCGCACCCTCGTGGAGCTCGGCTGGGTGGAGACCGACGCGACGGGCACCCGCTACGGCATCGGTGTGCGGGCCCTGCTGGTGGGCACCTCCTACATCGACGGCGACGAGGTCGTCGCAGTGGCCCGGCCGACGCTGGACCGGCTCTCGGACGACACCACGGAGACCATCCACCTGGCCCGGCTGGACGGCACGAACGTGGTCTACCTCGCCACCCGCCAGTCGCAGCACTATCTGCGCCCCTTCACCCGGGTCGGGCGGCGGCTGCCCGCGCACTCCACCTCGCTGGGCAAGGCACTGCTGAGCACGTACTCGGACGAGCAGGTGCGCAAGCTGCTCCCGGAGACGCTGCCGGCACTGACCGAGAACACCGTCACCGACCGGGAGCAGCTGATCGAGGAGCTGCACCAGGTCCGCGAGCAGGGGTACGCGGTCGACCGCGAGGAGAACACGCTGGGCCTGCGCTGCTTCGGCGTGGCGATCCCCTACCGCACCCCGGCCCGCGACGCGATCAGCTGCTCGGTTCCGGTGGCCCGGCTGACCCCGGCGCACGAACAGACGGTGAAGGACGCCCTGTTCGACGCCCGCGACCGGCTGACCCTGGCGACCCGCAGACTCTGACCGGGCGCCGGACCCGCGCCTCCCCCCTGCGGAGGAGGCGGATCGTCGCGGAGCAGGAGGTGCGCGGGGCGGTGCACGCGAGAGCGTGGGGGCATGACGCAGACAGCCCCCGCATCGGCCTTCGGCTCCACGACACGCGCCCCACGGACGGACGGCCGACGGCGCCGGGTGCTGCGGGCCGTCTCCGTCGTCGCGTGCGTGCCGTATCTGAGCCTCAAGTGCGCCTGGATCGCGGGAAGCCGCATCGGCATCCCGGACGGCAGCAGGCTCCTGGACCATCGCACCACCCTGGCCGTCGCCAACGGGGTCACCGTGCTGATGGACGCGTGTGTGATCGTGCTGGCGCTGGCCCTGACCCGGCCCTGGGGGCTCCGGCTCCCCGCATGGCTGCTGGGCGTCCCCGTGTGGGTGGCGACGGGGCTGCTCGTCCCGATCATGACCGGTTTCCCGGCCCAGCTCGTCGTGCGGGCGTTCGGCGGATCCGCGGAGCCGGCCGGCGACGGGGGCGAACCCTTCCTGGACTCCTGGGTGTTCGGGGTCGTCTACGGCGGTTTCATCGTGCAGGGCCTCGCCCTCGGCGCGCTGTTCGCGCTCTACGCCCGCGACCGGTGGGGCGACCTGTGGCAGGGCCGGCTGTGGGACCTGCCGGGTGCCGTCGTCGGCGGCACCGGCCGAAGGACCGCCGCCGTCACGGCCGCCGTCCTCGCCCTGCCGCCGCTGACCGTGCATCTGCTGTGGGCGTGCGGCGGCACGGCGGGGCTCGGCGAGGACCGGACCGCCGGCCGCACCGGCGACTTCCAGGTGGTGGAGGCCCAGTCCGCCGTCTTCCTCGCCGTCGCCGCCGCCGCCGGGCTGATGCTCGCCTTCCGCCGCGGCCGGGCGCTGCCGGTGGGGGTGCCGCTCGCCCTCGCCTGGACCGCCTCGGCGGCGGCCTGCTGGGCGCTCTGGCAGGCGGTGGCCTCGCTGGTGATCACGGAGGACGCGGCGGAGCGGCCCACCTGGCAGATGGACCTCACCTACGCCGGCGGCATGACCGTCGGGACCCTCGTCGCGGGTCTGGTCGTCCGTTTCCTCGTCGCGCGTTCCGCGAGCAACAGGCGTACGGCGTGAGCGGGTTCGTCCGGGCCCTGTTCGGGCGGCGGGCACGCCGGCGGTGGATCCACCTGATCCTCGGCGGCGCGCTCGCCATGCCGTACTTCTTCGTCGGCCAGCTGGTCATGGGTCCCGCCCTCGACTCGCGCCATGTCTTCCAGGACACCGTCCTGCAGTTCGCCTCCTTCGCCGTCGGGCTGCCGCTGGCGGCGGTCACCTCGCTGTTCCCGCTGACCCGGACCCTGGAGTCGGGCGCCGCCCGCGCCCTGTGCGGCGTCGACGCGGACGCGCTGGCGTACGGGCCCGCGCGCGGCCGGGCGGCCAGGCGGCGGACGGCCGCCTGGTTCACGCTGCATCTGGGGTTCGGCGGGATCGTCTCCGGGATGTCGCTGGCCGTACCGCCGTTCGCGGCCGTGCTCGTCGCCCTGCCCGCCGCGTCGTGGCTGGCCGGCAGCCGGCTCGGGATGCCCGCCGCCCTGGACCGGACCTGGGTGCTGGCGCTGTGCCCGGCCGCCGGCGTGGCCATGCTGGTGGCGCTGGCCGGGTGCGCGGCGGGGTGCGGCGCGCTGCTCGCCCGCTGGGCGCCGGCGCTGCTCGGGCCCGGCCCGCAGGACCGGCTCGCGGCGGCCGAGGCGCGCGCCGCCGACCTGGCCGTGCGCAACCGGCTCGCCCGGGAGCTGCACGACTCCGTCGGCCACGCCCTCAGCGCGGTCACCCTCCAGGCGAGCGCGGCCCGCCGGGTGCTGGACAGCGACCCGGAGTTCGTGCGCGAGGCGCTCGCCGCGATCGAGGACACCACCCGGCGCACGGTCGGCGAACTGGACGCCGTCCTCGGTGTGCTGCGCGACGGCGACGCCCCCGGCAGGGCGCCCGCGCCCACGCTCGCCGACGATCTGGACGGTCTGCTGCGGCGCACCCGGGCGGGCGGGACGAAGGTCACCGCCGACGTCACGGCGGACCCGGTCAGCGTGCCGCCGATGCTGTCCCGGGAGGCGTACCGCATCGTGCAGGAGGGGCTGAGCAACGCGCTGCGGCACACGGGCGGCGGGGTGCCGGTGCGCCTGCGGCTGGCCGTGGCGGACGGCGGACTGGAGATCATCGTGGAGAACCCCGTGGAGCCCCCCGTGGCCGGGGCCGCGCCCTGCCGCCCCGGCGGCGGGCACGGGCTGCGCGGCATAGCCGACCGCGCCCGGCTGCTGGGCGGCACGGCACAGGCGGGGGCCGCGGACGGGACATGGCGGCTGCGGGTGCGGCTGCCGCTGACAGGACAGGGAGCCTCATGACCGACAGCCCGATCAGGATCGTGCTCGCCGACGACGAGCGCATGGTGCGCACCGCTCTGCGCGCCATCCTCACCGCCGAGCCCGGACTGGAGGTCGTCGGCGAGGCCACGACCGGCGCCGAGGCGGTGTCCGTCGTGCGCGAGGTGCGGCCCGACGTCGTCCTGATGGACGTCCGCATGCCGCAGACGGACGGGATCCGCGCCACCGAGCAGATCCTGGCGACCATGGCCGACCCCCCGCGGATCGTGGTCGTCACCACCTTCGAGAACGATGCGTACGTGTACGACGCGCTGCGCGCCGGAGCCGCCGGGTTCCTGCTGAAGCGGGCGGACGCCGACGAGCTGGTGCAGGCGGTGCGGCTGATCGCGCGCAGCGACACCCTGCTGTTCCCCGCGGCGGTGCGGGCGCTCGCGGTCGAGCACGGGCGGGCGGGCGGACCGCCCCCGGCGTGGGTGGCGCGGCTCACCGGCCGGGAGAGCGAGGTGCTGCGGCTGATGGCGGGCGGGCTGACCAACATGGAGATGGCCCGGCGCATGGAGGTCGGCGCGGCGACCGTGAAGTCGCATGTGGCGGCGGTGCTGGCGAAGACCGGGGCCCGCGACCGGACCCAGGCGGTGATCGCGGCGTACGAGGCGGGGTTCCTGAAGTCCCCGGCGTGACGAGGTCCCGCGCGCGGCGGGGCCCCTGGTGATCGGGCCCGCCGCGCGACGAGGCCCCTCGGTGACCGGGGCCTCCGCATGAGAGAACCATGAGAAAGCCGGGCGGAAGGAACGATCCGGTCAGCCCGCTCGTCCTGTGAACGGGATGAACAAGACGATCAGGCGCGCGTCGGTCTTCACTCTGCTGCTGGTGCTCGCCCTGCTGGTCAGGGCGACCTGGGTGCAGTTCTACGAGGGCCAGGCGCTGGCGGACGACAAGGACAACCGGCGGAACGCGATCGCGCTGTACAGCGAGCCGCTCGGCAACATCGTGGTGGGCGGGGAGGCGGTCACCGGCTCGGCCCGGACGAAGAGCGGCGACCTCAGATACAAGCGCACGTACACCGACGGCGAGCTGTACGCGGCGGTGACCGGCTACAGCTCGCAGGTCTACGGCGCCACCCAGCTGGAGGGCGTCTACCAGGACCTGCTCGACGGCACGGACAGCCGGCTGAAGAACGTGCTGGACACGGTGACCGGCAAGCGCGCCGACCCGGGCGACGTGATCACCACGATCGACCCGGACGTGCAGCGGGCGGCCTACGAGGCACTCGGCGACAAACTGGGCGCCGCGGTCGCGATCGACCCGGAGACCGGCCGGATCCTCGCCGTCGCCTCCACCCCGTCGTACGACCCGTCGGACCTGGCCTCGGGCGACTCCGACGCCTGGACGGCGCTGCGGAAGGACGCCGGCAAGCCGCTGACCAACCGCGCGCTGCGCCAGCCGCTGCCTCCGGGCTCCACCTTCAAGCTGGTCGTCGCCGCGGCGGCGCTGGAGGACGGGCTGTACTCGTCGGTCGACGACAGCACGAAGAGCCCCGACCCGTACCCGCTGCCGCAGTCCGACGACGAACTGACCAACGAGAACCCCTCGGCGCCCTGCGAGAACGCCTCGATCCGGGTGGCGCTCCAGTACTCGTGCAACAACGTCTTCGGCAAGATGGCCGTCGATCTCGGCCAGGACAAGGTCCGGGCGATGGCGGAGAGGTTCGGCTTCGGCGACACCGAGCAGGACGTGCCGGTGCGCGCCTACGAGAGCGTGTACCCGAAGGGCATGGACGAGGCGCAGACCGCGCTGTCCGGCATCGGCCAGTTCGACGTGACGGCCACCCCGCTCCAGATCGCGATGGTGTCGGCGGCGCTCGCCAACGACGGCGAGCTGGTCTCCCCGCACATGGTCTCCCGGATCACCGACAGCAACGGCGACGTGCTGGAGGACTACGACGAGGAGGCGTCCGGGAAGCGGATCGTGAGCTCCTCCACGGCCGAGCAGCTGCGGTCCGCGATGCAGACGGTCGTGGAGGAGGGCACGGGCACGAACGCGCAGATCCCCGGGGTCACGGTGGGCGGCAAGACGGGCACCGCGCAGCACGGCGAGAACAACTCCAGGACGCCGTACGCCTGGTTCACCTCGTACGGCAGGTCCGACTCGACCGGCAAGCAGGTCGCCGTCGCGGTGATCGTGGAGCAGTCGGACGCGACCCGCTCCGAGGTGAGCGGCAACGGCCTGGCGGCACCGGTCGCGAAGGCCGTGACGGAGGCCGCGCTGAAGAGCTAGTGCTGTGACCGGAAAGGTCTGCCGGAAGGCTCGCGGCGTCCGGTGCCGGGGGTACCCCCACGCCTTTCGGGCAGTGGGGGAGCATCGCAAGGCGGAGCGTCGCCCGCGTACTGGATGTACTCGGGTGATGCGACAACGCGGCGTGGGGGTACCCCCGGCCGGAGGCTGGGGGAGCGCCGTGCCGGGCGTCGCGAGCCGGTGAACCTTTCCGGTCACAGCACTAGGGCCGGACGGCTAGGCCAGCAGCTGCCGTACGGGGTCGATGGCGAAGTACACCAGGAACAGCGCCGAGGCCCCCCACAGCAGTCGGTGGACCTCCCTCGCCCTGCCGAGGGCGGTCCTGATGACGACGTGGGCGAGGAAGCCGGCGCCGATGCCGTTGGTGATGGAGTACGTGAACGGCATCACGGCGATGGTGAGGAAGGCCGGGACGGCGATGTCGTAGCGGTCCCAGTCGATCTGCTTGACCTGGGTCATCATCAGGAACCCGACCGCGACCAGGGCGGGGGCCGCCGCCTGGAGCGGGACGATGGTGAGCAGCGGGGTGAAGAGCAGGGCGAGGGCGAACAGAGCGCCGGTGACGAGGTTGGAGAAGCCGGTGCGCGCGCCCTCGCCGACACCGGCCGCCGACTCGATGTAGGAGGTCGCCGAGGAGGACGAGGCGGCCCCGCCCGCAACCGCGGCCGCGCCGTCGACGAGCAGCACCCGTCCGAGGTTCGGCACCTTGCCGTCCTCGCCGAGCAGCCCCGCCTCGGCGCTGACACCGACGACCGTGCCCATGGTGTCGAAGAAGTCGGACAGCACGAGGGTGAAGACGAGCAGGACGACGGTGATCACCCCGACGCCGGGCTCGCCGAAGGCGCCGAACAGGCTGAACTGCCCGATCAGTCCGAAGTCCGGGGTGTCCACGACCCGATCGGGCCAGGCGGGCGTGGTCAGGCCCCAGCTGTCGATGTCGGCGAGCGCGTCGACGGCGACGGCCAGCAGCGTCGTCGTCACGATGCTGATGAGGATCGCGCCCCTGACCCCGCGGGCGAGCAGGGCGAAGGTCAGCAGCACGCCGAGGCAGAACACGAGCACGGGCCAGCCGCCGAGGGTTCCGGCGTCGCCGAGCTGGACCGGGACGGTGGTGTCGGCGGCGTCCGGGATCCGGCTGACGAACCCGGCGTCGACGAAGCCGATGAACGCGATGAACAGGCCGATGCCGACGCCGATGGCCTGCTTCAGCGACTGCGGGACGGCGCGCATGACGGCCTCGCGCAGCCCGGTGACCACCAGGACGCAGATCAGCAGCCCTTCGAGGACGATCAGGCCCATCGCGTCGTCCCAGCTCATCAGCGGGGCGATCTGGAAGGCGACGACCGCGTTGAGGCCGAGTCCGGCGGCCAGGGCGAGCGGGAGATTGCCCGCGACGCCCATGACCACGGTCATCACCGCGGCCACCAGCGCTGTGGCGGTGGTGAGTTGGACCGGGTCGAGCGTCTCGCCGTGCCTGTCCTTCGCGCTGCCCAGGATGATCGGGTTGAGGACGAGGATGTAGGCCATGGTGAAGAAGGTGGCGAGGCCGCCGCGTATCTCGCGGCCGAAGGTCGAGCCGCGTTCGGTGACGCGGAAGAACCGGTCGACCCCGTTCGTCCCGGGGGGCCCGGCGGTCTGACGGTCGGTCACCTTCTCGGTCTCGGACATGGCGAGGCTCCTCGGGCTGGTCGGGCGGGCGGATGCTGGCTGGATTGTTCCCCTGTTGAACCTGGTTCAGGTTTTCCCCGTGTTACGGAATCGGGTTCGGGATGCCAACCGGCGTTCGAAGTCCCGTACGGATCGCTGATAAAGTTCCGGCTCCCGTCCCGGCGTACGGCCGTTCGACGACCGGGGAACCGCTGCGAGGAGATGCCGCCCGTGGGGACTGTCGTCGACGACGCCGCCTCCGTGGAGTTCCATGCCTTCTTCGAGCGTCACCACGCCGAACTGGCCCGTCTCGCCCATCTGCTGACGGGGGAGGCGGACGCGGCCGACGATCTGGCCGCGGACGCGCTGCTCGCGCTGTGGCACCGCTGGGACCGGGTGCGCGCGGCCGACCACCCGGTGGCGTACGCGCGCGGGGTGGTCGCCAATCTGGCCCGCACCCGGATCCGCAGCGCGGTGCGCGAGCGGCGCCGGGTCGCCCTGTTCTGGTCGCGCGGCGAGGACAGGGCCGAGAACCCGGACGTGGCGGGCTCGGTCGATGTGCAGGCCGCGCTGCGCCGGCTGCCGTTCCGCAAACGTGCCTGTGTGGTGCTGCGGCATGCCTTCGACCTCTCGGAGAAGGACACCGCGCTGGCCCTGGGGGTGTCGGTGGGTACGGTGAAGAGCCAGACCTCGAAGGGGATGGCCGAGCTTCAGCGGCTGCTCGGCCCGCAGGCGGCGCCCGCGAGGGTGCATGCGGCGATGGCGCGCGGCGGCGAGGCCGGAGGAAGGAACCGATGACGCGGGACGTGCACGACGAGCTGCGCGCCCGGCTGCACGAGGCGGCCGGCACGCATCAGCCGGACCGCGCGCGCATCCTGGCCGGGATCGAGCGCGGCATGGCCGAGCAGGTCCGCCCCGGCCGCCGGACCCGGCGGCACCCCGTGGCCGGCTGGCTGCGGGTCGCCGGGGCCACGGCCGCGGTCGCGGGTGTGCTGGCGGCCGGCGGCTACGCCGTGGCCTCCGCGGTCAGGGAGGAGGCTCCTTTGCCGCAGCGCGGTGCCGCCGTCTCCCCGGCCCCCACGCCGTCGCCGGACGTGACGAGCCGTCCGCCCGTCCTCCCCGCGGACCCGACGCCCGGCCCCGGCATCTCGCGCCGGCCCGACGGCTCCGGCGGTCCGGACCCCTCGGACACGCCGACGGCAGAGCCCTCGTCCCCCGCGCCCACGCCGTCCGCCGGGCCGCCGGTCTTCGGCGCCGAGGACGGCCCGCTGTGGTCGGACGGTTCGGTCGACCCGCACAGCAACGAGTTCTGGGCGCAGAGCAACGTCACGCTGAGGACGGCCGGCGAACTCACCGCGCTCACCGTGCGGCTGGAGGTCGCGCAGACCGGCGGGGTGTCCTCGACGGGTGCCTGGCGCTCGCTCCCCGAGCAGGACTTCACCCAGACGGTGCAGGAGCGGGACGGCTTCCTCGTCTACACCTGGACGCTCAAGGAGGGCCGCAAGGTCCCCGCGGGCCGGTGGGTGTTCGCCGGGCAGTACGACCATGCGCGCGGCGGCCGGGACGCCGAGGCCGACCGCTACGGCGCGACGGCCCGTGCGGGCTCCCGGAAGCTGTCCGTGGCGGGCGGTTTCGCGCCCGGCGGCGGCAACGGGACGGCGTCCGGCGGAGATTCGTAGAAAAAATCCCGCAGGACACGGCAACCCCTTCCCCGCCGGTGGCGACAAGGAGCCGCAAGGTTCCCCCACCACGCAAGGAATGGGTATGACAGCACGACCCGAACAGCGTGTCCGCCACCGGCGCCGTCCTGCGAGGCGGATCGCGGTCGTCGGCGGCACCGCCGCCCTGGGCATCACCGCGGCGGCGGTCGTCTCCACGACGATGCTGTCCTCGGCGGGCGCCGCCGGCTCCTGGCCGACGGCCACCGGCAAGAAGGCCGTGAGCAGCACCGTCAAGGTGTCCGGCAGCTACGACGGCAGGTACCGGCGCTTCTACGGCAGCGGCGCGCTGGGCGGCGGCGGCCAGGACGAGGACCAGGACCCGCTCTTCCAGCTGGAGGACGGCGCGGTCCTGAAGAACGTCGTCCTGGGCGCCCCGGCCGCCGACGGCGTCCACTGCCTGGGCAGCTGCACGCTGCAGAACGTGTGGTGGGAGGACGTCGGCGAGGACGCCGCCACCTTCAAGGGCAGGTCGGCGTCGGCCGTCTACACGGTGCACGGCGGCGGCGCCCGGCACGCCGACGACAAGGTGTTCCAGTTCAACGGCGCCGGCAAACTGGTCGTGACCGGGTTCCAGGTGTCCGACTTCGGCAAGCTGGTGCGTACCTGCGGCAACTGCAGGACGCAGTACAGGAACCGCCGGGTGATCATCAACGACGTGGACGTCACCGCGCCGGGCAGGTCGATCGTCGGCATCAACTCCAACTTCGGCGACACCGCCGCGCTGCGCAGCGTGCGCATCCACGGCGACGACAAGAAGAAGATCAAGCCCTGCACCCGCTTCCAGGGCAACAGCACCGGCGCGGAGCCGAAGGAGCTGGGCACCGGTCCCGACGGCACGAACTGCCGCTACACGGCCGCGGACCTCATGTACGAGTGATCATCCGAAGCCGCCGGCCGCCCCCCGGCCGGCCACCGGGCACGACCCCCATCGGGCCCGGAACACGAGGCGCCCCCGCCGATGACGATCCGCGGGGGCGCTTCGCCGTGCCGGTCCGGCACGGGGTCAGGGGCGTGTGCCGCAGGGCCTCCAGTCCCCCAGGTAGGTGTCGCGGGTGTGCAGGGCCGCCTCGGCGGAGGTCAGCTGGGGCCGGTTCCCGGGGACGGACACCAGCGCGCCGGGCCCGGTGTTGCGGTACTCGGCGAACCGCTGCCGCTGCCAGGGGTGGGAGCCCGACATGTCGGTGTAGGGCGCGACGGCGTCGATGCCCGCCGCGAGCCGGGTGTCGCGCACGATGAGCATCGGGCGCGCGGTGATGTCGGAGCTGGGCACCCAGGGGCGGGCCAGCTTGTAGAAGGCGTCGGGCGCCTCGCTGCTGACACGGCTGCGGACGACCAGGTGGCCGAGCGGGTTGGCGGACGCGGTGGAGGGCGCGAAGACGAAGCCGTAGGGCGCGGCCGCCAGGTCGGTGCGGTCCAGGGTGCGGAAGTGGCAGTGTTCGAAGACGGCGGTGGCCCGTCCGAAGACGAAGTCGACGTCGCCCTCGACGTAGCAGTGGGAGTAGTACTGCCGGGCGAACACGCCGAGCGCGGAGGAGTCGGCGTACAGGGTGTCCTGGTGGCCGAGGAAGCGGCAGTGGCGGAACGCCGCCCGGTCGCCCTGCACCTTGATCGCGACGGCCTGGGTCGCGGTGACACCGGGATGGCGGGCGCGCAGCCAGTCGTTGGCGAAGGTGATCCGGTGGGCGGTGAAGCCGTCGGCGCGGACCAGGGTGGTGGCGGAGCCGCTGGTGCCGTAGGTGCCGGACCCGTCGGGCCGGGGCGTACCGGCGGCGTTGTCGTACACCACCACGACGTCGCGGGGGTCCTCGCCCGCGCCGATCCAGGTCATTCCGGCGGCACCGGCCGGGACGGTCACGGTCTCGCGGTAGACGCCCGGCGCGAGGACGAGGGTGTGTCCGGCGTCGGTGGCGGCGTCCACGGCGGCCTGGACGGTGGTGAAGTCGCCGCGGCCGCGCGGATCGACGTAGAGCGTGCGTCCGGTGAGGCGGGCCTCCGGTGATCCGTGGCGGCCGAAGGGGCGGGCCCGCGGCCGGGCGGCGGCGTGGGCGGGCAGGGGCGTGAGCCCGAGCGTGGCGCCGGCGAGGAGGAATCCCCGCCGGGAGGGAGGACGAGAGGGCATGCGGATGCTCCTGCACGGTGCGGGCGTGAGGGCCGGGCCGGGGCGGACGCGCCCGGAGTGGGGCGCGGTGCGGACCGCCCCGGCCGGTTCGGGGCGGGTCAGCGCAGCTTGCCGGCGCCCGCGTGGTGGCGGACGATGCCGGGGACGGCCCGCGCCGGGTCGACCCGGGTGCGCAGGACGGGCGTCCAGCCCGCGCCGGACCGGAGGGTCTCGGCCGGGATCTCCGCGTTGTGCACGGCGATCAGATCGACGGGCCTGCCGTTGACGAGGTTGCCCGCCGCGGTGAGGGGGGCCTCGTTCCACTTCTTGAGGATCTTCGCCGGGCTGATCCCGTCCGGCAGCGTGAACGCGTTGTGCTCGGCGACGAGCTGCGACTCCTTGCCGACGCCGAAGCTGTAGGAGTACGCGGCGCCGGCCACGAAGTGGTTGTTGTACGAGTCGACCTGGCCGAAGCGGACCCGCGGCGCGCGCTCGACCAGGTTCCGGAACAGGTTGTGGTGGAAGGTCACCTTGAGGTGGCCGCGGTCGGTGGCGGTCGTGGCCGCGTTGTCGCTGTTGCCGACCAGGATCGTCTTGTCGTGGTCGGCGAAGACGTTCCAGGACGCGGTGACGTGGTCGGCGCCGCGGACGATGTCGAGTTCGCCGTCGTGCTGCTGGTACAGCATCCCGAAGTGGGTGGGGGCGGCGCTGTCGGGGCGGCTGCCGTCGGTGAAGGTGTTGTGGTCGATCCACACATGGGTGGATCCGTACACGACGGCGGTGTCGTACTCGGAGTTCCAGTTGCCCTTGCTGCCGTCGGTGGGGTCCCACTGCGGGAAGCAGTCGACGGGGCTCTCCAGGGCCAGGTTGCGGACGATGACGTTGTCGACGCCCTTGATCTGGAGGCTGGCGCCCTTGATCCCGGCGTCGCGCCCCACCCCGATGACCGTGGTGTTCGACGGCACCTCCACCTTGACGGCCCTGTCCTGGGCGGCGGCCGAGGCCCGCCGCAGCCCTTCGGGGCTGTCGTCCGGCTCGGCGCTCAGGTCGGTGGTCAGGCCCCAGGTCTCCGGCGCGTACTTCGCCAGGTAGGCGCCGAAGTCGTAGCCGGGCGCGGCGAACGCGTCGCAGCCCTGGGCGACCGCGTCGATCGTGCCCCTGACCTTGATGATCCTCGGCGCGCTGCCGCCCTGCGCGAGCGCGGCCCTGAACTCCTCCCAGGTGCGGACGGTGTGGACCCGCGCCGTGTCGGCGGCGGCACCTCCGGTGGTGCCGGACCCGTACGATCCCCAGCCGTCGTTCGCCGGCAGCACCTCCCGCGCCACGTCGTGCCGGGCGCGGGCGCCGGCCGAGGCGGGCCCGGTGACGGACAGCACCAGAGCGGTGCATCCCACCAGGACACCTATGACACGTGCATGACATGCAGTTGTACCCACTGTACGGTTCTCCTCGTCTCAGACGTCCGACGGCCAGGTGATCCAGGAGACCGGGATCTCGTCCTCCAGCCGGAGGACGTCCCGCGGCGCGAGCACCCGGGCCCGCACCGCCTCCTGTGCCACGAGCCGGGCCACCTCGATCGCGCCCGGCGGATTGAAGTGCGTGTTGTCCTGTTCCGTCCCGGTCCAGTTGAAGTACGCCCTGGTCCCCTCCGCCCCCAGCTCCTGCCACAGCCGCAGGGACAGCGCCTGGAGGTCGAGCAGCGCGACCCGCTCCCGCGCGGCCAACGCCCGCATCGCCGCCGGGTACTCCCCGTGGGTGGGCAGCGCCGTGCCCCCGGCGTCGAACCGCCGCCGCTCCACAGGCGTGACCAGCACGGGCCGCGCCCCTTCCGCCCGCGCCCCGTCGACGTACATCCGCAGATACTCCTGGTACGTCGACCAGGGCTCGGTGTACCGCGCGGGGTCGGCCGTCTTCTCGTCGTTGTGCGCGAACTGGATCAGCAGGACGTCCCCGGGGCGGACGACCCGCAGGATCGCGTCGAGCCGCCCTTCGTCGACGAAGCTCTTCGAACTCCGGCCGTTCACCGCATGGTTGGCGACGGCCCGGTCCCGGCGCACGAAGAACGGCAGCGCCGTGCCCCACCCGGTCTCGGGCGCGGCGGACACGTACTTCTGGGCGGCGGTGGAGTCACCGGCGATGTGGAGGGTGCGACGGCTGCGGCCGGCGTGCGCGGGCGCGGCCGCCGCGACGCCGAGAGGAAGGGCGGCGAAGGCCGCACCGGCGACCTGCCTACGGCTGAGGGACACGCGGGGCACCTTTCGACGGGCGGGAAGCGAAAGAAGAGGGCTGGGCCGCACCGGCATGCGGCTCCGCCGCGTGGGCGCGGCCAGCCTGGGACGGCCCGTGCCCGGCGACGCACGGACCGCTCCGCGGCGAGACCCGGCCCGGGTCAGCCCTTCTGCTGGTTCCACTCCGCCTGCGCCTCGTTCAGCTGCTCGGCCAGCCCGTCCAGGAACTCCTTCGCGCTCATGCTGCCGAGCAGCACCTTCTGGAAGTTCGGCTCGTTGTCGGCCTTGGAGATGGTGTTCCAGTCGGGCAGGTAGTACGGAAGCTGCACGATCGTCGTGGACCCGTCGGTCAGCGCCGCCGCGGCCAGCTTCGTCGGCTCCGCCCTGGACACCCACGCGTCCTGCGCGGCCTCGGTGTTCGCAGGCACCTGCCCGGCGGACTCGTTGAACTTCGAGTTCTCCGCGTGGGACAGCGCGAACTCGATGAACTTCCAGGCGGCGTCCTTGTTCTTCGAGCTCTTGAACAGCCCGAGTCCGTCCACGGGGTTGGACACCTGGACCCGCTTCCCGGAGGAGCCCACCGGCTGCGGGACGCCCCGGAACTTCCCGGCCCCGAGCGCCTTCACATGGTCCTGGTAGGAGCCCAGGTTGTGGTTCAGCATGCCGATCGTGCCGGAGTCCCACTGCGCGACCATCTTGGTGAAGTCGTTGTTCAGGTCGGCCGCGGGGGTGCTCTTCTTGAACAGGCCCGCGTACTTCTCCAGCGCGGCCACGTTCTTCGGGTCGTTCACGGTGGTCCTGTCGCCGTCCCAGAACGACGTGATGCCGGACTGCCCGTACGTCGCGTCCAGCGCCTGCGCGATCGACCCGGCCCCGCCGCGGATGGTGTAGCCGAACTCGTTCTTCCCGGCGGCGGTCAGCTTCGACGCGGCCGTGTAGAACGCGTCCCAGGTCGCCGGCTCCTCCAGTCCCGCCTTGCGGAACAGGTCCGTGCGGTAGTACAGCACGCCGTTGTTCGCGGAGGTCGGGATCGAGTACAGCGTGCCGTCGCCGCCTCCGGCCGCCTTCATGGACTCGACCATGTCCTTGTTGAGCATGCCCTTGAGGGCGGAGTTGCCGAGCCGGCCGTCCAGCGGCTCCAGCGCGTTCTGCGCGGAGAACCCGGCGAGCATCGCCGCGCCGACCCCTCCGACGTCCGGCAGCCCGCCGCCCTGGATGGCCGTGTCGACCTTGGACTGGTACTCGGTGGAGGCGATGCCGACGTACTCGACGTCGATGTCCGGGTTCGCCTTCTCGAAGTCGGCGATGATCTCCTTCCAGACGTCGGTGCGGACACCGCCGTTGTTGTCCCAGAAGACGACCTTGCCCTTGCCGCTGCCCTCGGCGCCCGAGCCGCCGCCACCGCTGCCGTCGTCGCCGCAGGCGGTGGCGGTCAGGGCGAGTGCGGATCCCAGGGCGACGGCCACGGCGGCACGCCTGCTTCTGCTGATGCTGGTCTTCATCGGTCGGCTCTTTCTTCCGGATCCAACGGGGGGTGTGCGGTCGTGGGGGGCCGGTGGGCCGCGGACGGGGCGACCCGAACGGCCGGTAAGCGCTTGCTGGAGTGATGCGTCATCGCGGCTCCCGACAGGCGTACGGAGAGGGGGACTCAGGCGGGTGTGATCCTGAACCGGGTGAACGTGGCCGTCCCCGCGGGGCCCGGCCCGTCCGGTGCGAGGGCGAACAGGCCGAGCAGGGCGCCGACCCAGCGCCACGGCGTGGCGGCGAAGACCTGCCCGCAGGGGCGCGGCCCGTCGCCGGTGTCGGCCAGGAAGCGGCAGCGCGCTCCGGGCCCGATGCCGATCCGCAGCCGGACCCGCCCGTCGGGCGCGGGCCGCGGATGTGCGGCGTCGCGTTCGGCGTCGGCGACGCTCTCGGCGAACCGGTGCACCAGCAGGACCGTCCCGTCGGCCCCGCGCTCCAGCCCGATCCACGAGAAGGCGTCCCCGAGCACCACGAGCCCGGCACGGGCGCCCGGCTCCTCGCTGTCCAGGCGCAGCTCGACCTCGGCCGCGCAGGGTGCGCCGGGCAGCCTCTGGGTCAGGACGTTCGGCAGCCTGCGCAGGTCGTGCGCGTCGGCCGAGCGGACGCAGGCCAGCCGCAGCCCGTCGCCGGAGTGCTGGGGCGCCCATCCGTCCTGCGGGTTGGCGGTCCACTGCCACTGGCGGCCGAAGCGGCCTCCGGGGAAGTCGTCGTCGGTGGCGGGCGCGGCGGGCGGCTGCACCGGCAGGGCGGGGAGTTCGTGCACGGTGACGGGGGCGCCGTCGTCGCCGATCACGGGCCAGCCCCCGGCGTCCCAGCGCATCGGCTGGAGGTGGACGACCCTGCCGTGGGCGCCGCGCTGCTGGAAGTGCACGAACCAGTCCTCGCCGGCCGCCGTGCGCACCCAGCCGCCCTGGTGGGGGCCGTTGACGTCGGTGTCCTTCTGCTCCAGGACGACCCTCTCCTCGTACGGTCCGAAGAACCCGCGGGAGCGGAAGGCGCCCTGCCAGCCGGTCTCCACTCCCCCGGCGGGGGCGAAGATCCAGAACCAGCCGTCGTGCCGGTACAGCTTGGGCCCCTCCAGGGTGAACCAGCCGGGGATGCGGTCGGCGTCCACGATCAGGGTGCCCTCGTCGAGGAGCCCGGTGGCGTCGGGGCGCATCCGGTGCCCGGTGAGACGGTTCTTGACGCCGGAGCGGGATCTGGCCCAGGCGTGCACCAGGTACGCCTCGCCGGTCTCCTCGTCCCACAGCGGGCAGGGGTCGATCAGCCCCTTGCCCTCCTTCAGCAGAAGGGGCCGGGTCCACGGGCCCCTGATCCGCGGGGCGCTGACCTGGAAGACACCCTGGTCGGGGTCGCCCCAGAAGATCCAGTAGCGGTCGTCGTGGAAGCGCAGGGAGGGCGCCCAGACCCCGCGGTCGTGGCGGGGCCGCGCGAACTCCCCGGCGGGTTCCAGGCGTTCCAGGGCGTGCCCGACGAGGGTCCAGTGGACCAGGTCGCGGGAGTGCAGCAGGGGCAGGCCGGGGACCCGGCCGAAGCTGGAGGCGGTCAGATAGAAGTCGTCGCCGACGCGGAGCACATCAGGGTCGGACCAGTCGGCGTCCAGGATCGGGTTGGTGTACGTCGTCACCGGCCGGCCGCCTTCGCCGTCAGGGCCGCCGCCTCGTCCCGGTCCAGCCGGCCGTCGGCGACGACGGTGACGACACGGCGTACGACGGTGTCGCCGGGGGCGATCGCGAGCCGCTCGGCGGAGGCGAGGGAGGAGCCGACGCCGGGGTACTCGGCGGTGCGCACGAACCAGGGGTCGCGCCGGGTGGCGTCGGTGGCGCCCGCGAGGACCAGCGTCCAGGTGCTGCCGGCCAGCGCCAGCCAGTCGGCGCGGCGGCCGTGCACCTCGTTCTCGCCCTCGGCGTCGGGGGTGAACACGCGGGGTGCCCCGGCCTCCTTGCGGGCACGCCAGAAGAAGCCTCCGTAGGCCGCTCCGGGCCGCCCGTTGGTGGCGGGGCTGCCGAGGGAGAGCGGGCCGGAGGTGATGTTCGTCAGGGCGAAGGTGAAGTCCAGCGCCCAGGCGGTGCCGCCGAGTTCGGTCACGGCGACCGTGCGGCGCTCGCGCAGCAGTTCGCCGCCCGCGGCCACCCAGCGCAGTTCCTCGACGAACCCGTCGGGGTCGCGCAGCTGGAAGGAGACGTGCCGCTGGGCTCCGTGGTTGTCCAGCTCGGTCGGCCCCCGGTCACGCACGAAGGTGCGGCCGCCCCAGAAGTTGTACCCCTCGACGTCGGGAACGGCGACACCGACGCCGAGGTGGTGGAGATGGTCGGCCGGGCCCAGTTCGGTGACGGCCGTGCCGGCGAGGGTGGTGACGGGGTGCAGGTAGGGGCGCGGGGAGAGCCGGCCGGGCAGCTCGGGCCGGGTGACGTAGCGGGCCACCGGCCGGCCCGCGGCGCTGAGCACCGGGGTGTTCTCGGTCATCGGGCGCTCATCTCCTGGGAACCGGCCGGGAGCGCCCAGGGGGCGCCCAGTTCGGAGTAGAGGGCGAGGGTGTCGGCGCAGGCGGCGACCAGCCCGTCGGCCCCGGGCACGACCCGGCGGCCCTCGGCGGGCAGCCGGTGCCAGGCCGAGCCGGGCAGCGGGGCCGGGTCGGGGGCCCGCCGGATCGCCTCGACGACCTTCATGAAGCCGCCGGTCGCCTCGGGCGGGACGAGGAGTTCCGCGCCGCCCGTGACATGGGCGACGAGGTTCTCCAGCAGGTCGGTGCGGCCGTACTCGCTCTCCTGCGGGCCGTGTCCGGCGCGCTGGAGCAGCACGCGGTCCTGCTTGTACCAGAAGGTGATCCGGCCGCGGCTGCCGTGGACCAGGACGTACGGCTCGTCGGGCCGCTCGGCGCACAGGGTCGCGGCGACGGCGACCGGGCGGCCGTCGCCGGTGGTGACACGGACACAGGAGGTGTCGTCGGCCTCGATGTCGTTGGCGTGCCACAGTTCGGTCTCGACGCCGGCGACGTCCTCGGCCCGGCCGGCTCCGGCCAGTGCCAGGGCGGTGGCGACGGCGTGCGCGAGGGGGTTGGTGAGCGCCCCGTCGATCACGTCCGCCCCGTCCAGGCGCCGTCTGCCGGCCCAGGGAGCGCGCCGGAAGTACGCCTCGTCCCGTGTCCAGGCGCCCGCGCCGCCGAATCCGGTGACCGTACCGACGGCGCCCTCGGCGATCAGGCCGCGGATCGCGGGCACGGCGTGCGAACCGAGCGACTGGAAGCCGATCTGACAGGCGACACCGGCGGCGGCGACCCCGTCGGCCATCCGCCGGAACTCGGCGTACGAGGGTGCGGGCGGCTTCTCCAGCAGCAGGTGCACACCCCGGCGGGCGGCGGTCAGCGCCAGGTCGGTGTGCGTGGGGATCGGGGTGCAGACGACGGCGGCCCGGGCGCCGGTGGCGTCCAGCAGGGCGCCGAAGTCGGCCGACTGGACGGGGAGCGGACCCCCGAACTCCTCCTCGGTGAGCGGGGCCGGCTCGCAGACTCCGACGAGCCGGACCAGTCCCCGCTCCTGGAGCCGTCCGATGTTCTCCAGATGCCAGCGCCCGTGTCCACGGGCCCCGGCGAGGACGAGGGGCAGCGGTTCACTCATGGCGTCCTCCCCGCAGGCGGATTCCCATCAGCCCTTCACCGCCCCCGCGCTGAAGCCGGTGATGAGCCACTTCTGGATGAAGGCGAACACGAGCACGACGGGTACGGCAGCGACGATGCCGCCCGCCGCGAGCGCCCCGAGGTCCACGCTGTCGGCGCTCATCAGGGTGTTGAGGCCGACCGGGATGGTCTGCTTGTCCGGGTTGTTGAGGAACATCAGGGCGAACAGGAAGTGGTTCCAGGAGTGGACGAAGGCGAAGGAGCCGACGGCGATCAGCCCCGGCCGCAGCAGCGGCAGCACGACGATCCGGAAGGCCGTGAACCGGTTGCAGCCGTCGACCCAGGCCGCCTCCTCCAGGGAGTACGGCACGTTCTTGATGAAGTTGCTGATCAGGATCATCGACAGCGGCAGCTGGAACACCGTCTCGGCGATGATGACGCTGCCCAGCGAGTTGATCATCCGGAGCTCGGCGAAGATCTCGAACAGCGGCACCAGCAGCAGCGCGCCCGGCACGAACTGGGAGCACAGCAGGGCCAGCATGAACACCCGCTTGACCCTGAAGTCGAACCGCGCGAGGGCGTAGCCGCCGGCCAGGGCGACGATCGTGGTCATCACCAGCGTGGCGAGGCCGACGAGCAGGCTGTTCTGGAAGTAGGTGCCGAAGCTCCGTTCGTTCCAGACCTTCCCGAAGTGCTCGCCGGTCATCGGCCAGGGCACGAGCGAGGTGGAGCCGGACGGGCGCAGCGCGAACAGCAGGATCCAGTAGAAGGGGATGAGCGTGAAGACGAGGTAGACGGACAGCGGCAGGTAGATCTGCCAGCGGGGGACCTCGTCCCAGGAGCGCTGTCTGCCCGCGGGGTGCGGCCGGGGCGCCTCGGGCAGCCGCTCCGGCGCGGGTGCGGGGGCGGCGGTGGCCTCCTTGACCGTCACTTGGACTCGCCTCCGAACTTGCTCAGCCGCAGATAGACGATCGAGCAGAAGAGCAGGATCACGAACGCGACCGTGGTCAGGGCGGACGCGTAGCCGAAGTCATGGGATTCGACGCTGGTGTTGGCGATGTACAGCGGCAGCGTCGTCGTCTCGCCCGCGGGCCCGCCGCCGGTGAGCGTGTAGAGCAGGTCCACGTTGTTGAACTCCCACACCGCGCGCAGCAGCGTGGACAGGACGATCGCGTCCTTCAGGTGGGGCAGGGTGATGTGCCGGAACTGCTGGAGCCGGCTCGCCCCGTCGACCTCGGCGGCCTCGTACAGGTCGCGGGAGACGGACTGGAGGTCGGCGAGGATGAGGATCGCGAAGAAGGGCACCCCGCGCCACAGGTCGGCGACGATCGCGGCGGGGAAGACGGTGGAGGTGTCCGACAGCCAGCTGGTCCCGTAGGAGCCGATGCCGACGTCGGCGAGGTAACGGGTGATGCCGGTCTGGGAGTTGTAGAGCAGCACCCAGATCGCCGAGGTGAGCACGCCGGAGACGGCCCAGGGCGAGAAGACCAGCGCGCGGCCGAGGGCCCGTCCGGCGAAGGTCTGGTTGACGATCAGCGCGAGCGCGAGGCCGAACAGCAGCTGGAGCCCGACCTCGGCGAACACCCACTTGGCGCTGAAGGTCAGCGTGTTCCAGAACTGCGGGTCGTCGGTGAAGGCGTGGACGAAGTTGCCGAAGCCCGCGTACCCGTTCCGCCAGGGCTTGGTGGGGTTGTAGTTCTGCAGGCTGTAGTAGAAGACGCTGATGACGGGGTAGGCGATGAAGCCGAGCATCAGCAGGGCCGCCGGCGCGATCAGCAGATAGGGCAGTCTGCGCGGCGCGGCGGAGGCACGGCGCCGCCCCGGTGGCGCGGGCGGTTTCGCCACGGCTGCGGCTTGGGCCATGACTGTTCTCCGTTCGGTTGCGTCTCGTGCGGGTGAAGCGCTTGCCGGTAGCCGTTCGAGATCTCGGCCATGAAGAGACGGGGGTGGCGGGGTCAGCCCGCGTAGGGGTCCTGCACCGTGCCGGGCCGCGCGAGGAACTCGAAGTCGCAGCCGGTGTCCGCCTGGGTGATCTGCTGTTCGTAGAGGAATCCGTAGCCGCGCCCGTAGCGGGCGGGCGGCGGGGTCCACTCGGCGCGGCGCCGCCGGAGCTCGTCGTCGTCGACGTCCAGCCGCAGGGAGCGCGCCCCGACGTCCAGGGTGATGAGATCGCCGGTCCTGACCAGCGCCAGGGGCCCGCCGACGTACGACTCGGGTGCCACGTGCAGGACGCAGGTGCCGTAACTGGTGCCGCTCATCCGGGCGTCGGAGATCCGCACCATGTCCCGCACCCCCTGCTTGAGCAGGTACTCGGGGATGGGCAGCATCCCGTACTCGGGCATGCCGGGCCCGCCCCTGGGTCCGGCGTTGCGCAGCACCAGCACGCTGTCGGCGGTGATGCCCAGCGACGGGTCGTCGATGGTGCGCTGCATGGTCCGGTAGTCGTCGAAGACGACCGCGGGTCCGGTGTGCTTGAGCAGCCGCGGCTCGGCGGCGATGTGCTTGATCACCGCGCCGTCGGGGCACAGGTTCCCGCGCAGCACGGCCACCCCGCCCTCGCTCGCGACGGGGTTGCCGCGGGGGCGGATCACGTCGTCGTGGTGCACCCGCGCGCCGGCGAGCTGCTCGCGCAGGGTGTCGTGCGACACCGTCGGCCGGTCCAGGTGCAGCAGGTCGGGGATCCGCGACAGGAATCCGGGCAGTCCGCCCGCGAAGTGGAAGTCCTCCATGAGGTACGTCCGTCCGCCGGGGCGCACATTGGCCAGCACGGGCACCGTACGGGCGATCCGGTCGAAGTCGTCCAGCGTGAGCCGGACCCCGGCCCGGCCGGCCATGGCGATCAGATGGATCACGGCGTTGGTGGACCCGCCGAGCCCCAGCACGGTGGTGACGGCGTCCTCGAACGCCTCACGGGTGAGGATCCGCGAGAGCCTGCGGTCGTCGCGCACCAGGTCCACGGCGGTCATGCCGGCCCTGGCGGCCATCCGGTCGTGCCCCGAGTCGACGGCGGGGATGCTGGACGCGCCCGGCACCGTCACCCCCAGCGCCTCGGCCGCGGCGGTCAGCGTGGAGGCCGTGCCCATGGTCATGCAGTGCCCCGGGGAGCGCGCGAGCCCGCTCTCCAGTTCGGCCATCTCGCAGTCGCCGACGAGCCCGGCCCGTCTGTCGTCCCAGTACTTCCACATGTCCGTGCCGGAGCCGAGGACCTCGCCCCGCCAGTGCCCCGGGAGCATGGGTCCGGCGGGCACGAAGACGGCGGGCAGATCGGCGGAGGCGGCGCCCATGAGCAGGGCGGGCGTGGACTTGTCGCAGCCGCCCAGCAGCACGGCCCCGTCCACCGGGTAGGACCGCAGCAGTTCCTCGGTCTCCATGGCGAGCATGTTCCGGTAGAGCATCGGGGTCGGCTTCTGGAAGGTCTCGCTCAGCGTGGAGACGGGGAACTCCAGCGGGAAACCGCCCGCCTGCCACACGCCCCGCTTCACGGCCTGGGCGCGGTCGCGCAGATGCACATGGCAGGGGTTGATGTCGGACCAGGTGTTCAGGACGGCGATCACCGGCTTGCCGAGATGCTCCTCGGGCAGGTAGCCGAGCTGCCGGGTGCGGGCCCGGTGGCTGAAGGACCGCAGCCCGTCGGCGCCGTACCACTGGTGGCTGCGCAGCTCCTCGGGCCGCTTCACAGGGACCATCCGGCGGCGATCCCGGCGATCTCGGCCCGCTCGTCCTCGGGCAGGGGCCGGCTCGGCGGGCGGACCTCACGGCGGCACAGGCCGAGGGAGGCGAGGGCCTCCTTGACGACGGTGACGTTGTTGGCGGAGGCGTCGGCGGCGCGCAGTTCCTCGAACCGCCGGATCTGCTCCCAGACCTTCATGGCGGCCGCGTGGTCGCCGGCGCGCAGCGCCCGGAGCATGTTCAGCGACACGGCCGGAGCGACGTTGACCAGCCCGGACGTGAAGCCGGTGGCCCCCGCGGAGAAGTACGAGGGCGCGTACGGCTCGGCGAGCCCGGCGACCCAGACGAACCGCTCCAGCCCGGCGTCCCGCGCGAAGCCGGCGAACCGGGCCGCGTCCGGGACCGCGTACTTCACCCCGATGACGTTGGGGCAGGCGTCGGCCAGCTCGGCGAGCCGGGCCCCGTCCAGCTGCGCGTTGCGGATGTACGGCACCACGCCCAGCTCGGGCACGGACTCCGCGATGGCGCGGTGGTAGTCGACCCAGCCGGTCTGCGAGACGTAGGGGTGCACGGGCTGGTGGACCATGACCATCGCGGCCCCCCGCTCCCGGGCGTGCCGGGCGGAGGCGACCGCGGTGGGCACGTCGTGTCCGACGCCCACCAGGATCACGGCCCGCTCGCCCGCCTCCTGGAGGGTCAGCTCGGTGACGAGCTGCCGCTCCTCGGGGGTGAGGGCGTAGAACTCGCCGGTGTTGCCGTTGGGCGTGAGGGTCGTGACGCCGCCGTCCAGCAGCCGGCGCAGCAGGGCCCGGTAGGTGTCCCGCTCGACGGAGCCGTCCTCGGCGAACGGGGTCACCGGGATCGCCACCACGTCGGCCAGGGCCGCCCGCTGGGTCTCGAACGTCGCTGTCATGCCCGGCCGTCCTCTCCCCGGGCCCCGCCGGCCGTTTCCGGGAAGGCCCGTCGCACGAAGGACGCGATGTGGGCGTGCAGCGCGCCGGCCGCGCCGTCGGCGTCACCGTCCAGGGCGAGCCGCAGGATGTCGCGGTGCTCACCGGCCTCGCGCTCCCACGACGGGGAGGAGGCCCAGGCGACGGCCGACACCAGGGCGGCCTGGTCGCGCACCTCGTCGAGCATGCGCCCGAGCAGCGGATTGCCGCAGGGCAGATAGAGCGCCCGGTGGAACTCCCGGTTGGCCAGGGAGCGTTCGGCGGTGTCGGCGGCGGTGTCGGCCCGCTCCAGCGCGTCCCGCGCGGCGTCCAGCGAGGCCCCGCGCCGCACGGCCCGCCGCAGCGCCTCGGGCTCCAGCAGCAGCCGCACGTCGTAGACCTCGCGCGCCATGTCCGCGTCGACCATGCGCACGGTGACGCCCTTGTACTGGTTCATCACGACCAGCCCGGTCCCCGCGAGCGTCTTGAGCGCCTCGCGCACGGGGGTCTTCGACACCCCGAACTGCGCGGCCAGCTCGGTCTCGACGAGGGCCTGACCCGGCGTCAGCCGGCCGGTGAGAATACGGCGTTTGATCTCCTCCAGCACGAACTGCGTGCGGGAGGGGATCGGCGTGGGCACAGAGGTCATGCGCGCCTCTCGGATCTGGCGTATCGCGTCTCATATATGACGTACGAAGTACGACGCGATGAAGCTAGAAGCGCGCCCCTGTTTCGTCAATGCTTCTGACAAAAGAAAGTTCCCGTCAGTCGTCCGGCCGCCGGACGGCTGACGGACGGCCGCCGGACGGCTGACGGCTGACGGCTGACGGCTGACGGCTGACGGACGACGGACGACGGACGACGGACGACGGACGACGGACGACGGACGACCGTGCCACGACTGCCGGACGACCGTCACACAGCTGCCGGGCAGTCGTCACACAGCTGCCGGACGACCGTCCGACGGCCGTCACACGGTCCGGGTCTCGCCCTCCCGGGCCGGGCCGGCCGGGCCGCCGAACACGACGGCCGCCCGCCCGGCGGCCTCCTCGCGCGTCAGCGACGGACCCACATGGGTGACCAGCAGTTCCCCGGCGCCCACGGCGTACGCACCGGCCTCCTCCGGGGTGAGATGGACAGGCTGTTCGCCTTCGCGACGGGTGCCGATGTCCGCCTCGCAGAGGAACAGGTCGGCGCCGTCGGCGAGCCGGGTGAGCGCCGCGCAGGGTCCGCTGTCCCCGGAGTACGCGAGGGCCCGCCCTCCGCTCTCGGCGCGCAGCCCGTACGCCTCGGTGTCGTGCTCGACCGCGCGGGCGGTGAGCAGCAGTTCGCCGTGCCGGGCGGTATGCCCGTCGGACAGCGGCCGGAAGTCGAGGACGCCGTCGAGGAACCTCGCGTCCGGCCGTCCGAAGAACCCGGCGAGACGGCCGGCGCAGTCACGCGGCGCGTACACGGGGACCGGCGCGGGCGGGGTCGTGCCGCCGTACGCGAACGCGTAGAAGGCGGCGAGGAGATCGGCGTAGTGGTCGGCGTGCAGATGGGAGATCCAGATCGCGCTCAGCCGGGCCGGATCCATGTGCCGCTGCAACTCCGCGAAGGTGCCGGTCCCGGCGTCCACCCACACCTCGGCGCCCGGCGCGCGCAGCAGATAGCCGGAGCAGGGGCGGCCGGGGGCGGGGTGCGGGGAGGCGGTGCCGAGCACGGTGAGAGAGAGGGACATGACAAGAGCCTAGGGGCTGCCCCGCGGCCCGGTCCGGACACGGAGGAGCCGCGCCCCCCGAGGGTGCCGCCCCGGCGTCACGCCTGACGGGTCCAGCCCGGCTCCCGGCCGCTCAGGCCCACGGCGCGGTCCAGCAGCGGCGCCTCCCGCGGCACCGGTACGACCGGGCCGAAGATGCCGCCTCCCCGGGTGGGATCCTCGGCGGCGGCCAGGAGGAACGCGTACGACGCCCGCAGGGCGGCCGGGTCGGGCTCGTAGGGCACGCCGACGGCGCGGGCCAGGTCCCAGCCGTGGACGACCAGCTCGTCCACCGCGACGGCACCGGCGACCGCGCCGGGCAGGTCCACACCGCCCGCACGGGTCCGGCCGGTCCAGGCGGCGGGGTCCCGCCATGCCCCGGCGAGCTCGCCGAGGACGTCGGGCAGCTCCTTGCGCCAGCCGGGACCGATGTCCGGGAGCGTGCCGACGGGGCTGGTGTCGGTCGTGACGCCCAGGTCCTTGCGGCCGGCGTCACGGAAGGCCACGGACAGATGCAGCAGATGGCCCAGCATGTTGCGCACCCGCAGGTCCGGGCACGGGGTGGGCCCGGAGAGCTGCTCCTCGGTCACGGCCTCGGCGAGGCGGGCCACGACACGGGTCTGCGGTCCGAGATCGATGATCGGGGTCGGCTCGGTCATGGTGGCTCCTCCACGTTCCGGGTTCGTGAAGGGTGGACCGTCCCCGCGGCGGAAACTCATCGCACGCCCGGCCCCGGGCCACCTGCCCGGGGCCTCGGCGCTCAGAGCGAGGCGAGTGCCTCCCGTACCGCCGCCAGGTCCGCGTCGGAGGCCAGCCCGGCGTGGTAGAGCCGCAGTTCGGTGGCGCCCAGCGCCCGGGCCCGGACGGCGTCCTCCGCGAGGGCGTGCGGGCGTCCGCCCATCCCCGACACGACGGTGAGGTTCGCCGCGACGACGGCTCCCGGCACCCCCTGCCCGGCGAACGGCGTGACCGGCCCGGCCCCGCCCGTGCAGGGCACGACGACCCCGTCGGCGAAGGACAGCACGTGTCCCGGGTCCACGCCCGCGTTGGCGCCGCAGTGATAGGACACCGGGTCGGCGTGCAGCAGCACCTGGAAGCCCTCGGGCGCGGCGGCCCGCACGGCGGCCACGGCGGCCTCCTGGAGGTCGCGGGCCACCGCGTCGCGCCACGCGCGCGTGGCGGCGGCCTCGGCCTCCCCGAGCAGTTTCCCGACCCCGGCCCAGCCCCCGTCCGAGGGTGCGCCCCGCCAGGCCGGCTCCAGTGCCTCCCGCACCCGCGCGGCCAGCGCGTCCGGGTCGAGGCCCTGGCCGGCGTACCCGTCCCGGCAGTCCCCGCAGAAGCACAGCGACATCAGGTACTGGCCGGCGTCCCCCCACGCGACCCCGCCGGTCTTGTCGTGGGCGTGCAGATGGGCGAGCCCGTACCAGCCGAGGGACTCCAGTTCCGTGCCCCGCGCCCCTGGGCGCACGGCCGCCTCGGCGGCCAGGTCGACCAGGTACGCGCGCGTGGCGGGCTGCGCGATGCAGGGCGCCCAGGGGTACCGGTCGCCGTAGGCGTTGACGACGGAGGTGGCGGGACGCTCGGCCCCCAGCCGGGAGTTGTGCGCGAGCACGACCCAGCTGTGCACCTCCAGCCCCGCGCCGGCGAGGGCGGCGGCGGCCTCGCCGAAGGCGTCACCGGGCGCCCACGCGCCCGCCGGGAAGGGCCGCAGCTCGCGCCCCTCCCACAGGTCGCCGGGCGGGTACAGCACGGCGGCGTGCTCGGCCGTGACGATCCGGTGCCGGGGGTGCCGGGGGGTGAGGGCGCGTGTCGAGTGGTAGGCGGAGGCGAGCGTCACCTGCGCGACGCCCAGGCCGGCGATCCGGCCGGCCGCCCCGGGGTCCCCGGCGACGTCCCAGGGATAGAGGAACACCGACGTCCTCACCCGCCCTCCCCCCTCGGCACGTTCCGGGAACGGACCGGCCCGGTCCTCCTCATGCGCCCTCCCCCTTCACCAGTGCGTGGCCCCGCTCGATCAGTCCGGCGAGCCGTTCCAGGTGTTCCGGTGCCGGTTCGTGCAGCGGCGGCCGGACCTCCCCCACCTCCAGCCCGCTCATCCGCACGCCCGCCTTGACGAGCGAGACGGCGTATCCGCTCCCCTGGGAGCGCAGTTCGACGAAGGGGCGGAAGAACCCGTCCTGGAGCCGCCGCACGACGGCCTCGTCACCGGTCTCCAGCGCCCCGTGGAACGCCTGGGCGACCTCGGGGGCGAAGCAGAACACGGCGGACGAGTACAGCGGGACCCCGATGGCCCGGTAGGCCGGCTGTGTCTGCTCGGCCGTGGGCAGCCCGTTGAAGTAGAGGAAGTCCCCCGGTGCCTCGGTGCGCACGGCGCTCACGATCCGCTGCATCAGGCCGAGGTCCCCGACCCCGTCCTTGAGGCCGATGATCCCCTCGGTGCGGGCGAGCCCGACGACGGTCCCGGGGGTGAACACGGCGTTGTCGCGCTGGTAGACCACGACCGGCAGCGGTGTGGCGGCGGCGATCTCCCGGTAGTGGCGCAGCAGCCCCTCCTGTCCGGCGACGACGAGGTACGGCGGCATGGCGAGAAGTCCGTCCGCCCCGGCACCGGCGGCCGTGCGCGCGTAGTGCACGGCGAGCGCGGTGCCGTATCCGGTGCCGGCGACGACGGGCACCCGCCCGGCCGTCTCCTCGACGGCGGCGCGCACGCACAGCTCGTACTCCTCGGGCGAGAGCGCGTGGAACTCTCCGGTGCCGCAGCAGGCGAAGACGGCGGCGGCGCCGGCCTCGACGCCCCGGCGGACGTGCGCGCGGTACACGTCGGGGGCCACCGCGCCGTCCGGGCCGTAGGCGGTGACGGGGAAGAACAGCGGCCCGCCGGGGATACCGAGTCGAGCGGCGAGGTCGTCAGGCGTCACAGGCTCTCCCTAGAACGGGGCGGTGTCGGACGCATGCGGTGGCGCGAGGCGTGCGACCGATGCAAGGCGTACAGAACTCTGATCAGAGTTTATGTTTATGAACACCTTCTCCGCCACTCTTGACGGGTCGCGGCGATGATCCTTAGTTTGTCCATGGATGTGAATGCCGTACGTCGATGCGGCCGCCGACCGGAGGAGACCCGAGGATGCCAGCCCCCCGCACCGTCCTGCTCACCGGCGCCGCAGGCGGGCTCGGCACCCTGATGCGGGACCTGCTCCCGGCGTACGGATACGCGCTGCGCCTGCTGGACCTGCGCCCGGTCGAGGGCGAGCCGGACGCGCTCGTCGCGGACCTCGCCGACCGCGAGGCGGTGCGCGAGGCCGTACGCGGCGTCGACGCGATCGTCCACCTCGCGGGGATCTCCCTGGAAGCCCCCTTCGACAAGATCCTCAGGGCGAACATCGAGGGCACCTACAACCTCTACGAGGCCGCCCGCGCGGAGGGCGTGGCCCGTGTCGTCTTCGCCTCCTCCAACCACGCGGTCGGTTACACCCCCCGCCCCCGGGGCGACGACCCGCTCATCCCGGTCGAAACCCCGCACCGCCCGGACACCTTCTACGGCCTGTCCAAGGCGTTCGGCGAGGACCTGGCGCAGTTCTACTGGGACAAGCACGGCCTGGAGACGGTGTCGGTGCGGATCGGCTCCTGCTTCCCCGAGCCGACCAGCGTGCGCATGCTCTCCGTGTGGATGAGCCCCGCCGACGGCGCCCGTCTCCTCCACGCGGCCCTGACCGCGCCGGACGTCGGCCACACCGTCGTCCACGGCTCCTCCGCCAACACCCGCCTGTGGTGGGACCTCACCAGCGCCCGCGCCCTCGGCTACGAGCCGCAGGACGACTCCGAGCCGTACGCCGGGAAGCTGATCGCCGAGCAGGGCGAACTGGACCCGGCGAACGAGGCCCACGCCCGTCTCGGCGGCCACTTCGTGACCGACCCGCCGATCTGGCCGTACTGACGGGATCCGGGGCCGCCGAGAGCGGCCGGGCACGGAACGGGCCGCCCCGCCCCCGCATCCGGGCATCCCGTCCGGCCGGCCGGGAACACCCCCCGGCGACCGGCGCCCCTCCGGCGGTGCCGCCCAGGGGCGCGGGGAACCGCGCGACCAGCCACGACGCGCCCCGGACGGCGCACGACGGGACCGCGCGGCGTCCTGGATCCGCCCCGGACACCCGCGCGCCCGAACGGGCACACCCGGTCAGCATCACCTCCGCAACAGACCTGGTCACCACCCCGCACCCGCTGTAGAACTTCCCCCATGGCCCGACCGAGGGCCCGAACGGGCGGCGAAGCGGAAGGCGGGTGTCGGCATGAACAGCACCACCGAGGAGCGCCGGCGCGAGATCGTGCGGGCCGCCCGACGCGACGGTTCCGTCGACGTCAACGACCTCGCCACCCGGCTCGGCGTCGCCAGGGAGACCGTACGACGGGACCTGCGCGCCCTGGAGGGCCACGGCCTCGTCCGCCGCACCCACGGCGGCGCCTACCCCGTGGAGAGCGCCGGCTTCGAGACCACGCTCGCCTTCCGCGCCACCAGCCACGTGCCCGAGAAGCGCAGGATCGCCGCCGCCGCGGCCGAGCTGCTCGGGGACGCCGAGACGGTCTTCGTCGACGAGGGATTCACCCCGCAGCTCATCGCCGAGGCGCTCCCCACGGACCGGCCGCTGACCGTGGTCACCGCGTCCCTGCCCGTCGCGGGCGCCCTCGCCGGGGCCGAGAACACCTCCGTCCTGCTGCTCGGCGGCCGGGTACGGCCCGGCACCCTGGCCACCGTCGACCACTGGACGACGAGAATGCTGGCCGGGTTCGTCCTCGACCTCGCCTACATCGGGGCCAACGGCATCTCCCGCGAGCACGGGCTGACCACCCCCGACCCGGCGGTCGGCGAGGTCAAGGCGCAGGCCGTACGGGCCGCCCGGCGCACCGTCTTCGTGGGCGCCCACACCAAGTTCGGCGCGGTCAGCTTCTGCCGGTTCGCCGAGGTCGTCACGCTGGAGGCGATCGTGACGAGCACGCTGCTGCCGTCCGCCGAGGCGCACCGCTACTCCCTGCTCGGCCCCCAGATCGTCCGCGTCTGAGACACCCTCACCCCTCCCGGGCATCCGCACGCCCGGAGGAGCCCTTTGTCTCCCTATATGTTCAGGAGCGATCCATGCGAACCCAGAGCCGACGACGGCCACCGCGAGCCATGCTCGCCGCGGCCGCCGCAGGGACGCTGCTCGCCCCGCTGCTCTCCGGCTGCTGGGTCGGGGCGGGCGGGTCCGGGTCCGGCGGCGACGCCATCAACGTCCTGATGGTCAACAACCCGCAGATGGTGGAGCTGCAGAAGCTCACCGCCGCCCACTTCACCGAAGAGACCGGCATCCAGGTCAACTTCACCGTCCTGCCCGAGAACGACGTCCGCGACAAGATCAGCCAGGACTTCGCCAACCAGGCCGGCCAGTACGACGTGGCGACGCTGTCCAACTACGAGATACCGATCTACGCCCGCAACGGCTGGCTCAAGGAGATGGACTCCTACGTCGCCGGCGACCCGGCCTATGACGAGCAGGACGTCCTCGAACCGATGCGCCGGTCCCTCACCGGCGACGACGGCAGGCTCTACGGCCAGCCCTTCTACGGCGAGTCGTCCTTCCTGATGTACCGCAAGGACGTCTTCGAGAAGAAGGGCCTGACCATGCCCGCCCGCCCCACCTGGCGGCAGGTGGCGGACCTCGCCGCCCGGGTGGACGGCGCCGAACCCGGGATGAAGGGCATCTGCCTGCGCGGACTGCCCGGCTGGGGCGAGGTCATGGCCCCGCTCACCACGGTCGTGAACACCTTCGGCGGCACCTGGTTCGACAAGGACTGGAAGGCCCGCCTGGACTCCCCGCAGTGGCTGGAGGCGACCAGGTTCTATGTCGATCTGGTGCGTGAGCACGGCGAGTCCGGCGCCGCCCAGTCCGGCTTCGCCGAGTGCCTGAACAACATGACCCAGGGCAAGGTCGCCATGTGGTACGACGCCACCTCCGCGGCCGGTCTGCTGGAGGCGGCCGGCTCCCCCGTCAGGGGCAAGGTGGACTACGCCCCCGCCCCCGTCGAGCGGACCGAGTCCTCCGGCTGGCTCTACACCTGGGCCTGGGGCATCCAGGATGCCTCCCGCAACCCCGGCAAGGCATGGAAGTTCGTGTCGTGGGCGTCCGGCAAGCAGTACGAGCAGCTCGTCGGCGACGAGGCCGGCTGGTCCGACGTGCCCGCGGGCAAGCGCGCCTCCACCTACGGCTACGCCGGCTACCGCGCCGAGGCCGCCGCCTTCCAGGAGATGACCCGGCGGGCCATCGAGGGCGCCCGCCCCGACGACCCCGGAGTGCAGCCTCGCCCCGCGCCCGGCATCCAGTTCGTCGGCATCCCCGAGTTCACGGACCTCGGCACCAAGGTCTCCCAGGAGATCAGCGCGGCCATCGCCGGACGCCAGTCCGTCGAGTCGGCCCTGAAGACGTCGCAGGCGCTCGCCGAGAAGATCTCCGAGGAGTACGAGGGACGATGACCGCGACCACCACGGCCCCGCCGGCCACCGCGACCGTCCGCGCGCCCGGCCGCTCCACGACCCGTCTGCACGCCTGGGCGACCCGGGCCCCGCTGCTGCCCGCCCTGGTCTTCATGATCGCGGTCACCCAGCTGCCGTTCGTGGCGACGCTGGTGATCTCGTTCTTCGACTGGAACGCGCTCTACCCCGACGCCCGCCGCTTCACCGGCCTCGCCAACTACTCCGAGGTCCTCACCGATCCCGCTCTGCGCCGCTCGGTGTGGACGACGGTCCTGCTCACCGCGGCCGTGGTGCTGGCGAGCCTGGTCCTCGGACTGCTCCTGGCGCTGCTGCTGGACCGCCGCTTCCGCGGCCGCTCCGTGGTCCGCACCCTGCTGATCGCCCCGTTCCTCGTGGTGCCCGTGGCGGCGGCCCTGCTGTGGAAGCACGTGCTCTACAACCCCGAGTACGGCCTGTTCAACGGCTTGTTGCACCACGTCGGCGGGCCCCAGCCGGACTGGATCTCCAACACCCCGCTGCTCGCGGTGGAGGCGGCCCTGGTGTGGCAGTGGACGCCGTTCATGATGCTGATCCTGCTGGCGGGCCTGCAGAGCCGCGACCAGCAGCAGATCGAGGCGGCCCGGGTGGACGGGGCGAGCGGCTGGCAGATCTTCCGCCATCTCACGCTCCCGCATCTGCGCCGCTACCTCGAACTCGGCGCCCTGCTGGGGTCGATCTACATCGTCCAGAACTTCGACGCGGTCTTCACCCTCACGTCCGGCGGCCTGGGCACGGCGAACCTCCCCTACACCGTCTACCAGAGCTTCTACCAGGCCCACGAGAACGGCCTCGCCTCGGCCGCGGGCGTCCTGGTGGTCATCGGCTCGATCGTCATCGCGACCCTCGCGCTGCGCGTGGTGTCGTCCCTGTTCCGCGAGGAGGTGTCCCGGGCGTGAGCGTCCTGCGCAGAAACGGCCTGGGCCTGATGGCCTGGCTGGCCGGCATCGTGTTCTTCCTGCCCATCGCCTGGATGGCGCTGACGTCCCTGCACTCCGAGCAGGACGCGGCGACGAATCCGCCGTCCTTCTCGGCGGCGCTCACCCTGGACGGCTACCGGGAGTTCTTCGGCTCCGGCGGCGGCGCGAGCCCCTGGCCGTCGCTGGTCAACTCCACGGTGGCGTCGCTGGCGTCGACCCTGCTCGTCCTGGTGCTGGCGCTCCCGGCGGCCTACGCCCTGTCCGTCCGCCCGGTCCGCAGATGGACGGACGTGCTGTTCTTCTTCCTCTCCACCAAGATGCTGCCGGTGGTGGCGGGGCTGCTGCCGGTCTACCTGTTCGCACGCGACACGGGGCTGCTGGACAACATCTGGCTGCTCGTCGTGCTCTACACCTCCATGAACCTGCCGATCGCGGTGTGGATGATGCAGTCCTTCCTCTCCGAGGTGCCGCCGGCCGTGATCGAGGCGGCCCGGGTGGACGGGGCACGGCTGCCGACGGTCCTCACCCGGGTCGTCGCCCCCATCGCCCTGCCCGGGATCGCCGCGACGGCGCTGATCTGCTTCATCTTCAGCTGGAACGAGCTGCTGTTCGCCCGGGTGCTGACCGGCGTGGTGGCCGGGACCGCCCCCGTCTTCCTGACCGGCTTCATCACCAGCCAGGGCCTGTTCCTGGCCAAGGTGTGCGCCGCGTCGCTCGTCGTCTCCCTGCCGGTGCTCGCCGCGGGGTTCGCCGCCCAGGACAAGCTGGTCCAGGGCCTGTCGTTGGGAGCCGTTAAATGAAGGCCGCCGTCATCGAGTCCGTGGGCAAGGCCGTCGTCGCCGAGGTCCCCGACCCGACGCCCGGCCCGCGCGAGGTCGTCGTGGAGGTCGCCGCGTGCGGGCTGTGCGGCACGGACCTGCACATCCTGCGGGGCGAGTTCGCGCCGGAGCTGCCGATCGTGCCGGGCCACGAGTTCGCGGGCGAGGTGGTCGCGGTCGGCACCGCCGTCACGGAGCTGTCGGCGGGCGACCGGGTCGCGGTCGACCCCTCCCTGTACTGCCACGAGTGCCGCTACTGCCGTACCGGCCACAACAACCTCTGCGAGCGCTGGGCGGCGATCGGGGTGACCGTGCCGGGCGGCGCGGCCCGCTACGCCGTCGCCCCCGTGGCGAACTGCGTCCTGCTGCCCGAGCACGTCCGCACCCAGGACGCGGCCCTGGTCGAGCCCCTGTCCTGCGCGGTGCGCGGCTACGACGTGCTGCGCTCCCGCCTCGGTGCCCACGTCCTCGTCTACGGCTCCGGGACGATGGGCCTGATGATGCTGGAACTCGCCAAGCGCACCGGCGCGGCCGGCGTGGACGTGGTGGACGTCAACCCGGCCCGCCTGGAGACGGCCCGCCGCCTCGGCGTCTCGGCCTGCGCGGCGGACGCCGACGAGCTGGACCGGCCGCAGGGCTGGGACCTCGTCATCGACGCGACGGGCAACGCGGCGGCGATCCAGGACGGCCTCGGCCGGGTCGCCAAGGCCGGCACGTTCCTCCAGTTCGGCGTCGCCGACTACGCGACCCGCGTCACGATCGACCCGTACCGCATCTACAACCAGGAGATCACCGTCACCGGCTCCATGGCCGTTCTGCACAGCTTCGAACGCGCCGCGGAACTCTTCGCGAACGGCGTCCTGGACCCGGACGTCTTCATCAGCGACCGCATCCCGCTGAGCCGCTACCCCGAGGCCCTGGCGCAGTTCGCGTCGGGGGTGGGCCGCAAGATCGTGGTGGTGCCGTGAGCCCGGGGAAGCCATGAACCCGGGAGAGCCCTGAGCCCGGGGAAGCCGTGAGCCCGGGAGAGCCGTGACCGTGGCGGCGGGGCGGTGGGGGCGGTGGGGCGGAAAAACCGGTGCGCCCCGCCGCCCCCGCCGCCGTAGCATCCCGCCCATGCCGGCTCCCCGAGACTTCGCCTACGAGGCCCACTCCGACGGCACCGTCGTGATCACCCACCACGGTCGCCCCGCCACCACCCTGCGCGGCTCCCGGGCGGCCCGCTTCCTCGACGAGGTCGCCGCCGACCCGCAGCTCGTCATGGCCCGCTGGACCGGGAACTACCGGCGCGGCAACGAGCGCACCGCCCGCGACCACCCCCGCAACCGCCGCTGACCCGATCGGCGGTCAGGTAAGGGAACGGTAAAACCCCCTCGCTCGTTCACGAGGCATGACAGCTATGACCCCCGGCTCGAACATCCCGCTCACCGCCGCCCGTGTGACGGTGGACGTCACCGCCCCGGTGCGGCTGGACGTCTCGGGCCTGCTGCTCACCGCCGACGGCAAGGTGCGCTCCGACGACGACTTCATCTTCTACAACCAGCCCACCGGCCCCGGCGTGGCCTACCGCTCCGGCGGCGGTGCCGCCCCCGACGCCATCACCGTCGACACCGCCGCCCTGCCTCCGGGCATCGAGAAGATCGTCGTCACCGCGAGCCCCGACGCGGCCGGCCAGACCTTCCAGGGCATCGAGCCGACGGCGACCCTGCGCAACGCGGACGACAACAGCGTCCTGGCCACCTTCACACCCCCGCAGCTCGGCGCCGAGACGGCGCTGGTGATCGTCGAGATCTATCTGCGCGGCGGCGTCTGGAAGGCCCGCGCGGTCGGCCAGGGGTACGCCGACGGGCTGGCCGGGATCGCCACCGACTTCGGCGTCTCCGTGGAGGAACCCGCCGCCCCCGCCCAGCCCGTCGCTCCCCCGGCACCCGTGACGCAGCCCCCGGCCGCCCCGCCGCCCCCGCTGAACGCGCCCGCGGCTCCTCCCGCTCCCCCCGCTCCCCCGGCGGCCCCGCCCGCCGCCGGCACCGGCAAGATCAACCTGGACAAGGGCCGGGTCAGCCTCCAGAAGAACCAGACCGTGTCCCTGGTCAAGGGCGGCCGGCCGCTGCTGTCCCAGGTCAAGATGGGCCTCGGCTGGGAGCCGGCCTTCCGCGGCAAGGACATCGACCTGGACGCGTCGGTGATCGCCTACGGCCCCCAGCGCAACCACATCGACAGCTGCTACTTCGGCAAGCTGACCATCGTGGGCGGCGCGATCCGCCACTCCGGCGACAACCTCACCGGCGAGGGCGGCGGTGACGACGAGGTGATCACCGTCGACCTGGGCCGGCTTCCCCAGGAGGTCACCGGCCTGGTCTTCACCGTGAACTCCTTCTCCGGTCAGAAGTTCACCGAGGTCGCCAAGGCGTACTGCCGTCTGCTGGACGCCTCGACCGGCGAGGAACTCGTCCGCTTCGACCTCACCGGCGCCGAGCCCCAGACCGGCGTGATGATGGCCAAGCTGATCCGCCAGTTCTCCGGCGAGTGGGAGATGACGGCCATGGGCGACTTCGTGAAGGCGCGCACGGTCCGCAACATGGTCAAGCCGGCCGCACAGGCACTGTGACGGACGGGCGCGGGGCGCCCCGTCCGGGGCGCCCCGGCGCGCTCGTCCCTCCGCCGCGCCCGTTCATCCCCGTGCGGCCCGCCCCCGGGGCCGCAGCCCTTCCATGAGCAGGTCCACGTAGCGGCCGACGTACTGTTCCCCGTCCTCGGCGAGGCCGGAGGCCGTGGCCAGCCCGTGGGCCAGCCGCAGCAGGTCCTGGGCGTCCACGTCCGGACGCAGGGTCCCCTCCCGCCACGCCGCCTCGGCCAGCCGCCGGGCCGCGTCCCGCAGTGTGCTGCCGCAGACGGTGTCCGCGAAGGAGCCGCCCTGCGCGGCGGCCGCGCCGAGCAGGGCCCGCAGACCGCGGATACGGATCGTGCCGAGGCCGAGTTCCCGCATCCACTCCGTCAGCGCCTCGCCCGGCGGCAGCCGGCCGGCGATCTCGTCGGCCCGGGCCGCGAGCGCCTCGATCCGGTCGACGTACGCGGCCTCCAGCAGGGCCTGACGGGTCGGGAAGTGCCGGTACAGCGTCCCCGACCCCACACCGGCCCGCTTGGCGATCTCGTCCAGCGACGCGCCCTCGCCGCGCTCGGCGAACACGGCGGCCGCCACCTCCAGCAGCCGCTGATGGTTGCGGCGGGCGTCCGCCCGTCTCGGCCTGACGGCGGCGCCCTCCGGGCCGGTGGGGCCGGCCGGCCGTCCCCCCGCTCCCACCTGCGACATTCGGCTGCTCCTCACGGACCGGGGACCGTCTCCGCATCCTATCCGCGGCCGGCCGCGGACGACCCCGGCCGACCGGGGCTCACCTCCGCGCGGGCCACCTGGTGTCCTCCACCGCGCCCGGCAGACCGGGACGGGTGGGGCAGGTGGGACGGGTGAGGCAACAGACTGCATGTACGGAACGGGCCATGATGAATTCCCCCGAATTCGCTGTCGTTTCCGACCTTTCCGAGGAAGACGCACCGGCGGGGGCCACGGCTGCGAACATTTCAGCCGATCAAGAACGGGCCGGATCCGCACGTCCCCGAAGGCGTTCCCCGGCCCCTCGCCGCACGAGGGCGGACGCGGTCCGGGCGAGTCGTCGGCGGCCGGTCAGTTCCCCTGCTGGGAACGGGCCTTGAAAGCCGCCTTGCGCGCCTCCTTGGCGACCTTCTTGTCCGGGTGGAGGCGGCCCATCGCCTCCAGCACGTCCGCCGTGGCGGGGTGGTCGACGCGCCAGGCCGCCGCGAAGAACCCGCTGTGCTGGGCGGCCAGCCCCTCCACGAGAGCCTGCAGCTCCTCGGAGTTGCCCTCGGCGGCGAGCTGCGCGGCCAGGGTGTCGACGGTCAGCCAGTACACCATCGCCTCGGGCGGCGGCGGCACGTCCGTCGCGCCGCGCTCGGCCAGCCACACCCGGGCCAGGCCGCCCAGTTCGGCGTCGTCCAGCACCTCGCGCAGCGCGGGCTCCGCCACCGCGCCGACCAGGGACAGGGCCTGCTGACAGCGCAGTCGGCGCAGCGGCCCGCCCGGGTCGGTGCCCCGCGCGGCGCCGAGCAGCTCACGGGCGGCGTCCTGCGGATCACGGCGGGCCAGCCACTGCTCGGTCTCGGCCTGCGCGGCACGCGGCCCGAACGCGGCGGTGCCGTCCAGCAGCGTGTCCGCGCCCTTGTCGCCGAATTCGCCCACGGCGGGTGCGGTGTGCCCGGCGTCGAGCAGCCGGGCGCGCAGCCCGTACAGGCCGAGCGGGGTCAGCCGCACCATGCCGTAGCGGGAGACGTCGGTGTCGTCGACGGGCCCGGCGGGGACGTCGGGGTCGTCGGGGTCGGCCATCAGCGCCTCGTCGACCGGGTGGTACTCCACGAGCCCGACCGGCTCCAGTGTCCGGAACTGGTCGTCGAGGCGCATCATCGCGTCGGAGACCTGCTCCAGCATGTCGTTGGTCGGTTCGCCCACGTCGCCGGGCACGATCGCGGACGCGGCGAGCGCGGGCAGCGGCACGGGCGCGTCGCCGGGTCCCTCCTCGCTGACGCTGAGCAGGTAGAGGTTGGCGAGCACACGGTCGAGGAAATCGGCCTCGGCCTGCGGGTCCCAGTCGAGCCGGGAGAAGTCGATGGTGCCGCCCTCGTCGAGCGCGTCGACCAGGTCGTCGAGATCGGGCACGCTCGCGTCGGCGAGCAGCGTCTCCAGGGCGTCCTGCCACACACCGAGCACATCGTGCGGGGAGCCCGAGGTGAGCAGCGCGAGGTCGGCGCCCCCGGTGACGGTGCCGGTCTCCTCGTCGGCGACCTCGACGAGCCCGGTGTCGACGGCGACCCGCCACGCCTCGCTGGCATGCGCGGCGGCGTCGTCGCCGCTCAGGCCGAGCACCCCGGCGGCCTCGGCGAGCTGTTCGTCGACCAGTCCGCCGCCCGCGTCGACCCGGGTGGCGGGGCCGGCCCAGCGGGCGAGACGGGCGGCCCGGGACAGCACCGGGGTGGACAGCGCGTCGCGCGCCAGCTCCGCTTCGGACGCGAGCCGCGCCGGGGGCAGGGGGGAGCTGTCTGACATGGGCCTGGTTCTCCTAGGGCGCCTGGTCGCTGTGAACGCAGCTCAGCCTAGACGGATTTCGCCCCATGCCGCCCGGTTCATCTCTCCGTCAGGTGACGTACATGGCCGAAACCTTGACAACTGGCGCCGCCAGGCAGGAAATTGACGCGCGTAGAAATGGGGGGAACACCTGTACACCGACGCCGCGCGCGTCATGGTCCAGCCATCGACCCACCCTCGTCCCGGCGCTTCACGAAAACGTCCCCGGAGGGATCCCTTGCCGAGCAAGTCTTCCGCGCGCCTCGCCGCGCTCACCGTCGCCGCCGTGTGCTCCGCGGCGTCCACGGTCGTCCTGACCTCGCCCGCGCACGCCGACGCCGTACGCGTGCACGACATCCAGGGCACCACCCGCATCTCCCCGTACGCGGGCAAGCAGGTCACCGATGTGACCGGCGTCGTCACCGGCGTGCGGACCTACGGCTCCTCGCGGGGCTTCTGGATCCAGGACCCGCAGGCCGACGCCGACCCGGCCACCAGCGAGGGCGTGTTCGTCTTCACCGGCTCCGCCCCGAAGGGTGTGGCGGTGGGTGACGAGGTGAAGGTCTCGGGCACGGTCTCCGAGTTCGTCCCCGGCGGCACCGCCTCCGGCAACCAGGCGGTGACCGAGATCACCAAGCCGGTCTTCACCGTGCTCTCCGGCGGCAACGCGGTCCCGGCCGCCGTCACGCTGGACGAGGACTCGGTGCCGGACGCGTACGCCCCGGAGGGCGACCCGGCCGCGGGCGGCTCGGTCAACGCGCTGCCGCTGCGCCCGTCGGCGTACGCCCTGGACCTGTACGAGTCCCTGGAGGGCATGAACGTCCGGGTCGGCGACGCCCGCGTGGTCGGCGCCACCGACCCGTACACCGAGCTGTGGGTCACGGTGAAGCCGGACGAGCACGACAACCGCCGCGGCGGCACGGTCTACGGCTCCTACGCCTCCCAGAACACCGGCCGGATCCAGGTCCAGTCGCTCGGCAAGCCCGCCGACTTCCCCGCCGCGAACGTCGGCGACACCCTCGCCGGCACCACCGCCGGCCCGCTGGACTACAACCAGTTCGGCGGCTACACCCTCGTCGCGAGCGAGATAGGCACGCTGGAGAGCGCCGGTCCGGAGCGCGAGACCACGCGCAGGCAGCAGCGCGGCGAGCTGGCGGTGGCGACGTACAACGTCGAGAACCTCGACCCGTCCGACAGCACCTTCGCCGCGCACGCCGCCGCGATCGTGGACAACCTCCAGTCGCCCGACATCGTGTCCCTGGAGGAGATCCAGGACAACAACGGCGCGACGAACGACGGGACGGTCGCCGCCGACCAGACGGTCCGCAAGCTGATCGACGCGATCGTCGCGGCGGGCGGCCCGGCCTACGACTGGCGCTCGGTCGACCCGGTGGACCTCGCCGACGGCGGTGAGCCCGGCGGCAACATCCGCCAGGTGTTCCTGTTCAACCCCGAGCGGGTGTCCTTCACCGACCGCGCGGGCGGCGACGCCACCACCGCCGTCGGGGTCACCAAGGTGCGCGGCAAGGCCGCCCTGACCGTCTCCCCGGGCCGTGTCGACCCGGCGAACGCGGCCTGGAACAACAGCCGCAAGCCGCTGGCCGGCGAGTTCGTCTTCCGGGGCCGCACGGTCTTCGTGGTCGCCAACCACTTCAACTCCAAGGGCGGCGACCAGGGTCTGACCTCGCAGTACCAGCCGCCGGCCCGCAGCTCGGAGATCCAGCGGCACGCGCAGGCCACGGCCGTGAACGCGTTCGTGAAGGACGTCCTCCACGTCCAGAAGAACGCGGACGTCGTCGTCCTCGGCGACATCAACGACTTCGAGTTCTCCGGCACCGCGAAGATCCTGGAGTCCGACGGCGCGCTGTGGTCGGCGATCAAGTCGCTGCCGCGCAGCGAGCGTTACTCGTACGTCTACCAGGGCAACGCCCAGGTCCTGGACCAGATCCTGGTCAGCCCCGACATCCGCCGCGGCTGCGACCTCGACTACGACAGCGTGCACATCAACGCGGAGTTCAACGACCAGATCAGCGACCACGACCCGCAGGTGCTGCGCTTCCGCCCGTAGGTCTCACGAAGAGCCGACCGTGCAGCTCCACTTAGCGATATCTCGTAGGAGATTTAAGTGGAGCTTCACGGTCCCTCGGCCGAGACTGGCTCCATGACCGCTACGCATCCTCCTTTCGGCCGCGCCCTGTGCGCGATGATCACCCCCTTCACCGCGTCGGGCTCGCTCGACCTCGACGGGGCGCAGCGGCTCGCCGACCGGCTGGTGGGCGAGGGCTGCGACGGGCTCGTGCTCTCCGGCACGACCGGCGAGTCGCCGACCACGTCGGACGCCGAGAAGGCCGGGCTGATCAGGGCGGTGCGGGAGGCCGTGGGCGACCGGGCGAGCCTGGTGGCGGGTGTGGGCACCTCCGACACCCGCCACACCGTCGAACTCGCCCTGGCGGCCGAGAAGTCGGGCGCCGACGGGCTGCTGGTGGTGTCGCCGTACTACAGCAGGCCGCCGCAGGACGCGCTGGAGGCGCACTTCCGCGAGATCGCGGACGCGGCCGGTCTGCCCGTCCTCCTCTACGACATCCCCGGCCGCACCGGAACCCGCATCGAGCCGGACACCATGATCCGCCTGGCCGGCCACCCCCGGATCGTGGGCGTCAAGGACTGCTCCTACGACTTCCTCGCCGCCCAGAAGGTCCTCTCCGCCACGGAACTGGCCTACTACGCGGGCTGCGACGAGCACAACCTCGCCCTGTACGCGATCGGCGGGGCCGGGTACGTCAGCACGGTCGCCAATGTGATCCCCGGTCATCTGCGCGCGGTGCTCGACGCGTTCGACGCGGGCGACACCGCGGGCGCGGCCCGTCTCCAGCGGGCGGCGACCGCGCTCATCGAGCTGATGATGTCGGCGGGCCTCCCCGGCGCGGTCACCGCGAAGGCCCTGCTCGACGGGCTCGGCCTGCCCGCGGGCCCGGTGCGCGCCCCGCTGCGCCCGGCCGGCCGGGACGCGGCCGACGCGCTGCGGGCGGCGTACGACCGCCTGACGACCGCGCCGCCCGCTCCGGCCTCCGCCTGATCAGCGCCGGGCGAGGACGGGCTCCCAGCCCTGCCGGGAAGGGTCCGTGTCCGCTTCGCGCACCCCGCTCAGCGGTACGGCCTCCTTCTCGCCGAGCGTGACCAGCACCAGCCGGGGCAGATAGGGCGCATCGAGCTTCGACGCCCGTTCCCAGGCGATGAGCCGCCGGTCGTCGACCCAGGCCAGCAGCTGCGCACCGCGCACCTGGGCGACCTCCTTGCCGGTCCGCGGGTCCACGACGGAGGAGTACGACTCGTCGGGCTCCACCTCCCTGGTCAGCCCGAGCGCGGCGAGCCGCCCGTCCGGCGAGAGCCGCGCGGGCACGTCCGCCCGCAGACGCCGCTCGGCCGCGGGCGCGGCGATCTCGTCGCCGTCGAGGCCGTAGAACCGCTGGAGCCCGTCCCGGCCGCCGAGGACCTGGCAGTACACCGACCGGCCGTCCCGGCCGAAGGCGAAGTCCTGACGCTGCCCGAAGTAGTCGTCGCCCCGGGCGGCGACCCTGCTCCAGTCGGCCTTCCCCGAGGCCACGTCGAGGACGTAGAAGCCGGTGCGGTGCGGGTCCCGCGGCGGGAGCACGTAGCTCCCGTCGTCGCCGGGGGTGTCCTTCGGGACGTACGGGTCGGGGTGGTTCCCGTACGTCGTCGCGACGAGCTTCGTCCCGTCGGAGGAGTACGCGAGCCCGCCCGCCCCGCGCTCCAGCGGGATCCACCGCTCGACCTTCCCGGTGCCCAGGTCGAGCAGTCCGACGCGCCGCGCGGGCAGCTGCCGTTCCAGCACGGCGGCGGTCTCCAGTCCGGGCGCGACGGCGACGAAGGACCACCGGGTGTCCTTCTCGTAGCGGTCGGTCGTGGGGTCGAGGAGCCAGTACGTGCGCCGGAGGACGAACCGGCCCCCGGGCACCGGCACGGACCCGGTGCGGTAGTACGCGGCCATCGCGACGTCCCCCGCGGCGATCAGATCGGCCGGGGGCGACTGATCCGGGTGGGCACTGACCTTCGTCCCGTCCGGCGTGGTGACCGCATGCCGGTTCCGCTCTCCGGCCCCGCCGGGTCCGAGCAGCGGCACGGCCGTCGCGACGGCCACGACGGCGGCACCCGCCGCGACGGCGGCGGCGATCCGCCGGCCACGACGGCGCCCGCGCGCCCGCAGCACCTGCTCGGCCAGGTCCGGCGCCGCGCCCTGCTGTTCCCCGGCCAGCTCCCGCAGGGAGTCCCGCACCAGTTCCTCGACGTTCACGGACGCACCTCCACGGGTGAGAAGTCACGGGCGGCCCGCGGCGCGGCACCGGACGTGCCGCGCAGGGCGGCCAGTTCGGGCGCGAGGTCGCGCAGCCGGGCCAGCGAGCGATGAGCGGTGGACCGTACGGTGCCGACCGAACAGCCCAGCAGACGGGCCACCTCGGCCTCGGGCAGGTCCTCGAAGTAGCGCAGCACGAGCACGGCCCGCTGCCGCGCGGTCAGCCGGGCCAGCGCCTCCCGCATCACGAGCCGCAGCTCGGCCGCGGTCGAGCCGTCGGGGACGGCACCGTCGTCGGGCGGTTCGGCGACGGTGAACTCGCGCCGCCGCCACTTCAGCCGCCATCTGCCGATCTGCTGCCGGTACAGGACCTGCCGGACGTACGCCTCCGGCTCGTCGATCCGCTGCCACCGTCCGGCCGCCTTGATCAGGGCGTTCTGCAACAGGTCCTCGCCCGCGTGCCGGTCGCCGCCGCTGAGCAGGACCGCGGTTCTCAGCAGCGCGGAGGACCTGCCGGCCACGAACCGCCGGAACTCCTCCTGAGCCTGGGCGTCCATCGTCACCTTCCCCGTCGGCCGGCGGACCCGCTGTCCGCCCCTCCCACTGGTGGTGACGCGTCCGGAGGCCGGCCGCTATGCGGGTTCCGCGCGGCTTCTTCCGTACCGCTCTGCGGCACCGCTTCCCGCGGCGCACGGGAACGGCCCGGAGCCCGCGCCGCGCCTGAGCGCGACACGGGCCCCGGGCCGTCCGCGGACCGGTTCCTCCCTGGTCAGCCCCCGAGCTTCCCGGGACCGACCAGGAGCACGTGCTCCAGCACGTCCTCCATGGGGTCGTCCACCTGCCCGACGCTGACCAGGGCCACCCGGTGGCCGTTGTGCGAGGCGGTGTGGTGCTCGTCGGCCTGCGCCGTCCCCGCCGCCTGCCATCCCAGCACCGCCACGGCCCCGGCCACCGCCGCCCTCGCCCGTGCGTCCACCATCACTCAGCCCCTCGTCTCGACGAACATCCGGCACCTCTGCCATCCGCCGAACCGCCCCGGAGGTCACGCGGAGCAACCCGAACGAGCGCACGGGCCCTCGGGACGAGGTCAGTTGTGGCTGTGGAGGATGTCGTTCAGGCCGCCCCACTCGGCGTTGTTCGGGACCGCCTGGACGGCGCCGGTGACGGAGTTGCGGCGGAAGAGGATGTTGTCGGCACCGGAGAGCTCACGGGCCTTGACGACCTGGCCGTCGGGGAGGGAGACCTTGGTCCCGGCGGTGAGGTAGAGGCCCGCCTCGACGACGCAGTCGTCGCCGAGCGCGATGCCGACGCCGGCCTCGGCGCCGACCAGGGAGCGCTCGCCGATGCGGACGCGCTCCTTGCCGCCGCCGGACAGCGTGCCCATGGTGGAGGCTCCGCCGCCGATGTCCGAGCCGTCGCCGACGACGACGCCCTGGGAGATACGGCCCTCGACCATGGACGTGCCGAGGGTGCCGGCGTTGAAGTTGACGAAGCCCTCGTGCATGACCGTGGTACCGGCGGCGAGGTGCGCGCCGAGACGGACCCGGTCGGCGTCGGCGATCCGGACGCCCGCGGGGGCGACGTAGTCCGTCATCCGCGGGAACTTGTCCACGCCGAAGACGCCGAGGTGCAGGCCGCGGGCCCGGGCGGCCAGGCGGACCGTCTCCAGGCCGTCCACGGCGACCGGGCCGAGCGAGGTCCAGGCGACGTTCGCGAGCAGGCCGAAGATGCCGTCCAGGTTCTGCTCGTTCGGCTTCACCAGGCGGTGCGAGAGCAGGTGCAGCCGCAGGTAGGCGTCGTGGGTGTCGAGCGGCTTGTCGTCCAGCGAGGAGATGACCGTACGGACCGCGACGATCTCCACGCCCCGGACGGCGTCCGTGCCGAGGGCGGCCGCACCCTGCTCGCCGAGCAGCTCGGCGGCACGCCGGGCGTCCAGGCGCTCGGTGCCGGCGGGACCGGGCTCGGCGCTGAGCCGGGGCGCGGGGAACCAGGTGTCGAGGACGGTGCCGTCGGCGGCGATCGTGGCGAGGCCGGCGGCCACGGCGCCGGTGGTACGAGGAGCAGTCGTGTCGGTCATGAGGGAAACCTAACGTGGCGGGGGCCGCCCGGGCGAACCGGCCACCGGCCGTCTCACGTGCCGGGCGACCCCGGCGGAAGGGCCCGCCGCCCGGCCCTCCCGGCACCCTCACCGGCGGGTCCCGGGGCTGGTCCGGGGGCGGGTCTCAGGGGTGCTCTCAGGGGCGCACGCCCTTCCTGTCCACCACCGCCGTGTCCGTGCGCGCCCCGCTGATGACGGCGGCCCCCTCCTGCCACTCCTGCTCGTCCTCGCCCGAGACGTACCGGTAGCCGCGGTAGAGGAAGGTGACCGGGTCGAGGAGGATCTCCTCGCGCCCGGCGGAGGGCTGCTTGCCCGGCAGATAGACGGCGACGGCGTCCCGGCCCGTGACGTCGGTGACGTCGGCGGCCCGGACCCCGGGGACGGCGGCCAGCGCCCGGTAGACCTTGGCGAGGCCCTCGGGGTCGTAGGGGTAGGAGCGGGACAGGACCGCCGTCAGGGCGCGGTACCCGTGCTCGGCCGTCAGCTCGTAGGGGTCGGTGGCGCTGTAGAACTGCACCGCCCTCGCCCGGACCTTCTCCGGGTCGTCCGGCAGGCTCCGCAGGAACTCGTACTGCTCGCGGGGCGAGTGGTCGTCCCCCTGCCTGCCGTTCTCGAAGGCCGGGTCGGCGTACCGCGTCCAGTCCTCGTCGGTCTGCGGGCCAGGCTTCTCGTCGTCGGTCAGATTCGTCTCCACGGTCTTCGTGTAGATCCACTGCCCCTCGCGCGCGGTCGTCCCCGGGCGGGCCTCGATCGCGTCCGCGGCCCTGTTCAGCAGCCCCTTCGCGCTGCCCAGTTCGATCGTGTAGCGCGGTGCGGAGCCGCCGGGCCGGATGCCGTCCTGTCCGCCGACGACCTGGGTGCCGATCACCGCGGCCATCGTGATCGCGGTGGCACCCGCCGCGGCGAGCCGCCAGTCGCCGCGCAGCCTCCGGGCGCGCCTGCCCTGCCGTGCCTCCGTCAGGAGCCGCTCGCGTCCGGCGACCAGATCGGCCCGCCGTGCGGCCGGCGCGTCGGAGCGCAGGTCGCGTACCGCCGTCATCTCGTCCATGTCAGATCGCCTCCGTGGGGTCGAGCGTGAACGCGGGATCGGCGCCCAGCGCGGAACGCACCTTGCGGCGGGCGCGGTTGAGCCGGGAGCGGACCGTCCCGACGGGGATGCCGAGCGCCTCGGCGACCTCCGGGTAGGTGAGGTCGGCCCAGGCCACCAGCAGCAGCACGTGCCGGTCGCCGGCCGACAGCGCGGCCAGGGCCCCGGCCAGCGGCGCCTGCGCGGTGCCGGCGGCGATCCGTTCGTCGGCCCGTTCCGACCAGGACTCCGCGACCGGGTCGTGCCCGGTGCGGGCCAGCGCCCGCAGGCCCCGCACCTCGGCGCGGCGCTGCTTGCCGATGAGGTTGGCGGCGATGCCGTACAGCCAGGGCCGGGCATGGGCGCGGCCGGTGTCGTAGCGGCCCCGGATGCGGAAGGCGACCAGGAACGTCTCCGCGGTGATGTCGTCCGCCGCGCCCGCGCCCAGCCGGCGGGCCGCGTAGCGGTGGATGTCGGGCGCGTACCGGTCGTAGAGCCGGGCGAACAGCTCCGGCTCCTCCAGGGACTGGGCCACGAGGTCGCCGTCCTCGGACGGCTCCGGCGGTCCGGTCACGTGTCCTCCAGGGAACAAGGTCTTGGTGAGCATGTCACCCGCTGTTCCCCGAAGCCCCCTGAGGGGTTCACGCCCCGCGCAGGACCCTCGACAGCATCCGGCGCGCGTACTCCTCGTCGTAGGGCACGTCCGTGAGCAGCACCTGGAGACAGATGCCGTCCATCAGGGCCACCAGGGCGCGTGCCGTGACCGGGTCGGTGTGCGCGGCGAGCAGCTCGCCGAGTCCTTGCGCCCACTCCGCCGCGACCGGCCGCAGCGCGGGCCTGCGCAGCGCCGCGAGGTAGAGCTCGTACTCCAGCTCCACCCCGGTGCGGTCCCCGGCGAGCCAGTCCCGCATCAGCGCGGCGAGCCGGGCGGCGAGGTCGGTGCCCGGGGCGTCGAGTCCGCCGTGCCCGGCGACCAGCGCGGTGAAGCCCTCCCCGGTGCGGCGCAGGGCGGCGGTCAGCAGCTCGTCGAGGGTGGCGAAGTGGTAGGTCGTGGAGCCGAGCGGCACGTCCGCCTCGGCCGCGACGGTGCGGTGGCTCAGGCCCGCGATGCCGCGCTCCGCCACGACCCGGATCGCCGCGTCGACGATCCGCTCCCGGCGGCCCGGGTCGTGGCGCCGGGGCATCAGTGGGCGCCGCCCGTGCTGAGCACCACGACCCCGATGATGATCAGCGCGATCCCGGCGGCCTTCGCGGCGTTCATCCCCTCCCCCAGGAAGAGCACGCCGATGGCGGCGATCGCGGCGGTGCCCACGCCGGACCATATGGCGTAGGCGTTGCCGATCGCGACGGTCCTCAGCGTCTGCGCGAGCAGGGCGAAGGACACGACGTAGCCCAGCACGGTGAGCACGGAGGGCAGCAGCCGGGTGAACCCGTCGGTGTACTTCATGGCGGTCGTGGCGGCGACCTCGGCGGCGATGGCCCCGGCGAGCAGGAGGTACCCCATGTGTACGAGCGTACACAACGGATCTGGCGCGGACATGCCGAAGGGGCGGCACCCGTGACGGGTGCCGCCCCTTCGCCGGATGCTCCGGCAGGGCGTCTCAGACGTTGAAGCCGAGCGCGCGCAGCTGGTCGCGGCCGTCGTCCGTGATCTTGTCCGGGCCCCACGGCGGCATCCACACCCAGTTGATGCGCAGCTCGTTGACCAGCCCGTCCGTGGCGGACTTCGCCTGGTCCTCGATGACGTCCGTCAGCGGGCAGGCCGCCGAGGTCAGCGTCATGTCGATCGTCGCGATGTTCGCGTCGTCGATGTGGATGCCGTAGATCAGGCCGAGGTTGACGACGTCGATGCCCAGTTCGGGGTCGACGACGTCGTACAGGGCCTCGCGGATCTCGTCCTCGGAGGCCGGCTTCGTCTCAACGGTCTCGCTCATGCCGTCTTCCTTTCCGCGTCGGCTCCGCCCAGGGCCTGGGCCGTCGCGTCCTTCCATGCCATCCAGCTCAGGAGGGCGCACTTGACCCGGGCCGGGTACTTGGAGACACCGGCGAACGCGACCGCGTCCTCCAGCACCTCCTCCATTGCGTCGTCGGGCTCGATCTTCCCCTTGGACTGCATCAGCTCCAGGAAGGTCTCCTGGATCCGCTGCGCCTCGGAGACGTCCTTGCCCACGAGCAGGTCGTTGAGCACCGAGGCCGACGCCTGGCTGATGGAGCAGCCCTGGCCCTCGTAGGAGACGTCCTCGATCTTCGTGCCGGCGTACTTCACGCGGAGCGTGATCTCGTCGCCGCACGTGGGGTTCACATGGTGCACCTCGGCGTCGCCGTCCCTCAGACCACGCCCGTGCGGGTGCTTGTAGTGGTCCAGGATGACGTCCTGGTACATCGAGTCCAGCTTCATGCGATCGCTCGTCCCGTCAGCCGAAGAAGTTCCGTACGTGCTCCAGCCCCTCGACCAACGCGTCGATCTCGGCGGGCGAGGAGTACAGATAGAACGACGCTCGTGTGGTCGCGGGAATTCCGTACCGCAGGCACACGGGGCGGGCGCAGTGGTGGCCGACCCGGACCGCGATGCCCTGCTCGTCGAGGACCTGGCCCACGTCGTGCGGGTGGATGTCGCCGAGCGTGAAGGAGATCGCCGCGCCCCGGTCCTCGGCCGTGGTGGGGCCGATGATCCGCAGGTCGGGGACCTCCTGGAGCCGCTGGACCGCGTACTCGGTCAGCGCGTGCTCATGGGCGAGGATCCGGTCCATGCCGATCGAGCCGAGGTAGTCGATCGCCGCGCCCAGACCGACCGCCTGCGCGATCGGCGGGGTGCCCGCCTCGAACTTGTGGGGCGCCGGGGCGTACGTGGAGGAGTGCATCGAGACGGTCTCGATCATCTCGCCGCCGCCCAGGAACGGGGGCAGGTCCTCCAGGAGCTCCTGGCGGCCCCACAGGACGCCGATGCCGGTCGGGCCGCACATCTTGTGGCCGGTGAAGGCCACGAAGTCGGCCTGGAGGGCCTGGACGTCCAGCGGCATGTGCGGCGCGGCCTGGGAGGCGTCGATGCACACCAGCGCACCGACCTCCTGGGCGCGGCGGACTATGGCCTCGACCGGGTTGACCGTGCCCAGGATGTTGGAGACCAGCACGAAGGAGACGATCTTCGTCTTCTCGGTGATGATCTCGTCGATGTTGGACAGGTCGAGACGGCCGTCGTCCGTGAGACCGAACCACTTCAGCTTCGCGCCCGTGCGCTGCGCCAGCAGCTGCCACGGCACGATGTTGGAGTGGTGCTCCATCTCCGTGATGACGATCTCGGTCTCGCGGTCCACGCGGTAGGGCTCGTCGGCCCAGCCCAGCATGTTCGCCACGAGGTTGAGCGACTCGGAGGCGTTCTTGGTGAAGATGACCTCGTCGCGGCTCGGCGCGTTGATGAACTCGGCGACCTTGTCACGCGCGCCCTCGTACAGCGCCGTGGCCTCCTCGGCGAGCACATGCACACCGCGGTGGACGTTGGCGTTGTAGCGCTCGTAGTACTCGCTCAGGGCGTCAAGCACCTGGCGCGGCTTCTGCGAGGTCGCCGCGTTGTCCAGGTACACGAGCTTCTTGCCGTCGTGGACCTGTCGGTCCAGGACGGGGAAGTCCTTGCGGATCGCCTCGACGTCGAGGAGGCCCGGCAGCTGTGTCACTCGGATGCGCCACCCTTCGTGTATGCCTCGTAGCCCTCGGCCTCGAGCTTGTCGGCGAGCTCCGGACCACCGGACTCGACGATCTTGCCGCCCGCGAACACATGCACGTGGTCGGGCTTGATGTAGCGCAGGATGCGCGTGTAGTGCGTGATGAGCAGGGTGCCGACCTCGCCGGTCTCACGGACGCGGTTGACGCCCTCGGAGACGATGCGCAGCGCGTCGACGTCCAGACCGGAGTCGGTCTCGTCGAGAACCGCGATCTTCGGCTTGAGCAGCTCCAGCTGAAGGATCTCGTGGCGCTTCTTCTCACCGCCGGAGAAGCCCTCGTTGACGTTGCGCTCGGCGAAGGAGGGGTCCATGTTGAGGCGCTCCATGGCCTCCTTGACCTCCTTCACCCAGGTGCGCAGCTTGGGGGCCTCGCCGCGGATGGCGGTGGCGGAGGTGCGCAGGAAGTTGGAGACCGAGACGCCGGGGACCTCGACCGGGTACTGCATCGCCAGGAAGACACCCGCGCGGGCGCGCTCGTCGACGGACATCTCCAGGACGTCCTCGCCGTCGAGCAGCACGGTGCCGCCCGTGACGGTGTACTTCGGGTGACCCGCGAGCGAGTACGCGAGGGTGGACTTGCCGGAGCCGTTGGGGCCCATGATGGCGTGCGTCTCGCCCTGCTTCACGGTGAGGTCGACGCCCTTGAGGATCTCCTTCGTGGCGTTGTCGGCCTCGACGGTGACGCGCAGGTCTCGGATTTCAAGCGTTGCCATGGGTGCCTCAGGACTCCTGGTTGAGGGAGACGAGCACGTCGTCCCCTTCGATCTTTACGGGATATACGGGGACGGGGCGCGTCGCGGGAAGGCCGGACGGCTTGCCGGTGCGGAGGTCGAACGCCGAGCCGTGCAGCCAGCACTCGATCTGGCAGTCCTCCACCTCGCCCTCCGACAGGGAGACGTTCGCGTGCGAGCAGATGTCGTGGATCGCGAACACCTCGCCCTCGGTGCGGACGACGGACACCGGCGTGCCGTCGAGTTCCACCCGTTTCGGGGTGTCCTCCTCCAGCTCGCTCAGCGCACAGGCGCGTACGAAGGTCATGCGACCGACGCCTCCAGCTCTTCTTCGATCTTGGCGAGCAGGCGCTCCTCGATGTCGTCGACACCGATCTGCTGGACCAGCTCGGCGAAGAAGCCGCGGACCACCAGGCGGCGGGCCTCGTGCTCCGGGATGCCTCGGGCCATCAGGTAGAAGAGCTGCTCGTCGTCGAAGCGGCCGGTGGCGGAGGCGTGGCCGGCGCCCACGATCTCGCCGGTCTCGATCTCCAGGTTGGGCACCGAGTCGACGCGGGCGCCGTCGGTCAGCACCAGGTTGCGGTTCATCTCGTAGGTGTCCGTGCCCTCGGCCGCGGCCTCGATGAGCACGTCGCCGATCCACACGGCGTGCGCCTGCTCGCCCTGGAGCGCGCCCTTGTAGACCACGTTCGACGTGCAGTGCGGCACGTTGTGCGTGACCAGCAGACGGTGCTCCTGGTGCTGGCCGGCGTCGGTGAAGTACAGGCCGAACAGCTCGGCCTCGCCGCCGGGACCGGCGTACGTCACGCGCGGGTGCAGCCGGACCACGTCGCCGCCGAAGGTGACGACGACCGACTTGAAGGAGGCGTCGCGGCCGATCAGCGCGTTGTGCTGGGCCATGTGCACGGCCTTGTCGTCCCAGTCCTGGACGGAGACGACGGTCAGCTTGGCGCCGTCGCCCAGGATGTAGTCGACGTTGGCGGAGAGCACGGCGTCACCGGTGTGGTCGATGACGACGACGGCCTCGGCGAACGCGCCCAGCTCGATCACCTGGTGGCCGAAGGCGGTGCCGCCCTCGCCGTGCACGGCGATGCGGATCGGCTCGGTGAGGACGGTCTCCTTGGGGACGGTGACGACCGCGGCCTTCTCGAAGGCGGAGTACGCCTGCGCGGCGACACGGTCCACCGGGGTGCCCGCCCTGCCGATGCGCGCGTCGTCGCGGCCGACGGTCTCGACGGTGACGCCCTCGGGAGCCTGGACCTCGACCTTCACGCCCTCACCGGTCGCGACGGCGGTTCCGTCGTGCAGACCGCGCAGCCGCTCCAGCGGGGTGAACCGCCACTCCTCCTCGCGGCCGTGCGGGACCGGGAAGTCCGCCACGTCGAAGGACGGGGGCGCGCTCATGCGCGAGACGACGGTCGACTCGGCGGCGACCGCGATCGAGCCGGCGGTCGTGGAACCGACCGGGATGTTCTGAGCCTCAGCCATGGCTGTCGTAGTGCTCGCTTTCCGTTGCGTTAGGGGCCTGATGGAGATCGCTGCCGGTGATCAGCCGACCGCGCCTTCCATCTGCAGCTCGATCAGCCGGTTGAGCTCCAGGGCGTACTCCATGGGCAGCTCCTTGGCGATCGGCTCGACGAAGCCGCGCACGATCATGGCCATGGCCTCGTCCTCGGACAGGCCGCGGCTCATCAGGTAGAAGAGCTGGTCCTCGGAGACCTTGGAGACGGTCGCCTCGTGGCCCATGGAGACGTCGTCCTCGCGGACGTCGACGTACGGGTAGGTGTCCGACCGGGAGATGGTGTCGACGAGCAGCGCGTCGCAGAGCACGTTGGACTTGGAGCCGGGGGCGCCCTCGCCGATCTCGATCAGACCGCGGTAGGAGGTGCGGCCGCCGCCGCGCGCCACGGACTTCGAGACGATGTTGGACGACGTGTTCGGCGCCATGTGGACCATCTTCGCGCCGGCGTCCTGGTGCTGGCCCTCGCCCGCGAAGGCGATGGACAGGGTCTCGCCCTTGGCGTGCTCGCCCATCAGGTAGACGGCCGGGTACTTCATCGTCACCTTGGAGCCGATGTTGCCGTCGACCCACTCCATGGTCGCGCCCTCGTAGGCGACGGCACGCTTGGTGACCAGGTTGTAGACGTTGTTCGACCAGTTCTGGATGGTCGTGTAGCGGCAGCGGGCGTTCTTCTTGACGATGATCTCGACGACCGCGGAGTGCAGCGAGTCCGACTTGTAGATCGGGGCGGTGCAGCCCTCGACGTAGTGCACGTAGGCACCCTCGTCGACGATGATCAGGGTCCGCTCGAACTGGCCCATGTTCTCCGTGTTGATACGGAAGTACGCCTGGAGCGGGATCTCGACGTGCACGCCCTTCGGCACGTAGATGAAGGAGCCGCCCGACCACACGGCCGTGTTCAGCGCGGCGAACTTGTTGTCACCGACCGGGATGACGGTGCCGAAGTACTCCTTGAAGAGCTCCGGGTGCTCCTTCAGCGCGGTGTCGGTGTCGAGGAAGATGACGCCCTGCTCCTCCAGGTCCTCGCGGATCTGGTGGTAGACGACCTCCGACTCGTACTGGGCGGCGACACCGGCGACGAGACGCTGCTTCTCCGCCTCCGGGATGCCCAGCTTGTCGTAGGTGTTCTTGATGTCCTCGGGCAGGTCCTCCCAGGACTCCGCCTGCTTCTCCGTCGAGCGCACGAAGTACTTGATGTTGTCGAAGTCGATGCCCGACAGGTCCGAGCCCCAGTTCGGCATGGGCTTCTTCTCGAAGAGCCTCAGCCCCTTGAGACGCAGCTTCGTCATCCACTCCGGCTCGGACTTCTTGTCCGAGATGTCGCGGACGACGGCCTCGCTCAGGCCGCGCTTCGCCGCGGCACCGGCCTCGTCGGAGTCGGCCCAGCCGTACTCGTACTTGCCCAGACCTTCCAGCTCAGGGTGGGCAGTCTCCGTGGGCAGAGTCATGCGGGGTTCCTCCCGGCCGTGCTTGCAGATGCGTTGTGGGAAATCTTGGGGATGAACGTCGTGCACACGCCGTCGCCGTGGGCGATGGTCGCAAGCCGCTGGACATGGGTCCCGAGCAGCTCGGCGAAGAACTCCGTCTCCGCCTCGCACAGCTGGGGGAACTGCTCCGCGACATGGGCGACCGGGCAGTGGTGCTGGCACAGCTGCTCACCGACGGGGGCGCTCCGCGCCGTAGCAGCGTACCCGTCGGCCGACAGGGCCTTGGCCAGGGCTTCGGCGCGCTGGTCGGGGGCCGCACCGGCGACGGCCTCACGGTACGCGGCGGCCTGCGCGGCGATCCGGGCGCGGGCGAAGGCGGCGACGGCCTCGCCACCGCCCTCCTGGTCGGCGATCCAGCGCAGGGCGTCCGCGGCGAGCTTGTCGTACGACTGGTCGAAGGCGTCACGGCCGCAGTCGGTGAGCGCGAAGACCTTGGCGGGGCGGCCGCGGGTGCGTGTGCCGTAGACCCGCTGCTCCCGGGCCTCGACGACGTCGTCGGCGACCAGCGCGTCGAGGTGGCGGCGGACGGCCGCCTGGGTCAGGCCCAGCCGGGAGGCGAGGTCGGCGACGGTCGACGGGCCGTGGTCCAGGATGGACCGCGCGACGCGGTTGCGTGTCGAACGCTCTCCGGTCGCGAGCTCCTCATGAGGGGCCCCCGTGGGGGTCTCCCGAGCCTCGCCGACGTTTTTCACAACGCCATTGTTGCGTAATTCCTCAGAGCTGGGCAAGCGCGGCCCGGACGCCCCGACGGTGCCCTACATCACTTAGGCATACCTAATCTGACCTGCGGAAACGATCTTTGATCGATCAAAAACGAAAACAGGAAGGCGCCTCCGACCAGGACTGTTGCCGTCCGACCACCCGCCGTCCCGGGCCCCTGCTCGCGAAACCTAGACTCTTCAGTCATGCGAACCGATCCCGTCCTCCAGGTCCAGGCCCTGGTGAAGCGGTACGGCGACACGACCGCGGTGGACGGCCTCGATCTGGTGGCCCGTCCCGGAGTCACCGCCGTACTCGGCCCCAACGGCGCCGGCAAGACCACCACGGTCGAGACGTGCGAGGGGTACCGCAGAGCGGACTCCGGCACCGTCCGCGTCCTGGGCCTCGACCCGGTGCGGCAGGCCGACGAGCTGCGCCCCCGGATCGGCGTGATGCTCCAGTCGGGCGGTGTCTACTCCGGCGCCCGCGCCGAGGAGATGCTGCGCCACATCGCCCGGCTGCACGCGCACCCGCTGGACGTGGACGCGCTGGTCGAGCGGCTCGGACTCGGCTCCTGCGGCCGCACCTCCTACCGGCGCCTGTCGGGCGGCCAGCAGCAGCGGCTCGCGCTGGCGATGGCCGTGGTGGGACGCCCCGAGCTGGTGTTCCTCGACGAGCCGACCGCGGGCCTCGACCCGCAGGCCCGCCGCGCCACCTGGGACCTGGTCCGCGACCTGCGCGCCGACGGCGTCTCGGTGATCCTCACCACGCACCACATGGACGAGGCCGAGCAGCTCGCCGACGACGTCGCGATCATCGACGGGGGCCGGGTCATAGCCCAGGGCACCCCCGAGGAGCTGTGCCGCGGCGGCGCCGAGAACACCCTGCGCTTCACCGGCCGCCCGGGCCTCGACGTGGGCTCGCTGCTCAAGGCGCTCCCCGCGGACAGCGCCGCCGCGGAGCTGACTCCGGGCTCCTACCGGATCACCGGCAAGATCGACCCCCAGCTGCTGGCCACGGTCACCTCCTGGTGCGCCCAGCACGGAGTGATGCCGGACCGCATCTCGGTGGAGCGGCACACGCTGGAGGACGTCTTTCTGGA
>NZ_JBIVOX010000017.1:0-14430 GCF_044754345.1 Streptomyces sp. NPDC093094 | reverse complement strand
GGAGCTGACGGGGAAGGAGCTTCGTTCGTGACGCGCACACGCACCGGCGTCTGCCGGGGGTCCGGGGGTCGCCCCCCGGGAGGACACAGCCTGGAGCTGACGGGGAAGGAGCTTCGTTCGTGACGCGCACACGCACCGGCGTCTGCCGGGGGTCCGGGGGTCGCCCCCCGGGAGGACACAGCCTGGAGCCGACGGGGAAGGAGCTTCGTTCGTGACGCGCACACGCACCGGCGTCTGCCGGGGGTCCGGGGGTCGCCCCCCGGGAGGACACAGCCTGGAGCCGACGGGGAAGGAGCTTCGTTCGTGAGCGCCACCGGTACCTACGCCCCGAAGCCGGGCGCCGCCCCGCTGGGGCGCATGATCGCCGCCCAGGCCGCCCTGGAGACGAGGATGCTGCTGCGCAACGGCGAGCAGCTGCTGCTGACGGTGGTGATCCCGACGCTGCTGCTGGTGCTGTTCAGCTCGGTGGACGTCGTCGACACCGGCGACGGCGAGGCGGTCGACTTCCTCGCGCCCGGCATCCTCGCGCTCGCGGTGATGTCGACCGCGTTCACCGGCCAGGCCATCGCGACGGGCTTCGAACGCCGCTACGGCGTGCTCAAACGGCTCGCCGCCTCACCGCTGCCGCGCTGGGGCCTGATGACCGCGAAGACGGCGTCCGTGCTGGTCACCGAGGTCCTCCAGGTGCTCCTCGTGACGTCGATCGCCCTCGCGCTGGGCTGGGACCCGCAGGGCAGCCCCCTGGCCGTCCTGCTGCTCCTCGTCCTCGGCACGGCCGCCTTCTCCGGTCTCGGCCTGCTGATGGCGGGCACCCTGAAGGCGGAGGCGACCCTGGCCGCCGCGAACCTGGTGTTCCTGCTGCTGCTCGTCGGCGGCGGGGTCGTCGTGCCGCTGGACAAGTTCCCGCCCGGCGTCCAGGACGTGCTCGCCCTGCTGCCGATCTCGGCGCTGTCCGGCGGACTGCGGGACGTGCTCCGGGACGGGGCCTCCATGCCCTGGGCCGACCTGGGGATCCTCACCGTGTGGGCCGTCGTGGGCCTCACGGCGGCGGGCCGCTTCTTCCGCTGGGAGTAGGACCGGGAGCAGGAGGGAACAGGGCGCGGCCGACCCTCGTGAACGCGTGCACAAGCGCGCCTTCTACGATGGGCCCGTGCCAAATCTGACCCGCGCCGACGCCACGGCGGCCGTGCGCAACCCGCTCGCCTTCATCGCCGCACGCTGGACCCCCGACCCCCGGACGGTCCAGCGGGCGGCCCTCGCCGCGCTCGTCATGGCGGTCGTGATCGTCGTCACCGGCGGCGCCGTCCGCCTCACCGGCTCGGGCCTGGGCTGCCCGACCTGGCCGAAGTGCACCGAGGACTCGCTGACCGCCACCAGCGCGATGGGCCTGCACGGCGCCATCGAGTTCGGCAACCGCATGCTGGCCTACGTGCTGTGCGCCGCGGTCGGCTGGGCGATCATCGCCGCCCGCTCCCAGAAGCCGTACCGGCGCAGCCTGACCCGGCTGGGCTGGGCCCAGTTCTGGATCGTGATGGGCAACGCGGTCCTCGGCGGCATCGTGGTGCTCGTCGGACTGAACCCGTACACGGTCGCCGCGCACTTCCTGCTGTCCACCGCGCTGATCGCGGTGGCCGCGGCGATGTGGCAGCGCACCCGGGAGGGCGACGCCGAGCCCCGGCCCCTGGCCGGGAAGTCGGTGCAGCAGCTGGTGTGGGCCCTGGTCGCCGTCACCGTCCTGCTGATCGCGGTCGGCACCGTCGTCACCGGCGCGGGTCCGCACGCCGGTGACTCCAGCAAGGTCGAGCGCATGCCGCTGAACTGGGAGGACGTCAGCAAGCTGCACGCTGTCCTGGCCTGGATCACGGTGACGCTGACCTTCGCCCTGTGGTTCGTCCTCAAGGCCGTCGACGCGCCCAAGGGACCGCTGGACCGCACCCGCGACCTGTTCCTGGTCCTGCTCGCCCAGGGTGCCATCGGCTACGTCCAGTACTTCACCGATCTGCCCGAGGTCCTGGTGGGCGCCCATATGCTCGGCTCCTGCCTGGTGTGGATCGCGGTGCTGCGCGTGCTGCTGTCCCTGCGCGAGCGTCCGGAGGCGGAACCCGCCGATGTGCCGGTTCAGCCGTACGCGGCGACCAGCTCGTCGATGGCCGGGCCCAGGTAGTCCCGGGTGAGAACCGCCCTGCGTGCCGTCCACCCCTCGGCGGGCGGCACCGGGCCGTCGTAGCGTCGTCTGCGGATGTCCTCGACGACCTCCTCGGGCGCCCCGAGGCCGGGCAGCAGGTCCAGTGCCTCCCGCTTGGAGATCAGCCGCCCGTCACGCAGGGTCGTGCTCGCACGGGCGAAGGTCAGCAGCCCCAGGTCGACCCAGACGTCCCGGGTCCACAGCGGCGCCCGGTCGACGGCGGGCCGCCAGAAGTCCCGCTGATCACCTACGACGAACGCGCCGAGCTGTCCGTCGGGCACCGGCGGCAGCAGCCCGGCGGGCGGCCGGCCGTGCAGCACCTTGCCGAAGCGGTGCAGCTCGCTGCGGGTGACGGGACTGACCGGCCGCCGGAAGAGCTGCCCGTGCGCCCAGGTGAGATGGCGGCGGGCGGGGTCGTCGGCGGTGGCCGGGGTCAGATACGTGCAGTGCAGCAGCGCCGCGAGCGGCTCGTGGCGCAGCCGGGCGTGCAGGGTGGCGAGGTGCCAGACGACCCGCGGGGTCAGCGGCCCCGGCAGCACGGCGATCAGGTCCAGGTCGCTGCGGCCCTGCCGGTAGTCGCCTCCGGCGAGGGAGCCGTGGGCCCAGACGGCGAGGGGGGCCGACGGCTCCAGTCCACGGACGAAGCGGGCGAGTAACGTCTCGGTCTCCATCCGCCCAGTTGTACCGCCTCACCGCGGACCGCGGCCCCTCGTCGGGCGGGGCGCGCGCCGCGTTCAGTCCAGGCCGTAGACCCTGCGCGCGTTCCCCGCCGCGAGCATCGCCGCCACCCGCCGGGCGTCGTTCAGCGACCAGGCGCCCTCGGTGACCCAGGTGCCCAGGACCCGGCCCAGCGCCTCGCGGAACAGCCGTGCGCCGACCACGTGCAGTTCGGGCAGGCCGTGCGCGCCGCTGGAGAAGAGGACCTTGCCGAAGGGGGCCAGCTCCAGGATCTCGGCGAGGACCGTGGCCGCGCGGGCTCCGGTGCGGGCCAGGGCCGCGCCCGCATCGGCGTACACATGCGGGAAGATCCCGGCGAGATGGGCGGCGTGCCGGTGGTACGGGTAGCCGTGCAGCAGGACCAGGTCCGTGCCGAGGCCCGCCGTCGCCCGCACGAAGCCGGTCAGCAGCACCGGGTCGGTGCGGTCGATGCGCAGGCCGGGCTCCCCGAGGCCCGCGTGCAGCTGGAGGGGGCGTCCCGAGGCGACGGCGATCCACAGCAGGTGCCGCAGCAGGACCGGGTCGCTCAGCTCGCCGCCGACCCTGCGGCCGGCCAGCCAGCGGCCCGCCGCGCCCCGCACCTCGCCGGGCCCGGGTGGTTCGGGTGCCAGTGCGAGACCGTGCCGCACCCCCGCGACGGAGGTGAAGGCGACGGCGTGCGCCGCGGCGGCGTGCACGGACTCGGCGAGGTTGGCGAGGAAGGACTCCACGGTGCCGGAGGTGTCGGCGACCTGCTCCGCGAGCAGCTCCAGCCGGACGATCTCGCGGGCCTCCGCGTCGGCGACCGTGGCCATCTCCTCGGGGCCGGTCAGATCGCCCGGCAGGCCGGTGTCCATCAGATAGGTCGTGATGCCGCTGCCGCGCAGCAGCCTGCGGCCGGCCTCCAGCACGCCCAGCTCACGGCGCCTGGCCAGATAGCGGGCCGGCGGGCAGTGCGGTTCCAGGCCGAGCAGGGGCGGGCACCAGCGCCGCACGGCGAAACCGGTCTGGGTGTCGAAGAGGGTGGTGCCGGGGGCGGGCGGGCCCTCGGTGCAGGACAGCTGGGCCTCGAAGGTGCCGAGGCCCAGCTCTGTTCTCAGTACGCCGTGGCAGTACTGGTCCACGAGGGACGGCGTGTCGATCATCCCGGGCTTCCCGTGTGGGCGTGTTGCTGTTACACGTCCTAACGGGTGAGGAGGGGATGAGGTATGCCCCGAGGGGCGTACGGTCAGCCGCCGATCTGGATGCCCGCCATCCGCTTCCACTCGTAACGGCCCGTCTGCACCTTCGCCGCGAACTCGCCGTCGAAGTCCTCGTGGGTCGTGATGCCGGACTTCGTCACCGCCTGCCGGGCGATGTCGAAGGTGGGGGCGACGAGGTTGCCCCAGGTGCCGTCCTCACCGACGAGGGCGATGCGGGCGCCGCGCTCGCCGATGTAGGCGACCTGGCCCTCGGCACCGCCGTGGGCCTTGGCGAAGGCGCTGATCTGCTTGGCGAGCCGGGCGGCCTTGCGCTCGGCCTTCGGGTCAACCTGCTGCGTGTCTGCCATGGTCAGGATGCTACCGAGCGGTAGATCGTTCGGCGACGGGCGGGCGGAGTGACCCTTGCCTCAGCGCAGGAAGGGGTCGACCGCGATCGCGACGAAGAGCAGCGAGACGTAGGTGATCGACCAGTGGAACAGCCGCATCTCCTTCAGCTTCCCGCCCGTCACCTCGGCCTTGGCCCGGTTCTGCAGCGCGTGCGCCTCCCACAGCCACCAGCCGCCCGCGGCCAGCGCGACCGCGGTGTAGAACCAGCCGGTGTAGCCGAGGGGGGTGAGCAGCAGGGAGACGGCGACCATGACCCAGCTGTAGACCACGATCTGCCGGGCCACGACCTTGTTGGAGGCGACGACCGGCAGCATGGGCACGCCCACGCGCGCGTAGTCCTCCTTGACCTTCATGGACAGCGGCCAGTAGTGCGGCGGCGTCCAGAAGAAGATCACCAGGAAGAGGATGACCGGAGCCCAGGAGAGGGAGTCCTTCACGGCCGTCCAGCCGATCAGCACCGGCATGCAGCCCGCGATACCGCCCCACACGATGTTCTGCGCGGTACGCCGCTTGAGGATCATCGTGTAGACGACGACGTAGAAGAGCAGGGCACCCAGCGACAGCCAGGCGCTCAGCCAGTTGACGGTGAGGCCGAACAGCAGGGTGGAGACCACCGCGAGCGTGAGGCCGAAGACCAGGCCCTCGCGCGGGCTGACCATGCCGGTCACCAGCGGGCGCTGCGAGGTGCGGTCCATCAGCGCGTCGATGTCGCGGTCGATGTACATGTTCAGCGCGTTGGCGCCGCCGGCGGAGAGGTACCCGCCCAGGCAGGTGAGCAGCACCAGCCCGAGGTCCGGCACGCCCTGCTCGGCGAGGAACATCACCGGAACGGTGGTGATGAGCAGCAGCTCGATGATCCGCGGCTTGGTCAGCGCCACGAACCCCTTGACCCGGGCCCCGAACGGCCGCCGAGTCGGGCTCTCGCTCGTCCCGATAAGCCCCGCAGGACGGGATTCAACGGCCGTCACGCACACCCCTGACAGAGACATCCCAGCGAGCCCTCCCCGTGTGAAGTCCCGGTAAAGGCTCGCGCGTACCACGCCACTGTAGACGTTGCCCAGACCCGGACATTCGCGGGGGTGGGGTCGTGTTGGCAGGCGTGGCACGGGCCACATGCCCGGCCGGCGCGACCCACCCCCCGGACGACCGCACCGGCCCCCTGGCCGGGCGCCCCCTCGGCGTACGACCGCACGCCCCCTCGGCACGGGGCGGGACGCCCCCTCGGTACGGGGCCGCACGCCCCCTCGGTACGGGGCGGGACGCCCCCTCGGTACGGGGCCGCACGCCCCCTCGGTACGGGGCCGCACACCCCCTCGGCACGGGGCGGGACGCCCCCTCGGCACGGGGCGGGCACCTCGCGGAGTGCGGGGGCGCGCACCCGCCGGGGCGGGCAGGCGCGCGGGCGGGCGCCCCCGGGCTTCCCGGGCACCCGCCCGGGCGAGGCCCGGAGGAATCACTCCTCGGGGTCCGTCCGAGGGGCCGCGGCCCGGGACGAGATCCCCGTGGCCGGCCGGACCGGCTCCCGGGCAGCCTCCTCGCGGCCCGCCCGGCCCCCCCTGCGGACCGGCCCCGCGCGGCCTGCCCGGGCCGCCCGGCCGGCCCGGGACGGACCGTTCCCGGCGGCCGCCCGGCCGGCCGCCGAAGAAGCCGCTCCCGATGGTCCGTCCGGGTGGCTCCCGGACGGACCGTTCCGGTTCGCCCGAACCGGTCTCGGACGAGCGTCGCCGGGCACGTACGAGCGTGCCTCGGACGAGCGTCGCGGAGCCCGGACGAGCGGGTTCCCGAAGGGCGTGTCCGAGCTCGATTGAGCAGTCAGATGAGCGGCTCCGTATTCAGTTGCCGAATGCCCCGCAGCCCAGCCGGGAGGCGGATGTCCGAGAGTCCCGTCAGTCTGGAATGAGCCGAAAAAACGCACGTCCTTACAGGGGTAGGCTCAACACGGCCGGTGTGCGCGAAGCACACCGGCGGCCGGTGGGCACGCGCCCGGAAGACCGGCTACCCGACATGTGGAGAGGAGCCCTGACTCAGGGTGAGCACCAAGCCGACCACCACAGACCTCGAGTGGACCGAGTTGGACCAGCGGGCCGTCGACACCGCCCGCGTCCTGGCCGCCGATGCCGTACAGAAGGTCGGCAACGGCCATCCGGGTACGGCGATGAGCCTGGCGCCTGCCGCCTACACCCTCTTCCAGAAGGTGATGCGGCACGACCCCGCCGATGCCGACTGGGTCGGCCGCGACCGCTTCGTGCTGTCCGCCGGCCACTCGTCCCTGACCCTCTACACCCAGCTGTACCTGGCCGGCTTCGGCCTGGAGCTGGATGATCTGAAGTCCTTCCGGACCTGGGGCTCGAAGACCCCGGGCCACCCCGAGTACGGCCACACCGTGGGCGTGGAGACGACCACCGGCCCGCTGGGCCAGGGCGTCGCCAACGCCGTGGGCATGGCGATGGCCGCCCGCTACGAGCGTGGCCTGTTCGACCCGGAGGCCCCCGTCGGGGAGTCCCCCTTCGACCACTTCGTGTACTGCATCGCCGGTGACGGCTGCCTCCAGGAGGGCATCTCCGCCGAGGCGTCCTCGCTGGCCGGTCACCAGCAGCTCGGCAACCTGGTCCTGCTGTGGGACGACAACCACATCTCGATCGAGGGCGACACCGAGACGGCCGTCTCCGAGGACACCGTCAAGCGCTACGAGGCGTACGGCTGGCACGTCCAGCGCGTCGAGCCGCAGGCCAACGGCGACCTCGACCCGAAGGCGATCTTCGAGGCGATCCAGAAGGCCAAGGCGGTCACCGACAAGCCGTCCTTCATCGCCATGCGCTCGATCATCGCCTGGCCCGCCCCGAACGCCCAGAACACCGAGGCCGCGCACGGCTCGGCCCTGGGCGACGACGAGGTCGCGGCCACCAAGCGCGTCCTCGGCTTCGACCCCGAGCAGAGCTTCGAGGTCTCCGAGGAGGTCATCGGCCACACCCGCCAGGCGCTGGAGCGCGGCCGCCAGGCCAAGGCGGAGTGGGAGAAGTCCTTCCAGGAATGGCGCAACAGCAGCCCCGAGCGCGCGGCCGAGTTCGACCGCATCGCCCAGGGCGAGCTGCCGACCGGCTGGGAGGAGAAGCTCCCGGTCTTCGAGCCCGGCAAGGGTGTCGCCACCCGCGCCGCCTCCGGCAAGGTGCTCCAGGCGCTCGGCGCGGTCGTCCCCGAGCTGTGGGGCGGCTCCGCCGACCTCGCCGGCTCCAACAACACCACGATCGACAAGACCTCGTCGTTCCTGCCCGCCGGCAACCCGCTGCCCGAGGCGGACCCGTACGGCCGCACGGTGCACTTCGGCATCCGCGAGCACTCCATGGCCGCGGAGATGAACGGCATCGCGCTGCACGGCAACACCCGGATCTACGGCGGCACCTTCCTGGTGTTCTCCGACTACATGCGCAACGCCGTGCGCCTGTCGGCCCTGATGCACCTGCCGGTGACGTACGTGTGGACGCACGACTCCATCGGCCTCGGCGAGGACGGCCCGACCCACCAGCCGGTCGAGCACCTGGCCTCGCTGCGCGCCATCCCGGGCCTGAACGTCGTGCGCCCGGCCGACGCCAACGAGACCGCGATCGCCTGGCGCGAGATCCTCAAGCGCTGGACCAAGGAGTTCGGCAAGGGCCAGCCGCACGGCCTGATCCTCACCCGCCAGGGTGTGCCGACGTACGAGCCGAACGAGGACGCGGTCAAGGGCGGCTACGTGCTGTTCGAGGCGTCGAACGGGTCGCCCGAGGTGATCCTGATCGGCACCGGTTCCGAGGTGCACGTGGCCGTCGAGGCGCGCGAGCAGCTGGAGGCCGCCGGCGTTCCGACGCGCGTCGTGTCCATGCCGTCCGTGGAGTGGTTCGAGCAGCAGGACCAGGGGTACCGGGACAGCGTCCTGCCGCCGTCCGTGAAGGCCCGTGTCGCGGTCGAGGCCGGGATCGGTCTGACCTGGCACAAGTACGTGGGGGACGCCGGCCGCATCGTTTCCCTGGAGCACTTCGGTGCTTCCGCCGACGGCAAGGTCCTCTTCCGCGAGTACGGGTTCACTGCCGAGAACGTAGCCGCCGTCGCGCGGGAATCGATCGCCGCAGCCCAGCGCTGACGCCCATATACGACACGTAGGAGATGCATTTTCCATGACAGACGCACTCAAGCGCCTCTCCGAGGAAGGCGTCGCGATCTGGCTGGACGACCTGTCCCGCAAGCGGATCACGTCCGGCAACCTCGCCGAACTGATCGACCAGAGCTACGTCGTGGGCGTCACCACCAACCCGACGATCTTCCAGAAGGCGATCTCGTCCGGTGACGGCTACGAGCAGCAGCTCACCGACCTCGCCGCCCGCAAGGTGACCGTCGACGAGGCCGTCCGCATGATCACCACGGCGGACGTCCGGGACGCGGCGGACATCCTGCGCCCGGTCTACGACACGAGCAACGGCCAGGACGGCCGGGTCTCCATCGAGGTCGACCCGCGCCTGGCCCACAACACCGCCGCGACCATCGCCGAGGCCAAGCAGCTGGCCTGGCTGGTCGACCGGCCCAACACCCTGATCAAGATCCCGGCCACCAAGGCGGGTCTGCCGGCGATCACCGAGGTGATCGGCAACGGGATCAGCGTCAACGTCACGCTGATCTTCTCGCTGGAGCGCTACCGCGAGGTCATGGACGCCTACCTGGCGGGCCTGGAGAAGGCGAAGGAGAAGGGCCTGGACCTCTCCCTCATCCACTCCGTGGCGTCCTTCTTCGTGTCCCGGGTGGACACCGAGATCGACAAGCGCATCGACGCGCTGGGCACCGACGAGGCCAAGGCGCTGCGCGGCAGGGCCGCCGTCGCCAACGCTCGTCTCGCCTACCAGGCGTACGAGGAGGTCTTCTCCTCCGACCGCTGGAACGCGCTGGAGCGGACGGGCGCCAACAAGCAGCGTCCGCTGTGGGCCTCCACCGGTGTGAAGGACCCGGCGTACAAGGACACCCTGTACGTCGACGACCTGGTCGCGCCGAACACGGTGAACACCATGCCGGAGGCCACCCTGCTGGCCACCGAGGACCACGGCCAGATCACCGGCAACACCGTCGCCGGCACCTACGAGCAGGCGCGCGCCGACATCGACGCCGTCGAGAAGCTCGGGATCGCCTACGACGACGTGGTCCAGCTCCTGGAGGACGAGGGCGTCGAGAAGTTCGAGGCGTCCTGGAACGATCTGCTGACCTCGACCGAGGCGGAACTGAAGCGCCTCGCCCCCTCGGAGGGCTGATCACTTGTCAAGCAGCAACCCGCTGCGTGACCCCGCCGACCGACGGCTCCCGCGTATCGCGGGGCCGTCGGGTCTGGTCATCTTCGGCGTCACGGGCGATTTGTCACGTAAAAAGCTGATGCCCGCCGTGTACGACCTCGCCAACCGAGGTCTGCTGCCGCCGGGCTTCTCCCTGGTGGGCTTCGCCCGCCGCGAGTGGCAGCACGAGGACTTCGCGCAGGAGGTCCACGACGCCGTCAAGGAGCACGCCCGCACCCCCTTCCGCGAGGAGGTCTGGCAGCAGCTCATCCAGGGCATGCGCTTCGTGCAGGGCACCTTCGACGACGACGAGGCGTTCGAGAAGCTGCGCGCCACCATCGAGGAGCTGGACAAGGCACAGGGCACGGGCGGCAACTTCGCCTTCTACCTGTCCGTGCCGCCGCGCTCCTTCCCGGTGGTCATCCAGCAGCTGAAGAAGCACGGCCTCGCCGACCAGAAGGGCGGCTCCTGGCGCCGCGCGGTCATCGAGAAGCCCTTCGGGCACGACCTGGAGTCGGCCGAGGAGCTCAACAAGGTCGTCCACGAGGTCTTCGCCCCGGACCAGGTCTTCCGCATCGACCACTACCTGGGCAAGGAGACGGTCCAGAACATCCTGGCGCTGCGCTTCGCCAACACGATGTTCGAGCCGATCTGGAACCGGTCCTACGTCGACCACGTCCAGATCACCATGGCCGAGGACATCGGCATCGGCGGCCGCGCCGGCTACTACGACGGCATCGGCGCCGCCCGTGACGTCATCCAGAACCACCTCCTGCAGCTGCTGGCGCTGACGGCCATGGAGGAGCCGGCCTCCTTCGACGCGGACGCGCTCGCCGCCGAGAAGACCAAGGTGCTCGGCGCGGTCCGGCTGCCCAAGGACCTGGGCCGCGACACCGTGCGCGCCCAGTACGCCTCCGGCTGGCAGGGCGGCGCCAAGGCCGTCGGCTATCTGGAGGAGGAGGGCATCGACCCCGCCTCCAAGACCGACACCTACGCCGCGATCAAGGTGGGCATCGACAACCGCCGCTGGGCGGGCGTCCCCTTCTACCTGCGCACCGGCAAGCGGCTCGGCCGCCGGGTGACGGAGATCGCGGTCGTCTTCCAGCGCGCGCCCCACTCCCCCTTCGACACGACGGCGACGGAGGAGCTGGGCCAGAACGCGATCGTGATCCGCGTCCAGCCCGACGAGGGTGTCACCGTCCGCTTCGGCTCCAAGGTGCCGGGCACCTCGATGGAGATCCGGGACGTGTCGATGGACTTCGCCTACGGCGAGTCCTTCACCGAGTCCAGCCCCGAGGCGTACGAGCGGCTCATCCTCGACGTCCTGCTCGGCGACTCCAACCTCTTCCCGCGCACGGAGGAGGTCGAGCTGTCCTGGAAGATCCTCGACCCGATCGAGACGTACTGGGACACGCACGGCAGGCCCGCGCAGTACCCGGCCGGCACCTGGGGCCCCGTCGAGGCGGACGAGATGCTCGAACGAGACGGACGGAGCTGGCGCCGGCCATGAAGATAGACCTCACCGACACCACCGCCAGCAAGATCAACAAGGCATTGGTGCAGGGCCGTCGCGCCATCGGCACTCCCGCCGTCGGCATGGTCCTCACCCTCGTCATCGTCACCGACGAGGAGAACGCCTACGACGCCCTCAAGGCCGCCAACGACGCCTCGCGCGAGCACCCCTCGCGCACCCTGGTCGTCATCAAGCGCTTCTCCCGCACCCCGCGCGACCGCACCCAGTCCCGGCTCGACGCCGAGGTCCGGGTGGGCGCCGACGCGGGCACCGGCGAGACGGTCGTCCTGCGGCTCTACGGCGAAGCGGTCGATCACGCCCAGTCGGTCGTGCTGCCGCTCCTGCTGCCCGACGCCCCCGTGGTCGTGTGGTGGCCGTCGAACGCGCCGCTCGACCCGGCCAGCGACCCGCTGGGCGCCCTCGCCCAGCGCCGGGTGACCGACAGCTACAGCGCCGAGCACCCGGTGCAGGAACTCACCGCCCGCGCCACGACCTACACCCCCGGCGACACGGACCTGTCGTGGACCCGCATCACGCCCTGGCGTTCGATGCTGGCCGCGGCCCTGGACCAGGTCGTGTGCGAGGTGCAGGCCGTGGAGGTCGAGGGCGAGGAGTTCAACCCGAGCTGCGAGCTGCTCGCGATGTGGCTGGCGGACCGGCTGGACGTACCGGTACGGCGCACGGTGTCCGGCGGCCCCGGTCTGACCGGGGTGCGCATGGCCACCGACTGCGGCCCGATCGTCCTGGACCGCGCCGACGGCACCCTCGCGACCCTGTCGATCGAGGGCCAGCCCGACCGCGCGGTGGCGCTCAAGCGCCGTGAGACCGCCGAGCTGATCGCGGAGGAGCTGCGCCGGCTGGACCCGGACGACACCTACGCGTCCGCGCTGCGGTACGGCGTGCAGCGGCTCTCGGCCGCTTCGGCCGGACAGCCGGACGGCGACGGCGCCCGGGCGGGTGCCTCCGCGGAGCCGGAGGCCGGCGAGGAGCCCGTCGAGGACTCCGCCCCGGAGTCCTCGGCGAAGAAGGCCGCCAAGAAGGCCCCCGCGAAGAGCACCACGAGGAAGGCGGCCGCGAAGTGACCCCTCCTCAGCTCGTCGTCCACCGCGACAAGGAACTGATGGCGCAGGCCGCCGCGGCCCGGCTGATCACCAGGATCGTGGACGCGCAGGCGTCCCGCGGCTCCGCGTCGATCGTGCTCACCGGCGGCCGCAACGGCAACGGCCTCCTCGCGGCCCTCGCCGCCGCCCCGGCCCGCGACGCCGTCGACTGGGGCCGTCTGGACCTGTGGTGGGGTGACGAGCGCTTCCTGCCCGAGGGCGACCCCGAGCGCAATGTCACCCAGGCCCGTGAGGCGCTGCTGGACTCGGTGCCGCTGGACCCGAAGCGCGTGCACGCCATGCCCGCGTCGGACGGCCCGTACGGTGCCGACGCGGACGCGGCGGCCGCCGCCTACGCCGAGGAGCTGGCCCGCGCGGCCGGCCCCGAGAACCACGGCGAGGTGCCGACCTTCGACGTCCTGATGCTGGGCGTCGGCCCGGACACCCATGTGGCCTCGCTGTTCCCGGAGTTGCCCGCGGTGCGCGAGACCGAGCGCACGGTGGTCGGCGTCCACGGCGCACCCAAGCCGCCGCCCACCCGGGTCAGCCTCACCCTCCCGGCGATCCGGGCGGCCCGTGAGGTGTGGCTGCTGGCGGCCGGCGAGGACAAGGCGCAGGCCGCGGCGATCGCCCTGTCCGGCGCCGGGGAGATCCAGGCCCCGGCGGCGGGTGCCCGCGGCCGGCAGCGCACTCTGTGGCTGCTGGATTCGGCGGCGGCCTCGCAGCTGCCCCGCTCGCTGTACCCGCCGGCGTCGCCCTGACCGTCGCACCACCGGGCGGCTTCAGCCGTGGGAAGGCCCCGGGGGATCCGAGGATCCCCCGGGGCCTTCCCGTGTCCGGGGGCGCTCAGCCTCCGTACGGGTTCTGCCCGTTCGGGCCGTACGGCGCGTAAGGATGCCCCGGCGGGACACCGTACGGGTGGCCTCCCTGGGGCGGTACCCCGTACGGGTTGCCCTGCGGCGGCAGATACGGGTTCCCCTGCGGCGGCGGCAGGTACGGGCTGCCCGGCGGCAGGTACGGCGGGGCCGTGGGCGGCATCGGCGGGGGCGGGCCCGGGACATGCGGCAGGGTGGCCGGGTGGGCGCCCAGACGGATGCCGTAGCGGCGGTTCAGTCTGCGCATCTCCAGCAGGGAGATGCCGGTGACGGTGAGGGGGGCACCGAGGATGAACACGACGCCCATCGCGAGGCCGAGCCCGTGCAGATCTCCCGTGACCAGGTCGAACAGGGCCATCAGCCAGGACGTGACGGAGGCCAGCAGCGGGGGCAGGCAGCGGTGCACGACGGCCGTGCCGAAGAAGTTGCCCGTGATCCGCACCGCTCCGGCGATCACGAACACGGCCAGCCACAGTGCCGCGAGCATGAACGGAAGCTGGACGAACACCGGGAGGGAGTCGGACACGCTGAACAGGCCCACCGTCCCGATCACCGAACCGACGAACAGCAGCAGCAGCTTGAGCGCGCTGACGAGCGGTCCGCGCAACTGCCCCACCGTGCCCGCGCCGGAGCGCCGCCACACCCAGAGCATGACCCCGACCGTCAGCGGGGTGAGGAACAGCAGCACCAGCGACGCCGTCGCCGCGTTGTCCAGCACCTCGGTGAAGGCGAAGCCGCCCTCGACGTAGGTGTAGACACCGAGGGCGGCGACGGCTCCGGCGATGACACGCAGGCGCTTGAGCGTCTCCACCGACGGATCCACCGAGCGGGGGATCCAGGCCGGATGGAACATCACCCATGCCACCTTGTGAGGCTTCAGAAAGGACTTGGCGGTCAGCGCGCCACCGGTCCAGGTCCGTTGTGGAGTTGTCAAGTCACACTCCCCCGAGTGATCGTGCTCATGATCGCCGGAGGAGTCTAACCGCGGTCGTGCCCCGGCCGCCCGGCATCTGCCGCACTCGGCCCCGCGTGGGCTCAGCTCCGGCCGTGCAGCTCCCGGTACCTGGCGACGAGTGCGGTGGTGGAGGAGTCCAGGCCGGGCACGTCGGTGCCTTCGGTGAGCGCGGGTTCGATGCGCTTGGCGAGGACCTTGCCCAGTTCCACGCCCCACTGGTCGAAGGAGT